>JBAQLV010000012.1:0-109670 GCA_049302185.1 Thermodesulfovibrionales bacterium | reverse complement strand
GCATTAGGGGACTTGACACCGGCTGAATACATGGAGCAAAATGCTGGGAACTCTATTTTACAACTGTCTACCTAATGGGGAAGCTTACGCAAGCATCTGCTTCTTGAACTCTATGCCGTCTATAAATATTGCACAAAGCTCCAATCCCGAAAGCTCCCTCTCCATGAACTCCCTCATCTGCTCTGCCGTTGCCTTTACCCATAGAAGCGACCTCCTTTAGATTTTGTTTTTGGATAAAATATTTTAATCGAGGTCGCTTCCTACTTCAACAATTTTTGGGACATCGTCAATTTTATTTGCAGCACTGGGTAAAGATAAAGGGTAAGTATTCTCCGAATTAATAGACTGAAGAGTTGAATACTTCATGGAGTTCTTCCCTTGAAACAGCTTTCCCTTTTGTCCCGAGATTAAAGCCTTTCTCCATAAGCGCAATCTGTCTGTCCTTTGCCCTTTGGTATCCTGTTTTCTCTTTCACCTTCTCTGCAAGGGTTTCACGCAAGAGATCGCTCAATGAACTGTCCTCCATCACAGCTATGGTCTTCGCCTTTTTTAATAAGTCTTTGGGCAGCGATAATGTTACATTCTGTTTTTCCATCGTGGCCTCCTTTCAATTTTTTCACATATTTATGTGACTTGTCAAATTATGAAATCCATCCAGAAGTGGCACAGGGAGATTTTTTTATCAGTGGTAAGCGGAGTGTCCTATACTCAATAATACCTTTGCTCCGGTTTTATGCCTATTTTTTCAAGCCATTCTGTTATTGTCTTTTTCATTGCGCCTGCATTCAGCGCAAACCACCTTTCCCTATACTCTGGATAGTCAGCAAGTGTTTTTTTAAATCTGCTGAAGGCATTATGGCTGTTAAGGGCATTGGATAACTCATCGTGCGGATGAAGTTCTTCTACGCCTTCAGTAAATTTTTTCATGAGAATATATGCTTTCTCGGATTCCCTTTCGGGAATCCTGACATATCTTCCTTTTTCAGATGAAAAAACCCTTAATGCCGTCTCTATCTCCTCTTCCATCCAATCAGGCATTTCATATTCTTCAAGATGCTCTGCATCCAAAAGTTCATCACCTTTGTAGAATGCATCCTTTGCCTTTTCGAGCATCTCCTGCGAGATTGTTACAACACTGCCTGTCTCAAGGTCAAGAAAGTAGTCAAATGCATCCCGCGACACATCCTCCATTGCCTTCTGAATTTCATTGAAGTCTATTCTTAAAAGCTTCACCTACTCCCTAATCTGTCCGTCTCCAAGCACTATAAACTTCGTGCATGTGAGTTCCTCAAGCCCCATCGGCCCCCTTGCATGAATCTTGTCAGTTGATATGCCGATCTCAGCGCCGAGGCCGAACTGATAACCGTCATTCAATCTTGTGGATGCATTAACAAAAACAGCGGATGAATCAACCTCACGCAGAAAGCGCATCGCCTTCTCGTAATTCTCTGTAACAATAGCGTCAGAATGAGCAGAGCTGTATTTTGCGATATGCTCCATTGCCTCATCAATATCATTGACTACCTTCACATTGAGGATAAGGTCAAGATACTCCATATAAAAATCTTTTTCTTTCACAGAAGCGATTGACCTGTCTATCTTCCTTGTCTCAGGACATCCCTTAAGTGCTACCTTTGCCGCTTTAAACCTCTTAATCATTGAAGGGAGGAATGCCTTTGCAACCTTTTTGTCAATGAGCATTGTCTCCATTGCATTGCAAGTGCCGGGTCTCTGGACTTTTGCATTAAAGCATATATCCTCAGCCATTTTAAGGTCAGCGTCCCTGTCAACAAATATATGGCATATTCCCTTGTAATGCTTTAGAACAGGGATTCTTGAATTTGCCGTGACTGTTCTTATCAGCCCTTCGCCCCCGCGCGGGATTATGAGGTCGATAATCCCCTCAAGCTTAAGCATCTCCATAACTGCTTCTCTTTCAGGTATGTCAATGAATGTTATTGCATCCTCATTAAGCCCTTTGCTCTTTGCCGCATCCCTCAGTATCTTCACAATCGCCTTATTGGAGTTTATTGCCTCAGAGCCTCCTCGGAGAATAACCGCATTTCCTGCCTTAAGGCAGAGGCTTGTCGCATCTGCCGTTACATTAGGCCTTGATTCATAGATGATTCCGATAACTCCGATAGGCACGCGCATCTTTCCGACAACCATTCCATTTGGCCTCTGCCACATCTTTATCACTTCCCCAACAGGGTCAGGAAGCGCTGCAACCTCAATCAATCCCTGCGCCATCTCATTTATGCGCTTGCCATTCAGGACAAGCCTGTCTATCATCGCCTTTGAAAGCCCTTTCTTCTCTGCAAAGGCAATGTCTTTCTTGTTTTCCTTTATAAGTTCTGCGCTGCGTTTTTTAAGCGCATCTGCCATCTTTAAAAGTGCATTGTTCTTTTCTTTAGAGGATGCCCTTGCAAGCGCCCTTGCGCCCTCTTTAGCTGCCTTCGCCTTTTTCAGAATATAAGCCTTAATATCCATCTCTCCTCCGAATTTTTATAGTCGCAGTTTCAGAAAGTTCTTAAGAAGAGTTTTCCCGACTTTTGTAAGTATTGACTCAGGATGAAACTGCACCCCTTCCACTATAAACTCCTTATGCCTCACTCCCATTATCTCATCCTGATCAGTCCATGCAGTAATCTCAAGACAGGAAGGCAAGGTTTCTTTCTTAATAATAAGCGAGTGGTATCTTGTTGCCTCAAATGGATTCGGCAGTCCTTCATATATTGTCTTTCCGTCGTGGTATATCATGGACGTTTTCCCGTGCATGAGTCTCGGCGCCCTTATTATGTCTCCGCCAAATGCAGCTCCGATTGCCTGATGTCCCAAGCACACACCGAGAATAGGAATCTTGCCTGCAAAGTATTTTATGACATCAACAGAAACCCCTGCCTCTTTAGGTGTGCAGGGTCCCGGAGAAATGACAATCCTTTCAGGCCTTAACTCTTCAATATCTTTTATCGTAACCCTGTCATTCCTGAACACCTTTATATCCTCTCCGATTTCCCCGAGATGCTGGACGAGGTTATAAGTAAAAGAATCATAGTTGTCTATCATCAAAAGCATAAACTTCCTCTTGGTGAAAGCAGGATATGATATTTGAGCGGTTTTATCCCGAAAGCTTTCGGGATACCTCGGAGTCCCGATTTATCGGGACGAGAATGAGCGAAGATATTATATCCTGCTTTAATATGCATACCTTAACCCAGCCCTCTCTCCGCCATCTCCACTGCCTTCATCATCCCCATTGCCTTATTCACTGTCTCTGTGTATTCCCTCTCAGGCACTGAATCAGCTACAATCCCTGCGCCTGCCTGAACATAAACCTTCCCGTCTTTTATTATAAGCGTTCTTATAGTGATACATGTATCCATGTTCCCTGAATAGCTGAAATATCCCACAGCGCCTGCATAGGGTCCTCTCTTTATCGGCTCAAGTTCATCTATAATCTCCATTGCCCGAACCTTCGGAGCGCCTGTCACTGTTCCTGCCGGAAAACATGCCCGAAGCACATCAAACGCATCAAGCCCGTTAGCAAGATTTCCCTCAACATTAGACACCATATGCATCACATGGCTGTATCTTTCAACAGCCATCAATTCTGTAACCTCAACAGAGCCTTTCTCGGCAACCCTGCCGACATCATTCCTTCCGAGGTCAACAAGCATTATATGCTCTGCCATCTCTTTAGGGTCTTTCTTGAGTTCTTCTTCAAGCGTTTTATCCTCTGCCTCTGTTTCGCCTCTCTCCCTTGTGCCTGCAATAGGCCTCAGGACAATCTTCTTATCCTCAACCCTGACAAGTATCTCAGGAGATGAGCCGACAATCTCTGTGTCTCCTGTGTCAATGTAATACATATAAGGAGACGGATTAATCACACGCAGCGCACGGTAAACATCAAACGGGTCAACATCAGATTTTCTCTCAAACCTCTGCGAGAGCACAACCTGAAATATGTCTCCTGCTGCAATGTATTCTTTTGACTTAAGCACAGCCTCCTCAAAAGCCCCTCTTGTCTTAAAGCTTGATGTGAATTTGTTGCTTGATTTCCGGTTTTTAAACTTTAAATTTTTCACTTTCAACTTTGAACTTTTTAACTTCTCTGTTATCGCATCTACTTTTTCCACAGCCTCTTTATACGCCTTTGCAGGGCTTTTCCCGTCTACATGCACATTAGAGACAATCTTTATCTTCTGCTTAAGGCTGTCAAATATGAGCATCGTGTCAGCAAGCATAAAGAACATATCAGGCAGATCAATGCCGGGTTTCTTGCTGTCAGGGACTCGCTCAAAAAACCTGACCATGTCGTATCCCATATATCCGACAAGACCTCCTGAAAATCTCGGAAGCCCCGGAACATCAACAGGCTTGTAAAGAGCTATCTCTTTTTTAAGCACATCCACAGGGTCATCTGCCTCAAATACAACAGGCTTCTTGCCTCTTTCTCTTATCTCTATCTTCTTTCCCCGCCCCTTTATAACCTTTGATGGATTTGTTCCGAGGAAGGAATATCTTGCCCATTTCTCTCCTCCGACAACACTCTCAAGCAGGAAAGAAGGGCTTTTGCCGATCTTTAAAAATGCAGAAACAGGAGTGTCAAAATCAGCAAGGATTTCCCTATAGACAGGGATGAGATTTCCCTTTTCGCATAGAGACTTAAACTCCTTAAGGTCAGGATACAGCATATTGACAAACAAGTCCTTTTTTCATTATTCTTGATAGTATAACTCAAAAGCGAGTTAAGAGTTAGAAATTAGAAGTTAAGAGTTGAGAGTTAAGAGTTTTTAAATCTTTAATTTTTCGTTTTCAATTTTTAACTTTAAACTTATAATTCTTAACTTCTCTTTTTATGCGGGAATAGCTCAGTGGTAGAGCACAACCTTGCCAAGGTTGGGGTCGCGGGTTCGAGCCCCGTTTCCCGCTCCAGTGATAAACTAAGTAAGAAGTAGGAACTGGGAAGTAGGAAGTAAATTTTAATTTGGTTTTTACTTCTAACTTCTCACTTTTTATTTTCTACTTTTGAATGGCGGCGTACCCAAGTGGCTAAGGGGGAGGTCTGCAAAACCTTTATGCAGCGGTTCAAATCCGCTCGCCGCCTCCAAAGTTTTTTTTGCATTCTTCGCTTTTTCCTAAGGTTATCGCTTGAAATTTGTAGAGATTTCAGCAACAACCGCTGAATTGAAGATTTATATAGAGCTCGAAAGGATTACACACAAGTCAACGAAGATAAGCGTAGATGCAAAAAAGGGAGCTATTTTGAAAGATGCGGCAACAGCAGCAGAGATAATAGAGCAGACCGAAAGGATTCTGGAAGGAAGAAAATAATACAACCGCATCCAAAGCTCTACCTTATCACCTCAACCCCCATATACTGTCTCAGCGCCTCTGGAATCACAACGCTACTGTCTTTCTGCTGGAAGTTTTCAAGAATTGCGACAACTGTCCTGCCGATTGCAAGCGCAGAGCCGTTGAGTGTATGCACGAACTCGGTTCCCTTCTTTCCTTCACGCTTAAACCTGATATTTGCCCTTCTTGCCTGAAAGTCCTCAAAATTGGAACATGAAGAAATCTCCCTGTATCTCTGCTGGCCCGGAAGCCAGACCTCAATGTCATAAGTCTTTGCTGCCGAGAAACCAAGGTCTCCTGTGCATAGGGCAACTACTCTGTATGGCAGACCGAGCCTTTGAAGGATGTCCTCTGCATCATTGGTAAGCTTCTCAAGTTCACTGTATGAATCTTCAGGCTTCACGAATTTTACAATCTCAACCTTATTGAACTGATGCTGCCTTATCAATCCTCTTGTGTCTTTTCCGTATGAGCCTGCCTCGCGCCTGAAGCATGGAGTGTATGCAGTGTAGTAAATCGGCAGATCGCTCTCATTTAAAATTTCTTCTCTGTGGATATTTGTCACAGGAACCTCTGCGGTCGGAATGAGATAAAACTCAGGGTCTGCTGTCCTGAAAAGTTCCATCTCAAATTTCGGAAGCTGTCCTGTGCCTGTCATGGATTCGCGGTTCACAAGAAGCGGCGGCAATATCTCCTTGTATCCTTTAGATGTGTTCAGGTCAAGCATGAAATTCATCAGCGCCCTTTCAAGTTTTGCGCCCATGCCTTTCATCAATGAAAATCTTGCGCCTGCAATCTTTGATGCGCGCTCAAAGTCAATTATGCCGTGCATCTCGGCGATGTCCCAGTGATTCAATGGAGGGAAGTCAAATTCTCTCGGAGCGCCCCATTTTCTTATCTCAACATTTTCTGCCTCGTCTTTTCCTTTAGGGACTGATTCGTGAGGAATGTTTGGAATAATCAAAAGCTCCTGCCTTGCTTCTTCTTCCAAAACTTTCAGCCGATCTTCTTTTTCCGTTATGAAGTCAGATATGCTTTTTGCTTCTGCTAAGATTGAACCCGCATCTTTCTTTTCTCTTTTTAACTTCGCGATCTCCTGCGAGATTTTGTTTCTCTGCTCTCTCTTTTCTTCTATGAGCCTGAGGAGTTCTCTCCGTTCATTTTCTATTTTCGGAAACCTGTCAAGTATGGAGAGGTCATAGTTTCTCTTCCTGAGCGACTCTTCAACTCTTTGAGTATTTTCTCTCACAATCTTTGCATCAAGCATGTCATCTCCTCTACGAGCCATCGGCTAAAAACTGCTATTTGTCATCCAGAGCGAAGCGTCCGCCCCAGCGGATCCGCCCGAGGCGGAAATAATTCTGCTTGGGATTGCTTCGCAATGACAGTGTCTAATTATTATGTATAATATATCGTAATGAGACATAAAAGTGAAGCAGTGATTTTCCTAAGATTATTTTTAGAAAACAATTTTTTTATTTAAAGGTCAAAAAAATCTTGACAAAAATTTCATGTTGCTGTAATTTATTTAGCTTAAGAGAGCAATGAAGCTCTTTAGATTAAAATCTGACATGGAGGTAGAGGGTTGCATGCTTTAGGTAAACATTTATTAGTGGAGCTTAAGGATTGTGATCCTGAAATTCTCAAAAGCCTCGACAAGGTAAGAGATGCAATGGTCTCAGCGGCAAAAAAGGCCAAAGCAACCATCATTGATGTATCCTTCCACGAATTCAGTCCATTTGGAATAAGCGGTATGGTAGTCATAGCTGAATCTCATCTTTCTATTCACACGTGGCCCGAATACGGTTATGCGGCTCTGGACATTTTTACCTGCGGCGATATTATTAAACCAGAAGTTGCCGCTCAGTTCCTGATTGAGAAATTCAGATGTAAAAATCCGTCTGTTGTTGAGATGAAGCGCGGGATTCTCTCTCATTCAGGAGAAAAGCTGCCGTATAAGGTGCATTCTCCTGAACTGACTCTTGTCGCAGGCTGCAGGACTGCATAATTAAGAGTTAGAAGTTAAGAGTTCAAAAGAAAAACTGTTAACTTTACCCTTTCAACTTTTAACTCTTCAGTGGATTTAACCCCTGTCTGCACAGAAGATATTTAACTGCAAATCTTCTATTTCATGCCCCATGTCTTTGCATATTTCAGAAAAGTGTAATAGCTGTAAAGTATCGCAAGCACCAATCCGAATCTGCCGTCCAGAAACCCGAATCTGAAAAAAAACATCTTTATGAATGTAACCGGTGGACGAATAAGAAAGTCCAGCACATTAGGCGCGACTCCATTCTTTTTAAGCTCCTTTGCTGCAAGCGTGGAATAGATGTCCACCCGTTTTAAATAATCGGAAACAGAATTATACGTATAATGGACAAGTGGATTTTTAAGATACGCTGCGCTCCCATTGACAACTACCTTTTCATGCACCTCTCTGTCTTCAACTTTGCCTGAATGTTTTTTGAACAGCCTTAATGTATAATCAGGCCACCATCCTCCGTGCCTGATCCATCTGCCCATAAAAAAGTTTTTCCTCGGGACATAAAATCCGTCATGGCTGTCTTCTTTTATTGCATTTATAACCTCTGCCTTCAGTTCTGGCGTAAATCGCTCGTCAGCGTCAAGTATAAAAACCCACGGGCCTTCGGCAAGGTCAACCGCCGACTGTTTTTGCCTTGCATATCCTTCCCACTCTTTCTGGAATACTTTATCCGTGTATTTCCTGCAGATTTCAACAGTCCTGTCCGAACTGAATGAATCAATAACAACAATTTCAGCGGCATCCTTTACGCTGTCAAGAGCGGCCTCAATGTTTGCCTCCTCATTTTTTGTTACGATTACAATTGATACTGGTATCAATACCTTCCTCCGACCAATAGGGCATTGATAGAGCCTATGGCGACTTTTGTCTGGAGTTTTACAGGTATCCGCTTCTCATCGTCTGTCAGCCAGATATAGATGTCGCCTTTCTTATAAAATATTCCTTCTGATTTCATTAACGGCTTAATCAAGATTGTATCAACTGTGCCTGTCGGAAGCGTTACCTTTTCCTTTCTGAGCACCTGCACTTCAACATTCCAGACTTTTTTGCTGTCAAACATGGTTACGTAGACCGGCTCTCCAACAACGAGTTTCAGCGTCCTGAGATAATAGAAGCTCGACAGCGGGTCAAATATAAGAGAAGGCACATCAAAACTATGCTTCTCATTATTGATATGGTCTATATATGTAACTTTATTGCCGGAGTTAAAAATTACCTCTTTGTCTCTTCTATGCCGTCCTTCTCTTATCCTGAGCCTGTAATTGACAGGCTCTCCGAGAAACATCAATGAGGATTTTTTTGCGAGAATGCTCTCTACCCTGTCGTCAACGGTATAAAAAACAGAAACCCATTTAGCTGACTGCGCCGTAGAGATAATCTTTACGTCATTGCCTGTTCTTGTTATTTCAAGAGTGGCTGTGCCTGCTTTTATACCTGTCCATGTAAGGTCATACTCAAATTTTTCGGGGACATTGAAAGACATAGCGATTGGTGCGTATACAAAAAAATAAAAATTAAAAATTAAAAACGCAAGAATACTCCGCCATCTGTCATTCCTGCCCCGTATCACAGTACGAGATAAACTCCGGCAGGAATCTATATTCCCCCTCTGGATTCCCGCTTTTGCGGGAATGACCGCCTCATCTGACTTAATCTGCCTGTATAAATCCTTCATCCTTGCCATTTAATTTTTAAATTCAAACCTATGTTATATTAATCTATGTTTGTTATTCCTGCAATAGATTTAAAAAACGGACAATGCGTCAGACTCCTTCAGGGAAAAGAAGATGCAGTAACAATATATTCCAATGACCCTGCATCAACAGCAAAGAGATGGGAGGAATGCGGGGCAAAACTCCTTCATGTTGTTGACCTTGACGGCGCATTCACAGGCAGCCAGAAAAATCTTGATGCAATAATAAAGATAAGGGAATCCGTATCAATTGACATAGAGGTTGGCGGAGGTATAAGGGATATAAAAAAAATAGACGGCCTCATCAGTATCGGTATTAACAGAATAATCCTCGGTACTGCAGTGATAGAGAAGCCGTCTCTTCTGAAAGATGCCTGCGGTAAATATCCGGGCAGGATTCTTGCGGGCATTGATGCCAAAGACGGCAAGGCCGCAGTAAAAGGCTGGGTTGAGGTTACGGGCACTGATGCAAGAGACCTTGCGCAGGAAATGGAAAAGGCCGGAGTAGCGGGCATAATATACACTGATATATCAAGAGACGGCATGCTTGCCGGCCCGAATATTCCTGCCATGAAAGAAATGGTTGAAACCGTCAGCATACCGATAATTGCATCCGGCGGCGTGTCTTCCATCAAAGACATAATATCTTTGAAGGAGATTAAAAATCTCTGGGGTGTGATAACAGGCAAGGCTATTTATTCGGGCGCTGTTGACTTGAAAGAAGCTATAAGGATTGCTCAGCCCCCGGGTTTTTGACAGCGCTTTTACGTCGGGGGTATAATCAATTTAAATATGAAAGCACGGGCTGTTGTTTTTCTTCTAATCATTTCAGTAATAACCGGCGTATCTGTCGGAGGGTATTTTGCGTTTGCAAAAGGAATTCCTTCCATCGCAGAACTCAAACAGTACAAGCCTACGTCAGGCACAAAGATATACGCTGATGATGACACACTCATCGGAGAACTCAAAGTTGAAAAGGGCGTTTTCGTGCCTCTGAACAGAATGCCAAAACACCTTATAGATGCAGTGATAGCTGTTGAGGATTCAAGATTCTGGAGGCATAAAGGCATAGATTACATTGCAATCGGCAGGGCAGTTTTAAAGGACATTCTCCATGCCGGACTTAAAGAAGGCGGCAGCACAATAACCCAGCAGCTCGCAAAGGTTGTATTCCTCACCCCTGAGAAAACATTTAAAAGAAAGATCAGGGAGGTATCCCTTGCAATGAAGATGGAAAAGAATCTGGATAAAAAGGAGATACTTGAGCTTTACCTGAACAAGATATATTTTGGCCATGGCGCCTATGGTGTTGAAATGGCATCACGCGTATATTTCGGGAAATCCGTGGGAGAACTGACTCTGCCGGAGGCAGCAATGATATCTGCACTTATAAAGGCGCCCTCCACATATTCTCCTTATAACAATCTCACAAAATCAAAGGAAAGACAGGAGACAGTACTTTTGCGGATGGAGGAAGAAGGATATATCAAAAAGTCTGAAAGGGAGAAAGCGGCAAAGCAGCCCCTTTATCTCTCAACGCTGAGAAGGGGCATGGAGGCAAATAATTACTTCATTGAATATGTCAGGAAATATCTGGAGGAAAAGTACGGAGAAGAGACTGTCTACAAGGGAGGACTGAAGGTTTATACTACGCTTGACAGGGGAATGCAGGCTGCTGCTCAAAAAGCGCTTCAGGAAGGACTCAGAGAGCTTGACAAGAGAAGAGGATGGCGCGGTCCTGTAGAGCATAAGGATATAAAGGATATAGATGTTAAAAAAGAGATGGGGAGCAAAGATGTGCACAGCGCTGCTATCGGAGGCGGTGATGACATAACATCAGGGCTTGTCCTTAAAGTGAGCGAAACTGAGGCTGTTATTAAGGCAAGGGGAATTATCGGCAAGCTGTCAATAGCCGATGCCCAGTGGGCAAGCGCTCTTCTTGATTCAAAAACAAAGAAAACCACAACGATAAAAGGATTCAATTTAACAAAGATACTCAAACCAGGGGATATTGTTAAGGTAAAGATTAAAGGCGCAAAAGGGAAAGAGGCTATCCTCGCCCTTGAGCAGGAACCGGAAGTTGAAGGCGCAGTCGTAGCAATTGAACAGAGAACAGGGTTTATAAGGACAATTATCGGAGGCTATGATTACACCAAGAGCGAATTTAACCGCGCAATCCATGCAAAACGCCAGCCCGGCTCTGCATTCAAACCGATAATATACGCTGCTGCAATGGATAACGGATTTACGCCTGCATCCATGATAAATGATGAGCCTGTCACATATAAAGGCGGGCCAAAGGGTGACTGGACGCCTGAAAACTATGACCGCAAACATTACGGGCCTACAAGGCTTCGTGAGGCGCTTGCATATTCAAGGAATGTGGTAACAGTGAAACTTGTGGACGCTGTAGGAGTTGATAAAGTTATAAAATTCTCCAGGAACCTCGGGCTTGAAGGCGATATACCGCATAACTTAAGCATTGCTCTTGGCAGTCTTAGTGTCACTCCGCTTGAACTCTGCTCAGGCTACAGCGTATTTGCCAACAATGGGGTAAGAATGACCCCCATTGCAGTTAAATACATCACTGATTCAAAAGGAAAGATACTTGAGAGCAATGAACCCGAAGGAATACAGGCAATAAGCAATCAGACAGCGTTTCTCATAACATCAATGATGCAGGATGTTATAAATTATGGAACAGGCTGGAGGATAAAGGCTTTAGGCAAACCTGCAGCAGGAAAAACAGGCACAACAAATGATTACAGGGATGCATGGTTTGTTGGATATACAACAGGGATCACTGCGTCTGTATGGGTGGGGTTTGACGATGTGAGGCCTCTCGGTTCTCAGGAAACAGGAGCAAGGGCGGCATCACCGATATGGCTTAACTTCATGAAGTCTGCGTCAAACACCGTAGAGTTTTCTGATTTCTCTGTGCCGGAGGGTATTGTGATGTATCCGATTGACCCATCAACAGGGCTTCTATCAAAAGAAGAAACCGCAACCTCTTTAAAGGAATATTTTAAAGACGGCACACAGCCGACACAATTCTCCACTGCTTCGCCTTATCCTGCCGGAGTGGAGCGAAAGAGCATTTCTAATCCGGATTTTGATTAATCCGGTGCAGTTCATTCATTAGTTTTAATCCTTATATAAAAATCTTTCCGGGATTAAGGATATTTTTAGGGTCAAAGAGGTTTTTTATTCCTTTCATAAGCTCAAGCTCATGTTTCTTTATCTCCATGCCGAGATACGGAGCCTTTGTAATTCCTATGCCGTGCTCTCCTGAGATAGTGCCTCCAAGGCTTAGGGTTACCTCAAATATCTCTCTTACAAGAGTCTCAACCTTTTGGTATTTTTCAGCGTCTTTTTTATCAACCATGATATTCACATGGATATTACCGTCTCCTGCATGTCCGAAATTCACTATCTGTATGCCGCTTTCTTCGGAAAGCCCTCTCAGCTTTTTTAATATGTCAGGGATCTTATCTCTCGGCACAACAATATCTTCATTTATCTTTGTCGGATTCATATGATAAAGCGCAGGCGATATTGACCTCCTTGCCTCCCAGAGCTTATCACGTGCAGCATCATCCTCTGCCATCTTTACATCCGCATTTAATGATTCGCAGACCTCTATTATCCTTTCCGCCTGCTTTGTTATTGCTGACGGATGCCCGTCCAGCTCAATTAGAAGAAGCGCCTCAACGTTTCTCGGGATTCCAACAGGCTTGAAATTCTCTACTGCAGCGATTGTTCCTGCATCCATAAACTCAAGAGTCCTCGGTATTATTTTTGATGCTGTTATTTTTGCTACTGCTGAACCTGATGCCTCAAGGTTATCAAACATAGCAAGCAGAGTGATGACATCTTCCGGCAAAGGAAGAATCCTGAGACGCAGCTTTGTTATCACAGCAAGAGTGCCTTCCGAGCCTGTGAGTAATCTCGTAAGGTCATAGCCTACAACCCCTTTCGCTGTTTTAACCCCTGTTGTTATCACACTGCCGTCAGGCAGCACCGCCTCTATCTCCATCACATAATCCCTTGTGACACCGTACTTCAATGCCCTTGGGCCTCCGGCATTATTCGCCACGTTTCCCCCTATTGTGCAGAAATTCATACTCGCTGGATCAGGCGGATAGAAAAAACCAAGATGCTCAATATCACGCTGCAGCCTGCCGTTTATAATTCCGGGCTCAACAACAACATTGAGATTATTAGTATCAAGTTCTACCAGTTTATTCATCTTCTCAAGGCTTAAGACAATAGCGCCGTTCAATGGAATGGAGCCTCCTGTCATGCCTGTACCTGCGCCTCTCGGCGTGACAGATATCTCATTTTCAAAGGCATACCCCATCACCCTGACAACTTCTTCTGTGTTTTTTGGCCAGGCAACTGCCGAGGGACGGCTTTCAATTCCGGATGCGTCAAAGCCGTAACAGATTAAATCCTCCGGTTCCACCGATATCTTTATGTCAGGCAGAAGGTCTGTAATCCTGTTTTCTGAATGGCTATTATTTTTCATCTTACTTTAAGATTTTCATTGTATTTAGATGGCACAATGCAAGCGCAAGCGCATCTGCGCTGTCTGCAGACAGTTTGGTTTTCAGATTCAGTATTTTTGAGACCATACTCTGAACCTGATGTTTTTCTGCCCTTCCGTATCCTACGATTGCCTTCTTAACCTCAAGCGCGCTGTACTCGTAAACAGGAAGCCCTGAGGAAGCTGCTGCAACCAGCGCCGCGCCTCTTGCCTGTCCGAGGACAAGGGCAGCCTTTATGCTCTTTGCAAAAAAGACCTTTTCGATGGCGACCTCATGGGGGGAATATTCTCTTATAATGTCAGCAAGGTTGGCGTAAAGTTCTTTCAGCCTTACATCCAGCGGCTGTTTAGAAGGCAGCATTATTCTTCCCGATGCAACATAGACAGTGTCGGTGTTTGAGTTTATCCCGAGCTGCTCGGGATGGACTGTCTTTATTATTCCATAGCCGCAGACAATACTACCCGGATCAATGCCGAGTATAATCCTTGACTTATTTTTTTCTTGGCGCCTCAAAAAGTATCTCCTCCACCATCTGGCAGAGGACATGTCCAAGCGTTATGTGGGTTTCCTGAATTCTCGGGGTGTTATCAGAGGGGACAATAAATGCATATGTGGCCTTTGCCGCGAATTTTTCTCCCTTGGCTCCGGTGAATGCTATGGATTTTAATTTTTTCTTCCTTGCCACGTCCATCGCCTTAAGCACATTTGCTGCGCCTCCGCTCGTGCTTATGGCAATAACAATGTCGCCTTCTTCTCCGAGCGCCTTAAGCTGCCTTGCAAACACATCAGAATAATCATAATCATTTGCAATAGAAGTAATGACTGCCATGTCAGTATTAAGGGCGATTGCCGGAAGGCTCGGCCTTTCTATCTTGAATCTGTTAACAAATTCAGCGGCTATATGGGAGGCGTCTGTTGAACTGCCGCCGTTGCCAAAGAGAATAAGTTTTTTGCCGTCATTAAATGTGTCAGCTATTGCTTTTGACACCTCAATTACAGCGTCAACGTTCTCTTTTATGAACTGTTCTTTGACCTTTATGCTTTCTTCAAATGCCTTTAAGATTTTTTCTTTCATAAGTGTATTGATAGAGTAATTTAATTATGCTTTACCTGTCAATTGATTTTTAGGGTAAAATATGAATAAAGGGTGTACGGAATCATGAATATCCAGAGAAACGGCCAGTTAACAGACAACATGGAAAGGGCGTCAAGACTGCGCGAGATATTTGAAACCCTCTGCGAACGTAACAAAGATTTCCCTGTAATAGTTGAAGGAAAGAGAGATGCAATTGCGCTCAGGGAGCTTGGGCTTCAGGGAGAGATACTCATGCTTCACAGCGGGCAGAGCATATATGACTTTTGCGAAGAGATATCGGAGAAGTTTCACCGTGTGATAATACTCATTGACTGGGATGAAAAAGGAGAAAGCCTGAATAAAGCTCTATGCAGGCACCTGAATGGGCAGTGGGAAGAATTCTCGGCGTTCAGGGAATTGATAAAGATACTATGCCAGAAAGAAATCCAAGACATAGAGGGTATTCCAAAACTCATAAGGAGACTTGAAGCGAATGAAACAGGTTGGCAGTAGGGGTGAGGATCTCGCCGCTGAATTCCTCAAAGACAAAGGTTACAGGATAATCGGAAGAAATTACAAGACTCCAATCGGGGAACTGGATATCATTGCAAAGGACGGAGAGACGCTTGTTTTTGTTGAGGTCAAAACCCGTTCAAGCAATGCCTTCGGTTATCCGTTTGAGGCCGTAGACTCAAGGAAAAAACATAAACTGAAAAACCTCGCCCTGTTCTATCTTAAAAATCAGAAGAAAACCTGCGCTGCCAGATTTGATGTCATAAGCATTAAATTAAGCGGGACAAAAAAAGAAATAGAACATATCAAGGATGCATTTGAAGTATAGAGTAGTTGAAAACATCGCTGTTTTTATAATAGTATATCAGGATGCCGAAGTGGTGGAACCTGGTAGACACGCACGTTTGAGGGGCGTGTGGGGTAACCCGTGCGGGTTCAAATCCCGCCTTCGGCACCATTTATTTCCTCCTATTAAATTATCCCAACGGCTGTCTAAATGGCTTACATCATAAGATGGTCTCCTCGGGCAGGTTCTAACTTTGAAGAAATTTGCGAATACATCTCATTCGTTTAACACCGCAACCGTTAGCCGCATAAATTTAAAATGATTTACAAGATTCTCGCAGACATTGCTGTATTTGTGCATTTCCTCTGGATACTATTTCTAATCTTCGGAGCATTCTTTGGCAGAAAAAGCAGGTTCATAAAAATCTTCCACATTTCAGGGCTTGCATTTGCATTTGTCATCCAGTTGTTTGACTGGCACTGCCCCCTTACCCATCTTGAGGTCTGGCTGAGAGAAAAACACAGCCCTTCCTTAACATACGGTTCATTCATTATCCACTACCTTGAAAAGATAGTTTATATAGAAATCCCTTCCTATCTAATACTCATGCTCACGATTCTTTTATGCGGATTTAATGCATGGATTTATATGAGGAAAAAGAAATGAATGCTCAAAAGCGCCTTTAATCCCCTGACTGCCCTTTCAGGCGACGTATAGACAGGGATTTTTGCTTTCTCAAACAATAATGCGAGCCTCTTGGATATTCCGCTTTCTGCAATGCAGTCAATTTCCTGCTCACTCACAAAAATCAGATGCGGTAAATTAAAAGAAATGATGCAGCAATTTTTAAAATCCCGATGCTGTACGGGCAAAATTAATAACTGCGGAAGGCAGCACTCCAATAAACAGAACTGCAATTACTGTTATCGTGAGTGCGAGGGCTATTCCGGGAGAGACAGAAAGCTGCACTGCAGTCTTAGGTTCTTTCATGTACATATACATTACAATCCTCAGATAAAAATATGCTGATATCGCGCTGAATATAACCGCTGTCACAGCAAGCCACGTATATCCTGCGCTTATTACGCTCATGAAAAGATAGAACTTACCCATAAACCCTGCTGTAGGCGGAATCCCTGTGAGAGAAAACATAAATACAAGCATCAGCGCAGCGGCTAATGGATGTGTCTTTGCAAGCCCCTCATAATCAGAAATGTCATCACCCTTAAATCCCTCTGACCTGAGCATAATCACAACTGCAAATGCGCCTATGTTCATGAATGCATAAATAAACATATAATTCAGAACGCTTGCCATGCCCTCAGATGTCCCTGCAATTATTCCAAGAAGCACATACCCTGCATGCGCTATTGAAGAATAAGCAAGCATCCTCTTTATGTTTGTCTGTGAGATTGCAACTATGTTCCCGACGGCCATTGTGAGTATCGCTATCGGGATAAGAATACCTGTCCATTCAATTTTTGCCGTGCCGAATGCTGTCATGAAAACCCTTCCAAGAACTGCAAAACCTGCCGCCTTGGGCCCTACTGACATAAATGCAGTAATAGAAGTAGGCGCGCCTTCATAAACATCAGGCGCCCACATGTGGAAAGGAACAGCAGCTATCTTGAATGAGAACGCCACTGCAAACATAATCATTGAAAGCATTAAAACAGGACTGCCTGAAAGTCCATTGGTGGATATGTAAGAAGATATCGCCTTGAGGTCTGTTGTGCCTGTAAGCCCGTATATCATTGATGTGCCATAGAGCAAAAATGCGGAAGCGAACGCTCCGAGGAGAAAATACTTCATTGCAGCCTCGTTAGACTTTATGTCATGTCTCAGGAACCCTGCAAGCACATAAGTGCTCAATGCCATAAGTTCAAGACCGAGATAGAGGGTTATCAGGTCTCCTGCCGATGCCATAAGCATCATGCCGAGAGTGGAAAACAGTATAAGGCTGTAATATTCTCCGAAATTCACTTTTTCAATTGCAATGTATTTCACTGATATCAGAACAGTGAGAACGACATTCAGCATAAAGATAAGTTTGAAGAACCGGCTGTAGCCATCCGCCATAAACATCCCGTTAAATGTGATTCCCCCAGAGCCTGCAAGCAAATATGTAACTATTGCAACGCTCACTATGCTAAGAAATGCAATTGTCTCTTTTCTTTTAATCACCAGGTCTGAAAGCAGGATAAAAAGAGCAAGGCATGTCATTACGATTTCAGGCATAACAGGCCCAAGGTCAGGCATCAAAAATCCGGTAAGATTCGTCATTTGATAATCTCCAGAATATTTTTTGCAATACCCACTTCATGCATACCTCCTGAATTTACTCTCTCAAGCAGATGTTTCACAGACTCATGCATGAAACCGAGGAATGCATTCGGATAAACTCCGATCCAGAATATAAGTATAATCATCGGCAGAAGTGTGATTATTTCCCTGAAATTGATATCTGTAAGCCCTGCAACCTTCTGGTTTGTCTCCATGAAAAATACCCTCTGATAAAGCCAGAGCATATAGCCTGCGCCTATGATTACCCCTGTTGCCGCAAGCACTCCTGCCCATTGATTTGCCCTGAACCCTCCGAGGATAATTAGGAACTCTCCGATGAAACCGTTTGTTGCAGGAAGTCCTATTGAGGCAAGCGTAAAGACCATGAACATAGATGCATACACAGGCATTACAGCTGCAACCCCTCCGTAATCAGAAATCTGCCTTGTATGTGTCCTGTCATAAATCATTCCGACGCTTAAAAATAATGCGCCTGTGACTATTCCATGGTTTATCATCTGGAGTATGCCGCCCTCCATGCCCTGCGAATTCAGGGCAAAGATGCCAAGCGTTACAAACCCCATGTGGCTGACAGAGCTGTATGCGATGAGCCTTTTCAGGTCTGTCTGTGCAAGGCATATTACTGCGCCGTAAATTATCGCTATAACAGAGAGCGTAAGCATTACAGGCGTCATTGCCTTTGATGCATCAGGGAATAACGGTAATGAGAATCTGATAAAACCGTAAGCGCCCATCTTGATAAGCACCGCAGCAAGGATAACGCTGCCTGCTGTCGGAGCCTCTGTATGCGCATCAGGAAGCCATGTGTGTACCGGGAACATCGGAACCTTAACAGCAAAGGCTGCAAAGAATGCCCAGAAGAGCCATAACTGCAATTGATACGGATATGATTTTGTCATGAGTTCAAGAATGTCAAATGTCCTGCCGGCCTGATAATAAAGAACGATTATTCCAATAAGCATCAGCACGCTTCCGACAAGCGTGAAGAGGAAAAATTTCACCGCAGCATAAATCCTGTTAGTCCCGCCCCATACACCTATCAAAAGATACATCGGGATAAGCATTGCCTCCCAGAATAGATAAAAAAGTATGAAATCCAATGAACAGAAAACGCCTATCATTGCGCCTTCCATTATCAGAATGGAGATATAAAATTCTTTTGTCTTTGCCTTTATAGAATTCCATGAGATAAGAACGCAGAGTATTGTAATAAGGGTTGAGAGAAGGACAAACAGGACACTGATGCCGTCAATGCCGAGATGATAATTAATATTCAACGAAGGAATCCATGCATGCTTTTCTACAAACTGCATAAGATGCGTGGACTTATTGAACTCCGTAAACAAAGGAATTGAAATTATAAAAACCATTGTGCTCACAATAAGGCTAAACCATTTTATAAGGTTCTCATTAGACCTGTTTATAAGGAGCAAAAGCGCCGCGCCTGCAATTGGCAGGAATATCAATGTGCTCAATATCGGAAAACCTAAGTTATTCATTATCGCCTGTTCCATATATTACCTTAATAACATTACTGCCATTATTATCAACAAGCCCGCAGCCATTATTGCTGCATAGTGCTGTAACAAACCTGTCTGGACTTTCCTTAGAATCCGGCTGAATTCCCCAATCCCTTTTGGAACACCATTAACAATCGCCTCAATAATCCTTGCATCCGTAATACCAATAAGTATATTTTTAGCTGTCCAGATTGTTGGCCTCACGATTATAAAACTGTAAAGTTCATCCACATAGTATTTATTCCAGAGTATTTTATATACGGCATTGAATTTCTGCGCGAGCATAACAGGAATATCAGTCTTTACAAGATAAAATAATGCTGCCAGCCCTATCCCTGAAAAACCTGCGATTATTGATATCGCCATTACCATCCATTCCTCTGCGTGTGTGCCGTGTGCTTCGGGATGCCCAAGCACAGGTTTTAAAAATTCCGTGAAATGAGCGCCTCCTCCAAGCAGATGGGGAATCCCAATCCATCCTGATGCAACAGCGCCGATGCAGAGAATTATTAACGGTATTGTCATTACCTTTGGAGATTCATGGAGGTGATGTTCCTGTTCGTGCGTGCCCCGGAATTTTCCGTGGAACGTGAGGAATATAAGCCTGAATGAATAGAAGGCTGTAAGGAACGCAACAACAGTCCCGATAGCCCACACGAATTTCCCGACAGGATTCTGTCCTGAATATGCAAGCCAGAGTATTTCATCCTTGCTGAAGAATCCTGCAAAGCCGGGCACGCCTGCAATGCTCAATGATGCAAAGAGCATTGTCCAGTATGTAATTGGCATGTATTTCCTAAGGCCTCCCATCTTCTGAAGGTCAAGCTCTCCTGACATTGCGTGCATTACGCTCCCTGCGCATAGGAAAAGAAGGGCTTTAAAGAATGCATGTGTGTAAAGATGGAACATTCCTGCGGTGTAAGCTCCGACTCCTGCTGCAAGGAACATATATCCGAGTTGGCTGATGGTTGAATACGCTATAATCCTTTTTATATCATTCTGGACAAGGGCGATAGTCGCAGCAAAGAGTGATGTTATAGCCCCTGTTAATGCAACCACTATAAGCGCAGTTTCAGAAAGGCTGAATATCGGACTGCACCTTGCAACGAGGAAAACACCTGCTGTAACCATTGTTGCCGCGTGTATCAGAGCGCTGACAGGCGTGGGCCCCTCCATTGCATCAGGAAGCCAGACATGAAGCGGCATCTGCGCTGACTTCCCTATGGCTCCACAGAAAAGAAGAAGCGCAATCAATGTCATAAGATGCACGTCATATCCAAGGAAATTAATTGTTTGTGCCGCAATGCCCTTTGCCTGTGAAAAGACAGGCTCGTAATAAACTGTTCCAAATGTGAGGAATATTATTATTATTCCGAGACCGAAGCCAAAGTCGCCAAATCTGTTCACTATAAAAGCCTTCTTGCCTGCGTCAGAGGCGGACTTCTTGTTAAAGTAATATCCAATGAGGAAATATGAGCAGAGGCCGACCCCTTCCCATCCAAAATACAACTGGAGGAAGTTATTAGCCATAACAAGCATGAGCATACAGAAAGTAAATAGACTGAGATATGCAAAAAAGCGGTAGTAGCCCTTGTCTCCGTGCATATACCCGACAGAATATATATGTATGAGGGTACTGCAGGTTGTTACAACAACAAGCATGACAGCAGTAAGCGGGTCAATAAGAAACCCCACAGAGACTTTGAATTCACCAGAAACAATCCATGAGTAGATGTCTTCATTTATAACCTTGCCTGACAGGACATCAGGCAGTGTTATTACAGTCACAACCCACGAACCGGCAACTGCAAGTATTGACACCCAGTGGGCATTCTCCTTAAGATACTTCCTGCCGAACAGGATATTTATCAAAAAAGCAGCAAGCGGCAGGAAAGGGATTAAGAGATAGTTATTCATGGCTTGCTCCGCAAGAATTCAAAATTCAAAATTCTTGAAAATTCAAAATTCTTGAAAATTGAATATTGAATATTAAATTTTCTTTTCATCCCTTCATCTCGTTCATCTCATCCACATGGACAGTGTCCTTGTTCCTGAACAGCGCAATAATTATCGCAAGCCCTATAACTGCCTCTGCTGCTGCGACAGTGATTATAAATATCACAAGAATCTGCCCTCTCATGTCCTGCAGGTAATGGCTGAATGCCACAAGGCTGATATTCACTGCATTCAGCATAAGCTCTATTGACATGAACATTATTATGATATTCCTCCTTGTAAGGAATCCGAAAACTCCTATCATAAAAACCACTGTACTCAACATCAAATACCAGTTCAAAGGAACCATAGCTTGCTCCGCAAGAATTTAAAATTCAAAATTGAAAATTCAAAATTCTTGAATATTGAATATTGAATATTGAATCTTCTTTTCATTAGTTCCTCGTCTTTCTCTTTGCCAGGACTATTGCGCCTATAACCGCAACAAGCAGCACAAGAGAAGCTATTTCAAAAGGGAACAGATAATCAGTATATAAAAGCGTCCCGAGCGCCTTTGTATGTGTCTCCTGCCTTATAAATTCAATTGAATATTTGCCGGCGGGTCCCGGCACAAAAGATTTTACCACGGTCAAGACAATCACAAGCAAAGCCGCAGTTACAAAAAGCCCGGCGGGCCATGCGCCTATAAATCTCTTCACTTTAAGTTCCTCTCTTAAATTCAGGAGAAGCACAACAAAAAGGAACAGTACAAGTATTGCTCCGGCATAAACTATCACCTGTATTGCTGCAATAAGCTCAGCATTCAGGAACAGATACAAGCTTGCAATATGGAAGAAAAGCAGAAGCATCCACATAACGCTGTGGACCGGATTCTTTCTTGTTACAACAAGAAGTGAAAGTATGACAATCGCAAACGCAAAATATGCAAAGAATAACTGTTGAATCATTGCTTTTTCCCTCTCCAGACTGCCTGTCCAGGAGGCGTTCCGAAATCATCAGACATCGGCCTCCAGAATTTCTGAAAATACTCTTCTCCTTTTTTGCCGGGCATATATTTATCCCAATTCGATAAGAGCTTGTCTTTTTTCATATATATATTTTCTTTCTTATAACCAGAATATTCATAGTTCTCTGTTAAAACAATTGCACCATAGGGGCACGCTTCAACACAAAAGCCGCAGTAAATACATCTCAAAATATCAATCTCGTATTTATCTACCTGTCCTTTCGCTCTTGAAATATGAATGCACTGTGACGGGCAGATTGTAGCACAAAGTCCGCAGCCTACGCATTTTGCCTGCCCTGCATGATTCTTCGCAAGGGCATGCTGGCCCCTGAAGCCGGGTGCTATTGGACGTCTTTCCTTGGGATACTGAATGGTAACTGCATGTGAGAACATCCTCCTCAAGGTCAGCGCCATTCCCTGGAGTATCTCTATAAAGGTAAACCTTTTTACTATGTCCCTTACAGTCACTTATTATACTCCCTTTGCTATCATAGTAAGATTTTCACCAAACCTGTTAGCAATATATTTGCCAGTGCTATCGGTATGAGTATCTTCCAGCCGATAGCCATAAGCTGGTCATACCTATACCTCGGTACCGTTGCCCTGATCCAGTAATAGAAGAATATAAATGCATAGACCTTTAAGAGAAACCATACAATTCCTGGTACATAATTTAGGAATGGTAAGACTTTCGTTATATACCATGGTAATGTCCAACCACCGAGGAAACAGACTGTTGCCAATGATGCCATAATGAACATTGCTATATATTCACCGAGGAAGAAGAGCGCAAACCTGAATCCGCTGTACTCGGTAAAATACCCGGCAACAAGTTCGCTCTCTGCCTCAGGCATGTCAAAGGGGGTCCTGTTCACCTCGGCTATCGCTGCAATGGTAAATACAACAAAAGCTACAAACTGGGGTATTGCGTACATGCCGAAGACAGATTCTTCCTGTGCACGAACAATATCTGTGAGGTTCAGAGAACCTGCCATGATCATGACACCGACAAGGCTCAGTCCCATTGCTATTTCATAACTGATTACCTGTGCAGCTGACCTGAGACCTCCGATGAATGCATATTTTGAGTTTGATGCCCACCCTGATATGAATATTCCATAAACACCAATGCCTGCCATGGCAAGGACAAATAAAAGTCCAATATTGATATTTGCAATGACAAAATTTTGCGAGAAGGGTATGACGGAGAGGTTGACCATGGCAGATACCATAAAGATGACAGGGGCAAGGTAAAATAGCGCTTTATCTGCCTGAGCAGGGATAATATCTTCTTTGAAGAATAATTTTAAACCGTCGGCAAAGGGCTGAAGCAATCCATGGAAACCAACCCTCATTGGTCCGAGCCTTACCTGCATGTGGCCGATAACCTTGCGTTCGAAATATGTCGCATATGCGACATGAAGTAATCCGATCCCGAGAACGACCGCAATCTTAATGATGATGATTAATACATTGATTCCAAACTTGATCAACGCATCGAGTTGTTCAGGTGATATTATGTTATTAATATTCATACCTATCTGTCACACTCTCCAAGCACGATATCAATCGTACCAATGGCTGCAATAACGTCAGCAACCAGATGCCCGACGCAGAGTCTTGGTAAACAGCCAGCATGTATAAACGATGGAGCCCTTAGCCTCATCCTGTATGGTTTTCCGGAACCGTCGCTCACAAAATAAAACCCGAGCTCTCCTTTCGGCACTTCGGTTGCGACATAGAGTTCTCCTTCAGGTGCTTTCGGCCCTTTTTTAATGAATTCAAATTGCGCCACAAGATGCTCTGCAGCCTTGGCGATTTCTTCCGGCATAGGACCTGCAGCCAGTTCTGCAAGCTTTTCCTCGCTGAGTCCCTTGCCGCCAGGTATTATTTTCATTGACTTGAATTTACATGTCACGAAACAGTTAGCGCATTGTAAGCAGAGTGCCTGGTCTATCTTGTGAGGTTTTTTCTTTTCACCAGTAATAGCCTTTGCAGGGCATGCCCTCATGCACATTCCACATCCTTTGCACGCCTTCTCATCTACAAAATATGCGACTTCTTTTATGGGATGCGTGATGGACATCATTTTGTCTTTAGGTTGAAGAGTAAATTTGGGAGCATCAGCCATAACAGGACCTATCGGCAGCTTTTCTATGCACTGTCTGATTATCTTATTTGACTGCCTCATTTCGAGCATCCTGCAGCGGTATCTGTCATAGGTATCACCTGCCGTACCGATCGGCACATCAAATTCAACCTGGTCATAGGCATCATAAGGCATGTGTTTTCTGATGTCATAAGAAACTCCCGAACCCCTTAATGTCGGGCCCGTCATTCCCCAACTCACAGCTTCTTCTGCTGAAATCACGCCGATGCCTACAGTCCTCTGGAGCCATATCCTGTTCTGGTCAATCAGGGTCTCATATTCCAGAATCCTTGAAGGGAATTCGTCTGTAAATTTCCACAGACTTTCGAGGAATTCCTGTGGAACATCGTTTCTTACGCCACCCACCCTTGGATAGGTGACGGTGAGCCTTGCGCCGCATATCATCTCAAATAAATCAAGAATCCACTCCCTTTCACGGAAGCAGTAGAGGAATACGGTCATTGCGCCAATATCAAGGGCATGGGTTGCAAGCCAGAGGAGATGGTTCGAAATCCTCGACATTTCTCCGACAATTGTTCTTATGAACTTTGCCCTCTCAGGCGCCTCTATCCCAAACAGTTTTTCTACTGCAACACAATAGCCGATATTGTTTGACATTGCAGAAACATAATCCATTCTGTCGGTAAGAGGGAGGGCCTGGAAATAGCTCAGGCTTTCACCGAGTTTCTCGATCCCTCTATGGAGATATCCGACATACGGTGTAACCTTGACAATTGTTTCACCATCAATATCGAGGACGAGCCTCAGAACACCGTGCGTAGCAGGGTGCTGCGGCCCCATGTTAACATTCAGTTCCCTTGTTTCGAATATCTTTTCTGCCTCTTTCTGAATCATCTTATCCTTCCCACTCAAACTCTCTTAATTCTTTCGACCTCTTGAGAACTTCAGTAAACCCCGGCCAATCATTTTCGAGTGCAGGACCTTGCAGCGGATAGTCCTTTCTTAACGGGTATCCTTCCCAGTCTTCCGGCATAAGGATTCTCCTGAGGTCAGGGTGCCCGGTAAATTCAATACCGAACATATCAAAACATTCCCTTTCATGCCAGTTTGCACCGGCCCATATAGGAACCACGGAATTTATCTTCGGGTCGTTTTCAGGGACCTGTGCCCTGATACGAATGTGATGACGATATTTTGTTGAATAAAGGTTATACACAACCTCGAATCTGACGTCTTTTTTACCGCTGTAATCAACAGCGGTGAGGTCCTGCAGATGGTCCATACTCAAAATTGGGTCATCGTGCAGGTATTTTAAGAGTGGAACGATCTGATCTCTCTTTGCAATAACAGAGACCTGGTCTCTGAACTCTGCAACATCAATTACCTGATCGGGAAAGTTTTCCTTTATCTTTTCTGCTATCTCTTTTGCTTCCAGTCCCTTAGGGGGTAACGACAATCTTACTTCTATTACCGCCATGGACTCCACCTCGCGTGTTCTTTTCTTATCTTTTCCTGTAGCAGCATCAAGCCCTCAAGTAATGTCTCAGGCCTTGGAGGACATCCGGGGACATATACGTCAACAGGCAGGAATGTATCACATCCCTGAACTGTGCTGTATGTCCTGAAGACACCGCCTGTGCACGCACAGCTTCCCATTGCGATGACATACCTTGGTTCCGGAATCTGGTCATAGACTCTTCTGACGACCGGTACCATCTTCTTTGTAACAGTACCTGCAACGATCATGCAGTCCGCCTGTCTCGGTGAACCTCTGAAAATGATTCCGAACCTGTCAAGGTCATAATGAGCTGCGCCTGCTGCCATCATCTCGATTGCACAGCATGCAAGTCCGAAGGTTGTGGGCCAGATTGAGGATAACCTTCCCCAGTTGACAACTTTATCGAGAGAGGTGATGATCAAATTCGGGGGTAAAATCTTAGTCCCGTCATCTAACGTAACAAGCCCAGTTGCTGATGTGTCTATTAACATCTCTTACCTCTAACTATCTTATTAATCCTGATTAATCCCACTGAAATGCCTCTTTTTTCCAGGCATAAATATAACCGATTAAAAGTATCACAATAAATATAACCATTTCTATAAAGGCGTAAATCCCGATTTTGTCGAATACCACAGCCCAGGGATAAAGGAAAACAGCCTCAACGTCAAAGA
The DNA here is from genome assembly GCA_049302185.1 of Thermodesulfovibrionales bacterium. Classification (GTDB taxonomy): domain Bacteria; phylum Nitrospirota; class Thermodesulfovibrionia; order Thermodesulfovibrionales; family UBA1546; genus UBA1546. Next base: position 83,089 of record JBAQLV010000012.1, on the reverse strand, counting down.
TAACAAAGAGCATGGCGATAATATAAAATCTGATGGCAAATCTGGTACGCGGTTCTCCTGTTGGAGTGATACCGGATTCATACGGCATAAGCTTTTCATAATATGGCTTCTTTAATCTGAAGATTGTACCGATTAATAAAGCGCCCATTCCGAAGGCCGTTGCGGCCATCAAAAATATAAGAACAGGCAAATAATCCGAAGGCAAATAAGTTCCAGGCATAAAAATTCTATTCCCAATTTAAAATCTCGATAACATAACTTAAGTTCTTAATTGTTGTCAAGTGAAAAAGTATTCACACCCTCAGCATTTAAATACCTCATCATAAAACTCATCCCCAATTGCAAACCTGATTGTAAGAGCAACAAGATTTTCCGGCAAACGCATGCCTCTGAGCCTGACCATGTCTTTTTCTGTTGTAACAATCCAGTCTGCATTGCCTGTTTTTGCTTCTTTAATGATGTATTCGATGTCATCTTCTTTATAGGAATAATGGTCGCTGTATTTTTTAATGCCCTTAAGGTTGCATCCTGCTGACAAGACAGTCTTTCTGAACGACTCAGAGCTGCCTATACCGCAGAATGCAAAAAAGTTTTTATCCTTTGCCCATTCAATCGGCATCGCCTCCCCTGACAATTTCACAAACTCTGCCGGCTTATGCATAGAAAGGAATACCGGAGCCCTTGAGTTATAGTTCTTTATTTCTCCAACTATGTCCTCAATCATTGCCTGCCGAATATTGCCTGTTTTTGTCAGCACTATAATATCTGCCCTTTCTATTTCCTTAAGAGGCTCTCTGAGCAAACCGACAGGCAAAAGCCGTCTGTTGTCAAAAGGATTCTCAGCGTCTATTAACAGAATATTCTTATCCCTGAAAAGCTGCCAGTGCTGGAATCCATCGTCAAGGATAAAGAGAAGTTGAGAGTTGAGAGTTAAGAGTTGAGAGTTAAGAGTCTGAATAGCAAACATTCCGCCTGCATATCTGTCAGCGCATTTCACAATAGGGACGTTCTTTAATATCTCGGACATTAACAGTGGCTCATCACCAAACAGAATGAACGATGCATGATTCATGATGCACGGTGAACGATGCATGATACCCCCCTTTACTTCTCCCCTTATTAAGGGGGGACTGAGGGGGGTTACATCCTGAATCCTGAATCCTGTATCCTGAACAAAACACGGCCCTTTCGCCTTTCCTTTGTATCCCCTTGTAAGTATTACCGGACAGAAACCTCTTTTCTTCGCCTCTTCTGCAATTGCAATTACAGCAGGCGTCTTTCCTGTGCCTCCGGCAGTAATATTGCCTATGCTGATGACCTTATGCGGAAGGCGTTTTTGACGCCTCAGGGAATAATGCTTTTTGGCTGAATAGCCGAGATAGTATATGAATTCAAAAAGTGTCATGATCCTATCTCCTTTCTCCCCTCTGCCCCGCCCCATGAGGTGGTTGATGTCGTAGTTGATGATGAAGTCCAGCCCTCCCCAATCAATCCTCTTATTTACTATTAGCAATAGAATTGCTGAGAACTACATCGAGTTCCGAACGAAAACCCCAAAGCTGGTTATTCCGCATTTGCTGGAAAAACCTGTTGTAGTCTTTAGATGTTAAGAAATTGAATTGATAACGAACTGGTATGCTTTCCTTTTCCAGCCATTCTTTGAGACGCTTAAAATGTGCAAGCGTATATTCGTTTTTCTTAATATTCTCAGGAGAAGGGTCCGATATTTCTTCATCACCTTTGATTTCTACAACAAAAATCATGTTACCTTTCTTAATAAAGAAGTCAGGGCTAAATTCTCCTCGTTTCGGAGTATTTCCTTTCTTCCATGCGTAATCTATTTTATAAAACCTCTGAGGCGTATTCTTAATCCAAGCGTCTATTACTTGCGCATTCTCTCTTTCACAAAGCATGCGGACAAACTTTCGCTCAGGTTTTGCGTCCGCAATTGCCATGTTCAGCGGTGTTTTAAAATCATGTGAATTTACTATAGGCTCGCGTCCTCCCCTAAAGTCACCGTCCGGATCTAATATTTCTTTGAAAAATTCGAGCTGCTCATCAGGGATAGAACCTTCACAGTCTGGCCCAAAGAAAATGGTCTTCTTATCCCCTCCTCTCAATTCTGCCGCACTGCAACTTTCAGCGTGTCGCTCTCTTGTATTTAAAGGGATAAGAGCTTTTGGATTAAGTTTATAAACCACTTTCTTTGATTTCTTTCGTTTTAATGTGCCAAGCGCCTGTAGGAATTTTTGCCGGTTAGCCTCAGTGATTCGTCCTGATTTGATCTTTGCCATTTTTAAAGATTCTTTAACAATCTGCTCCAAACGCTCTAACGGGAATTTCTTTGTATAATTAGTTTTGTCTTTTGGGTCATCAGCATCTTTTGTTTCTTCATCAATGGATTGGAGCCTCCTGAACATTAATTCCGCAACTTCTTCAATACTGTAAGTTTTATGCTCAATACGTGTTTTGAATTTGGTATGTTCCCCTGAAACAGCCCGTTCAAAATCAATGGTAACATCCTCTGCCACTACCTGTGTGGGTAAGTCCACAAATCCACTTTCCAGTAAACGGTACTCCCCCTTTTTTGTAAATTCACTTATATCTACATCACGGTCGTAGTTGAGATTATGAAGATCAAAATTATAAGGTGAGGTAGGCATAATGGTAGAAGATAATCGGCGTTCTATTTCCAATATTTCATTAACTAATTGCCGTATCCTTCCTGACCATGCATCGTGATTAAAGACCGTTACTATCGGCTGTTCACCTTTCCAGCCATCAGGTACACGCAGCCCGCGTCCAAGCACCTGTGCTATAAGGAGTTTGCTGTTAAAAGCTCTTTCTTCATGGGGAACAATCAAAAAAACATTCTTCACATCCCATCCCTCGCTGAGCATGGACACAGAGACAACCCATTCAACCTTGCTTGCAGGGTTATCAACAATCCTTAGTTTGGCGATATTCGGCTGATGTTCTCTTGCAGAAGTCACGACTAATACTTTATTCTCTGCATCTTCAGGTGAAAGCCCTTCCCACTCTTGCAGAAATCCTTGCAGTTCCTCGGCTACACGCTTACAGTCAGAGATTCCCTTTGTCACTATGATAGAAAGGGGTTTAATGCCATGCTTCTTTAATTTCTTTTTCCAATCCTTATGCCGGTTATAGATAAGCTGCCATTTTTCTGGAGCTTCATCAGTTTCAGGCATTTCGGCAACGTATTCAATTTTTTTAACAAAGCGCTCTTCAATAGCTTGTCGTAATGAATACCGGCTGATTACATCAGCAAAATAATCATCACCAACATAACATGTGCCGGATACGCCAACCATGATTCGAAACCCATATTCAGGATTGAGCAGAAATTCTTTCCACTTCTTTGCTTTTGAGTCCGTCTCATTTGAAACATGATGGGCTTCGTCGCTGAATACAGCAACACGTTCACCGCGTCCTTTGAGACTGTCACGGATTGATGACTTTACATGCTCAAGAATAGCGTGATAATTCTCCACACATATCGAACCGTCAACAATAGTTTCAGAGGCGTTTATTATTTCGGGTGTTTGAATTCGTGCATCCTTTGGTAAAAGATCCCGCAGATCGGAATCACTGGCAAGCTCGCGGAATTTTTCCAGCAATCCCGCCTCTATCGTGTTTGATGGACAAAGAACAAGGACACTATCTACCACATCTTCCGCAAGCAATATCGCAGCAAGTCCATAAAGCACATAGCTTTTGCCTGTTCCGGTAGCAAGGTCTATTGAGCAGGATAGTTGATCTGGCAATTGCAGGTGCCGTTCCATACTTGTCCATGAGCCATATCGCTGTTGAATCTCATCATTGCTTTCAAAGTTCTCTCTTGCCAGTTCACGAAGGTTGGCATATTTGCCGCCGAGAAAATATCGCAATGTTGTCCGGATGGCTTCTTTTTGATATTCGCGCATTCCGCAGAGTTCATCAAAGAATGCCTCATATCTCGATTCGTCCCACTCAGCAGGATTAACATTTGTTGTAACCTTAAGGATAAGGTCTTCGTTCTTAAAAGTTTTTCGGTCGCCTCGGGTTGTCATGCCTGCCGGCTCCTCTTCTTTTTCTTTGTGGAGGGAACCCCAAACTGTGCCGGTTCAATGACAACGCGTGCTTCATTACCGTAAATGTCAATGAAGACAGCCATTACCTTTTTACCTATTAAATCAGGAGGGAAATTCAGTGTCCAGCTTGCCTTTTCAAGCGCATCAGCATAAAAGACAGCATCGAGATCAAAGACCTGTGATTCTTCATCAAAGTCATAATCCAACATCACCATCGAAAGCGTTTCAAGATTTCCTTTCTTTTGCATAGGTTCTCTGACAACCGCTTCACTCTTGAATGTTTTTATTTTAATAAATGCCGTATCCTGAGAATCACCTTTCCCTTTTTTTGTGCCGCATTCAAATTTCAACTCTGGAGTTCTGATAAAATCAAACCCAACGGCTTCAACTGTGTTATTGACAGCCATTTCGTCAGAGGGCTGTTTCAGGCAGGTGAACTCCCGATGATGAAGCTCATTTACGATCGAATACGGTATCCTGAGAGCGTAATAACGAACGCCGTCTAATGTGATATAGTCCTGCTGAAAATCAAACGTCAATGCAGGGGCGATAATAAAAAGCCTATTTCCAATACGTGTGCCGAGGGCTTCATGCAGGCTCTCAATAGTATCTTCGTCAATTCTGACGCCCTTTTCCTTCATGTGATTAAACACCAGAACACTTGCCCCTTTGAGATAGCCGTCAAGCTTAATACCCCCAACAGTATGAGGCTCATCGCGGCATTGAAAAAGCTGTAAAGCAAAGAACCGCCATGAATCCCATGAGAGTTCTTTAAGTTTGGAAAAGTCATAAAGACCAGCGTTATAGAGAGTAAAGGGTTTACATTGCTTGCCGTATTTCTTTTTTGGATTTTCTAAATCCTTGCTTTCGGCGATATTCAAGAGACGTTTTTGCATCGTGTAAATGGCTAATTTGCCACAGTCTACACCAATCCATCGTCTGCCAAGTTTTTCTGCTATAGATAAGGTTGTACCAGACCCTGCAAAACTATCCATAACAAGATCGCCTGAATTGGATGAGGCTTTGATAATTCGAGAAAGTAAAGCTTCTGGTTTTTGTGTTGGGTAACCGGTTCTTTCAAAAGCCTGAGAGTTTATATAGTCTATATCTGTAAAAACGTCCGATGCTAAAACAGTTTTTTCTTCTTTTTTGACAATTCTTGCAAACTTCGATAAATCTAAGCGCCCTGATTTTACTGCTTCATCAACTCTTTTTTGATCATATACTATCAATTGTGGTTGTCTGCTCCCACCAATTGGAACAACATTTTGATCCCATCCCTTTTCAAATTTCCTTTGATGTATCTCTGTAGGCGTTGTCGTTACTGCATTAAAAATACCATCACCTGATTTGCCATAGAAAAGAATGGTATCATGCATATTTTGGAATGAATCGCTTGGGGCACTCCATCTTCGATAGTGCCAAACAATGCTATTTTTGAAATGATTTTCTCCCAACACTTCATCCATAAGGACTTTAACATAATGCCCTTTTTTCCAATCTAAATGTATATAAATACTTCCATCATCACTCAGCAATTCCCTTAGAACAACAAGTCTTTTCCGAAGGAATTCTAAAAAACTTGCCCCCGCTATTTTATCCTGATACGCCTTCTGATCCTGACTTCCACGAAATTCTTGTTTTGTTGCAAAAGGCGGGTCTATGTAAATAAGCCTTACGCCAGGTGTTCCGTCGGCATTACAAAGCTTCCCTGCCTTCTTCAACTCCAAAAGCGATTTCATTACCTGAAGGTTATCGCCAAAAATGAGCATGTTCTGCCAGTCGCCGTTGCTTCCAAATGTGCGTATGGGCTGTAGAGGCACAGCTAAGGTATTGGCAATAATGTCTTCTTCGCGTTCCTTTCCATGATAGACGAGCTCATATTCCCGTTTCTCAGGAGGAAAGAGAATCCTCGCCCATTCCAAAGAAAGTTCCTCTCCTTTTTCCAGTAACCTGATGATTTCCTGTCGTTGCTCTGGCGTTATCATGCCGACTCCCTTATTCTTTTTAAATTTCTCTTTGCCGGATACGGTGAAAATGATTCCAGTTCCAGTTCATCAAGCGATCCGCTATCGGCAAAACTGTATGTCGTTTCTTCTCCGACAATGATGTGATCTAATATTTTCATGCCAAGTGGCCGTGTGGCAGAAATCAAATCTCGTGTCAGAATAATATCTGATTCGCTCGGTTCAGGTAAACCGGATGGATGATTGTGTGCGGCTATCAGGCTGCTCGCATTTGTCCGTAATGCATGATTAATGATACTTCTCAGAGGAGGCTTGACGCCATCAACTGCCCCTTGAGCTATAAGCACATCGTCAAGCAGACGATTCCGGCGATTCAAATAAAGCACACGAAAGTGTTCATCAGGCAGCCCTCTTAAACGTTCTCTCAAATATTCGCTGGCTTGAGTAGTACCTTTTATGGATATTTGTTCACGTTTGTCCGGCAAAGAGACCCGCCTTGCAATCTCCATCGCAGCCGCCAATTGAGCAACCTTTGCACCTTTCAATCCCTTAATATCAAGCAATGTAGATAGAGGAGCTTCAGCCATAGCACGCAATGAGCCAAATTGAATCAGTAACTGTCGCCCTAACTCAACAGCATTAGTCCCCTGAAACCCCACCCGAACCAAAATCGCAATCAACTCGGCATCTGTCAAAGCATGTGGTCCCCGGCTAAGCAACCGCTCACGAGGCCTTTCGTCTTCAGGCCATGAGACAATGCCTTTTGATTCTCTTGTAATTTTTGCTTTCATTTTTGTTTACTCATAGAAATTTATGGTTTATATTGGCTTTTTTCTTTCCTCTCCCGATTTGCCGATCAATCCCTTTGCATCTTTTTCTTCCAGTTCCAGTTTAGGAGATGCCTTGCCCCCTATACATTCAATCGTGGGCATAGTTATTCAATTTCCTTATCTCTCCGGAACCCGATTTTACTTTTTTTCTTGGTATCTTTTTAACGCCTTTCATTTCTTCACCACTTCCCAGTAACCGCCCTTGTCGGGACCGATACGGCGCAAACGTTCCTGCTGTTTAAGTATTCGGATAGATTTTTCGACACCGGCAAGGCTCATCCCGAGTATTTCTGCAATCTCCTGTATAGTTATTGCCGAATTCTCAATCATGAGGCGGAGAATTTTCTCCTTACTTTTCTCCTTACTTTTCTCCTTACTTTCTTTGCCCTTTTCCTCCGACTTTTCTAATCCTTTCTTGCCCTCAAAATAACTCCTCCGCTTAAAAGTAGTAATAAACTTTGTCCCTACCTCGCTGAATTCGGTATCAGGCTCTTTTGAGAGTATAAGCTTGATACCCCTGCCCCATTTCTCTATGTGAGGATAGATTTTAGGTTCAATATGGTCTGCAATGGATTTTGATACATCACGGATTGTTTTTTCCGTTACATTCTGACCGGTAACAGTACTATTGTTTTTAATTCCAAAAAATAATTCTCCGTGTTGATGTTTATTAAGGATTGCCGCTATAGATATGATCGCCTCTTTAATCTCAGAGGTGGTTTTTTTTAGTTCCAATGTTTCGGATTCAATAAATTTCATATTAATCTCATGGCTCACACCGTCTTAAAATCTATCGCTTTTTACTGGACAGTATAAGCAAAATCCTATCATAATTCTTTGTTTTTAGAACATGGGTCATAGATACTTTTCAATCTCTTTCATCGCCTTTTCAACCGCTCCAGCTTTTTCATTATACAATTCCTTAGCCTTATCTCCCATAGATTTCCTTTTCTCGGGAGACTGAAGCAGTTCTTTTAGTTTTTCGCAGAGCGCTGAACTGTCAGTTTCTATCGCAGCGCCCCTTTCGTAGAACTCTTTCGCAAAAGGGAAATTCTCCATGTGCGGACCGCATATTATAGGTTTTGCCCAGAAGGCAGGCTCAAGAAGGTTCTGTCCGCCGTGCTCTATGAAACTTCCGCCTATCACAGCAACATCCGAAACACCGTAAACTGATGCAAGCTCTCCTACTGCATCAAGAATAACAATAAGTCCCTTAATAGTTTGGAGTTCACCCCCCCACCGCCCCCCCTTAGCAAGGGGGGGATAAGGGAGGGGTGAATCTCGAAGTTCAGAACATTTGACATATTCAAGCCCTTTTTTCTTAACAAGTTCTTCCACCTCTTTAAACCTTTCCGGATGACGGGGCGCGACAATCAGGCTTAAATCAGGGAAGTCTTTTTTCAGCTCAATATATGAAGAGACTATCAAATCTTCTTCGCCCCTATGCGTGCTGCCGGCAATGATAACAGGATGAGAAAGAAGTTTAGGCCACTCCGGAATATTCAAAGAAGGCACGGTGTCAAATTTAAAACTGCCAATGACCCTTACCTTATCCTCCGGAGCTCCAAGTTCTTTAATCCTTCCCGCATACACTGCATCCTGCATACAGAAGAGGTCAACACAACTAATAATGCTTTGCATGAAAAATTTTATCTTCTTATATCCCTTAAATGAATCGTCCGATATCCTTCCGTTCATTACAACTGCAGGAATTTTGCGCTTCTTTAACATCAGCAATAGGTTTGGCCAGAGTTCTGTTTCAATTGTTATGAATAGATTGGGCTGTATGTTTTTCAAAGTCCTTTCAAGTATAAAGCTGAGGTCAAAGGGGAGATATATCACCTTTGTCCTGTCAGGGACTTTCTCCAGCGCTACTCTCTGCCCCGTGTCAGTGATTGTTGAGAGAACTAAACTGACTGAAGGGTATCTGTCTTTGAGTTTTTGCAATAAAGGGAGTGACGCTATGACCTCGCCCACAGAGACTGCGTGAACCCAGATAATCCCCCCTAACCCCCCTTTGCTAAAGGGGGGATGGGGGGATTTTGAAATTCCAGGTGAATAGTTAAAGAATCCGAATTTCTCTTTAAGCCATCTTTGCCTGAGGTCTTTTGGCCTTTTCCTGTACTGGAAGGGCAGCAGAAATATTAAGACAATAAAATACAGAAAACTATAAATCAGCCTTAGAATCATCTCTACGAGCCATCGGCAAACTGAAGGTCATAGAGTTTTTTATAAAGACCGTTTGCAGTTAAAAGTTCATCGTGCGTCCCTGATTCAACAATCCGCCCCTTGTCAAATACTATTATCCTGTCTGCGCTTCTAACAGTCGATAGCCTGTGTGCAATAACAAATGTGGTTCTGCCTTCCATTAGTGTTTCAAGCGCTTTCTGAACCATCATCTCTGATGCGGTATCAAGAGACGAGGTAGCTTCATCAAGAACGAGTATCGGAGGATTTTTAAGTATCGCCCTTGCTATTGAGAGCCTCTGTTTCTGCCCTCCTGAAAGTCTTATCCCCCTTTCCCCTATGACTGTGGTATAGCCCTGATGCAGTTCAAGTATAAAATCATGTGCGAATGCCGCCTTTGCCGCATCAACTATCTCCTGTTCTGTCGCCCCTTTTCTGCCGTATGCTATGTTGGCGCGGACTGTATCATTGAATAGTATTATGTCCTGGCTTACAATCCCGATTAACTGCCTTAACGACTTCAGCGTTACATCAGAAATATTTATTCCGTCTATGCTGATAGTGCCGTTTGCGGGGTTATAAAATCTTGACAGAAGGTCAGCAAATGTTGTCTTGCCTGCCCCGCTTCTGCCGACCAAAGCTATGATCTCTCCTTTTTCCACCTTCAGGTTTATGTTCTCGAGTGCGTCATCTTTTGTGTTCTCATACCGGAATGATACATTGCTGAATACTATTTCCTCGCTTATTCCTTTAAGCTCCTCTTTCCCTTCCTTCTCTCTCGATTCCTCAAAAACCCTGTCAATCCTTTCAAGCGGCGCCTTTACCTGCTGCAAAGAGTTGTGCACTCCGACAAGCCTCCTTGCAGGCGTGTATATCATAAATATCGCTGTCAGGAACGAGAAGAATGCCCCGGGAGTTATAGTTTTATCCACAACGAGCCTTCCGCCGTACCATATCACAAATGCGATTCCGAGCCCTGCAACTATGTCCATCATGAGAGATGTCGCCTCAATTATCCTTGTAGACCTCATGAGCTCCCTGTAATAATCGTGATTGTTCCTTTTGAAACGCGATATCTCTTCCTCTTCCCTGTTGAATGCCTTTATTATCTTGATCCCTGAAAAACTCTCCGACAGTATCTCTGTTATTCTCGATATCTTTTCCTGAACCCTCATGCTCACTTTTTTAAGTCTCTTGCCAAGCCTTGAGACGCCATAGAGCGCCAATGGCAGAATAATGACTGCTATCAATGTCAGGTCCCACCGCATATACATGGCAACACTGACAAGCACAATAATCGTGCAGGTTTCAACAAACAGGTCTTTAACTGTGTAAGCAAGCAGCCCCTGAATTGATCCTACATCATTTATTATCCTTGATATCATCGCCCCGGTAGAGTCCTTGCCGAAGAAACTCATAGGAAGGGATGTAGTATGCTGGTAGAGTTTGTCCCTCATATCTCTAACAATCTTTGCGCCTACAGACCGCATGAGGTAAGACTGGAAGAAAGAGAAGATTCCTCTTATTGAATACGCAGCGAGCACACCCAGAGCAATGAATGGAAGGTATTCTGCTTTCTTCTCTACAAATACATTGTCAACAGCAGGTTTTGCTAACCATGCAAGAAATCCATTCATTCCTGAAACGACGAGACTGCCTACCCCTGCAACCGCTATTCTCCCCCAGTATGGCCTTGCGAGGTTTAAAATTTTCTTGATGTCTTTCACGCTGTCATCTCACATGCCATTTCCGCCACTCTCTCGGAAGGCCTTCTGCCCTTAAACATTTCTTTTGCTGTCCGGAACCGGGTTACCATCTGTTCTCTGTAATCTTTATTCAGCATAATCTCTTTCAGCTCTCTCATAATATTTTTTGCATCTGCCTCAGACTGAAGAAGTTCCTTTACCACTTCTCTGCCTGAAATCAAGTTTATAAGCGAAATATATTTTACATCAACTATAAGCCTGCCGATAAAATACGAAAAAGGAGAGAGTTTATATATCACAACCATCGGCGTTTCAAGGAATGCAGCCTGTAATGTGGCTGTGCCCGATGCGATTACAGCCATATCAGCCATTGAAAGCGCCTTAACCGCGTGCTCTTTTTCAACTGTAACTCCCTCATCTCTGAGCCTGCTGATACAGGTTTGGTATTTTTCAATATCAACATTAGGCGCAACAGGCATTATGAACCGGCAGTTGTAATCAGGAAACTCCGCTTTAAAATCTCTCACCACATCTATCATAACAGGCAAAAGACTCTTTAGCTCATGCGGCCTGCTGCCCGGAAGCAGGGCAACAACAGTGGAGTCTGTATCTAACCCTAAAGTTTTCCGTAGGCTGGCCCTGTCATCTGTCATGGATTCTATTTCTTCAAGAACAGGATGCCCCACAAACTCGCATTGAACGCCTGTGCCCCTGTAAATTTCTTCTTCAAACGGCAGTATCACTGCAATCCTGTCCGACACCGCTGCGATTGTCTTGACTCTGCCCTTACGCCATGCCCACACCTGCGGGCTTACATAATACAGGACCTTTATCCCCTTTTTCTTAGCAACCTTTGCAAGCCTGATATTGAATTCGGGATAGTCTATGAGAACCAAGACCTTTGGCGAGAATTCCTCTATTGCATTAACAGCCTTCCTGAATGTCTCTTTTATTCTCCTGTATGAAGCAAACGCCTCCGAGATGCCGAATCCGCTCGCTATCCCAGCTATAATATTCACCCCGGCCTCTTTCATCCTCTCGCCGCCAATTCCGATTATATGCGCCTCAGGGCATTTTGCCTTTAAAGCCTTTGCAAGAAGCGAACCGTATAACTCGCCTGAACTCTCGCCTGTAACTATCATGACAGTATTCATAGCGTCATTCGGATACAAGATTCAGGATACATGATTCACGATAAAAATACTTGCTTCATGGATCCTGCATCATGCATCATGCTTGATTCTTAAACAACACCCTTTATTATCTCCGCAATCCTCTTTATCGTCTCTTCCTCAAGCCCGGGATATATCGGCAATGAAAGGACTTCTCTAACTGCCATTTCAGTAACAGGGAAATCGCCTTCTTTATAACCAAGAAATCCCAGAGCCTCCTGCAAATGAAGCGGAATAGGATAATAAACAACCGATGCAATGCCCGATGCCTTTAATTTTTCCTGAATAACATCCCTCTTTAGAGTCATAATCGTATACTGGTGATATACGTGATAGAAACCGTCTTTTTCCACCGGGCATTTTACAACGTTTGACATAAGCTCTGTGTAAAGCGCGGCCTTCTGTCTTCTTTTTTTGTTGTATTCATCAATCCGCTTAAACTTCACGAGCAATATTCCGGCCTGTATTTCATCCAGCCTGCTGTTGAATCCGATTGTCTCGTGTTTGTATGCTCCTTTAGAGCCGTGATTCCTGAGTTTCCTTATATTGTCAGCAACAGCAAGGTTGTTAATCGTTATTATGCCTCCGTCACCGTAGGCGCCAAGATTTTTGCTTGGGTAAAAACTGAAACAGCCGGCATCTCCGAAACCTCCGACTTTCTTATTCCTGATAGTCCCGCCGAATGCCTGGGCGCAGTCCTCAATTATCTTGAGGTTATATTTCTTTGCTATCTTTTGAATCGCATCCATATCAGCAGGATGCCCGAATATATGCACAGGGACAATAGCCTTTGTTTTTGAAGTAATCTTTTTTTCTATCAGGCTCACATCCATATTCAGAGTCTCAGGCTCTATATCAACGAATACGGGAATCGCTCCTGTGTAGAGTATTGCCTCGGCAGTGGCAAAAAAAGTAAACGGTGTTGTAATAACCTCGTCTCCTTCTCCTATGCCAAGCGCGTCAATGCTCAGGTGAAGCGCATCCGTGCCTGAAGCAACGCCTATCGCAGAAGAGACATTGTGGTAATCCGCAATCTTCTTTTCAAGTTCGGCAACCTTAGGGCCGAGGATATACTGAGAACTCTCCAGCACCTGCGTGAGTATGTCAAAAATCTCTCCTTTAATCTCTGCGAATTCCTTTTTCAGGTCTATCATTGGAACCATTCTTATTTCCCCAAATCCTTTCTTATCTTCTCTGTTATGTCAAGCGCTACCTTCAGCGCATTCCTGCCCTCTATGCCTGAGACCATTGGTTTTCTCCTCTCTTTCACGCACCCGATAAAATCAATGAGTTCTTCTTTCAGCGGCTCTTTTTTCTCAGGCCGTATTATATCAGAAGATATGCTGTCTCCTTTTTTAGAGTAAACCCTCACCTCATAGCTCTGATAATCAATATGAATGAATGAGTCTTCCTGAAAAATCTTAAGCCTCCTCTGTTTTTCAGGCGATAGGCGGCTTGCCGTTGCAATGGCTGCACAGCCGTTCTCAAATTCAAGCCAAACCTTTGCAACATCTATCTTGTCTGTCAGCACGCTTGCGCCCCTTGCCCTTATCTCCTTCACAGGAGAAGCCGCAAAGCCGAGCATGATATCTATATCGTGTATCATAAGGTCAAGCGTTATATCTATATCAGCGCTTCTTCCTGTAAAAGGCGATACCCTTTCGGACTCAAGGAACCGAGGCTTTTTTATCAGCCCTGCTACAGCAATCACAGCAGGATTATATCTCTCAACATGTCCGACCTGAAGTATGCAGTTCTTTTTCCCTGCTTCATTTATAAGCTCGTCCGCTTCAGCTACGCTCACGGTTATCGGCTTTTCTATCAGAAGGTCTTTCCCTGCCTTTATGCAGTCCATTGCTATTTTGTGATGCAGGATTGTGGGAGTGACAATGCTCACAGCATCAAGCTCATTAATAATATCTTTGTAGTCAGAATATGCTTTGCAGTTATATTTAGCTGCAAGGCTTCTTGCCTTTTCTTCATCAATATCAACAAGCGCTATCAGTTCTGCATCTTCTATCTCTGAATATATCCTTGCGTGGTGCTGTCCCAGATAGCCAACTCCTATAACTCCTACTTTAACAGACACAAAAGCGCTCCTTTGGCTTCAAAGAATTTAAAACGACTGCCTGATATTTTGCACTAAACAGAGATTTTTGGGCAAGGGCGGAGAGAACTTGAAGGCTTCGGAAGGTGAATTTTACCTTGATTTTTCTTCTGGAGGGGATTATATTTCAGTAAAGAATGAATTAGTATTCAGGAGATTAAGGTGAAAACGGATAACAAGACGCTACGCTTTTATTTGCGGAACTGTTTCAGATGCTATTTTATTATTCAGTCGGCGATTATCTTTGTGCTTTTTTCTATTAGCCTATCCTTTGCCGGGAATGTAACCTTCATAAAAGAATACACCTATCAGGCAAGCGAGCTTGACAGCAAGGCGTCATGCCGGACTATTTCGCTTGAGATGGTAAAGAGACTGCTCCTTGAAGAACTGGGGACTTATCTCATAAGCGAGACCGAAGTCAAAAACATGCAGTTGACAAAAGATCAGGTAACGACCTATTCCGCAGGCATAGTATCTGCTGAAGTGATAGAGGAGAAATGGGACGGAAAGACATTCTGGCTTAAGGCAAAGGTTTCGGCAGACCCGGCAGAAGTGACTAAATCTCTGCAAAACATTGTTAATGACAAGCAGAAGTCAAAGGAATTAGAGGATGTAAGGAAAAAAGCAGCAGAGTTTTCAAGGGAGATTGAGAGATTAAAGAAGGAATTGGAAATAGCAAAGGCAGATACCAAGAAGCCTGCACATAAAGCAGACGAAAAGAAGATTAAGCAATATAATGAAGCTGTAAAAGGATTAAGCGCTACAGATTGGTTTGAGAAAGGTGTAAAATTTTATGAATCAGGCAATTACAAAGAGGCTTTAAATGCCTATAACAAAGCAATCCAATTAGACCCGCAGGATGCTATTACTTTCTCTTATCGTGGGCTTGCTTACGATAATTTAGGCAACCTTCAGCAGGCATTCAATGACTATAACAAAGCAATTCAATTAGACCCTAAAGATGCGAGTGCTTATATATTTCGTGGGGGTGCTCAGGCAGAATTAGAGAACTATCAGCAAGCTATAAATGACTATAGCAAGGCAATTCAATTGAACCCTAAAGATGCGATTGCTTATAGCCTTCGTGGGCTTGCTCAGGCAGGATTAAAGAACTATCAGCAAGCTATAAATGACTATAGCAAGGCAATTCAATTAGACCCTAACAATGATAGGGCTTACTATTATCGTGGGCTTGCTTACTATGAATTAAAAAATAAACAGAAAGCTATAGAAGATTTTAAAATAGCTGCAAAATTAGGTTCGTATGAAGCTAAAGATTATTTAAGGGAAAAAGGGATTAAGTGGTAAATTTTGCTTCCAGTCAAAAACAATTTTTGCCATAGGTGGTCAACCCTCGGTTAACTGCAAAAGTTTCTTTACAAATATTGATTGTGCTCAATTTCAATGCACAAAACAAGCGACGTCCACACCGACCACAGGAGTAATTTAGAGTAATTTATTATACACTGATTAATTTTATATCTTCCCGATTAATGCCAAAATACTCACACAGTTTGTCTCTCTGCCGTATATCACCTGCATTGAATAAAAATTTATTTTCCTTGAATGCATCAAACCAAAGATAAAGATGAATACGAGATTTATCATCTTTGATTCTTCCCTCTGAATATTTTTGGTAAATAGGCGCTGACTTTCCGTTATCTATCAAAAGATGGCCAGTAATGACGCCAATAAGATCGAGACAACCACACGTGTCGTCATTGTTAACTAGAGCCATGACATTAGGATAATCTAATGCTGAATTAACTGCGTCAAATTGTTTTACTGCTGTATGCACATCATCAGCTATACGATTAAAAATAGGATCCGCCCGAACACCGTTTAACCATGTATCCTTCTCTATTTCTTTAACCTCACAAAAGAAAGCCAATGTGTCATCTTTATAAACACGATAATCAGGGGTTTTACGATTTCTCCGTTCATCTTTAGAAAATCGTTCGCAGCGCAACTGAAACTTTTCGAGCTCTCTAACTACAAGGTCTTCCGCCGAATTTGTCATATCTATTCCTGCTCATAACATCATTTTTGCACTGCTTCTGCAATTGTTAGATTTCCAAATAAGCAACAAACGCCATATTCTTTGTAGTATATACCATAAGGAATAAACGGGATGCACCTTTTTTATCTGATGCGGGAAGTCGGAAGGCGTGCGCTTTGATAAAATAAATTGCAACGAGTCACACCGCCCCTTTCCTCATCGCACTCAGAAAGACCTCTGGAAGCAAAACTCTTATGCCTTTAAATTCCCTTATATTGCATTGGTTCCCTAATGTGTGGTATATTGTGTAAAAGAATGTGTGAAAGGAGAATATTATGCCTACAAATCTTGCAATAGATGAAAAGCTTTTAAATGAGGCATTAAAGCTGAGCGGTCATAAGACCAAGAAGAATACAGTAAATGAGGCGTTAAAAGAATTTATCCAACGGAGAAAACAGAAGGATATTCTCTCGCTTTTTGGAAAGATTGAGATGAAACCTTCTTATGACTATAAGAGAGACAGAAGAGATAGATGAAGGTTATCGTTGATACATCTATCTGGTCTTTGGTTTTGAGGAGACATAGTCCTGCGCAAAATCCTGAAACCGAAATTCTCGGGAAAATGGTCGAGAATGGCGAGAACATTTTCCTCTTAGGCATCATCCTTCAGGAAATATTACAGGGCGTAAAAGAAAGACATGATTTTATACACTTAAAGGAGCACTTAGACGCATTTCCAATGCTTGAAATTGAAAGGGAACATTATGTCAAGGCAGCAGAGCTTAAGAATCATTTAATTAGTAACGGCATCCAAATTAGCACAGTTGATGCCCTCATAGCTGCATCTGCTATAGTTAATGGCTGTTATTTATATACAAATGATAAAGACTTCTCGCACATAGCAAAACATTCTAAATTGAAACTTCTGAAAACATCTTAATATATTAATCACTTACAGTGAATTCGTAACCTTCTTAATCTCTTCCAGTTTCTTCATCGCCTTTCCTGAATCAATCGCCTCTGCTGCTATCTCCACTCCGCTTTTGAAATCTTTAGCCTTTCCTGCAACAACAAGCGCCGCAGAGGAATTCATGAGGACGATATCGAGTTTGGGACCCTTCTCTCCGCTGAGGATAGAGATTGTTATACAGGCATTAGCATCTTTGTCAGCTCCGACAAGGTCTTCGAGCTTGCCCTTTTTGATGCCGAAATCCTCAGGTGAGACATAGAAATTTTCAACCGTATTATTTGCGTATCTTGAGACCCGTGTCCCGTCAGTCAGAGTTATTTCATCAAGCCCGTCTTCTCCATGCACAACCATAGCATCATGGGCGCCGAGATTGCCGAGAACCTTGGCAAGCGGCTCTGTAAGTTTGTCCGCAAACACGCCAAGTATCTGCCTCTTTGCGCCGGCAGGATTTGTTATCGGGCCAAGTATATTAAATATTGTCCTTAGTCCCATCTCCCTCCTCGGGCCTATCGCATATTTCATTGCAGGATGAAACAACGGCGCAAACAGGAAACCGAATCCTGTTTCAAAGAGGCACCTTTCAACCTTTTCCGGCGGAAGGTCTATCTTGACGCCGAGCGCTTCAAGGACATCCGCGCTTCCGGACTGGCTTGAGACAGAACGGTTTCCGTGCTTTGCAACAGGCACACCGCACGCAGAGACAACTATTGCAGTGGTTGTTGAGATATTAAATGTATGCGCCATATCCCCGCCTGTGCCGCATGTGTCAAGCACGCCTTCAGGGGCTTTAATGGTCGTTGCCTTTTCGCGCATTATGCGCGCTGCGCCTGTTATCTCATCAACTGTCTCGCCCTTAATGCGCAGGGCAGTAAGGAATGCAGCTATCTGGGCATCTGTTGCCTTCCCCTCCATAATCTCTCTCATGCACTCCGCCATCTCAGCCTCGGAGAGGTTAATGTTGCTTACAAGAATATTAATCGCCTCTTTTATCATGTCGCTTTAAAGCCTCCTTCTCTTTTCTGTCATTCCGCACTTGATGCGGAATCCAGCATTTTGTATTCTCTGGATTCCTGCTTCCGCAGGAATGACGCCAATAGCTCAAATAAAAGTGCCAATATTTCATAGTTATTTTATCACAACTCTTGACATATTTCTATTTTTAATGTTATTAATTATAGTCTTTTTGCCCCGCAGTAGTGCCAGTGATTAGTGCCAGTGTCAGTAATTTTTAAAACCGACACTCTACGCTGACACTAACTACTAAATGTGGAGGAATTTCATGATGGCTCTTGCAACATTTAAAGGCGGCATACATCCGCCTGACAAAAAAGACATTGCAAAAGACAGGGCAATCAAAGAAGCAAAATCCCCGCAGAGAGTCGTCATTCCTTTAAGCCAGCACCTCGGAGTGCCATGTAAACCCATAGTCAGCATCGGACAGGAAGTCAAAAAGGGTGAAGTCATCGGAGAACCCGGAGGCTTTGTATCAGCGCCTGTCCATTCATCAGTATCAGGGAAGGTGATTGCAATAGCGGAATTTCCGAATGCAATGGGCAGGATGATAAATTCCATAGTGATAGAGAATGACGGGAAAGAAGAATGGACTTCTCTTAAAGACAATCCTGATTACATCAAACTCTCTCCTGATGAACTGAAGGAAAAGGTAAAAGCCGCCGGAATTGTAGGCATGGGCGGCGCTGCTTTTCCGACACTTGTGAAGCTCTCTCCTCCAAAAGAAAAACCGATTGACACAGTAATCCTGAACGGCGCTGAGTGCGAGCCGTATCTTACCGCTGATTACAGGCTTATGATCGAAAAATCCGCCGAGATAGTTGAAGGCCTGAAGATACTAATGCGCATCCTCGGAGTGAATAAGGGATTTATCGGGATTGAGAACAATAAACCCGATGCGATTGAAGCAATGAAACAGGCTGTAAATAAATCCCCCCTCCCCCCCTTTACTAAAGGGGGGCAAGGGGGGATTATTGAAGTCTGCGGACTTGAGGTTAAGTATCCGCAGGGCGCTGAAAAGATGCTGATAAGCGCTCTCACCGGAAGAAAAGTTCCTCCGCGCGGTCTTCCGATGGATGTGAGGGTTGTGGTGCAGAATGTAGGGACTGCGCTTGCTGTGTATGAGGCAGCTCGATACGGCAAGCCTTTGATAGAAAGAGTCGTGACTGTAACAGGAGAAGGCATAAAGAACCCTGCAAATTTAATGGTGAAGATAGGCGCTCTCATCTCTGATATTGTTGATGAGTGCGGCGGCTTTAAAAACAGCGCAGGCAAGGTTGTATCAGGCGGTCCAATGATGGGCTTTGCCCTTTCATCTCTTGATCTGCCTGTGACAAAGGGGACTTCAGGGATACTTGTTATTCCTGAGGAAGGTGTTGTACACACTGAAGAGTACGGTCCTTGCATAAGATGCGGAAGGTGCATTGATATCTGTCCGATGGGGCTTATGCCGTCAATGTTGAGCATCCTTTCTGAGAAGGGACATTACGAGGATGCAAAGGAATATAATCTATTTGACTGTTTTGAATGCGGCTCATGCGCGTTTGTATGCCCTTCAAAAAGGCCGATAGTGCAGTTTGTAAGACTGGCAAAGTCGCTGACAAAACCATGATAGCGAACTGATACATGATACAGGATGCAAGATACAGGATAAAAAAACATGAATCATGCATCTTGCATCTTGCATCTTGAAGTTTTGGAGGTTAGATGGCTGATGTAAAGAAAGAACATGAACTGATAGTAACTGTAAGCCCTCATGTCAGGGATGAAGAGACAACAAGCCGTATCATGTGGACAGTGAACCTGTCTCTGCTTCCTGCATTCTTCATGGGTTTTTATTTCTTCGGCTTAAAGGCGCTCTTTATTACTGCCTTATGCATAATATCATCAGTCCTTTCAGAATATTTCTTCCAGCAAGCCGTAAAAAGGAAACTGACTGTCAATGACGGAAGCGCATTTCTCACAGGGTTACTGCTCGGCATGAACCTTCCTTCGTCGCTGTGGTCATTTAATCCGTTCACAATCCATATTCCGATAATCGGTTCAGTAATTGCAGTGATCATAACAAAACAGTTTTTCGGAGGGCTCGGATACAACATCTTTAACCCTGCGCTCATCGGCAGGGCTTTTCTCTTAATCTCATTCCCGAAGGCAATGACTATATGGACAGCACCCACAGCGGCATTTTTTGCTCTTGACGCAAAGACAACAGCAACCCCGCTCGGAATATTAAAGGAAGACGGGCTTGCAAAATTAATCGAGGTCTTCGGTGATAAGATTAATCTCTACGCAGAACTTTTTAACGGACACAGGGCAGGCTCTATCGGCGAGACATCAGTGTTGGCATTATTAATCGGCGCAGGATTCCTGCTTTACAAGAGATACATCACATGGCACATACCTGTTTCATTCCTCGGAACAGTCGCGGTACTTGCATGGATATTCGGAGGCAAAAGCCCTGAGACAGGGAGGATGCTCCTTTTCGCAGGCGACCCCCTGATACACCTTCTGAGCGGCGGCCTTATGCTCGGAGCATTCTTTATGGCAACCGACTATGTGACATGCCCTTCCGTAAGAAAGGGGCAGATAGTATTCGGAATAGGGTGCGGCGCGCTCACAATGCTCATAAGGATAAAAGGCGGCTACCCCGAAGGCGTTATGTTTGCAATCCTTCTTATGAACTGTTTTGCTCCTCTGATTGACAGGTCAATGAAGTCTGATGTCTTCGGAGCGGTGAAGGAGAAAAAGAAATGAAGGAGATGATTAAGATAACAGCCAGTCTGGTGATTATCTTTGTAGCTGCCGGGCTTGTAATGGCAGTTGTCTTTGCCAAGACAGCGCCTATTGTGAAGATTAAGAAAGAGCAAGAAGAAACAGCAGCAAGGAAGAAGATGATGCCTGATGCGGATAATATAATTGAAGCCGGCAAATGGGAGCCTTTCGGGAAAAAAGGAAAATATTTTGAAGGCAAAAAGGGAGAAGATACGACAGGATACCTTATCTCCACATACGGCAAGGGATATTCAAGCTACATAAGCATACTCGTGTCAGTCGGAAAGGATATGAAAGTTAAGGAAATCGGCATACTCGGGCATGGAGAGACACCGGGGCTTGGCGATGAGATAGAGCAGGATTACTTCAAGAAACGCTTTGAGGGCAAATCTCTGGAACAGCTTGAAGTCGTCAAGGTAGAGGGCACAGACAAGATTCAGGCAATCTCAGGCGCAACAATCTCAAGCCGCGCAGTGACAAACGGCGTGAGAGAGTCTGTTAAACTCCTTAAAGAAAAATACTCAGAGGTGACAAAATGAGCAGCGCAGAAAACAAAATAAGCTATCTTGGTTTAGTCAGGAACGGAATATTTTCTGAAAACCCCATATTCAGGGTTGCCCTGAGCCTCTGCCCTGCGGTTGCTGTCACAAGCGGAGTGAAAAACGGCTTTATGATGGGCATTGCAGTCCTTTTTGTTCAGATAATGGTCAATGTCACTGTTTCCATAGTCAGGAAATTCATACACCCTAAGGTGAGAATCCCGTCATACATGTTCATAATCGCCACATGGGTTACTGTGACAGACCTTTCAATGGCAGCATTTGTACGGGACATATATGCGCAGATGGGGCTTTACATAAAACTCATTGTAGCCTTTGCAATAATACTTTCAAGGGCAGAACTCTTTGCAAGCAAACAAAAGATCACACCTTCATTCTTTGACGGCCTTGGGAACGGAATAGGATTCCTCTTTGCGCTTGTCATCATCGGCTTTTTCAGAGAGCTTCTCGGCAAAGGTTCGCTCTGGGGTTATCCAATAGTTAACACAAAACCCTTATTGATTATGATCCTTCCCACAGGCGGATTTTTTGCAGTCGGAATACTCATGGGGCTTTTTAACTGGATAGACATGAAATTCTTCGGAGGCGGCGGCGCTTCCGGCGGCGGACATTAGGAGGCATAAATGGAATTCGGAAAACTCTTTGAACTTTTTATTGCAGCCGCTCTCATAAACAACTTTGTTTTTACGAGATACCTCGGCCTCTGCATCTTCTTCGGCGTAACAAAGAAGATGGACACATCAATCGGCATGAGCATTACATTCACATCTGTCATGGTAATAAGCGCTGCGCTCAACTGGATAATCTACAAGTTCATTATGATTCCATTGGGACTCGGGTTCCTTGAGATAGTTATATTCATAGGCGTTGTTGCAGGATTCGTTCAGGCAGCAGACACTATAATGAAGAAGGTGTCGCCGGGACTGTATTACAAGCTCGGCATCTACCTTGCTTTGATAACGACAAACTGCATAATCCTTGCCGTGCCTTTGATTAATGTCAGCGAGGGTTATAGTTTTATAGAGAGTATGTTTTTTGGCTTCGGCTCAGGCGTTGGTTTCAGCCTCGCAATGATAATAATGGCAAGCATAAGGGAAAAACTGGAGCTTGCAGATGTGCCAAAGGCATTTCAGGGACTGCCGATATCATTCATAATAACAGGCTTGATTGCGCTGGCTTTCATGGGCTTCTCTGGCCTGATTACGCTTTGATATAATAAAGAAGATACAAGATTCAGGATGCAGGATTCAGGATAAAAAATCATGCATCGTGTATCGTGCATCATGTATCGGACCGAATCTGAAGGAGTAACGATGTTTAGAGGTTCAATGATAAAAAAGACAGTCCCGCTGACACTTGCACTTGCACTGACACTGTCACTAATCACTTCTGTTTTTGCCGGAGTCGGCGGTGAGATAGATGTCTCAGGGCCAATAAATATCAAGGAGCTTCTGATTTTTACATTCCTTTTCCTCGGCGGGCTTGGAATCGTATTCGGAGTGGGGCTTGCATTTGCAGCGGCAAAATTCGCCGTAAAAACAGACCCTAAGGTTGAACAGGTAAGGGATGTTCTTCCGGGCGCAAACTGCGGCGCATGCGGATTTGCAGGGTGTCAGGGATATGCAGAGGCTGTTGTAATAAATCCTGATGTGGCGCCAAATCTCTGCGCTCCGGGCAAAGGCAGCGTTGCCTCAGCAGTTGCAAGGATAACAGGCAAGGCTGCATCTGCGTTAGAGCCTAACTTTGCAAGGATAATGTGTCAGGGCAGCTGGTCTAAGTCAGTCAAGAGATTCAGATACGAAGGCGTTCAGGATTGCAGGGCTGCGATACTTGCAGGAGGCGGTGACAAGGCATGCAGATACGGATGCCTCGGATACGGAACATGCGCAAGGGTATGCCCGTTCGACGCAATAATAATGAGCGCCGACCACCTTCCTGTTGTTGATATAGTGAAATGCACAGGTTGCAGAAAATGCGAACAGGCATGTCCGACAAAGGTTATAGAAGTCCTTCCTGCATCAAAACAGGTCTTGGTTGCATGCCATTCAAAGGACAGAGGCGGAGACACAAGAAAGAACTGTCAGGTCGGATGCATTACATGCGGCATCTGCGTAAAGGTATGCCCGTTTGATGCGCCTTCTGTTGAGAATAACTTCGCAAAAGTGAATATTGATAAATGTAGGGTATGCGGTCTCTGTGTGACAAAATGTCCTACAAAGGCTATCACTGACTTCATACCTCGGAGGTCAAAGGCATTTGTTCTTGATAATTGTATTGGATGCGCTATATGCACTAAGGTTTGCCCTGTAAATGCACCTTCAGGCGAGTTGAAGAAGTTACATGCAATAGATAAAGGAAAATGCATTGGGTGTGGTATCTGTACTGCAAAGTGTCCTGTTCAGTCAATAGACGGGACATTCAATGCATCAGAGGTCTTTGCAAAGGCAGCAGAGAAAAAAAAGAAAAAGGCTGAAGCAGCATAAGTAAAATATCCGATCTGTCATTCCCGCGAAAGCGGGAATCCAGTAATTAAAGGAACTGGATTCCGTGTCAAGCACGGAATGACGAGTAAATGTAAAACTAAAAAAGCCCTCTTTTTGAGGGCTTTTTATTTTAGTAGCGTTTAGAATGACTTGTCTTAAAAAAGGTATTTTTGATATTATTAACAATCAGGATTCTTAATTTTCAACTTTTAACTTTTCACTCTTAACTTGCTTTTTTTGGAGGGGTGGCCGAGCGGTTGAAGGCGACGGTCTTGAAAATCGTTGTAGGGGCAACTCTACCGTGAGTTCGAATCTCACCCCCTCCGCCAATTCATTTTGGCCTTGTAATTCTCCGAAAATTTGTCTTATACTGCTTTTCATGAGAGGCAATATCAGCATAAAAGATAATGTGGGAAGTGTCCCTCATTATCTTCCTCATTATCTTCTCATTATCTTAGAGCTTGGGAGGAGGTAAGGCAAGATGATAAAACTAAAAAAGTTAATCCGTTGGTGGGATGGGCTTATAATATTTGCATTCTTCTTATTTGCAGTCAATTTTCCAAAAGCAGGGGACGCATGGATAACTGACCCCGTAGGCTCAATAATAGTAATATGGGTAATAATAGTGGTAGTTCGAGTAATACTTAGGAAAACAAAGGAGGCTTTTAAAAGGGGACTTGAAAAATGAAAGAAGAATTAAAATTAGTAGTAGAAGAAGAGAGAAATAATAAATAGGCTCAGTGCACATTTAAAAAACCTCATAAAACTTGCCACTGCTATAAAAAATTAAACTTTCACCCTCGCCTCTAACATCCTGCTAAAAAACTTGATATAATCTGTTTATAATCACAAAAATTATTAGGAGGATAAAATGAAGAAATCATTTGGCCCAAGGACGCTGATTTACCCGACCCCTGTCTGGGTTATTGGAACTTATGACAAGGCCGGGAAACCTAATGTCATGACTATTGCATGGGGAGGGATCTGCTGTTCCAAGCCCCCATGCGTTGCTATTTCCATAAGGAAAGCAACCTATACTTACGGGAATATTATTGAGCGCAAAGCATTTACAGTGAATGTTCCTTCCGAGGCATACGCCAAAGAGGCGGATTATTTTGGAATGGTCTCAGGAAAAGACACGGACAAGTTTTCAACCACAGGGCTTACTCCTTTGAAAAGCGATATGGTTGACGCCCCTTATGTAAAGGAATTCCCTTTGATTCTGGAGTGCAAAGTAATCAACACCTTAGAAATCGGGCTGCATACCCAGTTTGTCGGAGAGATTATTGATGTTAAGGCTGATGAATCTGCGCTTAATGAAAAAGGATTTCCTGATATAGCGAAAGTAAGGCCTATTCTCTTTAGTCCTGAGACGCGCGCTTATCACAAAGTCGGAGGCTATCTTGGTGAGGCGTTTTCTATTGGGAGAGGGGCGGCAATTTCAACTTCTGCCACGCACTTGCCGATATCCAAATTCCCCTGTATGGCTCCCGAATATTCATTGCGATGCCCCAGAACGGGAAGCCAATAAGCTCTTTTTTAAGTGGGTGCCTTTGGTAGATGTTTTAGGCTTCCTCCTTTCGGAGTCTTGCTCACCGCATCACACACCCGGCTCCCTTACTTATTTGCTTAGTCCTTAGGTTTAACCCGCCCAAGGTACCGCAAACCTTATATCCTTCTCTTAATTTATTATAACTCCTTTCGGTAAACTAGTCAAATTTAATTTTTAAATAAATCCTATAAGAAACCTTCATCTTTCCCCACTCTCTAAGCCAGACTCCAGAGTTCAATATGTGCTAAAATAAAGAATGAAGTTTCACGATATACACGAGGAATGCGGAGTCTTCGGTGTTTACGGACATTCCGAGGCATCCAACCTTGCATATCTCGGTTTATATGCGCTCCAGCACAGGGGGCAGGAAGGCGCAGGCATTTGTTCATCTGACGGCAGGCATCTTCATCTTGATAAATCAATGGGGCTTGTCGCTGATATCTTCAGCGAAAAGCGCCTGAAAAAACTCCCCGGTCATATCGCAATAGGCCATAACCGTTATTCAACAGCAGGCAGCAGTGTTCTTAAAAACGTCCAGCCGATACTGGCAAATTTTGCCTTGGGGCCATTGGCCATAGCTCACAACGGCAATCTTGTGAATGCCGCAGAGATAAGAGAAGAGCTTGAAAAAGAAGGCGCAATATTCCAGTCAACATCTGACAGCGAGGTTATAGTACACCTCATAGCGCATTCAAAGACCGGAGACTTTTACGAGAGGGTAATTGAGGCGTTAAAGCAGGTCAGCGGTGCATTCAGCCTTCTGATACTGAGGGAAAGAGAACTCATTGCTGTGAGAGACCCGTATGGTGTAAGGCCACTGAGCCTCGGACAGGTTGACGGCGCATATGTTGTAGCATCTGAGACATGCGCATTTGACCTTATTGGAGCAAAATATATCCGCGATGTCGAGCCCGGAGAACTGCTTATCATCAATGAGAACGGTTTAAAGTCAATGAAGCCATTGATTGCTCCGAGACAGGCATCATGCATATTTGAGTTTATATATTTTTCGCGCCCTGACAGCTATATCTTCGGCGAGAAAAATGTTAATGAGATGCGAAAGAAATTCGGAGCCCAACTTGCAAAGGAATCAGGCATTGACGCTGACCTTGTGATTGCAGTGCCTGATTCAGGTGTGCCTGCCGCAATAGGATTCGCAGAAGAAAGCAAACTTCCATTCGATTTCGGCCTCATAAGGAACCATTACATCGGCAGGACATTTATAGAGCCGAAACAGAGCATAAGGCATTTCGGCGTAAAGATAAAACTTAATCCTGTAAGAAAACTTCTTGAAGGCAAAAGGGTGATAGTGATAGATGACTCTATCGTAAGAGGCACAACAAGCAAAAAGATCGTTAAGATGATTAGAGAGGGCGGCGGCGCAAAAGAGGTTCACATAAGGATAAGCTCTCCTCCTACTGTAGGGCCGTGTTTCTATGGCATTGACACACCTACAAGGCAGGAGCTTATTGCATCTTCACATAGTGTTGAAGAGATAAGAAAATTCATAACTGCTGACACGCTTACCTATCTGAGCCTTGACGGACTGAAGAACATAGTCCCGGAATCACATAACTTCTGCACTGCATGTTTTGATGACAACTATCCGATAAGCTTTCCGGGCGAGCGCCTGGCGCAGATGGAGCTTTTTCTTAAGTAGATTTCTCCCAGACTTCGAGATTAAAGTCCCTGTAACCTCTAATTATTTCAAAGTCATTCTTGTTTGATGTAATCAGAGTTGCACCGAAATTCCTTGCTGTCAGAGCAATCAAAACATCAAAATGCAAGTCTCGAAGTTTTTCAGGGGAAAATCCCTTCTCCTTATTTATCCTTGAAAGTATCCTGCCTGATTCGAGCCAGTTTTTCTCGGTGGGGGTAAGTACCGGATGATTTTTTGCAAGCGTCAGCACAAAGAATATTTCTTCTTCTTTTGTTGCACCCCTTAAAAGCTCTGAAAGAACAACAGAAGAGTTCCTGATAAGTCCATGAATGTTCTGGAAATGATATTGGTATTTATTAGTTCTCAGATGGTCTATGAAAACTGATGTATCAAAGAGGACAACTCTATCTGCCATGGGCTTCAAATTTTAATTTTCCGCCGTACTTGAGCATCAAATCCTTAAATTTTTTAAGCGCCACAATCTCTTTCAATGCAATATGAACTGCCTCGCTCCTGTTTTTTGCGCCGAGCACCCTGGCCGCATAATCAGCAAGGTTTGTATCGAGCCTTATAGATGTCATCTTCACAGAAGATTTCACTTTAATCAGCCTCCTTTAATTTGTATATACATATCTTACGATTGATATATACAATTGTCAAGCGTGCTTGTTTCCCTCGCACCACTGTCTTGCATTCTGAAATAACCTGAGCCACGGCGATGCCTTTAGTTCTTTTTCCCATTCTTCCGGCATCCATGCCCAGTTCCATTTGAGGAATGTCCTTTCAGGATGAGGCATTATTGCAAGGTGTCTTCCGTCAGGTGAGCATAAAGCAGCGATTCCGTTTACAGAGCCGTTTGGATTAAACGGGTATGTGGTTGTAACATTTCCGTCATCATCAACATAGCGCACAGGCGCAAGGGAATCTTTCTCTGCTTTTTTGAGGATGTCTTCTTTCGGGAAATAAGCCCTTCCCTCTCCATGCGCAACCCAGATTCCGAGAGTAGAGCCTTCCATTCCCTTAAGCATAATTGAAGGACTCGGGAATATTTTCACTGTAGAAAATCTTGACTCGAATCTTCCTGAGACATTATGGATAAACCTCGGCTGGTATTTGTCTTCAATCCCCTGCCATGGAATCCATCCAAGCAGCGCCATTAACTGGCAGCCATTGCATACACCGAGACTGAATGTGTCAGACCTGTTGTAAAATTTCTGAAACTGTTCGTAAATCTTTTTATTGAACTTTATGACACCGGCCCAGCCCTTTGCGGAATCAAGCACATCTGCGTAGCTGAATCCGCCTACAAATGCTATGCCTCTGAAGCTGTCAAGATTCACCTTTCCTTCAAGGAAATCAGTCATTGTGGTATCCCACACATCAAACCCTGCCTGATAGAAAGCTGACGTCATCTCCCTGTCACTGTTGCTTCCTTCCTCACGGACTATTGCAACAGAGGGCTTGCCTGCCTTTTTCATAATCTCAGGAGAAGTCTGTTCAGGAGTGAATGAGAGATTGAAATTGTATCCCTTTCTGTCAAAGATAACCTTTTTCTCCTCATCTGCACAGTCAGGATTCACCTGGAGCTTTTCCAATTGATAACTCGTCTCCTCCCATATTCCCCTGAGTACACGCATGTCTTCATTTAAAACCAGTTTGCTGTTAAATTTAACTTTAATCTTCTTATTAACAGTTGTTCTGCCGATGATCCGGCATGGGATCTTCTGTTTTTTAAGTTCAGCCACTATCTTCTTTTCATTCTTTGGAAGGTATTCAATGACAAGCCCAAGTTCTTCGGAGAAAAGACTTGCAAGCGCTGAAGTTCGGAGGCTCGGAAGTTCGGAAGTAGATGTTTTAACAACTTCTGCGCTTCTGCTCTTCCGCTCTTCTGCACTATCGAGGTTTACCTCGATGCCGCAATTCCCTGAAAATGCCATCTCAAGAATTGTTGTGATTAATCCTCCGTCGCTCCTGTCATGGCCTGAAAGTATCAGGTCTCTTGATATGAGTTCCTGAACTGCGTTGAATGTTCTCTTCAGTAATTTCGGATCATCAACATCAGGCGATTCATCTCCAGTCTGGTTATATACCTGCGCAAGTGAAGTTCCGCCGAGCCTGTTTTTGCCATTCCCGAGATCAATAAATAAAAGCCTGCTCTTTCCGGGTTTCTTTATATCAGGCGTAATTACCTTTGTTATATCAGGGCATGTTGCATACGCTGATATAACAAGTGTTCCCGGAGATTTTACTGTCAGGTCGCAAGCGGAACTACTGTCCCCCCTGCGAGACCCCCCTGAAGACTTAGGGATTATTGCAGCCATTGAAAGGCTGTCTTTTCCGCCGTCAATTGCAATGCCGAGTTCAAGCATTATCCCTCGCACTGCAACTGCCGCATCATAAATCCTTGCGCCTTCGCCGGGAAGTTTTGCCGCCCACATCCAGTTCCCTGAACATTTAATATCTTCCAGTTTGCTTATCTTTGCCCATACAATATTCGTTAATGCCTCTCCGACAGAAAGCCTTGCCATTGCAGATGGATTGATGAGCGTCTTAATCGGCTGCTCGCCTATGGAAATCGCTGCCCCTGTAAGCCCGAAATGACTTTGGGCAATTACAGCCACATCAGATACTGTAAGATGCAAAGGCCCTGCGCACTGCTGTCTTGCAATGAGTCCTGTAACGCTCCTGTCAACCTTGTTTGTGAGAAACTTCTTTGAGCCGACAGAGACAAGCTTCAAAACCCTGTCCAGAGCATCCCTTACAGTAATGTCCTCGGGAAGTTTAAGAGGTTTAAGTTTCGGCTGAACCCTTTCAAGTTTGAATGTCTTCTGCGGCATGTCGCCGAGGATTTTTTCTAAGTCAAGATTAACAGGCGCGCTTCCGTCATTTTCATCGTGAAGGATGATGTATCCGTCGCCTGTAATCTGTCCTATGAATGAGAATGGAACCTTTTCCCTCTTGCATAGCTCCTCAAATATATCTGCCTTATCAGGTTTGATGAGAAGCGCATTCTGCTCCTGATACTCTGCGCCCCATATCTCAAGAACAGAGAGTGTGTTATCACCAACCTGAATCTTTCTTATTTCTATCTTTGCGCCGGAAGGATAGATTATCTCTTTTACGACATTGCAGTTTCCGCCTGCTCCCTGATCGTGGATGCTTATTATCGGATTATCACTGCCAAGCTCAACGCATGCCCTTATCACCCTGTTAAGTTTCTGCTCCATCTCTGCATCCCCGCGCTGAACAGCATTGAAGTCAAGCTCTGCAATGTTTTCTCCCTGAATCATGCTTGATGCAGCGCCTCCTCCCATCCCAATCCTGTATGCAGGGCCGCCTACCTTTGTTACAAGCATTCCCTTCCCAGGTTGCCCCTTTTCAATATGCCTTGCGTCCATCTGGCCGATTCCGGCAGTGAACATTATCGGCTTAATCCATTCTCTTCTTTCTCCGTCAGCAAGCCTCATGCCGAATGCCCGCGTAAAGCCCTGAATAACAGGCTCGCCGAATTTGTTCCCATAATCAGATGCGCCATTGCTTGCCTCAATCTCTATCTGCAAAGGAGATGCAAGGTTATTTGGATATTCAAATGATTCATCTTCCCATGGGAGTTTATATCCGGGAATTCTGAGATTCCCAACGCAGTATGCTGCTGTGCCTGCTATAACATGGGCGCCTTTTCCTGTTGCCTGAACATCCCTTATCCTTCCGCCTGTTCCTGTCTCAGCGCCCGGAAATGGCGCAACACCGCTTGGAAAGTTATGTGTCTCTGCCGTAAAGATTACGTGATATTTAAGGTTTGCCTCTTTGAATCTTGAATGCCTTCCGACATTTTGAGGGATAATCGTCTTAATCTCATACCCCTTAATGCCACTTGAATTATCCTTGAATGCAATCACGCTGTTATTGGGATTTGCCTTCAATGGCTGTTTTATAATCTGCATCAGGTTTTCAGGAATCTCTTTTCCGTCTACGATTAATTTTCCTCTGAAAAACCAGTGCCGTGAATGTTCGCTGTTTGACTGGCTCAAATCAAAGCATTCAACATTTGTCGGGTTGCGTTTCAGGTCTTTTACAAAGAGGTTGTAGTAATATTCTACGTCCCAGTCATCAAGTCCAAGACCCATCTCAGCGTTTATCTTTCTTAATGCAGATGTGCCTTCCTCAATTAAGGGCACTACATAAGCAGGCTCAGGCTTAATCCCTGTCTCAAATGTCTCAAGCGTCTTTGGATAAGGACACTCAGTCATACAGTCGTAAAAGAGTGATGAGTGATGAGTAATGAGTGATGAGATTAAATCGGAATTTACCCCCCCATGCCCCCCCTTGCCAAGGGGGGGATTAGGGGGGGTGTCTGGCTCATGGCTCCTGACAAGTAGTTTGTATCTCCTCGACCTTTCTATTCTCGTAATCTTCTTTAATCCGCATGCATGGCAGACGGACACCGTATTCGTTGACCATGCTGTTGTGAAGTTCATTCTTGGACCAACTTCAAGAATCACCCCCTCTTCGCTCCCCCCTTTGGCAAGGGGGGGATGGGGGGGTAAGGTCGTGTTGTTACTCAAAAAACTTTCTCCTGAAAAATTCTCCGGCTCGAATGTCTCTGCCAGTAGCCATCTGAGGATATTCAGTTCTTCATTTGTCAGCGGAGCACTTGCCTCAATATTAAAGCAGTGCTCTGTCTCTATATCATTAATATCGGACGAGACGCGCTGTCTGAGAATCGGAAGAAGGCTCTTCTTCTTTGTCTCAGACAATGCCGGTTTCCGGTAGAAATGCAGCAATTTCATAGCATTGAATTATAACATGGGATAAAAGGCTTTTTGGTTGCTTTTCGAACTCTGATACTTTGATGCTCTGACACTTTGACGCTTTGAACACTATTGAATGCGGTCTTGCCTTTTTTGAGCGGGGAGGGATAAGATAAGAAAAAATTTGAGGATTTCTGAAAATATGATTATTTCTCCGGCATCCTCATCAACGCCTCTGCCGTCTTTAAACATTCACAGCATTCATTGAAAAAGGAGTGATTATGGCAAAGCACACAGTATCAATCGACGAAGACACGCGTCAGAGGATCCACACATTACCAAGGGGCATAAACTTCTCAGCCTTCATGCGAAAGGCGATCAATATTTTTGTTGAGGAGCTTGAGAAAAACCCTGATCTGGAGCCTGAAAATTTCATCATTACCTGCACTGCACGGAAAGATACATCAGATAAAAAAAGAAGATAAGGGCACAGGAAAATTAAGTAAGATTATGTGGTCAAAGAATAACTCACAGGAGAGCACTTTATGGATGGGACCAGACGCGCAGATATAAAACGTGGATTACGTGTTTCAATCGTGCTGAAAAAAGACCAGCAGACAGGGAAACTCACCGAAGGAATTGTAAGGGATATTTTAACTAATTCACCCGCACATCCGCATGGAATCAAAGTTCGCCTGGAAAGCGGAGAAATAGGCCGTGTAAAAACGATACTTGCTTAAACTCTTTTGCTGCTCTGAACCTTCCGCACGTCTCGCAGCGCCTTACGGCTCGAATCTGAGAATTATGTCTGCGAGAGTCTTTACCCCTCCACCTTTAAATCCTTAAAATATTCCTTGTAAAATCCTCTATCCCTTGAAAGCAGCAGATCAGAGTTTAGTATGGCATGCGCTCCTATAATGAAATCGCTGAGAACTCTCTGTCTTAATTTAATGGGGTGGTGACACTTCGGGCATAAGATTGGTTTTCTATTCTTTGCATATTCTTTCCACCTCTCACCAGCCATATAAAGTGATTTTACATTGGAATGAATAAGACGGATACCTGTATCAGAAAGAAATGACAGCACCTCTTTCTCGTTAGCAAATTGAGCGGCAAGTTCGGCGCACACAATCTCGGATATTATCAATTGGCCTTTCGAGACATATCCGTCAAGTAACTTTTTTGAACTCAAGAAGTGGCTCTCGTCAGGGATAAGTATATCAAGCAGGACGTTGGTATCTACCGCAGTTATCATGACCCTCTCAGATCATTGACTATTGCATCGGTTTTTTGCCCCTTAAGTGTTTTGAGCTTGCCCACCCACTTATCAAATGGAGATTTTTTCAGGGATTTTCTGATATAGAATACTCCGTTTTTTTCCTCAAAGCTAATCCCTTCGCCAGCCTGAACTCCAAGGCTGTCTCTCACCTCTTTTGGTATGGTGACCTGACCTTTAGAAGTAACCTTTGCTGTCAGCATAAAGACCTCCAGTAAGGATTATAATCCTTACTTTTATTATAAGGAAATAATTGGGTTCTGTCAACACTGGACTTGCAATATCAGGCGCTGAACCCGGCTACCCAAACACCCTCTTAAAAATATAATCCACATTCTTGAGGTAATATTTAAGGTCGAAGATTTTTTTTATCTCTTTTGAAGAGAGGTGTTTTTTGACGTCTTTATCTTTCAATAATAATTTTTTGAACTCTATCCCCTTCTCCCAGCTTTGCATTGCATTCCTCTGGACAAGTTCATACGCATCCTCACGGCTCATTCCCTTGCCCGTTAATGCAAGGAGAACTCTCTGTGAATTATAGAGGCCATAACTGCGATTCATATTTTTAAGCATCCTGTCAGGATATACATGAAGGCCGTCAAGGATTCCCTTTAATCTGTTAAGCATATAATCAACGAGTATTGTGCTGTCAGGAATAATCACCCGCTCAACAGAAGAATGTGAGATATCGCGCTCATGCCATAAGGCAATGTTTTCAAGCCCTGCCATTGCATTTGAACGGACAATCCTTGCAAGCCCTGAGAGGTTCTCGCATCCGACAGGGTTTCTCTTATGAGGCATTGCTGATGAACCCTTCTGCCCTTTTGTAAACGGCTCCTCTGCCTCAAGAACTTCTGTCCTTTGCAAATGCCTTATCTCAATTGCAATTTTTTCTACAGATGCAGCGATAAGCGAAAGTGTTGTGAGGTACTCTGCGTGCCTGTCCCTCTGCACAACCTGAGTTGCAACAGGTTCGGGCTTCAGTCCGAGTTTTTTGCATACCTTCTCTTCAATCTTTGGAGTGATATTTGAGAATGTGCCGACAGCTCCGGAAAACTTGCCTATGCCTATCACATCCTTAGCCCTCTTCATCCGAACGATGTTCCTCTTCATTTCTTCATACCAGAGAGTAAATTTAAGTCCAAAAGTCATCGGCTCTGCATGGACTCCGTGGCTTCTTCCTATAGCAGGAGTGTTTTTATATTTGTATGCCTGTTTTTTAAGTACAGACATCAGTTCTTTTATGTCTTTAAGAATAATGTCTGCCGCCTCTTTCATAAGAAGCGAGAGAGCTGTATCAACAACATCGGATGATGTAAGCCCTTTGTGGATGAACCTTGACTCATGACCTACATTTTCTGCGACTGATGTGAGGAATGCAATAACATCGTGTTTAACAACACCTTCTATTTCGTCAATTCTTTTTACATCGAACTTTGCCTTTTTCTTTATTTTTACGACTGCATCAACAGGAATCTCTGCAAGCTCTGCCCATGCCTCGCAAACAGCAATCTCGACATCAAGCCATTTCTGGAACCTGCTCTCAGGCTCCCAAAGTTTTCCCATCACAGGTCTTGTATAACGCGGTATCATGCTACCTCCTTCTATTAAAAATTACATAAAAGAATGTCATATTCTACCCTTACAATCTCAGTTTTTCCATCATTAATCACCGCATAATTCCGGCCCATTACGCTTTTTTCTGCTGAGATTTTTTTCCCTTGGCAATTTTGTCCAGAATGCCGTTTATAAATGCCGCCGATTCGGATGTTGAATATTTCTTCGCAATCTCTATGGCTTCGTTTATTGTCACCGCTGTTGGAATATCTTTTCGATGCAGGAGTTCATAGACAGCAAACCTTAATATGTTCCTGTCAACAGCTGCCATCCTCTGAATTACCCAGTGTTCTGCTGACTTGTTAATTGCCGAGTCTATTTCATCGAGGCCAGAAAGAGTGCCTTTGATAAGCTCTGTTGCAAATTTTTTGACTTCATCGTCTTTTTCTTTATCAGCCCAGAACTGCTTAAGGCTTCTGCTTATGTCGCTTTTGTTCCCGAAATCAGATTGAAAGAGAAACTGAAGAACATACTCCCTTGCCTTGCGCCGTTTCATAAAGCAGTGAATAGTGAATAGTGAATAGTGAACAGAGAAAAAAGGCTTTTATTTTTGTTATTGCTATTCACTGTTCACTAACGACTATTCACAGTTTTTTTATAAGTTGTGCCATTTCTATGGCTGTTATTGCTGCATCGAATCCCTTGTTCCCGCTCTTTGTGCCTGCCCTCTCAACAGCCTGTTCGATTGTATCGGATGTGATGACTCCGAAAGCAATCGGAACTCCTGTCTCCATCGATGCCGCAGCAATACCTTTTGCCACCTCAGCCGCAACATACTCAAAGTGAGGGGTTGCGCCCCTGATGACTGTGCCGAGGCATATGACCGCATTATATGTTCCTTTTGACGCAAGTTTTTTTGCAATCAGAGGAATCTCAAATGAACCGGGCACCCTTGCAATATCTATGTCTTCCTCCTTTGCTCCATGCCTCAACAGCGCATCCTTCGCTCCGTCAAGGAGTTTGCTCGTGATAAAGTCATTGAACCTGCTTACAACTATTGCAAACTTTAATCCCTTTGCCTGAAGTTCGCCTTCCAATATCTTCATCTGAAAATACCTCCAACTAATTGATTTATAAGTTAATAATAAATTGTCATTCCGCACTTGATGCGGAATCCAGTTCCTTATTCAAAAACTCTGGATTCCCGCTTTCGCGGGAATGACTATTTCCATGTCCCTTTGTACTGACTTATCGGCATGTGTATTTCATATTATATACTTTAGAGGACAATATTGTGAAGAAACAAATATGAATATCTATATAGCAGGAGGGAATTGTCTTTGAGCGGATTTATTTTGCAGATATTCCGCTATCTTTTTAATCATAATCATGAGGCAAAATACCTCGGAGGGCGAAGCCCGAGAATGATGCGAGAAGATTGTTCCCTCCTGCTATAGTATGATAGAAACTTGGATATTAATTGGACAATCTTATAGAATATAAAAAACTGGAGATATGATATGCCTCTAAGAAAATGGATAAAGAGCGCGGACTTTGCAATAGAAGGGATCCTTCACGCTGCCAGGACACAGAGACATCTGAGGTATCATTTCTACAGCGCTGCTGCTGTCCTCCTTATAAGTTATATCCTTGGCGTCTCACGAACAGAATTTATGATAATCGCTCTCTCTATAATAGCGGTGCTTCTCTCGGAGATGTTTAACACCGCAATAGAGGGAATAGTTGACATCATATCTCCCAACCACAGCGAAAAGGCACGCATAGTAAAAGATATCGCCGCAGGCGCCGTATTCGTAACTGCATTCGGAGCCGCAGTTGTCGGATACATAGTCTTATCCCCTTACATCCGTGATATTTTCTATAAAGGGCTCTACATCGCAAAACATTCAAAAGAAGAGATTGCTATTATCTCATTTATAATAGTCCTTATCCTTGTTGTAATAACAAAGGTGTATTTCGGGAAGGGACATCCGCTGCGCGGCGGGATGCCAAGCGGCCATGCTGCGCTCGCATTTTCGGCATGGATTGCCGTAACATTCATAGCAGCGAACTTTACCGCCTCCTTGCTGTCTTTTATCCTTGCTGTAATAATCGCTCAGAGCAGGGTTACAACGAAGGTTCACACGTGGTGGGAGGTATTTCTCGGAAGCCTTATGGGAGCAGTCGTAACACTTCTCCTGTTCAGAGTATTTTTGTAACCAACTTTAAATCACATTTTTGTCATTCCTGCGGAGGCAGGAATCCAGAACTTTGAAAAATGCTTTCTTTTCTGGATTCCCGCTTTTGCGGGAATGACATTTGGTCTTTTAGAATTTCGGATTTAGGGTTTTTTCAGGAGACTGCCTCTACCCTGTTTCTGCCTTTCTCAACAGCAAGCAAAAGCGCCTTTTCCACAGACTGGAGTAATTCCTCAACGGACTGTCCCTTGAATTCCAAAATGCCTGCGCTTGCAGTAAGCCTGCCATTCGGCTGGCTTTCCTCTTTAAGGAATGGATAATCATGAATTGTTGAGAGGAACCTCTTGCACAAAGCAACTCCGGAGGAAAGATATGTGTTAGTAAATATCAGGGCAAAGGCATCGCTGCCATACCTTACAACAAGATCGGAGCCCCTGATATCCCTTCTCAAAAGTTCCGCAATCTTCCGCAATGCAAGATTCCCGTAATATTCTCCGTGTCTGTTCGTATAATGGGTAAAGTAGTCAATCCCGAATATAGCCATTACAAAAGGAAGGTTATACCTTCTTGCCCTGCTGGTTTCCTGCGCCAGCCTTATCTGGAAATATCTGTGATTGAATATCCCAGTTATCTCATCAATAAGCCCTGCTCTTTTAGGATGCAACACCTCCATGTCTCTCAAGTGATTTATGAGCACTTTTGAACTGAGCGCATCTTTTCTTAAAACCCTTTCTACCTGCCCCGTCAGATAGAGGCTTTCATCAGGTGAAAGAGAAGCGGATGTAAGCGCAAAGATAGGTATCATTTTTGTGGCAGGATTTTCTTTAAATTCTTTGATAAGATTAAATCCGCCTTCGGGGATATTCAGGTCTATAATTGCTAAATTGGGATTGGTTGCCAGTGCAAGATTAATTCCCTCTTTAGAATCAACTGCTGTTTGCACAAGGTATCCTTCACCTCCAAGTATATGCTGGAAATGATTTTGAATATCCACATCATCCGTAACAGCAAGGATGGTGACAGGATAGCGCCTCTTTTTTCTTACTAAAGAGATCTGCTCAAGCCTGCTTAGGATGGTTGCCTTATCCACCGGTTTTACAAGATAGTCCACAGCTCCAAGGGCAAAACCAAGTTCTTTATTGTCAATTATTGAATGAATAATTACAGGGATATCGCTTGTTCTGGAATCTGCCTTAAGAGACTGCAGGACCTCCCAGCCATCCTTTTTGGGAAGCATTATATCAAGGGTTATTGCAAAGGGCTGAAGCTCCCCGGCCTTCTCTATCGCCTCTATCCCATCGTATGCATGGGCAACTCTGTATCCTGCCTGAGTAAGATGGATCGTTAATAGCTCTGATGTGGGCAGGTCATCCTCCACTACAAGGATCAACGGGGCATCCTCTGCTGCCCATGAAAATGCAGGGACGACTTCTGGTATCACCGGCTTCTCCTCTACAACTATTTCAGGCGCAACTACTGGCATGTATACATTAAATACACTCCCTGCGCCATAGGCGCTCTCTACATCTATGATGCCGCCGTGGAGGTCTACAAGTCTTTTTGTCAGAGATAAGCCAAGCCCTGTACCCTCGGTTGACCTTGATGGGTCAATCTGTTCAAACTCTTCAAATACCCTCTCTTTATCTTCAGGTCTGATGCCGATGCCTGTGTCCCAGACCGAGAGCTTCAGAAACTCCTGCCCCTTAATAGCCCATGGGACCAAGTCTCTACCTATTAATTTTTCTACCTTTATTCCTACCTTGCCTGATTCCGGTGTAAATTTTATTGCATTAGACAGCAGATTATAGAGAATCTGTTTGAACTTGACCTTATCCGCAGTAAAATTGGAAACTTCATAGCTGATATCTGTTTTTACTTCTATAAGATTTTTATCTGCGAGATGTCTGATGACCATGAGCACCTCATCTATAACAGCTTTTACAGAGAATGTCTCATAAGAAAGTTCTATCCTTCCAGCCTCTATCTTTGCGAGGTCTAATATGTTGTTTACGAGATGCAGCAGGTGTCTGCCTGAAGTGAGTATATTCGTTATATGCCTTTGCTGCTTTTCATTTATATCACCGAATGTCCTGTCAAGGAGGACTTCCGAGAACCCGACAATAGAATGAAGCGGAGTCCGCAACTCATGGCTCATGTTTGCTATAAACCGCCCTTTTATCTCATCTGCCCTTCTGAGTTCTCTGTTTATCCTCGCAAGCTCCTTTGTTCTTTCAAGAACCTTTTCCTCAAGGCCTTGCGTGAGTTCTTCAAGCTCTTTATTTTTATCTTTAAGTTTTTCTCTTAACTGCTTTTCTTCGGTAATGTCCTTGCTAACGCCGACTGTGCCTATGATATTGCCGGATTTATCCCTGAGACGGGAGATAGTAAGGCTTATATCTACAGGAGAGCCGTCTTTTTTCTGAAGTTTTGTTTCGTAATTATATACCGCCCCTTCTTCTTTCATCGCTTCAAGAATCTTTGCTCTTTCTTTCCTATCCTCATAAAATTCAGCAGCGTTCCTTCCTATAACCTCATCCACCCTGTAGCCGAGAATCCTGCCCCCGCCTTTTGAGAATTTAACAATCCTGCCCCTATTGTCAGTCGTGGCAATCATATCCTGTGAATCATCGAGCACTCCCTGAAGATAACCAAGTGATTCTTCAAGCTCATGGAGGAGCTTAAATTTTTCTATTGCCTGTGCGGCAAGCGACGAGAAAAGCCTTACAAGGTTTTTATGCCTTTCTGTAAACTCCCTCTGCTTGAAATCATACAGATAGAGAATCCCGACACTGCCGACGTCAAGAGGAAGCGGAGATGCCAGTAGCGACCTTACCCCTTCTTTTGAAATGTGCGTGCCCTCAAAGATGGGGTTTCCCTCCTCGGTGTCCTGAAACTCAAGCGGTTCCTTATGCCTGATTATGCTGTATGTCAGGCCATCCTTTTTCGGCTTCCATCTCTTTTCGTTAAAGAACTCACGGCTCAATCCCCTATGCGCAGCCATAACCATCTCATCACCGTCAATAAGGGCTATGCTGCCGGCAGGCGTTTCTGTGAGTTTCATGGCAGACTTTAGCACTTCATCCAAAACCTTTTTCAGATTCCTGGCTTTTATAAGAAGGATGCCGTTCTGGTAGAGGACACCCATATCGTTCTTTGCAAGCTGCTGCCTTCTTACAAGGTCCCAGAGGAATTTTGCGCTTGTGCCTTCAATAATCTCTACAGGATAAGGAGCGGCTTGTTTAATGAATTCACTGACCTTTGGTTCACCGGTTGAATTTATTACAATCTCAGGGCTCTTACTGAAGAGATCCTTCACATCACTGGCAATAAAAACACCCCATTCTTTTGCAAGGTTAAGCCCGGGGGCTTTGTTATCTTTATCAGTTATGCCGACTACCTTTACCGCGCCATTTATATGAAATACTTCAAGAAGATAGCTTCCACCTTTTCCTGCTCCTACTATGGCTACTTTAATCATCCCTTGCCTTCTTTCCCTCTCACCATTTCTATAAATTTTTCAAGGAGTACGGAATCCCACTGTCCGGAGCTTTTTTCTTCTTCCATTTTCTTAAGCGCCTTCGTTACAGAAATCGGTCTTCTGTAAGGCCTTTCTGATACCATTGCGTCAAAAGTATCCACGATTGAAAGAATCCTTACCATAACTGGAATCTGCTCGCCCTTAAGTCCGTCAGGAAATCCCTCGCCATCCCATCTCTCGTGATGATGTCTTATAATCGGCAGTACTACGCTGAGAGAATGAAGCGGCCTGCATATCTTTTCTCCTATAACTGT
This sequence comes from Thermodesulfovibrionales bacterium, assembly GCA_049302185.1. Taxonomy (GTDB): domain Bacteria; phylum Nitrospirota; class Thermodesulfovibrionia; order Thermodesulfovibrionales; family UBA1546; genus UBA1546. The sequence goes on along the minus strand of JBAQLV010000012.1, from coordinate 42,448 downwards.
GTGCTGCTCTATGAACCTTATTTCTTCTTTTGTCAGAATACCGCTTTTATGAAGGATATGGTCTCCTATGCCTATCTTGCCGATATCATGAATGATCCCTGCTTTCTTGATAATGGCCTGTTCTTTTTCCGGAAGCCCGATAAAGGCGGCAAATTCTGCTGAAAGACTTCCCACTCTTTCTGAATGGCCCTTTGTATAAGGGTCTTTAGACTCTAACGCTACCGCCAGCGTAAGGATTACGCTTTCCGAATGGTCAAGCTCTTCCTGAAGTTTTTTAAACTTTAATAGTGAACGGACTTTCGTAGTAAGTTCAATAGATTTAAAAGGTTTAGTTATAAAGTCATCAGCGCCGGCCTCAATGCCTGTTATCTTGTCTTCCAACTCTGACAGTGAAGTTACAAGGATTACAGGAAAGAATCTTGCCCCGCTTTTCTCTTTCAGCCTTTTGCAGAGATCATAGCCATTCATGCCCGGCATCATTACATCAAGGATAGCCAGATCAGGTGAGGACTTTTCAAGAAGCTGGAGCGCTTCATCGGCGTTATGGGCGGTCACAACATGGCACCCTTCCTTCTCAAAGATAGCCTCCATCAGTTCTAAGTGAGCTTCGAGGTCATCCACAATGAGGATAGAAGCCTTTTCCTCTTCTATCAAACATTCCGGATAGGTTGCCACAATTAATTAAACCACCTGACAGAATCATTTGTCAAGAATCTGGATTGATCAACTACAGATATCTTTTGGGCACTCCTTTAGTTTCCACAAGCTCGTATCCAAATTTCCGGGGCTTTCTTCCAAAGCAGGTGCCAAGGCTTTCAAACAGCGCTACTTCGCTAATATCCACTTCCCTTCTCTTTATAGCCTCTGATGTAGGGATATAAAATATCTTATTTCCCTCCACATCAACTACTGTATTGCCTGTCTTGCCTTCAAGCAACAGCAGTACTGACGCTGCCCCTGCCCTCTGTCCGAAATTAACGTCATAAGCAGACGACGGTCCTGAGCGCACAAGGTGTCCCGGTGTTACCTCTCGGACTTCAGGTATCTCATACACCCCCGGCGCATACATCCCCGCTCTCTTCATAAACTCTTTGACATCAGGGTCTGCCTTCAGCCTCTTTTCAAGCTGCTGCTTTACGTATTTCCCTGCGCCTGCAAGTTTCTTATGGCCAAAGGCATCAACTCCGGCGGATTCGTCATAGAGAAGCTCGCCGCTTGCGGTCTTGATACCCTCAGCCGCAACAATAATATATGTGCCTGCCTTAACATCGCTCCTTTCCACACGCGCAAAGTATGTGGTCTTCATATGCTCATACACAACATCAAAATCAACAGGTATCTCAGGAAGAAGGATGCAGTCAGCCTCTGCGCCCACGCCCCCGCGCAGAGCGGGGTGTCCTACATATCTGCCAAAAACTTCCATCACAATGATTCGGTTGTGGCTCAGCCCTGTTGTCTTTATGTCCCTCGTGAAAAGAGCAATCCTGTTTACCGCAGAATCTCCTCCGACACTATAGGGCTGAAGGTCAAGGTCCATGGTCTTAGGCACATGAACGCACAGGATGCCGTGAGAGGTAAGGTCAATAACAACGCTTCCGGTATCGTCGCCGCCACTTATAATCAGGGCGTCTATCTTGAATTTTTTAAGCCCTGCCTTAATCCTGTCATAAGTATTCGGGTCTTTTATCTTGCTTATCTTTACTCTTGAATGTCCTGCCTCAGAACCTGCGAGGGATGAATCAATGCGGCTTACCCTCTCCGCATTTAAAACTACAACATTTTCAAGGTCAACGAGGTTATAAAGTCCCGCATACCCGTTAGGAATGACTACTGTTTCAATTCCATATGCATATGCCTCCCGCGCAGCGCTCTTGATAACTGCATTTAAGCCTCCGCAGTCCCCGCCGCTTGTGATAATTCCGATTCTCTTTATGTCAGCCATAAAACCCTCCCTTTATTTCGAAGAAGTTTTTGAAAATTAGTGTTTATTTTAGCATAAGTTATTTATTTCTCCATCAACACCTGAACAGGTTTTAAACCATAAGGGCTGCCCTGCTCTATCGCCGTTAAAACAGTTCCTCCGCCAGTGAAAAAATAATACTGGGTGTTATCAAGAACTGAGAGGTAAAGCCCGGGGCAGAGGTTTTTGAATTCCTGGAGCGTATCCCCTCCTCCGTACATCTTTATAGCAGTCCTGTTATGGTCAATCGTGCTGTCCAATGCTGCCGAGCCAGCAGTAAAATGAGGCGTAAATCCCATCACTGCATTAACGAATATCGTCTTTGCATTTGAGATGTTGTCATACACAGCCTTGTCCTCAAATGATTTCGGGTCTATGTCAAGGATATAGTTATATCTATTGCCCTGCTTGAAATCCTTGATTGATATTGTCCGGTACTTTCCTTCAATCCTGCTTTCAAGCGTATCTGACTCGACAATATATGGAAGCTCCACAATCTTCTGATTCTTTTTGTCCTTTTCGACAAGGTCTTTTGCTGCCGTAATGTCTCCCTCTGAAACACCTGCAATATTTATCCCGTACTTTGCGCAAAGGAATGTGTTATATAAAACTCCTCCCAGTATCAATTTATCAACCTTGTCGTATATCGCATACAGAGGCTTTATCTTCGTATCATATTTCGCGCCTGCAACAACAGCAATAAAAGGCCTTTCAGGATTTATGACGGAGTTCAGGTTGACTATCTCCTGCTGCATCAAAAACCCTGCATAGGAAGGAATAAGTTTTGTGATGTCATAGGTTGAGGCATGGGGCTGCCATGAGCCAAATGCATCGTTTATGAATATATCAGCAAGCCCTGCAAGCTGGAGTGTAAAATTCTCCCTTATCTTGCCGTCTGCCTCCTCTCCCGAAAACCAGCGCGTATTCGGAAGATAGATTCCCCCTATCTTTCTTTCGCGCAGGCTGCGGATGGCAAGGTTTATTGATGTGTCAATGCCTGTGATTCCGAGCTTTGGGTCAATATCAAACTTTGGGATATGAAATTTTGTGTGCAGTTTGTGGTCAAGATATTCGACGATTGGTTCTACTGCCTCGCCGGGTCTGCATTTTATTTCACCTGTCTTCTTGTCCTTAGGCCTTCCGACATGGGTCATGAGGATGGGCCTGCCGCCGCGCTCAACTATGTTATAGAGAGTGCCGAAGGTCCTGTCAATCCTGTAAGGGTCTTTGATTTCCCCGTCTTTGACAACATTATGGTCAAACCTGACAAGAACAACCTTGCCGTTAAGGTCTGCGTCCTGAATCAGCCTAAGACCTGGATTCAATCCTTTTCTCTCCATTCTGCACCTCCAGAGGGTAAAAAACCTTTCAATACAAGGCAGTTATATGATACAATATTTCATGCCTTGTGTGAAGATAGGATGCAGCGGTTTCCTACATGATGACTGGCAGGGAACATTTTATCCTAATGAACTCTCCAGAAGACAGTGGCTTGAATACTATTGCAAAAAATTCGCAACTGTTGAGCTTAACGTCACTTTTCACAGGGTCCCCGAGAAAGAGACATTTTCAAAGTGGTACAGCGAAACACCCAAAGACTTTATAATCTCACTTAAGGGAAGCAGGTTTATAACCCATGTCAAGAAATTAAAATCCCCTGCCGAGCCTTTGGATGTATTCTTTTCAAGAATAACCGCCCTGAAAGAGAAATTAGGAGTTGTCCTCTGGCAGTTCCCCCCTGAATTTAAGGCAGATATCGGTAAACTGAAAGATTTTCTTGAGGCGCTAAGCCAATATAAAGTAAGAAACACCTTTGAATTCAGGGATAAGAGCTGGATAAATAAACAAGTCATAGCGCTCCTCGTAAAAAACAATACTGCTCTGTGCATCGCTGATTGGCCTGATTTTTTATGCGATGCTCCGGCTACTGCTGATTTCGTATATATCAGGAGGCACGGCGCTGACGGAGAATACGCCTCTGGCTATACGACTGAACAGCTTAGGGCAGATGCAAAGGCGATAAACAAATTTCTGAAAGACGGCAAAGACGTTTTCCTGTATTTCAATAATGAAGCCGGTGGTTATGCTCCGAAAAATGCAAGGGAGCTCAGAAACATCCTGAAGAAATAAAGCGTTGACTCTCAATGCAAAGATGAATATATTATCATCATGCAATGCTTTACAAAATAATCAAATCCCCCCTTCCCCCCTTTTCTAAAGGGGGGCGTGGGGGGATTATATTTTATTATGCTTAAAGAACTCAGGATAAAAAATCTCGCTATAATTGATGACCTTAAAATAAGATTCGAAACCGGCCTGAATGTCTTAACAGGAGAAACAGGCGCGGGAAAATCGATAATTGTTGACGCCCTCGGCCTTGCGCTTGGAGAAAGGGCCCAGACCGGGATGATTAAAAGCGGGAAGGATGAAGCGTCTGTTGAGGCGTTCTTTGAGGTGTCAGGCCATCCGATGCTTATGGAAATGGGCATTATCTCAGAAGACGGGATTGTAATACGGCGAAATATCTCAGCTGCAGGGAAGAGCAGGGCATATATAAACGATTCGCTTGTTAACATTCAGAGTCTATACGCCATAGGCAAAACCCTCGTTGACATGCACGGCCAGCACGAACACCAAAGCCTTCTTTCAACGGATAATCAGAGAACCCTTCTGGATTTTTATGGCAAACTCCATGACAAAAGGGCAGAAGTTGAGGCAGTGTTTCATGAAGTCCAGTCGCTCAAAAAAGAACTCGGCAAACTTAAGGAAAATGTGAAGGAACGAATGCAGAGGATTGATCTTCTGAGCTTTCAGATAAATGAGATAGACTCTGCTTCGCTTAAAAAAGGAGAAAGGGAAGCGCTGGAAGAAGAGAGGATTATACTTTTCAACCTTAATAAGCTGAACGAACTTGTAGAAACAGCATATACAATGCTCTACGCATCAGAAGGCGCATGCACAGAAAAACTGGACTCTGTAATCTCAAAACTTCGTGAGATGGCTTCAATAGACCCGAACATTAATGAAACTCTTGGCCTTCTTGAGTCGGCAAAGCCTCTGCTTGAAGATGGGGCTCTATCATTGAGAGGGTTCAAGGAAAAATACGACCTTGACCCAAAGCGGCTTGAAACCATAGAGGAAAGGCTTGAAACCATAAAAAAACTTGAGAAAAAATACGGAGACGGCGCTGACTCAATAATCAGCTACAGGGATGAGGCTGAAAAAGAACTCTCAACCCTAAAACATTCTGATGAAAAAATTGATATGCTTGAAAGCCGGCTCAGAGAAAAAGAAGAAAAACTCCTGAATGCAGCAGCACATCTGTCAGAAAAAAGAAAAGAGACAGCAAAAGACATAAGCAAAGCAGTAGAAAAAATATTAAAAGAACTCGCATTTGAGAAGGCGGGATTCAGGGTTGACGTCAGGCCGTCTCCGCTGTCTTCCACAGGCATTGATGTAATTGAATTCCTTTTTTCAGCAAATCCAGGAGAGCCGCTTAAACCTCTGGCAAAGGTTGCATCAGGCGGAGAACTCTCAAGGATAATGCTTGCGCTAAAGAATATACTGGCTGATGTTGACAGCATCCCTGTGCTTATATTTGATGAGATTGATGCCGGCGTAGGAGGGAAAACAGCTGAAAGTGTCAGTATGAAATTAAAAAGGCTTTCAAAGACTCATCAGGTTATATGCATAACTCACCTTCCTCAGATAGCATCGGCAGCGGATTTTCATATAATGACAGAAAAATCTCAGACAAAAGACAGCACTTCCGTAAAAATAAAGGAGCTCACTCCTGATGAACGCATGGCTGAAATAGCACGCATGTTAAGCGGGAAGATAACTGATGTATCTTTAAAACACGCCGGCGAACTGCTTGAAAGGAGCGCATGAAAGGGAAAATCGTAATAGACAAACAATTGTGCAAAGGCTGTAAATACTGTGTGATGTCCTGTCCTAAAGGCGTTATAGTAATCGAAAAACAATTCAATAAAATGGGATATTTCACTGCTCATCCTGAACACATGGAAAAATGCACGGGATGTGCGTTATGCGCCCAGATGTGTCCTGAACTCGCGATAGAGGTATGGGCAGAGAACAATCCCGACAAGTCGGGACTCGCCGAGGAGAGCAGGAAGAAAAAGGCTTGATTTATTCAGCCGATTAATATAATCATCCCCAAGTTGAGCGATTCTTATACTTTGTCATTCCCCGACTTGATCGGGGAATCCAGAACAAAAGGAACTGGATTCTCTGGTCAAGCCAGAGAATGACACTTGTTGGGTGATTGCATTTTCTCAAAATGCTTTAATTAATAAGGTTTTCACTAAAAAATCGCTCAATTTAGGTTATAATAAAATGGCTGACAGTTTAAAGCCAAATACTGGAGGTTTTATGACAAGATCAGTTCTTGTAGACAAAGTATCTGAAAAAGTTGAAGGACTTACAAGGAAACAGACAGAGATAGTAATGGAAACGGTTTTTGACAGCATAAAAGAAGCGCTTCAGAGGGGAGAAAAGATAGAGATAAGGGGCTTCGGGAATTTCAGGCTAAAGACAAGGAATCCGAGAAAGGCAAGAAACCCCAAGACAGGCGAAAGCGTTTATGTCCCTGCCAAGAAGGTGCTCCACTTCAAGGTTGGGAAAGAACTCAGGGAACTCCTGAATTCATAAGGAGGCTACAACTGTCTTTCGGCAATATTAAACTACCGCTGTAACACTGCCGATGTTAGCACTATATATTAAAGTTTTTGCAAATTCCCATGCGGGGCTATCCGCTCCGAGAGACTTCAGCCCCTATTCTGACAGACCCGTGAATCTTGCCTTAATCCAGCCGCAGCCTCCTTAAAGGGTAGATTGGGTTGATTTTATTTTGCCTTCTGTGGTATAAATAACAACTCCTTGCTCTTCCTTAGAGGACAGGGCTGCAAATCCCGAAGCGTCGGGATAAATCCATAAGGAGGTGTTCTTATGAACATCTATGAAAACATCGTAATCCTAAATGCGTCTCTCGGCGACGAAGAGATTGAGACAGCCTCAGACAAGATAAAAGACCTCATAACAAATTCCGGCGGAGAAATATTGAAGACTGACGTGTGGGGCAGAAGGAAACTCGCCTATGAAATCAAGAAGCAGAAAAAAGGCTTTTATCTTCTCCTTGTCTTTAAGTCGCCCTCAGCAGCAATAAAAAAGCTTGAAGACTATTATAAAGTCTTTGACCCTGTAGTGAAATACATGGTCATTAAACTGGAAAAGAAACAGGCAGAGGCAGCATTGAAGTCATCTTCTGTGGAAGTAACCGCGGCAGCTCCTGCTGAAAAAACAGAGCAAAAAAGCGAGGCATAGCCCGTGTTCAATAAAATAATATTAATAGGAAACCTGACAAAAGACCCGGAACTCAGATATACGCCACAGGGCACAGCCGTAGCTTCATTCAGAATCGCTGTCAATTCAAAAATAAAACAGCACGGCGAACTCAAAGACGAGACGCTCTTCATCGGTGTAGTTGTCTTTGGCAAGCAGGCTGAAAGCGCGGGCCAGTACCTTAGCAAAGGCAGATCCGTACTTGTTGAAGGCAGGCTGCAGGAGAGAAGCTGGGAGAAGGATGGGCAGAAGCATAGCAGGATGGAGGTCGTTGCAAGTTCAGTCAGATTTCTGTCAAAGAAATCCGGCGCCGGAGAAACAGGAGAGTCCGCTCCACAAGCCGCAGACAGCGCGGAGGATATTGCTCCACCTGAAGAAACAACGGACTTAGAGCCGTTTTAAATTAAAGGTAAAGATTCCCGATGATCAATAGAAAGGAGAAAACATTGCAGCAGAGAAGGATGCAAAGGAAAAAATTCTGCAGGTTCTGCTCGGAAAAAGCAGAGTTCATAGACTACAAAGATATCAGGATTATGAGGTATTACCTTACAGACAAGGGCAAAATTCTTCCACGGCGGATGACAGGGGCATGCGCAAGACATCAGAGAAGCCTGACCGAGGCTATAAAGAGAGCCCGGAATATAGCGCTTCTTTCGTTCGTGGAAAAATAGGACATGAGAATCCCCAAAACATGGGTGTCTCTGATAACTAAAAAGGTCGTAGACGGCATTATTTCAAAACAGCTTATCACTCCGCGCATCCCGATAGATCAGTTACTAACCAATACAGAGGAACTCATCATGAATGAGCTTCTGGCAGAAGACAGGGTTAACGAAGAGGTAAGAGAAATGCTCAGGAAGCATAACTCGGAGATAGAGCGCGGCAAAGTTGACTACAGGAAACTCTTTGAGCTGACCAAACAAAAGATCGTGAAAGAGAGAAATCTCATTCTATGATGCTTTCTGAGGAAAAGATAACACACCTCACACATGTGCTTCTTCAGGGGCTTATCAGCAGGAATTTAATCGGCCTTAACGATGAGGAAGGAAAAATAAGGCGTGAGATTAAACGCATCGTCGTTAATGAATTAAAGATCGGAGAGGATATAGATTCAGCTGTGAGAAAAAAACTGCAATCCTTTTCAAGAAAATTATCCGAGGGGAGTCCTGAGTGGGAAGTGTTATACAAAAAATTTTTCAGAGAAGAGGAGATAAAGAGGGGCATGGCTTCTGGATAAAAAAGAGTATCCTTGTTACCGGCAAAGGCATCATCGCTGACTGTTTTAAAACCAAAAAAACTTTTTACTCCGGTTAAACGTGATTGCTGAAAAGCTGTGCGAAGAACTCAAAAAATTAAGCAGATACTCGGAACCCAGCTCTCTGCTCTTGGCAGACATCGACTTCTTTAAAAAAATAAACGACACCTACGGGCATCCCTCAGGAGATCTCGTGCTCAAGGAAGAACTCATTGAGAAGGCTGATCAGGCGCTTTACTATGCAAAGCACAATGGAAGGAACCGGAGCGTGCTCTGGAGCGAAATCAAAAACTGAAATGGAATTTTTTATTTCTTGCGTGACAGAGGAGGAGATTAAGAGGGAACGGGCAAAAGCCCGTGAACTCAGAAAATCCCAGTGGTGGAAAAGAAAATGTTCGGAAGGCAGATGTTATTACTGCAACAAAAAATTCAGCCCTAAAGAACTCACGATGGACCACATCGTCCCCATTATCCGCGGAGGAAAATCAACAAGGGGGAATATGGTCCCCTCCTGCAAGGAGTGTAACAGTAAAAAGAAGCATATGCTGCCTATGGAATGGGAAGAATATATTCGGAGTTTTGAGTTATGAGTTTTGAGTTATTTAACCCACTATGAATTCGTGAGGCTCGAAGAAAAAAAAGCATCCGCAATATTTGATGCATCGGTGGCAGGGTAGATGGTAATCTGAAGGCTAAAGAGATTGTTGAGATAAAAGCAAAAGGGCAGGTATCTGGAGATATCTCTACAGGCAAGTTGACAATAATTGAAGGCGGCGTGTTTGACGGCAGGTCTTCTATGCAGAAAGACGAATCAAAAATAGTGGAGTTTCAAACAAAAGGGGGGTAAAATTAAAGACCCCACAAGTTAGGCACAGGTCTTTTAAAACCCTTCTCAGATGCTAAAATATCGAGATGAATAGTCGCAATATCCTCTAAGTTAAGGTCTGGTTCATAATCAAATTTACGTGAATCCACGGTCTTAATGTATTGTTTACACTTATCGCACACATCCACCCTATAAATCTCTTTCCCCTCTTCATAAAAATAGTGAAGTGATTCATGGTCTTTATTTTCGCAGAAGGGACATTTCAAACGTTCACTAGTCCACTTAAAGCCACAGAAAGAACACGCAAAGAACCTTTGGCCTTCTCCTTTCAACTCGGACATGTGGGGAAAAGAGCCGCAAATAGGACAATATCCTCTGAGCCAATTCTTCAAGTCAACTTGGTCCTTAAGCTTTTCGACATTGGCATCAAGAAAGGGTTTGATACTCATGTGAATAAGAAAGTTCAAAACCGCCTCGTCTATCTCTATGTCTTCCAATATTTTATCTATGTATGTTTTATCGTAATGTCTCTCCAAAAGTTTCGCAGGGTCTAAAAATCCATCTTTAATAGCATCTTCTATCACATTAATACCTTCTCTCATCTTATCAGTTGCATTTTTACCAATCTGACACAGGGATTCAAATAAAATAACAGAAGATGGTATGTCAAGGATAAAGTCTCCTTTGTTTATCAGAGGAAAACCCTCTTTAATCTGTAAAGCTTTCAAATCCTTACCGGTCTCTACGGGATTAACATTTAGTACGGATTTTATAGCTTCCTGCTCTTGAAAAACCTTTTCATAAAAATTTAGAATTTCATCATATGCAGGGTTTTTTTTCTTGAGCTGTACTATCTGCTCTTTTATCTTTTCTAATGATCCACTCAAATAACACCTCTCACTTCAAAAAAATAGCTTGTTTCGAGGTTTCCCCGAAACAAGCTATTTTAAGTTAACGTTAAATAATTGTTACCCCGCCAACTTAGAGAAGTTTACCACAGGCTGAATCAATTTTTTCATAGCCGCAAACTTTGTAATTCCTGAAGTATCTACAACTGCGGCAAACTTGTGGTACTTCTTGGGTTCATCAATCACAAGGAAGATAGTTCTGACAAAGTCGGCATTCAGAAGCTCGGCTTTGGGATACATTGCCTTAACCTCTTTTAATCTTTTCTGAGCCATATCAAGCATCTTTTCCCGATCCCCGAAGTTCATAGCGCCTGTAGGGCAGGTTTTGACACATGCCGGCAACAGCCCTTCTTTAATCCTGTCAATACACATGGTGCACTTAGCCATTCCTTGAGTCTTTTCATCTCTTCGAGGTATGTCCCACGGGCATGATTCTTTTATCTGTTTGAAATCTGCTGCCTTTACCTTTACCTTCGGATCATAAAGCACTGCACCTGTTGCTTCATCTTTAGTTATAGCTTTTAATTTTAAAGATTCAGCAGTCATCTTGCATGGGGGTTCAGTGCAGTGTCTGCATTGATCTCCGAAGAAATACCATCTGGGCTTGCCATCCACTTCTAATTCGCTGAACCTTACTAATTTGTAAGTAAAATAGGATAGGTCCTCCGGGTTCTGATGGCTCCCGCGCTGTAAGGTTTTAGTTCCTGGATTCATATTCCACTGTTTGCAGGCTATCTGACATCCCCTGCATGCCGTACATTTGGTTGTATCTATGAAAAAGGATTTATCTGCCATTAGTTATCACCTCCCTTAAGATATTTTGACCTTTTTGGTCGGTTGTTTGGTTATTTTTGTGACATTAGCCATAAATGCCTTGGATTCAGGTATCATGGTATTTGGATCACCTATTGTAGGAGTCAGTAAGTTGGCACTATCCCCGCCATCCTTTGGATGTAGCCATCCAAAATGCCAGGGGATTCCTATCTGGTGAATTGTCTGGCCTGCGATTGTAAAGGGTTTGAGACGAAGTGTAACAATGGCTACTGCCTCTACCTTGCCTCTCGATGTTTCTACCAGAACACGCTCACCGTTTTCAATTCCCCTGAGTTTTGCCAACTCATGGCTCATCTCGCAGAACATCTGAGGTTCAGCTTCTATGAGCCATGGGAGCCAGCGGGTCAATACCCCGGTCTGCCAGTGCTCTGCTACTCTGTATGTACTGCAGACAAAAGGATATTTAGGATCACACGTTGCAAACGTATCGGGACCTCCCTCAAATATCTTGACAGCAGGATTAATCCTCTGATTGGACATCAGGTTTTTTTCAATCGGACATTCCAACGGTTCATAATGTTCCGGGAACGGGCCGTCTTTTAACCCCGGTCCGAATATTGAGGCAACCCCATCAGGCTTCATGATAAATGGATAGACACCCTGCGTACCCATTGGCGGCGCCGGTCCGTCCGGGATATCTCCAACCCATTTTTTTGCAGCTGCATCCCATTTGAGTAATGGCCGCTTTGGATCGCGCGGATTTCCGTCCAGATCAACTGAGGCACGGTTATAGATAATCCTTCTGTTAACCGGCCATGCCCATGACCACTCCGGATAAAGGCCTAATCCTGTCGGATCGGTCTTCTTCCTCCGTGCGGCCATATTTCCAGCCTCGGTATAACTGGCAGAATATATCCAGTTGCCACATGATGTACGGCCATCATCGAGTAAGAATACGAAGCTCGGTACCAGAGTTCCTTTCTTGTATGCCTTTTTGTCTACCGGATGTTCCGGAATATCCTCTAAGAAGTAGCCATTGATCTCTTTAGCTACTGTGTGGATATCGAATTTGCCGTTGGTCTCATAATCCCATTTTAAATTCAGGATAGGATCAGGGAAGACTCCTTTTTCTTTTTTATAAAGTGCCTGAACTTTTTTGAATAGATCATTCATGATCTCTCCATCAGGCATTGCATCTCCTGGAGGATTTGTAGCTTTCCAGCGCCACTGCATCCAGCGGCCGCTGTTACTTATGCTTCCTTCTTTTTCAAGGAAGGCCGCACATGGAAGCTGGAATACCTCGGTCTTTATATTTTTAGGGTTTATACCTGGACCCTTCCAGAAAGAACCAGTTTCACTATCGAAGACATTCACGTTTACCATCCAGTCAAGTTTCGCCAATGCTGTACGGACTTTACCTGCATTTGCACCTGAACAGACAGGATTCATGCCCCATGCAAAGAAACCGGTGAAGGTTCCTTTATACATTTCATCGAAAAGGTTCAGCCATGATGCATCCTGTGTTGGATCAAGCTTGGGCAACAAGGCGTATCCGAAGTCATTTTCTTTTGTTGCCTTTTCTCCATAAAAAGATTTTAAGAGGGATGCTACATACTTTGGTCTGTTTTTCCACCAGTTGACGCTTCTCGGATCCTTAGTAGAAGGAGTAGTTTTATTGTAATCCGCAAGTTTTGCCCATTGAGCGCGGGGTACCGGTAAATATCCCGGAACAATATGGAAAAGCAGCCCCTGATCGGTCGATCCCTGCACATTGGACTCACCTCTCAGGGCATTGATACCACCACCGGCAATACCCATATTACCCAAGAGGGACTGGATAATGGACATCGCACGAATATTCTGAACGCCAACAGTGTGCTGGGTCCAGCCCATTGCATACAGCTCGGTGCCGGCTTTATCAGGCTTTCCCGTAGAGCCGTAAACCTTATAAACTTTTTCAAGGTCTTCCTGAGGAGTTCCGGTAATCGCCGTAACTTTCTCAAATGTATACCGTGAATAATGCTTCTTTAGAAGCTGGAATACACATCTTTCATTCTGTAAGGCCATATCCTGCTTAGATATCCCGTTTTCATCCTTTTCTATTGCCCACATCGATTGATCATATGACCTTTTTGGGGGGTTATAGCCCGAGAAAAGTCCGTCATCAAAACCATACTTGGGGCTTACAATATATGAAGCATTAGTATAGTTTTTGACATAAAATTCATCGTAAAGGTTATTGTCCAGGATGTATTTAATCATACCGCCAAGAAAGGCGATATCTGTCCCTGAACGAAGCCTCGCAAAAATATCGGCCCTTGCTGATGTACGTGTAAACCGCGGATCTACATGAATAAAGATAGCACCTTTATCCCGGGCCGCCTGGATCCATTTAAAAGAGACCGGATGGTTTTCAGCTACATTGCTACCCATGTTCAGAATAACATCAGCATTACGAAAATCAATATAATGGTTTGTCATTGCACCGCGCCCGAACGACTCTGCCAGAGCCGCTACAGTTGCGCTGTGTCATATACGGGCCTGATGCTCAATATAGACGAGGCCCAGAGATCTTAAGAATTTCTGGTAAAGCCAGCACTCCTCATTGTCCAAGGCAGCGCTGCCGACGGAAGCAATACCATTAGTTCGGTTTACCACCTTCCCTTCGGCATTCTTTTCAACAAAGCTTTTATCTCTGCTCTTTTTAATGTTTGCTGCAATTTTGTCCATTGCCCACTCCCAACTGACCTCTTTCCACTTATCACTGTTAGGAGCACGATAGCGTACCTTTTTCAGGCGGCTATCATTGACTGCAATCTGATACGATGAAGCACCTTTGGCACATAGTGCACCCTCACTGATCGGGTGATCAGTGTCTCCTTCTGCGTTGATCACCTTCCCTTTTTTGTCTGTGGATACCAGGATTCCGCAGCCTACTGAACAAAAGCAGCAGATCGTCGGTGTTTCCTTGGCCCCTTTGATCCTCAGTTCAGCAGCATAGACCTGAACAGGGGTAAGATCAAATCCTAATTGACTGATTGTCAGGCCGGCTACAGTAATTCCAGAGATCTTTAAAAAGTCTCTTCGTGTGATGACCTTCATAATACAAACCCTCCTTTCTTTGAGTTTTTGAAATTAATGAAAAAACTAAACCATAAAACAAATTGCCTAATCTTTAATCATCAAAAAATAATACTTTCGAAGAATTTATATCATATATAAAAACTAATGTCAAGTTAAAAAGCTATCATCCAGCAAATCTCGGTAACCAATCAAAAATAGCCCTTAGAAATTGCTATCACCTATAATCTAAAAACTGCCAGAATAAAGATGTAATATAAGTGGGTATTTTTCAATTTTTGTTCAATAAGGTTCTGTAATATTACGCAAAAAGACAGTATTTAGACACACCTGTCCTGCCTTTCTTTCGGATAGAATTTGCAAAGTAAAGCATGGATTGAAGGACAAACAGATTACTCTAAGGGCCGTAGAGTATTCACAAAAAATCAGAAGGCCTGAGTAGCCGCCGTAGAAATGTCACCCAATCTGGAAAGATTATAAGATGGGTAGAAGCCCTCATATGATCCCATAAATTACGTTTACTGCCAAATTTCTGCCTCAATTGTTGATACAGATCATCTGTTAACTCAAATATCTGATGCATAAAAAAAGCCAGAAGATTTAAAAGAAAAAAATTCATGGAAAGGTGCTTCTCACCATGTCCATAGTTATGTTCTATATGATACCCCTGATTCTTCAGGGTATTGAATGTCTCATTCTCTATCTTCCAACGACATCTCCCAGCTTTCACAAGCTCTGTCACAGTCCTTTCCTTTATAATGATGTCAGTTACCCAACTGTTATGATATGTCACCTTGCCCTTATCAATTATCCAGTATTCAAAATAGTTTACCCATAGGGTATCTTCGTTCCCATTTATCAGATAATAACCTCCTAATATCCGATATTGCTCAAGATGCTTGCCCCTTTGTAATGCATGAAAATAATCATAAAATATTGGCTCAAGTTCCCTGCTGTCTACTTCATCTATCACATCTCTCATCTGGCTGTCTTTTGGAATAGATTGTACTTGAAAGAGAGTTCTTAGATTGTTATTGTGAATGGCATCATCTAATCTCTTCTGAAACTGAAGTATTGAAGGGTCCTGGAAAAACATCATTGCAAAGACAGACATGAAAACATCATGAATGGAATGTTTAACTTTACTTAGCTGACGATGTTCCGATAAACTCTGTAGAGGAGTGGAAATCATACTGCGTAATGCACTGAAAGATAAATGCTTCTTTATATGCATGAAAATAATACTACTGCATTTGAGGGTAAGAAGTCTAGAATTATTGTTACGCTGAATTTAAAATCAGGTTTTTGAAATGCTTCTGAAAAAGCATGTCCTGCTGCCTGTGTGGCAGGCGCCTGCTCCGCGCTGGATTACTTTTACAAGCAGGGTGTCTTCATCGCAGTCATAAAGGATCTCTTTTACTTCCTGAACATTCCCGGATGTCTCTCCCTTCATCCAGTATTTCTGCCTTGAACGCGACCAGAAATGCGTAAACCCTGTCTTCAAAGTCTTTTCAAGCGCGGTTTTATCCATATAAGCCATCATCAGGACTTCATTGCTCTCTGCATCCTGTATGATTGCAGGTATCAGGCCTTTGTCATCAACTTTCAATTCCGGTATCATAGCTCCTCCGTTAAATAACTATTGTAGCGCCCTATAAATAACATTTCACTTCTTGTCATTCCTGCGGAAGCAGGAATCTATGCAGCATTCTGGATTCCCGCCTGCGCGGGAATGACAGATTATAAACATAGCGTTTAAGGAACACCACACTATGTGTATTACGCCGCAGTTTCTGTCATTGCCTCACATTTATTATACCTGTATTTCAGTGGCATGTTGATATTTTATTTCAGTTTGAAGATAATGAATAAAAATGACCGGCGACACTATCCACAGCATATTCTTAAATACAGCGGAAAAGCACGGGGATAATATTGCCTTTTATTATCTTGACCCCGTTAGAAAGCAAGCCCCGTTTAAACTTTCTAACGAGGTTGACCGCACATGGAAGACAATAACCTACAGCGCATTTGCTTCAGATTCAAAGGCCATTGCATCCTGCCTGATAAAGACAGGAATAAACAAGACTGACAGGATTGCGATATTCTCGGAGAACAGGCATGAATGGTGCGCCTCATACTTAGGAATTGTGATGGCTGGCGCAATTGCAGTCCCGATTGACTCGCAGCTCAATCCTGAATCTTTAAGAAATCTTCTTATTGATTCTGAGTCGAGGATCGTCTTTTTCAGCTCAAAGACAGAAGCAAATGCAGCTGAAGCAGCCGCCGGGCTGGACATAAGGAAAATAAACCTTGATTCTCCTGATTTTAAGGAGATATGCGGCTTTACCCCGATAGAAGCAGCGCTTCCCACGGGGTTTAAAGAAAAAGTCCGTTATCCTGAGACATCTTCTGAAGACATTGCGTCTATAATCTATACATCAGGGACAACAGGGATTCCTAAAGGCGTGATGCTGACGCACAGAAATTTCTGCTCTGATGCGGAGGCTCTGATAAAGGCAGGCATAATCACAAAGTCCGACAATGTCCTTTCGCTTTTGCCTCTGCACCATACCTATCCATTCATGTCCACATTCCTTGTGCCGCTTTTTTTAGGCGCGGCAATAACCTATTCCCCGAGTTTAAAGGGGCCTGACATCACCGCATCGATGAAAGACAACGGCGTCACTATTCTTGTCGGCGTTCCTCAGCTGCTTGAGATGATAAGAAACGGGATTATGGATAAATTTAAAAACCTCCCGGCGCCTGCGCCGTTGTTAATGAAAACCCTGCTGAAATTTTCCGGCAGTCTGAGAAAGAAAACAGGCGTTAATATCAGCAAGGCAATACTCAAACCGGTTCATAATGCGCTTGGAAACATGTTCCGTTTTTTTGCAAGCGGAGGCGCAAAGCTTGAACCTGAAGTGATGAAAGGCCTTGAAGCGCTTGGCTTTACAGTGCTTGAAGGCTACGGGCTTACAGAGACATCTCCTGTTGTCACATTTAACCCGATAAATAAACGAAAGCCCGGCTCTGCCGGGAAACCGCTCCCGTCAACAGAGATAAAAATAATAAATGCCTCGGACGGTAGGGTGATGAATACCGGTGAAGAAGGAGAGATTGCAATCAGGGGCCCGATGGTGATGAAGGGTTATTATAAAAACCCTGATGCAACAGGACAGTCAGTCAGAGACGGCTGGTTTTTTAGCGGAGACCTCGGATATATTGACAGAGACGGATACCTGTTTATAACAGGACGCATAAAGGAACTTATCGTCCTCGGTTCAGGCAAAAATATCTATCCTGAAGAGGTAGAAAAAGAATATTCAAAGATACCGCTGATTAAAGAAATCTGCGTACTGGGGCTTGAAGAAAAAGGCAGGATAGAAGCCCTTCATGCAATCATCGTCCCTGATTTTGACTATGCAAAAAAACAGCAGACAGGCAATATCAATGAGGCATTGGGCTGGGATCTAAGCCGTATCTCAGGCAAGCTGCCGCCTTACATGAGGATTAAAGGTTTTACGCTGTATTCCGAGCCTCTGCCGAGGACTCCTCTCGGGAAATTAAGAAGGTTCATGATTAAAGACCTTGTTAAAGTTAAAAGTGAGAAATTAAAAGTTAAGAGTGAAGATAAAGCGCTTACTTCTGACGCAGTCGGAAAAACTGTCATTGAATGCATAACGCCTCTGCTTAAAGAACCTATGCCAATTCAATCTAAAGACAACCTTGAACTTGACCTTGGGCTTGACTCTCTTCAGAGGATAGAGCTTGTTGTCAGCCTTGAAAATAAATTTTCCATAAAACTCCCTGAGACCTTTGCATCAGACATCCAGACAGTCGGAGAGATAGTGGAGAAGATCAAACAGTCAGCCGTATCCATTTCAATAAAGGAAGAATCAAAGGAAGGTGTTGCCTCTATTTTTTCAGGAGAGCCTTCTGACGAAGAAAAGAAAAAAGTCGGTCTCAACCAAGGGGCAATAGAATGGCTTTTTGTGTCATTTCTCGCAGGGATTCTCAAGCTGGTTTTCAAAATATTCTTCAGGCTTGAGGTTAAGGGGATAGAAAACATCCCTAATGTCCCGTTTATAATCGCCTCAAACCACGGCAGCAATCTGGATGGCTTTGCCGTAGCTGCCGCTCTCCCCTTAAATATTTACAGAACGCTTTACTTTCAGGGATTTCAGAAATACTTCACAAGCAGGCTGACTGCCTTTTTTGCAAGGCTTGCACACGTTATACCCATAGACCCTGAGACATATCTGGGAAAAGCTCTCCAGCTTTCTGCCTATGTATTGAAAAATAACAAAGCCCTCTTCATATTTCCTGAAGGCGGAAGGTCTTATGACGGAAATATCATGGGCTTTAAAAAAGGGGTAGGCATTCTTGCGCTGGAACTCAACGTGCCTGTTGTCCCTGCATCAATAAAAGGGTCTTATGAGTCGCTTCCAAAAGGCGCATATCTGCCGAGATTTAAAAAGATAATAATCCGTTTTGATAAGCCTTTTTATCCGTCATTGCTGGACATAACAGGAGAACAGACCGGCAGAGATAAATATCAGTTTTTTGCGGATGAACTAAAGGAGAGGGTGAAAAAACTGATGCCCAATGCATGATTCATGATTCATGCTTGTTTTTATCTTGCATCCTGTATCTTGTATCTTGTAATTCTTCCCCTGAAATGTATCCCTGTCAATAAACCTCTGCTGTATGTCTTTTGTAATCTGGTGCCTGCTCCTGTCCCATCTCGGCGCAATAAGTATGTCGTCAGGGGCTGTTGCAAAGAGCCGCTGAAGAACAATATCAGGAGAAAGCCTCTCTATAAAATCCACAACAAAATCCAGATATTCTTCATATTCAAATGTATGAAAAGGATTTTCTTTATACATCTCTGCCAGCGGAGTATCTTTTATGACCTGAAGCTGGTGTATCTTTAAAAAATCCAACTGAATTCCAGAAATCTCATCCGCCATTTTGAGCATTTCTTCTCTTGTCTCTGTTGGAAACCCCACAACCAGATGCGCGCCCACAGATATCCCTTTGCTCCGCGTCAGTGAAACAGCATCAAGAAAAGTTTTATAATCATGCCCCCTGTTTATGAATCTGAGGGTCTTTTCGTATATGGACTGAAGCCCGTATTCTACGAGGATAAAATGTTTCTCTGTTAAAGATTCAAGCAATGCGAGTTTTTCACTGTCTATGCAGTCAGGCCTCGTTCCTATTGCAAGGCCGATGACTGCGGGCTCGGCAAGAGCTTCTTTGTAAAAGATTTCAAGTTCTTCAACAGGCGCATAAGTGTTTGAATACGGCTGAAAATATGCCAGAAATTTGCTGACTTCGTATCTCCTGCTGAGATATGCAATGCCGTTTCTTAACTGCTCTTTTACTGACATCGTGGGCTTGCATGAGCCCGGCCTGAAGCTGTCATTGTTGCAGTAGATGCACCCTGTAAAACCAAGAGTTCCATCTCTGTTCGGGCATGTGAAACCTGCGTCCACATTAACCTTATAAACAGTTGTGCCGAACTGCTTTTTCATGTACCGGCCGAATGAGTTATATCTCAGCTCCATATTTTAATTATTCACCTTTCCGAAGAACCCTGTCAATGTCAAGAAACATGGGAAATGGAGCCATGCTAACTGCTTTTGGCTGGCCGTCTATCCCCTGAAGGTTGTGTTATCACCCGAAAAGATCAGAGTGGCTGCCGGTCCTTACAAAGGTGATTGTTTTCTCTTTTATATCAACCCTATAAACAAGCAGCCAGTCAGGCTCTATATGACACTCTCTGTGGCTGATATAGCTGCCTGTCAGCTTATGGCCTCTATGTCGCTGATCAAGACTTTCCTCGCGTGCAAGCATTCGCATAATTATTTTTAGTTTTTCTATATCCTTGCCCTGCCGGATCATCAGTTCAAAATCTTTTTCGAATTTGTTTGTGGTTTTAACCTTTAGCACTATACGCCCATCTTTTTGAAAAAGTCATCAACGCTGTCATATGTGGTCAGGTTCTTCCCTTCGTCCGCATCCTTCATTGCCTTCAGGGTGGCTTTGTTGGGAATCCTTACATCGAATGGCAAGCCCTTGCGCATTTTGACCTGGGCTAAAAACAGATTGATAGCCTCTGATGTGCTTATCCCTAACCTCTGGAATATCCTTTCGGTATCTGCCTTTACGGCAGGCGTTGTCCTTGCCCTTATCATCGCTGTCTTGGTCATACTGCAACCTCCGTTGTTTTTTATTTTTATATTGTAGCACAAATGAGATACGCTTGTCTTTCCAATGGAACTTTCTTATTTATTGCCGGACAGATGTTATACTATCCCCATGATTGGGAAATTTTCTGTCAGTCCTGCCAAGGGAAATGCCCTCAGGGCAAAGATGCTCAGCCTTAATATCCGTGAACAGGATATAAAAGAATCTTTTATCCGCTCAGGAGGAAAGGGCGGGCAGAAGGTGAACAAGACCTCCACATGCGTTTATCTCATGCATATCCCGACAGGCATTGAGGTTAAATGCCAGAAGGAACGCTCGCAGTCACTTAACCGCTATCATGCAAGGGTAATCCTTGTGAAAAAAATAGAGCAGCTGATAAAAGGCAGGGAAAGCGAAGAAAGGCAGCGGATAGAAAAAATCCGGCGCCAGAAGAGAAAACGCTCAAAAAGGGCAAAGGAAAAGATTCTCGCTGAAAAAAGAATTGTATCTGAAAAGAAAAGGCTCCGCTCTAAGATTGTCTACGACTCGTAGAGATACTCATGATATTTATGCGTAATCGCCATGCTCGCTTACCTTTTCACCCTTAATACGCCGTCCATTGATGCTATCTTCTGTATTATGGCTGCAAGCTGTTTTTTGTCCCTGACCTCAACAATGAACGTAATCTGCGCTTTCTGGTCAGGAGTTGAAATTGCCTGAAGATGACTGATATTGACATTCTCGGATGACACAAGCGTGCTGAGGTTGGCAAGCACACCAGGCTTATCCACTGATTCAACCAATAACCTTGCAGGATATCTTGCTTCGCCGTCCTGTCTCCACTCAACATCAACAAGCCGCGCATTATCAACTGCAAGCCTTTCAAGGTTATGACACTTCTTGTTGTGGATTGTCACCCCCTTGCCCCTTGTAATAAACCCGACAAGGCTGTCTCCGGGAACAGGATAACAGCACTTTGCCGTATGGTAGAGGATGTTGTCTATTCCCTTTATGCTTATCCCTTTCTGCTCTGCTGAAGGCTTAACAGGTTTTAGAGCAACCTCCTCCGCAGGTTTTTCAGGCATCAGTTTATTTATTACCTGCTGCGGTGAAATTTTTCCGAATCCTACTGATACAAAAAGCTCTTCCAGTGAAAACACTCCCAAAGACTTTGCCGCTTGCAGTATCTCATCGGATTTCATAAGCGCATTGCTCATGTTATGTTTTTTCAGCTCGCTTTCCAGAAGTTTGATGCCAAGCTCCACTCCCTGCGTCCGCTCTTCTGTATTTATCCACTGTTTTATCCTGGTCTTTGCGCGCTGTGTTACAACGAATTTCAGCCAGTCCCTGCTCGGCTTGTGTGTTGAAGAGGTTATTATCTCCAGTGTATCGCCGTTTTTTAGCTGGTATCTCAATGGCACAATCCTGCCGCCAACCTTTGCGCCTACACATTTGTGTCCGACCTGAGTATGGATGCTGTATGCAAAATCAACAGGGGTTGAACCTGAGGGAAGTTCCTTAATATCGCCTCTGGGAGTAAAGACATAAACAACGTCAGGCACAACAGCCCCCTTTACCTCTTCAAGAAAATCCTTTGCATTGGGAAGCTCTTTCTGGGACTGCACCAGCTCTCTGAGCCAGGCAATATACCTGCTGTCTTTTTCAGTGAGAGCGCCTTTTTCTTTGTATTTCCAGTGGGATGCTATGCCCTCTTCTGCAACCCTGTTCATATCAGCAGTTCTTATCTGGAACTCAACCCTCTCACCTTTAGGCCCGATTACTGTCGTGTGCAATGACTGATACATATTTGATTTCGGGACGCCGATGAAATCCTTGAACCTGCCCGGCACAGGCGTCCAGAGCGAGTGGATAATTCCCATGATTGCATAGCAATTGGCTTTTGTGTCCGTGATAATCCTGATTCCAAGGACATCGTGTATCTGCTCAAATGTAATGCTCTGCTTCTGCATCTTCTGATAGATGCCGTAGGAATGTTTTATCCTGTATGAGACCTTCCCTGCTATATTTTCCTCTTTGAGCCTTGTCTCTATTTCCTTTACAACCTCTCTGAGATAAACTTCCTGTTCCTCTTTTCTCTTTGCAATCTTCTTTACAATCTCTTCATGCAGTTCAGGCATCATGAACTTAAAGCTGAGGTCTTCAAATTCTGTCTTCAGCCAGCCAATCCCGAGCCTGTTTGCTATAGGCGCATAAATATCAAGCGTTTCAGCGGCAATCCTCTCCCTCTTTTCTTCAGGCAGGTGCTCAAGGGTTTTCATGTTGTGAAGCCTGTCGGCAAATTTTATGAGTATGACGCGCACATCCTCTGCCATTGCCAGAAACATCTTTCTGAAATTTTCCGCCTGCGCCTCCTCTTTTGTCATGAACTCCATCCTGCTTAATTTCGTAAGGGCATTTACAAGGAATGCGATGTCATTCCCAAAATGGGATTTCATGTCTTTTGCCGTTATGGTTGTGTCTTCGATTGTGTCGTGGAGAAGCCCTGCGGCAATAGTGGTTGTATCCATCTTCATATCCGCAAGAATAGATGCGACAGCGAGGGGATGTTCTATATACGGAGAGCCTTCTATCCGCGTCTGATTGCCGTGAGCCTCGCTGGAAAAGATATATGCCTTTTTCAGGAGTTCAACATCTGCATCAGGGTTGTAAGAAAGCACTTTTTTTATTAAGTCATCAATCGTTACAACATCTTCAGCCATGAGTTTATTATACACCTTGCAGGGCCAATTCAGAATTATGAGTTGAAACACACATGCTGACAAGTCGGCGCAAAGGAGAATGAAAATGTTAGTTGCCGATAACAACACTGTCATTCCCCGATTTAATCGGGGAATCCAGTTCCTTTGCTCTGGATTCTCTGGTCAAGCCAGAGAATGACAATATATTAATTGCTTACAAATCGATAGGTTAGAGGTATTTTATATGCTTGGTCTTATTGCCTTGAGGCTTAACTGGAGATAGCTGCTTCCGTTATATTCATTAAGGGTCGGAGTAAATACAGCATCTACTGCGCCGGACACCTCTGTGCTTCCCATATCAAACCCTATTGCATCCACTGAATGCGCGCCGTGTTTTAGTTTCATTTTCAGGTGATTGTTGCCTACTATCCTTGGATTGACAACCTCAAGTTTTCTGGCTGCAAGGAACGGTTCTGCATTAGAGCAGCCCACAGGCTCAAGCATTGCAATCTCCCTGATAAGGCCATGATTAACCTCAGAGAGCGTCACATCCGCATCAATCTCCAGTGAGGGGACAAGATCTTCTTTAGACAGAGCGGTTTCAACTATGCGCTGTATCGCCTTTTCAAAAAGCGGGATGTTTTCAACCTTAAGCCTTATGCCTGCTGCCTGCCTGTGTCCTCCGAAAGACAGGAGAAACTCTCTGCATTCAGCAAGTCCGCTGCACAGATCAAAAGAAGGAATGCTCCTTCCTGAGCCTTTTGCGATTCCATCCTCTATGGAGAGGATAACTGTGGGGCGGTAAAATTCCTCTGCTATCCTTGATGCGACAATTCCGACGACACCCTGATGCCATCCCTCTCCTGAGAGCACTATTACCGGTGCGTCATGCATAACCCTTAATGCCTCGCGGGCTTTTTGATAAACCGCTTCTTCTATTTTCTGTCTCTCAGAGTTCAGCCTGTTAAGCCATGAACCAAGGTCTGCTGCTTCTCCTTCTGTCTCTGACAATAAAAGACGGACTACATCACTGGCATCAGAAATCCTGCCTGCCGCATTTATCCGCGGTATCAGGGTGAAAGATAAAAGCCCTGCTCTGAGTTCTCTTTTATCAAGGCCTGCTACGCTTTTGAGCGTCCTTATCCCCTGCCTCCGGCCTTCATGAATAAGCTTCATCCCTTCTTTCACAAGAATTCTGTTTTCACCTGTGAGAGGAACAACATCCGCCATTGTGCCGATTGCTGCAAGGTCTAACAAATCGTGAACCGTGAACTGTGAACCGTGAACCGTGGATAATGCCTGTGCAATCTTGAATGCCAAACCGGCGCCGGATAAAGTAGAGAGTTTTGAGTTATGAGTTTGGAGTTTTGGATTTACGACTGCTATTGCCTCAGGCACTTCAAAAGATGCATGATGCATGATGCACGATGCGTGATCCTTTTCATCCTGTATCCTGTATCCTGTATCCTGCATCCTGTTTTTTGCTGGTTCATGATGGTCTGTTATGATGACGTCAATCCCTTCCTTCTTTGCGCAGGAAGCGGCATCAAAAGATGTTATGCCGCAGTCAACAGTGATTATGAGGGTTGCTCCTAGTTTCTTTGCCTCCTTCACAGCGACAGGATTAAACCCGTATCCGTGAGCAATCCTGTCAGGGATAAAATAATGGACATCTATTCCGGATGTCCTGAGCGCATGAACCATTATCGCAGTTGCAGTAAGCCCGTCAGCATCATAATCGCCATGAACAAGAACAGTTTCGTTAGTATCAGCAGCGCGCTTTATTCTCTCAACCGCAGTTTTTACGCCGTCAATTTCAAAAGGGTCTGAAAGGCCGGAGATATGCGGGTTCAGGAAGTCATTGATTGCCTGCGGTGTTTTTAGCCCCCTGCTTACAAGCACCTGTGCAAAGGCAGGAGAGACAGAGACAGCCTTTGACAGATACTTGATATACTCGGGATTTGTCCTGCTTACAAGCCAGCGCCTATTCATACCATGATGCACGATTCATGATACATGATACACGATCTGCGCTTCACTATATGAAAAAGATATTGACTATCTTGAATCATGAATCTTGCTACCTTCTTGCAAACGTCTTCTTCCTTCCCCAGAGCAATACTATGGGGCTTGCAATGAATATTGAAGAATACGTGCCGATTACAACTCCCATTATCATAGCAAGCGCAAAGTCGTGTATAACCTCGCCTCCGAAAAAGAAGAGCGTAACTGACGTCAAAAGCACTGTAAGAGAAGTTATGATTGTCCTTGAGAGAACCTCATTGATGCTTGCATTCATTATGCTCTCAAGCGGTTCTTTATGCCTCACTTTCATGTTTTCCCTTATCCTGTCAAAAACAACAACCGTATCTGTAAGCGAATAGCCTGCAATGGTAAGGAGCGCTGTTACGAGGATGAGATTTATCTCGCGTCCCATAAGATAAAAAATGCCTAAGACTACAAGTACGTCATGGAATGTTGCTATTGTAGCGCCCACTCCAAAGTTGAATTTAAACCTGAATGCGACATATGCGAGTATCCCTAAAACAGCAACTCCTATTGCCTTGGCTGCATCTGCCCTGAGTTTGCCGCCTACTTTAGGCCCTATCTCAGTCGTGGAATCAACAACATACTTATTGTCGGAAAATTTCCGGCTAAGAATTCCTGTTGCCTCACTTGACGTCTGCCCGAGCTTCTGCTCTGCCTTTTTTACCCTTATGAGAATCTTGTTTACAGTGGGCAGGTCCTGCAGGTCAAAATCTTTAAGACCGCCGTCTTCAAGCGCCTTTCTCACATCATGAAGCACAACAGGCTTTTCAAATTTAAGCTGTATCGAAGTGCCGCCCGCAAAGTCAATTCCGAGGTTTGCCTTTCCGGTTGCTATCTGGATTATGGCGATTATGCCAATGATTGAAATAATCCCTGAAAATATAAATGCAATTTTCTTTTTCCCCATGAAATCTATTTTTGTATTTTTAATCAGCTCCAGCATCTGTCCTCCTCTATGAGTCGTAGACTATATGCTCAACTTTCTGACATCCCGCCTGCTCAGAATGAGGTCAAAGACTGTCTTGGTCCCTACAAGCGCGGTAAATAAATTTATAGAAACGCCGAGGCTTAGTGTCACTGCAAATCCTTTTATCGGGCCGGTTCCGAATTGAAACAAAACCATTGCTGTTATGAGGGTTGTAACATGAGAGTCAAATATTGTCCAGAATGCCTTGTTATATCCTGAGTCAACCGCAACCCTCGGCGTTTTGCCTGCGCGCAGCTCATCCCTTATCCTTTCAAACATAAGCACATTTGAATCAACCGCCATGCCTATTGCAAGTATAATCCCCGCTATACCGGGCATTGTGAGTGTTGCATTCAGAGACGCCATTGCGCCGAGGAGAAGGATGATATTAAGCAGCAGGGCAAAATCTGCTATCACACCTGAAAGTCTGTAATATATAATCATAAAGACTACAGTGAGTATGGTGCCGATAATTCCCGCCATCTTCCCTGCCTCAATAGAGTCTGTGCCGAGAGACGGCCCTACTGTGATATTCTGAAGCATCTTGATCGGCGCAGGAAGCGCTCCTGCCTTCAGGACTATCGCAAGGTCTTTTGCTTCTTCCATTGAGAAGCTTCCTGAAATCTGTGCGTTTCCGCCCCCGATTCTTTCCTTGATCTCAGGCGCTGAATATATTGTGTTGTCAAGGACTATTGCAAGCCGTTTCTTGACATTGACCGCTGTCACCTCGTCAAAGAGCTTTGCCCCTGCATCATTGAATGATATGGATACATGAGGAAAACCTGCCCCTGAAGAGTCTATATTCACTCTTGCCTCTTTAAGCAGGTCTCCTGTCAGCGCCGCCTGTTTTTTCACGAGTATAGGAATCTTTCTTACAACGCCTGTTTCCCTGTTTACCTTTTTCTCAAAGAGTATCTCATCATCTGAGGGAATTTTTTCTGCAAACTTCTTAAGAACAGCGTCTTCCTCGCCCGGCGCTACGGTTGCAGGGATCTCTGCGGCAACAGGGGATGCGTCATCAACAATTTTGAATTCAAGCTGTGCCGTCTTTCCGATTATCTCTATTGCCCTTTTCGGATCCTTTATTCCGGGAAGCTGGACAACAATCTCATTTGTTCCCTGCCTGTGAATCGTAGGCTCTGCAACTCCGAACTGGTCAATCCTGTTTCTGATTGTTTCAAGCGCCTGGTCAGCGGCATTGTCCTTAATCCTTTTTGCCTCTTTGTCTGATATCGTATAGACAATGTTTGTCCCTGTCTCAACAGGTGTGAGCACAGGATAATTGTCTTCTATGGCTTTCCTTATTTCCATCGAAGAGGGAGCGACTGTTATAAGCAGGCCTTTGCTTGTAATCTCTGTATTTAATTTTTTCTTTGAAAGAATATCCTTTAATGATTGGGCAATCCTTTCCGTTGTTATCTCAACAGCCTTTTCGCCTTCAACCTCAAAGACAAGGTGTATCCCGCCCTGAAGGTCAAGCCCTAAGGTTATGCCCTTGTCAGGCATATTCTTTGTCCACCAGTCAGGCATCTCTTTGAAAAACGGCGTGTTCGGCAGAAAAAATACGGCTGCGAGCATAAGCGTTGCACCGATAAGAATAAATCTCCATTGAATCCTTTTTTTCATCTAAATCTAACCTCCGAATCAAGTTAAAAAGATTCATGATTCACGATGCACGGTGCATGATACATGATGCATGATTT
Source organism: Thermodesulfovibrionales bacterium (assembly GCA_049302185.1). Lineage (GTDB taxonomy): Bacteria > Nitrospirota > Thermodesulfovibrionia > Thermodesulfovibrionales > UBA1546 > UBA1546. The sequence continues at coordinate 14,673 of JBAQLV010000012.1, read as the reverse complement.
TTTTATCCTGAATCCTGAATCCTGTATCTTGTCCCCTGTATCCCGTAGCCTGCATCCTGTATCATGCATCTTGTTTCATGCCAGCCTTGTGTTGTTTATATAAAGCTGGAATTCACAACCCAGAACTTTAGCTGCCTTTCTGCAGGCAATCATGCGCGACAGGAATATCTCAAAGTATTCTATTACCTGAGAGATCCTTGTATCTATTACAAGCGAAAGTATAATAAGTTTTTTATCAGGCTCTATCGAGAGTTCTGACTCTGTTGCCGCATAATTAACCCTGTCGTGTATATCCTCTGTGACCATAGCAGGGGTTCTCACCCTGCTCCTGTGCACATCAGCTTTATCAGCGAGAATCAGCGCTGCTGCAATAGCATCAGGTATCACGCCTTCATCTTCCTCATGCATGACTATTGCCCTCATAGCTCTTATAATGTCTCTGAGGTCATAGCCGAGTTCCTCAAGAACTTCTTTCGCGAGGATTGCGCCCATTTTATGGTGATTGCTCCTTCCGAGCATATTACCGATGTCGTGCAAAAACCCTGCTGCCGCAGCTAACTCTGCTTCGCTTTCGCTGAACGAAAGTTTTTTCAGTATATTGTAGGCAGCTTTAGAGACAATATCCGTATGCCTGAGGCCATGCTCGGTGTAGCCGACGATCTCAAGATATTTATCTGCCATTTCAATATAAAGCCTTGCCTTTTTGTTATTGTGCAAGGCGCTGAGGTCCGGAGCCAAATCAATCTTCCTCTGAAGCAGGCCTTACTGCCGCAATGTATGCCTTTCCGAATTTTACCTTTACATTTTCAGAAATCTTCAGAGTAACTGTATTCGTTCCAACAGCCTCTATAACACCGTATACCCCGCCTGATGTGATAACCTTGTCTCCCCTTTTCAGGTCGCCCAGCATCTGCTTATGTTCCTTAGCCTTCTTCTGCTGCGGCCTTATCAGGAGAAAATAAAAAACAACAAAAATTAATATTAACGGAAGAAAGGACATGATTGTTGATCCTCCGCCCTCTGCTCCCTGCCCTTGTGCCGGTGCCATTGCCCATGCTATGTCATTAAACATTGTAACCTCCATTCTGCCTCCCGACACCTCGGGAGGAGAGAAAAAATTTGATTATACTAACCGTTCACTGTGGATTTAATCAAGATAAAGAACACGCTATGTTACACCAATTTAGAAATGTCCTATTTTATGTTATTGTTTCAACTGTTCACTTTCTTTCTTAAAAGAATGAGTATAAGGACAAAGACAGCGGAGATTTTAAGGATATCTGACATTTTAAAGGCGCTTTCTTGCAAGCTCTATTAACCCAAAAATCTTATTAAGGGTTGCGATTGTTCTTGACTCAACATCGACCATAAGAATAAAATCATGGTGGGCAGTCGCAGAATCGAACTGCGGACACGAGGCTTTTCAGGCCTCTGCTCTACCGACTGAGCTAACTGCCCGTATGATTAAGTTAAAAGTTATAAGTTAAATCTTAAATGCAACCTTGCTCAGTTAACTTTTAACTTTACACTTTTAAGTTTTTTATTGTCAAGGCATGAGAAATTTTATAGCAAAAAAGCTCTATATTTACGGGCCCTCTATACTTTCAGGCGCCCTTCTCATATTTTGTTTTCCGACTTTTAATTTTTTCTTCCTTACATGGATTGCACTTGCGCCGTTCTTAATTTCCATTGTGGATAAAAAGCCGTCTGAGGCTTTTCGTGCCGGGCTTTATCTCGGGATCCCCTATTTTCTTGGCACGCTGTACTGGATATATCATTCAATAAACCACTATGGCAATGTCCCTTTAATCCCAAGCCTTGCGCTTGTCTTTCTCCTTAGCCTGTATCTGAGCCTTTATACGGGGCTCTTTGCCGTGCTTTTTTCATGGAAGATTGCAACTACCCGGCTGCCTGCGCTTCTTATAGCGCCTGTTTTCTGGGTAACGCTTGAGTTTTTGCGTTCCTATGCATTAACCGGATTTCCATGGTCAAGTCTTGGATATTCCCAGCACATGTTTTTACCTGCAATCCAGTTTGCCGATATTACCGGGATCTACGGAGTATCTTTTTTAATTGTGGCTGTAAACGGCGCCATTGCCGATTTCTTCATAATTAAAAAACGCCTCCGCGCAATGCCCCTGTTTCCGCTTTCCCAGACAGTGATAGGCGTTGCCCTGCTTTCTGTTTTTATTCTTGCTGTATCTTTCTACGGATTCTGGCGTTTAAACGAGACCCCTTCCGGCAAGCACGTTAGGGTAAGCATTATTCAGGGGAATATAGAGCAGGACAGAAAATGGGACTTGGCTTATCAGCGGGAAGTTTTCGATACCTACAAAAATTTAACGCAGGCGGCAACTGTTCTTTCTCCCTCACTGGTTGTTTGGCCGGAAACCGCGGCGCCTTTTTATTTTAATTCTGACCTGGCATTTACTCAGGAACTGATCAGCTTTCAACAGGCGTTGAACACTTCTCTTTTATTCGGCAGCGTACTTATCAAAGAACCTGCTGATGGGGATAAGAACAGCGGTAAAAACCTTCTGACAAACAGCGCAATCCTCCTTGCGCCTGATGGAAAGCCTTCATTAATTTATGATAAAATACATTTAGTCCCATTCGGTGAATACGTTCCTCTAAGGAAGGTTCTGTTTTTTATAGATAAGCTTGCTGCAGGGATAGGGGATTATATGCCGGGGGAACACCAGATAAGGGCTGAAACGCCGTACGGCAGTTTTGGGGTATTTATCTGTTATGAAATTATCTTCCCCGGGCTGGTAAGGAAATCGTATTCGCGCGGCGGGAATTTTATAGTAACAATAACCAATGATGCCTGGTTTGGAAAAACAGCGGGGCCCTATCAGCATTTCAGTATGGCTGTGTTCCGGGCCGTTGAAAACAGAAAGCCTGTAATCAGGGCCGCAAACACAGGGATTTCAGGGTTTATCGACAGCAGGGGAAAGGTGCTGGGGGCAACATCCCTGTTTCAGCGAACAGCCATGACAATGGATGTGGCAACCGATGCGCGAAGAAGTTTTTATTCACGCTACGGCGACCTGTTTTCGTATCTGTGCATTGTGATAACGGTTTTATTATTAATAAATGTATCCAGGTCTACGACCAATAGGAGGTAATATGTTAGTGCAGTCAGAACTTAGAGAAGAACTTTCAGCCTTAAGCGCAAAGATCGAAGCCCTTAGAGGTTATCTTTGATGTCCCAAAGCTTAAACAGGAAATAGAAGAAATAGACAAAGAACTCTCCCTCTCTTCCTCGTGGGATTCTCCACGTAAAATGCATGAACTGCAGAAGAGAAAGGCATACGTAGAGGACATACTTTTTCCCTTCGAAGCGCTGTCAGAAAAAACAGCTTACCTTGAAGAATCCATAAAAATATTGGACGAGGAGGAGGGTGCGGTCTTTCTGCAAGAAATTCAAGCAGAGATTACAGCCCTGAGCGCAGCGATCGAAGAACTGGAACTGCGGCACCTGCTGTCCGAAGAACTGGACAAGAACAATGCCATTGTGTCTATTCATCCCGGCGCGGGCGGCACAGAGAGTCAGGACTGGGCCCAGATGCTGTTGCGGATGTATCTGCGCTGGGCGGAAAAACATAAATTTAAGACTCAGGTTATAGACCTCCTGCCCGGAGAAGAGGCTGGTGTAAAGAGCGCGACATTTACAGTCAGCGGCCCTTATTCTTACGGCTTTCTCAAAGCCGAGGCTGGCGTTCACAGGCTTGTCCGAATATCACCCTATGATGCAAACAAAAAAAGGCATACTTCTTTTGCCGCAGTTATTGTTTATCCTGAAATAGAAGATAACATAAATATAGAAATAAAAACTGACGATCTAAGAATTGACACCTTCAGGGCATCCGGCGCAGGCGGACAGCATGTCAATAAAACATCCTCTGCTGTCAGGATAACCCATATGCCTTCAGGTATAGTTATTTCCTGTCAGAATGAACGCTCCCAGCATAAAAACAAAGCTACGGCTCTGAAGATACTGAAATCACGCCTTTACAATCTCTCGCTGAGTGAACAGAAAAGTAAGATGAAGGAAATAGTGGGCGATAAGAAGGGCATTGCATGGGGAAATCAGATTCGGTCTTATGTTCTTCAACCTTACAGGCTTGTCAAAGACCACAGAACATCTATTGAGAGTGGAAACGTAGATTCAGTTCTTGACGGAGACATAGATAAATTTATAAGGGCATTTTTAGAAAAGAGAATAAAGAATACATAAGCTCTACTACTTCTTATATCTATAATACTTTTAGTAGTAGCAGTAGAGGGTGTTAGTAATTACAAATAGGCATACCCCCCGCTTTTTTAAAAGAGTTTTTAGTGTTTATAGAATGTATAGAAAAGCGATTATATATTTAACAAAAAAGGACTACAGAAAGAAAGAACAAAATATTAACAGAAAACCAACAGTTTTCTTGCTTGTAGTTTAAGAGATGCGATATAATAGTGCACCTCCCAGTGGGGATTACTAACACCTGTTAATAAACTGTTAATAACTGAAGGGTTGGGGAATGATTTTAGAAGAGATTTGGGAAAAAGGCCTTTCAAAGATAGAAGAAAAAATAGGGACCAGCATATTTGAATTATGGATAAAGCCTATAAAGCCTGTCCAGCTCAAAGAGCAGCAGCTCACATTAGAGGTGCCGAACAGGTTCTTTAAAGAATGGATAGAGGATTACTATCCAACCTTAATAACCGAAATACTGGAAGGACTGTTAGGCCACGCTGTAACTTTAAAATACAGGGTTGCAGAGAAACAGGCAGCAGAGACAAAGAGAATAGAAGCCCGGCTTGAGAGCAGAAAAACAAGGCTTGCAAGCAGAGGAATATACCTCAACCCAAAATACACCTTTGAAAACTTTATAAGCGGACAGAGCAACCAGTTTGCCCATGCAGCGGCAAAGGCAGTGGCGGAAACACCCGGAAAAGTTTACAATCCGTTATTTATTTATGGAGGCGTTGGCTTGGGAAAAACTCATCTGCTCAGCGCAATCGGGAACAGCGTAATAGACAGCAAGCAGGACTACAATGTGCTTTATGTGTCATCAGAGCAGTTTACAAACGAGGTGGTATCAGCAGTGCGGCACGGAAAAACAGAGGAGCTGAAAAAGAAATACAGGAATGTGGACCTGCTCCTGATAGACGACATCCAGTTTGTAGAAAATAAAATGGCAACACAGGAGGAGTTGTTTTATACTATTAACACGCTTTACGAGAAACAGAAACAGATAGTCATTTCCAGCGACAGGCCGCCGAAGGAGATCAAGACTATAACGGACAGGCTCAGATCCCGCTTCAGCATGGGACTCATCGCTGACATACAACCGCCGGAATACGAGACACGAGTAGCGATAATACATAAAAAATCAGACATGGAAAGGCTAGGACTGAAAGAGGATGTTGTTAATTTCATTGCGGCAAAAGTAAAGACAAATATAAGGGAGCTGGAAGGCTGTCTTATCAGGCTTGGCGCACAGGCAGCTCTTACGGGAAGCCCGATAGATGTGGAGATGGCAAAGAATGTCCTGAAGGATTTTATCCAGGATGAAGAAAAACCTATAACCTCAGAGCAGATACTGAAAACAGTCTGCGAATATTTCGGCTTAAAAATTCAGGACATAAAAGCGAGGAAGAGGACAAAGGAGATAGCACAGCCCAGGCAGATAGCGATGTACCTGAGCAGACAGCTCACGGACGGCTCGCTGAACGATATCGGCAAGAGCATGGGAGGCAAAGACCATGCAACGGTCATATACGCCTGCAAACAGGTAGAAGACAAAAGGGCTAAAGACGAGAACTTTAACGGGATGGTAGAAACCCTGTTGCGAAAAATAAAACCTTAAGGAGGGGTTATGAAACTGAGTGTTTCAAAAGAGGAACTGCAGGAAAAGCTTTCAAACATCCAGAATATTGTAGAAAAAAGGAATACAATGCCTGTGCTGAGCCATTTCCTTTTAGATGCCGGCAAAAAGAAGGCACACATTGTCGCCACTGACCTCGAGACGGCAATAAAAGAACCGCTTCAGGTTAAAGTAGAACAAGAAGGGAAGCTCTGCATCCCTGCGAGGAAAATGTTCGAGATAGTTAAAGAGGTGGACGGAGACATCACAATGGAGACCGAAGACGGACAGTGGCTTAAAGTAAACGCAGGCCGCAGCAAATTCAAGCTTGCCTGCCTCTCAGCAGACGAATTCCCCGCATGGCCCGGGATGGAAAATGTAGAAGAAATGCAGATGGATACAAAAAACCTTATAGAGATGATAGAAAAGAGCCTTTATGCCGCAGGAGAGAGCGATACAAGATATACGCTGAACGGGCTGCTCTTTCATGTAAAAAAAGGCAGCAGCGAAATGACCGTTGTCGGAACAGACGGACATAGGCTGTCAAGTATAACCAGCAAGATAAACACTCCGTTAAAGGAAGAGAAAAAAGTGATTATCCCGCGGAAGGCAGCAGCAGAAATCAGGAGATTTCTCGACAGGGACACAGAGAGCCTCACAGTTGTCATAGGCAAAAACCATGTAATGTTTAAGATAGAGGAAGTGGAGTTTTTAACAAGGCTGATAGAAGGAACATACCCTAACTATGAACAGGTGATACCGTCAGGCAATGAAAAGAAAGTCATAATAAGCAAAGATGAATTTATAAAAGCGCTGAGAAGGGTCTCTGTAATGAGCAGGGAAAAGAGCAACGCGATTAAGGTTGATATCGCAGACGGAGCTCTGGAGCTTTCTGCCTCAAACCCTGACCTCGGCGAGGCAAAAGACGAGGTGAAGATTGAATATAAAGGGGAAGCGCTTTCTCTTGGATTTAATGCAAGGTATCTGTTAGATGCATTGAATGCCATGAGCGGAGAAAAGGTTGTTTTTGAACTTCAGGACCCGTTAAGCCCGACCCTCTTAAAAGAAGAAAAGGATGACAATTATAAATGTGTGATAATGCCGATGAGGGTGTAGAAAACAAGATGCAAGATACAGGATTCAAGATTCAAGATAACTGATAAAAAAACTATCATGCATCATGTATCATGCATCGTTCACCGTGTATCGTGAATCGTGCATCATGAATCTTGAGTGAGAGGGGAGTAAATGGAAGAAAAAGAACAGATAAATAACGATGCGGAGTCCTACGGCGCTGAGGACATCAAGATACTAAAAGGGCTGAGCGCTGTAAGAAAAAGGCCTGCGATGTACATAGGCTCAACAGGGCCCGAAGGACTGCATCATCTTGCATATGAAGTTGTGGACAACAGCGTTGACGAATCTCTTGCGGGTTTTTGTAAAGACATAGAGGTAATACTCCACCACGACGGAAGCTGTACTGTAATAGATGACGGAAGGGGCATACCTACAGACCAGCACCCAGGAGATCCTGAAGGAAGGACGGCAGCTGAGATAGCCCTTACAGAACTTCATGCAGGAGGAAAATTTGAATCAAAGGCGTACAAGATATCAGGAGGGCTTCACGGCGTCGGGGTCTCTGTTGTAAATGCCCTGTCTGAATGGCTTGACGTTGAGATAAAGCAGAACGGAAAGGTGTTTCAGCAGCACTTTGACAGAGGAGTGCCTGCAGGAGCGCTCGCTGTTGTCGGGAAGACAAAAGGCAGGGGAACCAAAATCACATTCAAACCTGATGCAGAGATTTTTGAAACAACAGAATTCAGCTACGACGTCCTTTCACAGAGATTAAGAGAAATGGCATTTCTTAACAACGGGCTTAAGATTTCCATACAGGATGAAAGCACAGACAAAAAACAGGAGTTCCTCTATAAAGGGGGGATTGTTTCTTTTGTTGAGCATCTGAATAAAAACAAAACTCCGCTTCATCCAAAGCCTATATACATATCAGGAGAAAAAGACGGAATCACAGCAGAGATCGCGCTTCAGTATAATGACGGCTATGCGGAGAACATCTTCACATTTGCAAACAATATAAACACAAAAGAAGGCGGAACGCACCTCATAGGATTCAAATCCGCACTTACAAGGACAGCGAACAGCTATTCTGCATCCTCAGGGCTTTTGAAGAACGGCAAAGAAGGTCTCTCAGGAGATGATATAAGAGAGGGGCTTACAGCGGTTATAAGCGTTAAGCTTCCCAATCCCCAGTTTGAAGGCCAGACAAAGATGAAGCTCGGAAACAGCGAGGTAAAAGGGATAATAGAGTCAATAGTCAACGAAACTCTCGGCGCCTTTTTTGAGGAAAACCCCTCTGTTGCCAAGAAGATTATAGAAAAGGCTGTGCAGGCAGCAAGGGCAAGAGAGGCAGCAAGAAAGGCGCGGGAACTTGCAAGGAGAAAAGGGATTCTTGACGACACAGGATTACCCGGCAAACTTGCGGACTGCTCTGAAAAAGACCCGGCATTATCCGAGATATTCATTGTTGAGGGCGACTCTGCAGGCGGTTCTGCCAAGCAGGGACGCGACAGGCGCGCTCAGGCAATATTGCCTCTCAGGGGAAAGATACTGAATGTTGAAAAGGCGCGGTTTGACAAGATGATTGCCTCAGAGGAAATAAAAATTCTCATAACAGCGCTTGGAACAAGCATTGATACAGAATTTGACATATCAAAAATCCGCTATCACAAGGTAATCCTGATGACAGACGCTGACGTTGACGGCGCGCATATAAGGACGCTCCTGCTTACGTTTTTTTACAGGCAGATGCCTCAGGTTATAGAAAACGGCTATCTTTACATTGCACAGCCGCCCTTGTTTAAGGTCAAGAAAGGAAGGACAGAAAAATATGTGCAGAACGAGGCAGAGATGCAGAACATGCTCTTTGAGCTTGCCGCAGACGACCTTGCGATCCCAATAAAAGGGCAGACTGTAAAAGGAAAGGCGCTAATCCCGCATCTAAAGAGGCTTTCCAAGTTTGAACGGCTCATGGAATGGTTCAACAGAAGGAGAAAGGACGCAGATGTTTTAAAGATTATCTTAAATGCGGGGATAAATAAAGAGCTGCTGAAAAATCAAAATGCGCTTGAGAAACTGGCAAAGGCAATAGAAAAAGCGCTGCCTGACATTTCAATAGGCGAGATTAATCCTGATGAAGAGCATCAGGCATACAGCGTTGAGATAAAAAGGCAGAACAAAAAAGTCCTGATAGACATGAACTTCCTGATGTCTCCGGAATTCAAAGAGCTTGAAAACAGCTACAGCATTGTAAAGGACCTTGGGGAGCTGCCGTATAAGGCAGAGACAAAAGAAGGGATAAAAGAACTTGGCTCAAGTTCTGAGCTTCAGGACTATGTGCTCATCGTTGCCAAAAAAGGCCTCACGATTCAGAGATACAAAGGACTTGGAGAGATGAACCCGACACAGCTCTGGGAAACGACAATGGATGCCGAGAAAAGGACACTCCTGCAGGTAAAGGTAGAAGATACAGTGCAGGCAGACGAGATATTCACGATTCTCATGGGCGACCAGGTAGAGCCGCGCAAAGACTTCATCACAAAACATGCGTTAGAGGCGAGGAACATAGATATATAATTACCTTATCGGAGATGAGCCGCTGATTAAAAAATCCCTCTGTCAAGCGTTCCTTGACGAGGTCACCGGGATGCCCCCTTCCATGCAGGAAAAACTCCTGTTTCCAAATGCTACCCGCCTGCAACATGTATCCTCACCTCGACCAGGTGTTCCTGACGGTCATCAACAAGGGAAATAGCCTTGTCGTGTTGTTCAACGCCGTCGACGGTCACATTCATTTCACTCTTCCCATAATAGCGCATTTGCACGACAGTGATATGATAGATAGTTTCCCGGTATCGGTAATGCACCTTGAACATCTCCCAATCCGCGGGGAGGCACGGCTCGAAACGCAGCGGACTGACGCTCAAGGAGATCGGGCAGCAGTTCGCATCGGAGAATCGGCGGTATCGCAAGCGAGCCGTCGTTTTGAAGCAGCCCTTTCCGTGGACAGGGGACTGAGAAAGAGGGTCGAGAGAGTGCGCAGGGATCTCAAGTTGTCAAATGGGTAAGACCCTCTGAATCTCTCATGGATGACTGTCAAGATCAAAGAATTGACCCCGCATCCTTTTACCGTTTTGATTTTGATTTTCTACTTGGCACTGTCAAATGACTCATTTTATTTATTGAGTTTCATATTGACTTGAGCTTCATTGATTGTTAGTATGTAAACTATGAATTTTGAGGTTATTTGGAGGAGGGAATAATATGAGACTTCCACTGCAAATTACTGCACGCAATTTTGATCTTCCCGAAACTTTTAGGGAAGACATCCGCAAGAAGGCTGAGAAACTAGATATTTATTATGACCAAATCATGAGATGCAGGATCATGGTAGAAGTTCCCCACCGTCATCGCCATGAGGGGGCGTTGTACAACGTGCGTATTGACATAACGGTACCCGGTGCAGAACTGGTAATAAAACGCGAGCCCCACAAAGACATCAATGTAGCGATAAGAGATGCCTTTGATGCAGCTCGCCGCCAGTTAGAGGACTTTGCCAGACGGCATCGAGGTGCTGTAAAACACCACGAAGAAACACCTCATGCGCATATAAGTGCACTGTTTCCTGATAAGGGCTATGGCTTTCTGACCACGTCAGACGGCGGAGAGATCTACTTTCACGAGCACAGTGTACTAAACTATGATTTTAAACACCTGAAGGTCGGAATGGAAGTGCGTTTTGTGGAAGAACAGGGTGAAAAGGGACCGCAGGCCAGTACTGTGACAGTAATAGAAAGCTGAGTCTTGTTTTTATACAAATAAGCTTAACTGAAAATAAGTGAGACCTTCTTCACTACTCACCTTTAAAAATCAAGACACTTTTTGAACAAGCTTTTTCTTGTATTTTCTTCCTCATGAAGGGCTGATTTCCATTTGGACGATTCTGTTTTTTTAAATTTTATAATAAAAAATGATAGTGTAACATCAATTCTGTAAATATGAATCAGGGTATAATTCTCAATGGTAAAAACAATCTCTTAAAGAGATAAGGAGAACTATACCCATGAAGAAGAGTTTATCAAAGAAGGCGAAAAAAGTCATTGAGGAGAATCTGGAAGAGTTCAAGGCAATGCCGCCGCTGGGAGAATTGACAAGGATAGGAGCGAGGATGATGTTGCAAGTGGCATTAGAGGAAGAAATAACGGCGCATCTTGAGAGGGACTATTATGAGAGTACCTCCTCGGCGAAAGGGAGCCGGAACGGATCAAAACCCAGGACGGTAAAGATTGGCAGCGGAGACATTGGAATACGGATGCCGCAGGCGAGAAATGCCGGTGGGCCGTTTCATTCCTTGGTACTGCCGCCCCGGGTCACGCAGATGGATGAAATACAGGAGGTCATACCACTTTTGTACATGAACGGACTGTCGACGAGGAAGGTAAAGAAAGCTGTGGGCAAGAGATTAGGCAGAAAGCCAGTTGCGCCTATTGACATTGAGAAAGTAATACAATTACATAAGCAGGATCCTTCACTATCAGTCCGAATCAGTCCGAGTCATTGCAAACAAGGCAAAACTATCAAAAAGTCTTGTGGGGAAGGTTCTAAAAGAGCAAATGAGCATGGTTAGCAGTATTTAAGTACACTTAGAAACACTCATGCCGACCAGCCTCTAAGACACCGATTCCTGCTTCCTGTACTCGACGGCTCTTGGAGTCTCCGAACAGAGCAACCGTTCACATAGAACTCTTCATTTACAGAAGTTTCAAATCCTACCGATTATTATATGAAATCAACAAACCGCGTGATCATAGGATTTTTATTCATACATCCTATTACGATAATCGAATAGGTCTTAATATTTAAAGAATGCATTGCGGGAAACATCCATTTTATGATATGTTCTTAATTATGGATTAAGAAGGAGGCATCCATGAGTGACTATAAAGAATTTTCGATTTGTAATGATGCACAAGTAACCCTTAAAAAGGCACACGAAGACGGGGTTGTGACTGCATGGGACAGATTGAAGAAGCAGGAACCACAGTGTGGATTTTGTGTATCTGGTTTGTCATGTCGCGTATGCGCGATGGGGCCATGTCGTATTGATCCCCATGGTAAAGGTGCACATTACGGCGTATGCGGCGCAGATGCTGACATTATTTCGGCAAGAAACCTGGCAAGAATGGTTGCAGCCGGCTCCGCGTCTCATTCAGATCATGCCCGCGATCTTGTCGAGGTTCTGCACAAAATAGGCACGGGTAAGGCACCGGGCTACACGATAAAAGACCCGGAAAAAATGAAGAGAGTAGCGAAGGAATATAGCCTCGACATAGCAAATCTAAGTGACCAAGAGATTGCAGTACGGCTTGCAGAAGCCATGATGGAAGATTTCGGGATGAAAAAAGGGAGAATAACCCTTATCATGAGGGCTCCAAAGCGGCGGGTCGAACTCTGGGAAAAATTAAAGGTTATTCCCCGTGGAATAGACAGAGAGACATCCGAGACTATGCACCGCACACACATGGGAGTGGACAACAATTACGTATCCATACTTCTGCATGCGGTTAGAAACAGCCTTGCAGACGGATACGGGGGATCTATGATTGGTACCGAATTGTCGGATATCATATTCGGAACGCCCGTGCCGGGCATTTCAGAGGTTAACCTCGGCGTTTTGAAAGAGGATCACGTTAACATATTGGTCCACGGTCACAACCCGGTTGTATCGGAAATGGTAGGACTTGCTGTAGAAGATAGTGCAATGATCGAACTCGCAAAAGCGAGAGGCTCCAAAGGCATTAACCTTGCCGGACTTTGCTGCACAGGCAATGAACTCATGATGCGCAAAAAAATACCGATGGCAGGCAATCACCTTATGACGGAACTCACCATGGTTACCGGGGCTGTAGAATCGATTATTATGGATTACCAGTGTATCATGCCGTCCCTGGGACAGGTAGCGCAGTGTTATCACACAAAATTATATTCGACCTCCGATAAGGCGAAGTTTCCTTTTGTGGAACACGTTGAATTTAGACCGGAGAACGCTAAAGAACAGGCCTTCAGACTGGTAAGGGAATCAATAGAAAACTTTACGCGTAGAAACAAGGACAAGGTACTGATACCGGTTTCACCGGTGAAGAATATGACGGGGTTTTCAGTGGAAGCTATTTTGGGAGCACTCGGTGGAAGTCTTACTCCATTAATCGATGCGATAAAGGCAGGCAAAATAAAGGGCGCTGCGGCGGTAGTCGGGTGCAACAATCCGAAAATCAAGCATGATTACGGTCATGTGGAGCTTATTAAACATCTTATAGCGAACGATATTCTGGTACTCACCACGGGATGTGCAAATGTCGCTGCCGGTAAGGCAGGACTGCAGATGCCAGAAGCAAAAGACCTGGCGGGTCCGGGACTTAAGGAAATTTGCGGTCTTTTCAATATCCCTCCTTCACTGCACGTCGGCTCTTGTGTTGATAATTCGAGGATTATCGTTATCGCATGCGCATTGGCCAACGCCCTCGGCGTCGATATTGACAAACTACCTCTCGCTGGTGCAGCTCCGGAGTGGTATTCCGAAAAGGCTGTGGCCATCGCCTTTTATGTAATGGCAAGCGGAATTTATACCGTACTTGGTGTAATGCCTCCCATTGGGGGAAGTGAGAAAGTCACTGAACTTGCAACATCCGGACTGAAAGAAGTATTTGGGGCATGCTTTGCCGTAGAACCCGATCCCGTTAAAGCTGCAGGACTCATAACTGACCATATCATTGAGAAAAGAAAGGGGTTGGGGTTAAGCGTTTAGAAAATTAAAGTAACAAACACAGGAGGTGTATTATGGCAAAGGAAGAAAAAAAAGAATTGGCGAAGGTTGAATCAATAAAAGCTCTGTCACCTTTTCAGGAGATGGAAAAACGGTTTGAAGATTTTTTCAGAAGACCCTTTTCATTGTTACCATCTTGGTGGCCTCGGTTGAGGATGCCCGAAATAGAAGAAGTCTCTCCGTCTATGGATATTTTCACAGATGGAGATGATGTAGTGGTAAAGACGGAATTGCCCGGAATGAAAAAAGAAGATATTGATGTAAGTCTGACTAAAGATACTATAACCATTTCTGGAGAGAAGAAGAAAGAGGAAAAGGTTGAAAAAAAGGATTATTACAGTCTTGAGCGTTCCTATGGTTCTTTCAAGCGTTCATTCAGTCTTCCTGCAGAGGTCCATACGGAAAAGGCATCTGCAAAATTCAAAGATGGCATACTGGAGATAAGAATACCAAAGACTGAAGAGGCTAAGAAAAAAGAGAAAAAAGTACTAATTGAATAATATACAGGAAGGGAGGTTAGGAAAATGGCATATTATGTAATTCTCAGCAAGTTAACTGATGAAGGGAGAAAGACCCTCAAGCAGAAACCTTCGAGGATATTTGAGGTTAACAAGGAATTGGAGGCTATGGGGGTAAAGGTCAAAGAGCAGTTTGCTGTGTTAGGTCCTTATGATTTTGTGAATATCGTTGAGGCGCCGGATAATCTGACTATTATGAAGGCATCTGCAGAAATAGGATCAAGAGGTTCTGTACAGATCCTTACATTACCTGCAATTCCAATAGAGGAACTTATAAAGAAAATGAAATAACAAGACACTCCGGTCTTCCACTGCTCTCAGTGTATTGCTGTTTTTTCCCTTGTACTATGTTTATAATGACCCGGAAAAACTTTTGCCTGTGCTATCAGGATAAAGT
>JBAQLV010000011.1:0-95876 GCA_049302185.1 Thermodesulfovibrionales bacterium | reverse complement strand
CCTCTATCCCCCCTTAGTAAGGGGGGAATTAAAGGGGGGTATCGGGCATCGTGCGTCGTGCATCATGCATCATGCCTAAAACCAGCCATGACTGTTAAGACAAAGATACTTTCCATAAGAAGATTTAAAAGAGGAACACCTGTAAGCTATGGCAGGACATTTGTTACAGCAAGAGAAAGCCTTATAGCGGTATTGCCGGTTGGTTATGCTGATGGATATCCGAGAGTCCTATCAAATAATGCAGATGTTATTATCAGAGGGAAACGCGCTCCTGTGGCCGGCAGGATATGCATGGACACTGCAATGGTGGATGTTACAGAGATCAGAGACGTCTCTGAAGGAGATGAAGTTATTCTTCTTGGCAGACAGAAAAACACTGCCGTTACAGCATTTGAACTCGCAGAAAGGGCAGGAACAATTTCTTATGAAATTCTGACATCTCTGGGGAATAGATCAAAAAGGGTATACATTAATGGCTAATATTCTGCTTAAGCCTGTTGAGTTGTTAGGACGTTCAGTCACGCTGTTCTGGCGCACTTTTGTGTTATTTACAGAAGAACTCGGCAGAATCCTGATCTTTCTGTGTTCTGCGGTAAAACAACTGGTATTACCTCCATTAGAACTAAAAAACACATTCAAACAGGTAGTAGAGATTGGCATTAAATCCCTGCCTGTCGTGCTTATCACAGCGGTATTTACTGGCATGGTACTTGCGCTTCAAAGCTACACGGGATTTAAGAGATTCAACGCCGAAGTAATGGTCGGAACAGTCGTCGCCCTTTCTATCACACGCGAACTCGGGCCTGTACTTACAGGCCTGATAGTTGCAGGAAGGGCTGGCGCTGCCATGGCCGCAGAGCTTGGCACAATGCGCGTGACAGAACAGATAGATGCCCTCGAAACATTAGCCACAAACCCTGTGAAGTATCTTGTTGTGCCGAGGTTTATTGCAGGCATAATCATACTTCCTTCTCTGACAGTTGTAGCTGACATCATAGGAATTATTGGAGGATTCTTTGTTACAGTGAATGTCTTAGGCGCTAACTCATCAGTATACTGGAGAAGGACATGGGATTACCTTGAAACAAGCGACATATACAACGGCCTTATTAAAGCGTGTTTTTTTGGCGCATCCATTGCTATAATAAGCTGCTATAAGGGTTTTTATACATCAGGAGGCGCTGAAGGCGTTGGAAAGGCTACAACAGGAGCTGTGGTCTTGTCATCAATGACCATATTAATTTCCGACTACTTTTTATCGGCATGGCTGTTTAAATAAATTTAAAATGTAAAATGATAGAGATTATAGATTTGCATAAGTCTTTTGGCAGAAACCATGTGCTCAGAGGCGCAAACCTCAAAGTTGAAAAGGGCGAGAGCATGGTAGTAATAGGAGGAAGCGGTTCAGGAAAGAGTGTGCTGATAAAACAAATCATCGGAACTCTCAAGCCTGACAGCGGCTCCGTATTAATTGACGGCATTGACATTGCAAAGATGAGCGAAAATGAACTATATGAAACAAGAAAAAGATTCGGTATGCTTTTTCAGATGGCAGCCTTGTTTGATTCAATGAAAGTATGGGAAAATGTAGCGTTTGCTTTAATGAGGCACGGGAAATTGAAAGAGAACGACGCAAAAGAAATAGCCAGTGAAAAACTCAGGATGGTCGGTTTGATCGGAGCAGAAAATCTTATGCCTTCTGAACTTTCAGGAGGAATGAAAAAAAGGGTCGGACTTGCAAGGGCAATAGCCCACTCTCCTGAAATACTCCTGTACGACGAGCCTACCACAGGGCTTGACCCGATAATGGCTGACGCAATAAATGACCTTATAATAGATATGAAGCAGAAACTCTTGGTCACATCAGTGGCTATAACACATGACATGCGCAGCGCATACAAGATTGCAGACAGGATTGCAATGCTCTATGAAGGCAGAATAATTGCCACCGGCACGCCTGATGAAATAAAAAATACGGACAATGCAACAGTAAGGCAGTTTATAACCGGAAGCGCAGTCGGCCCAATAAAGATAGAAGGAGTAACTGCATGAAGGGTCTTTCTACAGAACTGAAAGTAGGTTCTTTTGCGCTTATAATTATTGCACTCTTGACATACATGACATTCAAGGTAGGCGGCTTTGAATGGGTAAAAAAGAAGGGATACGTAGTCTATGCCGAGTTTAAAAATATCGGAGGCCTTGACGAAAAGACAAGGATAAAGGTTGCCGGTGTTGATGCCGGCACCATTGAAAGAATTGAACTCAAGAATGGGAGGGCAAGGCTCACCCTCAGGATAGACAGGAATGTTGTGCTGTATTCAGACGCCTCCGTAGGTATAAAATCAACAGGGCTTCTCGGAGACAAATATCTTGAACTGAAAATAGGTTCGCAGCCGCCGCCGCTGAAGGACGGAGATACGATAAAAAATGTTGTAGAAATCGTGGACATTGACGACCTTGTGAGGAATCTTACAGATGTCTCTACAAACATCAACAATTTCGCATCCGCCCTCAACGAATCCATAGGCACGCCGGAGGGGAAAGCAGCGCTCAAGGAATCTATCCTGAACCTTAAAGACATCACCGCAGGCCTTAAAGATACAATATCCGTAAATGACAAAAAGATGCGGAAAGCGCTCGACAATATCAATAACTTCATCACATCAATACATGACCTTGTAGAGAAAAACAAGGAACCGCTGACAGCAACAATCGGCAATGTAAAAGATTTTTCAGCCTCTCTGAAAAAAGACGGGCCTGACCTTGTGGCAAACCTTGGAAAGGCGTCTGAAGAGCTCAAGGCAATGATAGAGGAAAACAGGCCGTCTATCAAGAGCGCTACAGAATCAATTGACACCATCTCTAAAAAAATTGCGGACGGCGAAGGCAGCCTCGGCAAACTCGTGAAGGATGACAGGCTCTACGAGTCGTTAAATAAGGCATCCGAAAGCGTTAATAAGCAATTAGGCGCTATAGACAGATTCAGGACATTCATAACATTTCAGACTGATTATCTCACAAAACCAAAAGATGCCAAAGGACAGTTCTATGTGACCCTCCAGCCAAAACCCGACAAATACTACATTTTCGGTATTGTCAGCGACCCTGTGGCGAATGTCACGACAACTACCACAACTATAAACGGCTCAACTGTTACAGAAGAGAAGGCAGAGAAAAAGATAGAGTTTACAGCACAGTTTGCAAAGAGATTTCAGGATCTTGCTCTTAGAATCGGCCTTACTGAAAACACATTAGGAGTCGGCGCGGATTATTTCTTCCTTAAGGATAAGGTAAAACTCACCGCTGATGTCTGGGATTTCGCAAAAGACGAAGAGGGATCAAAACATCCGCATGTAAAGGTAGGCGTTGATTACTACATATTCAAACATATATTCCTTTCCGCAGGCGGCGACAATATACTTAACAAAAAGCGGCGCGGAGCTTATGTGGGCGCAGGAGTAAGGTTTGAGGATGAAGACTTAAAATATCTCTTCGGGACAATACCAAGAGTTCCCGGAAAGTAATTGCGATACTGCCTTATCCCAAAAAGGTATGAGATAAAATCTCAGCACTCTGCAAAGTGCACGGTTAAAATTATAACCTCTATCTTCCAAAAGGCGAGAGATTCCTGAGTTCTTTTATAATCCCCGGCATTATTTCAATAACCTTTTCCACCTCTGCCTCAGTGTTATACCGGCTCAATGAAAATCTGACAGAGCCGTGAATCGCTGTGGCAGGAACATCCATTGCCATTAAGACAGGGGAAGGCGCAAGAGAGCCTGATGTGCATGCAGAACCTGATGAGGCGCAGATGCCGAATTCGTTAAGCCTGAGAAGAATTGCCTCGCCTTCAACATATTCAAAGCTTAGGTTTGTGGTATTCGGCAATCTGTTATTCACATCTCCATTCACCCTCGCATCAGGACACAATTTCAAGAGCGCTGTCTCAAGTTTATCCCTGAGTCCTCTCAGATAGGACATCTCTTTATAAAGATTTTCGCCTGCAAATTCACATGCCCTGCCAAGTCCCACAATTGAAGCCACATTTTCTGTCCCTGCCCTCCTGCCATGTTCCTGATGACCGCCGATAATATATGAATGAAACCTTGTCCCTTTTTTTACATACAGGGCGCCAATACCTTTCGGCGCATTCAGTTTATGCCCTGACAATGAGAGCATATCAACAGAAAGCTTCTTTAAATCTATGAGAATTTTGCCTGCTGCCTGAACAGCATCCGTATGAAATAAGATACCCCTCTCCTTTAGCATCTCTCCTATTTCCATCAGAGGAAAAATCACCCCTGTCTCATTATTTGCATACATCAAAGACACCAGAGCAGTATCATCATCAATTGCCTTTGAAAATTCATCCAATTCAAGCCTGCCCTGCTTATCTACCTGAATAAACGTAATCCTGCAGCCTTTACGTTCAAGATGCTTGCAGAAATTTAACACCGCAGGATGTTCTACCCTTGATGTGATAATATGTTTTTTGTCCGACAAAGACTCAACAGCACTCATAATAGCTGTGTTGTCACTCTCAGTTCCGCAGCTCGTGAATATTATCTCTTCCGGCTCAGCGCCTATTAATCCTGCAACTTTTCCTCTGGCTTCTTCAACTTTTCTGTGCAGCTGCCCTCCGAAGGTATGCATGCTTGAAGGATTGCCGTACATTTCTTTCAGATAAGGGAGCATCTCCTCAAGAACTTCAGGCGCAATTTTCGTCGTAGCGTTATTGTCAAGATATATGGTATTCATTGTCTATTCTTTAAAATTATATCACAGCGGCGCATTTCTATAATAAAAAACATCTTGATAATATTAAAAATTTCTGGTTTGATTTTAATTATGGCAAAGAAGATTTTAAAGCGAAAATGCTATATTCTGCCTTCTTTAAGGAGAACAAACACTGCTTTCTGGCAATTTTCTGCTGCTGTTTTGATATCCCATTTGCTCCTGTCCCTGTCCTCAACAATATTGCTTATTCCCCTTATTTCAAGCATCGGAATTCCATACATCGCGCAGACATGCGCAACAGCAGCGCCCTCCATATTTTCGCAGATTGCATTGAATCGCTTTTCAATCTCTCTTGCCCTTCTGCCTGTGCCGGTAGCGGTAGATACGGTAACGAAAGTGCCTGACTTTATCTTTAAATCCCCCCATCCCCCCTTTGCTAAAGGGGGGCGAGGGAGGATTATTCTTGTTGCTTTCTTTATGAGATTTTTATCGAGCGGAAATTCATTGAAATATTTTTTCCTGCCTTTCTTTAATAAAGGTATCCCAATTGCATCAGCTTTATGAAATCCGTCTTTCAGCCAGAGCCCTTCAGCCCCGTATATCTCCTTGTCTGCAATCGCTATATCCCCTGCCCTGAGATTCGCCGAAGGATACGCACCGCCAATCCCAAAGTTTATTACAGCGGATGGAGAAAATTTTTCGATGAGAAGGGTTGCTGCATGCGCGGCATTGGTCTTACCGATGCCTGAGATGATATGAATGATATTTGTCTTTCCGATATTCCCCTGATAAACAGGCAGCGCTAAACTTTTATCTTTAATCCTTCTGAGAGTTTTTAAGATAGCCCTGCTCTCTTTTTCTGTTGCTGATATCAGACCTGCAAGCTGCTTCAAAGACTACCTCCCGCAAAATTTAAACTTTTATCTATCATCCGATTTTACCATCAGTGCTTTTGAAAAAACAAAGCAAAAAGTGTTAAATTAAAGAAACAAAGGAGATTGATGATTATGCAGAGAGTCCCCATGACGCGCGAAGGCCATCAGAAACTTCAGGAAGAACTTGACAGACTCCTGAAAGTAGAAAGACCTAAAAATATTCAGGCAATAGCAGAGGCGCGCGCGCATGGCGACCTTTCGGAAAACGCAGAATACCACGCTGCAAAAGAAAAGCAGTCCTTCATGGAAGGGAGGATACAGGAACTTAAGGCAAAATTAGCCCTTGCTGAAATAATTGACCCTTCCAAGATAAATCAATCAACTGCGGCTTTCGGCGCTAAGGTAAAGGTGCTGGACACAGCAGCAGACGAAGAATACATTTTTACGCTTGTAGGCCCTGACGAGGCAGATGTTAAGAGCGGGAAAATTTCCATAAGCTCGCCTGTAGGCAGGGCATTGATAGGTAAAGAGGTGGGCGATACAGCAATGATTAAGGCACCTGCAAGAACAATGGAATACGAGATATTAGAGATAACCTTTGAGTAAATACATAAGAGCAAAAATAACAGAAAACACTCCTGTAAACAAAGACCACAATCTTCTTGTCCTGAGCCCTGATAATATTCAGCAGCATCCACTTCCGGGTCAGTTTTATATGATCGGAACTGATTTTTCCTATGACCCATTACTCAAGCGTCCCTTCAGTATCTTTAGAGAAGCATCATCCGCCGAAGGCGGAGAACTGCAGTTTCTCTACAGAATCAAAGGCAAAGGTACTGAAAGAATGAAAGAGATGAAAAAGGGAGACACTGTAAACTTGCTCGGGCCGTTAGGCAATGGCTATCCGATGCCGGGCAAAAACCTTACTCCTGTTCTCGTTGCAGGAGGTATAGGAATTGCGTCGCTGTTTCCTCTTGCAGAGAAACTTTCAGGGAATGTCCATCTTTTCTACGGCGCAAGGACGAAAAATGAACTGCTAATGCTTAACGAATTAAAAGGGCTTGTCAAAAAGGAATTGATAATCAGCGCTGATGACGGCTCCGAAGGTACAAAAGGCACAGTCGTTGATGCCCTTGACAATTTTTTCACTCGTCACGCATCACGCATTACGCATCACGTCTTATATGCCTGCGGCCCATCACCCATGCTTGAGGCTGTCTCTAAGTTTGCCGCAGAAAAGGGAATCAAATGCTATATCTCTATGGAAGAAAATATGGCATGCGGTGTAGGCGCATGTCTGGGATGCACCGTAAAAACAAAAAAGGGCTATAAAAGGGTATGCAAAGAAGGGCCTGTCTTTTCGGCAGAGGAGATTGTATGGATTTAACTGTAAACATAGGAAAGCTAAAACTTAAAAACCCTGTTATGACCGCATCAGGGACATTCGGCTATGGTGAGGAATACTCTGAATTTGTTGACCTCAACAAGCTCGGCGCAATTGTTGTAAAAGGGCTCTCTCTCAAACCAATGGAAGGAAATCCATCTCCGAGAATATATGAAACTCCATGCGGGATGCTAAATGCGATAGGACTCCAGAATGTGGGAGTTAAAGAATTCCTGAAAACAAAACTGCCTTATATAAGAAATTTTGACACAAGATTAATAGTAAATATCTTCGGGAACACCATTCAGGAATACGTGAGACTCTCCCGTATCCTTGATGATTCCGGTGCAGACGGGATTGAACTGAATGTCTCCTGCCCCAATATCAAAAAAGGCGGAATATTCTTCGGCACAGACCAAAAAATGCTTCAGAAATTGCTCTCTAAGGTTAGAGCCAGTGTCAGGAACGCTGTCCTTATAACCAAGCTCTCTCCAAATGTCTCGTATATTCAGGAATTTGCAAAAATAGCTGAAGAATGCGGAAGCGATGCAGTATCTCTTATAAATACCATACCGGGGATGGCGATAGACATAAAAACAAGAAGACCGAGAATAGCAAATATAACAGGCGGGCTGTCAGGCCCCGCGATAAAACCAATTGCCGTTAGAATGGTCTATGAGACATTCAGGGCAGTTAAAATACCTGTTATCGGCATGGGCGGAATAATGAACTCCTCTGACGCCATTGAATTCATGCTTGCAGGCGCAACAGCGGTCGCAGTCGGAACCGCAAATTTTATAAATCCGTCCGCAACCATTGATATAATTAAAGGCATAGAATCATTTATGGCAGAAAACAGCATAACTGATTTAAAAGAACTTACAGGCGGAATAAAGATATAGATGGAGGCATCAGGTGCAGAATAATCCAATCATAACCCTTACATCCGACTTCGGTTATAAAGACCCGTTTGTAGGAATGATGAAAGGCGTAATATTATCAATCAACCCTCTGGCAAAGATAATAGATATTACACACGGCATAAGCCCGCACAATATAAAAGAGGCTGCGCTTACAATCGGCATGAGCCACAGTTTCTTCCCGCCGAAAACAGTTCATGTCGTGGTTGTCGATCCCGGCGTCGGTTCAAACAGATGGCCGATACTTGTCCTAACAGACCATGCTTATTTCATAGGTCCTGATAATGGCGTCTTCTCTCTTATATACAACTCAAAAAATGAAACTCTAAAAGTAATCCATATGACATCAGAGCATTATTTTATGCCCGACAAAGGCCCGACATTTCACGGCAGAGATATATTTGCCCCTGCTGCTGCATGGCTCACAAAAGGCATAGAGTCGGCAAACTTCGGAGAAGCAATTACCGATTATGTAACCCTGCATTTCCCTTCTGCATCAAGACCTGAAGAAAAGGCTGTAGAAGGAGAGGTCATATACATAGACCGTTTTGGCAATGCTATAACCAATATAACAGCATTGGATTTGAACATGCTTTACAGCATCAATCCCGAAGGGAAAATAAAGATTACTGTAAAGGAAAGGCATACAGAACTTAGAAGCCACTATTCACAGGTTCCAGACAAAGGTCTTTATGCCTTGATAAACAGCACAGAATACCTTGAACTCTTCACTTACAAGGGCAATGCTTCTTCGGTATTTGATATTAAGGTAGGCGACGCTGTAAGAGTATTACTCGTCACGTAGATTTGTCAGCGCTGGTCTCCGTTATCAGTTCTTTAAATGCTTCTATTTCTATACGAACTGTAACTGCCCCATAAAGAGCTTCGCAGGTCTCTATAGAATTTTCTTGCAAATTCTGATGAGAAATTGTAAAAAAGACCTATAAGTTGAGGTGATTCCCATGCAAAAAGAACTTGTCTTAGGCATTGATTACGGCGGTAAATACACCGGCATTGCGGTGGTTGACCAGAGAAATAATCAGGTGCTATATGCCCGCACAGTCAAAATGCGTGATGATGTTGCAGATATTCTTGAAGGACGAAGAGAACAAAGAGGAATTAGAAGAACAGGACAAACCAAGAAAAAGCGATTACGAGAATTAAAAGCCTACCTAAAAAACATCGGCGGTAAATATGACGAATCAATAGGAACATTCAAAAACAAACCTTTCATGACCGTTTATAAGCTATGCCATAAAAGGGGTTATGATTATGCTGAGATGCCTAAAGAAAAGACACGAGAAGAAATAGAAGTAATGAGTGCTGATTTAAAAAAACAATTGGAAAAAGAAAAGAAAGAATGGGAAGAAACAGAAAGAAACTCAAGGCATAGAGATGAGGTCACGAAAGATGTTCGTAAGGTAATGTCTGAGAGAGACGCAACTGAGCAACAAATTAGTCATGTTATAAAGATATTCAACAAACAGTACCGTCCCAAGAGATTTAATAACAGAATACTTACAAAATGCAAGGTTGAAGATTGCGGCGTTAATACACCTCTGAGGAAAAACGTTAGAGACCTGCTCATAAAAAACATTGTCAGATTTTTACCGCTCACCCAATCGGAAAAGGCAGAACTCGAAGCTCATGCACTTGATAAGGAGGGTAGAGAGAAGGTAAAAACTTTCTTCAGGCGACATAGAATAAATGAATTTCTCAGAAAACAGATTTACGATATTGCCTTTAACCAAAATCTTTCAGGAAGAACAGTTTTCTGCAAGAAGCATATCTTAGAGCATGAACAACATACTAAAGAAGAACGAAAAGTTTTCAGGCTTGCTCCATCTCTAAAGACTAAGATTAATAATGTATTGTCTGTGATTAAAGATGACATATTGCCTAAGCTTGAAATAAAAAAAGTAGTAATGGAAAGTAATAACTTTGATATAGCTGCAAGAACAAAAGGGAAAAAACGATTAACAAAGGACGAATATGGCAAGGGGCATAAAGAGGCGAAAGAATCATTGATTGAAGTACTGTTAAAAGAAACTAAGAACCAGTGTATTTACTGTGGAAAAGTGATAACTGTTACTACTGCAAACACAGACCATATATTTCCAAGGAAGGCTGGCGGCATTAATGTTTTTGCAAATCTTGTAGCATGCTGTCGAGAATGCAACGAGAAAAAGAAAGGAAGAACACCATTAGAATCAGGAATCTTACCTCAACCAGAGATAACTGCTCATCTTGAAAACGACCTTAAGAAAAAGATTCTTGAAGACGCAAGAAACATGAACGAGCTGAACTTGAACAGTATCAAGTATATGTCCCACGCATCTATTGGATGGAGACACATGCGGGATAGACTAAGAGGATTGATTGGAAATGAAGAATTGCCTATAGAAAGGCAAAGCGGTATCTTAACAGCTTATTTCAGGAGATGGTGGGGATTCAGAAAAGAACGGGGTAATGACATGCATCATGCTCTTGATGCAGTAATCCTTGCATCCAAAAAAGATTATGTAGATGATGGGGTTGATATGACATTGAAACCTAAATTCTCGGATGGAAGAGAGTTTGACCCTGAAAAACATTTGCCGGATACAATTTCATTTAAGAGGGATAAAAGCAATAAGGGCACTCCGCTTTATGATAAAAATCCATTGTCAATTAAAAACAACCTCATAACTCGCAGGTGGATGGTTACTGAAGTCGAACACGGGAAAGAAGATACAATTATTTCAGATGAATATCGCATGAGATTAAAAGAAGCATTTAAGCATTTCGGAACCTCTAAGGGCAAATGCCTAACGGATGAGGAAGCAAGACAGGCTGGCTTTTATCAGAAAAAGAATGGAAACTTTATGAGCTTGCGATGCGTAGAGAAAGGTTTAGGATGGGGACAAATGGTAAAGATTAATAATAATGCCTTTAAAACAAATGTTCACAATATAGGTGTTGCTGTTTATCTTGATGAAAAAGGCAAGAAAAAAGCTTACGAAATTAAAAATCCTCGGTTATTGAACCACTTCTGTAAACAACCGCCTGAAACTGAGGGCAAAAAACTATATACACTCAAACGTGGAGACTACGTTACACACGAGAGTGAAGATTCAGTTTATAGGATCAAGAAACTTGGAACTTCTCCTGTTTTGGAGGCTGTTGTTAAAGGCAGCATTGGCAGAATACGGAATTCTGCCTCAGCCACAAAGCTTACAAAAGTAAGCAAGCCGCAGAAAGTTTTTTAAATATCGTCCTAACCCATGATAAAGCTGCCATTTCTGGCGTAGAGGTTCAGGCTGGCGATATATACCCGAACGTACATCACTTTACCATATAGGCGTTTTACAATTAAGGCTTCTTTGTTTTCGCAAACCCTTTAGGGTTTATCTCAAAAAATAGCTTTGCGATAATTTTACTATTTAACCTTTTCGAACTCTTTGAATTTACAGCAAAATAAAGGCGGTTTCAGTCCATATTTTCAAAGAGCCTTAACTGTAACTATAAGCCTCTCTGGCTGCCCTTACAGCCTTGATAATCCGTTTCAGTCCATATTTTCAAAGAGCCTTAACTGTAACAGTTTGAGTTCTTACATGCAGTCTTTCCAAGAGAGGGTTTCAGTCCATATTTTCAAAGAGCCTTAACTGTAACTTGCCTGCGCCTCCGGGGTGGGTGAATTTGTAAGCTGTTTCAGTCCATATTTTCAAAGAGCCTTAACTGTAACGATGAAACAAGGCGCAGCGAATGTCAGGAATGGATTGACGTTTCAGTCCATATTTTCAAAGAGCCTTAACTGTAACTGATATTGATGCTGAACTAAGAGCTGCAATCTCTGAAGTTTCAGTCCATATTTTCAAAGAGCCTTAACTGTAACCCTTTATTCCATCTATAACGGACGGAAATTTTTTGTGTTTCAGTCCATATTTTCAAAGAGCCTTAACTGTAACTTGTTATTACTTTCATATTATCCTCTGATATTCCGATACCGTTTCAGTCCATATTTTCAAAGAGCCTTAACTGTAACTCTTCTGCCAGGGGCGTAAGCTCTTTCACCTTTGCCGTTTCAGTCCATATTTTCAAAGAGCCTTAACTGTAACATCCGGAGCTCGCTTGTCATCGTCATTCAACAGCCAGTAGTTTCAGTCCATATTTTCAAAGAGCCTTAACTGTAACTCTCGTATTCAGCCCCTGCTGTTTGTTTAACCTTCTCGGTTTCAGTCCATATTTTCAAAGAGCCTTAACTGTAACTAATCGCCTTTGACCCATCAATTGTTCAATGTGGCTGTTTCAGTCCATATTTTCAAAGAGCCTTAACTGTAACCCTGTTGTTTATCGCTGTGTTCATTTTTCCTCCTCGTTTCAGTCCATATTTTCAAAGAGCCTTAACTGTAACTCATTGTCGAGGAAGTCATACGTTTCACCACTCGCGTTTCAGTCCATATTTTCAAAGAGCCTTAACTGTAACCAATCCGCGCCGGCGTGCTCGAAGAGCGCGACAATTGGGTTTCAGTCCATATTTTCAAAGAGCCTTAACTGTAACCTTAAAAACGGGAGGTGCTGTGGCGTATGTAATGCCCTGTTTCAGTCCATATTTTCAAAGAGCCTTAACTGTAACTTTTTAGAGGCATAAACCGTATAGGGAGTAGAAGGGGTTTCAGTCCATATTTTCAAAGAGCCTTAACTGTAACACACCCACGGATTAATGTCCCATCCGAAACCACGCTGTTTCAGTCCATATTTTCAAAGAGCCTTAACTGTAACATTTATGCTTCATTTGGCGAACAGCTAAAAGATGTGGTTTCAGTCCATATTTTCAAAGAGCCTTAACTGTAACCATCGGTGAGTATAGAATATGCCCTGTCTGGCTCAGGTTTCAGTCCATATTTTCAAAGAGCCTTAACTGTAACACTCTCAATGCAACATTGCCGCCCCGGTTCGTGAGGTTTCAGTCCATATTTTCAAAGAGCCTTAACTGTAACATATATCGAGCAAGTCAAACCATGTTTCTTTGTTTCTTTGTTCGTTTCAGTCCATATTTTCAAAGAGCCTTAACTGTAACCAACACGTGATAAGTGGCATCTCAAAATTGTTTGACGTTTCAGTCCATATTTTCAAAGAGCCTTAACTGTAACATGTATTACAAGAGCTTGCGGATTAGCTCTCTCTGTCGTTTCAGTCCATATTTTCAAAGAGCCTTAACTGTAACACTCAACATCCGCACTTGCAACCTTCCCCATCAAATGTTTCAGTCCATATTTTCAAAGAGCCTTAACTGTAACTATAGAGCAGCATGCCATTGATGAGACGGATTCTGGCGTTTCAGTCCATATTTTCAAAGAGCCTTAACTGTAACTCACAACAAACTCCTTGAACCCGATTTATTACACCGACGGTTTCAGTCCATATTTTCAAAGAGCCTTAACTGTAACTTTTAGGCAGTCCCTTTACATTTGCAAGGTCTTTAGAGGTTTCAGTCCATATTTTCAAAGAGCCTTAACTATAACTATCAATTCCACCCGATTCCAGCAATGTTTCTGCTCTCGTATCAATCTCTGTTTTCAAAGAGCCTTAACTGTAACGAAGATCAGTGCTCTTCGCTCTTTCTAATCCAAATTTTCAAAGACCTAAATAAATATGACTAACAAAAAGTTGTAAAAGAGCTTAACCTGTAATATGATTACACTATATGAGCTAAAAATCAAGAGAATTTTAGGGAGGGGATATGAATAAAAATGCTTTAGAAATTTCTCGTATCCATCCTGAGTATCAACCAGAAGAATCTACAAAATTACCTCTTGCTCAATTCAATCTTTTTACCGGAGAAGCAGAACCTGTTCCTCTCTTAATCGACAAGAATATCGTTGACGAAACATTTATCGATGAAGGAATTTCACTCATAAAAAGCGGTGATTCGTCACAGATAGTTTTATCCGGCTTCGGTATTTTCTTAAGCAAAAAGAGCGAGCGCCTGATCGTAAAAAAGAGCAATAAAGTTATTTACGAATTTCCTTTCTTCAGGCTCAACGAGGTTATTGTAGCTTCGCGTGGAATATCTCTATCGTCAGACCTGATAGAAGAATTATGCGAACGAGGTGTAAGGGTAAATTTTTTGACTAATAACGGCAAACCGTACGCCATGCTCACTTCTCCAATGCTTTCTGCAACAGTCTTATCACGAAGAGAACAAATAATTGCATTTAATGATATACGGGGGCTTGAGTTTTCAAAAACAGTTGTAGAAGGAAAAATCAGAAATCAAGAAAAACTTCTCAGATATTTTGGGAAGTATATCAAGGCTGTCGATAACAATAGGTTTGATAGGATTGAAACGATTGCAAATATTCTTAAAAAGATGAGCGCTCAGGCTCAAGAAATCAGCGGACAGAGCATTGATGATGCAAGAGGCAGCCTGATGGCGATAGAAGGCGCTTCAGGAAGATTATACTGGGATGGAGTAAAAGAGATAATCGGAAATAAAGTTGAATTCTTCGGCAGGGAAACAAGAGGCGCTATTGATGCGGTGAATTCTCTGCTGAATTACGGCTATGGCATTTTATATTCCCATGTCTGGGGCGCGGTTATTAATGCAGGACTTGAGCCTTTTGCAGGATTTCTCCATGTGGACAGACCCGGAAAGCCATCGCTTGTTCTGGATTTAATCGAGGAATTTCGCCAGCCCGTGGTTGACAGGATTGTGATTGCCCATATCAATCTCGGAGAATCAATTGAAATTAAAAACGGACTGCTCGAAGCAGAAACAAGAAAGCTCATAGGGAGTAAAATCATTGAGCGCATGGAAAGTCAGGAAGTATTTGAAGGTAAGAGGTATAAAGTCAGGTCAATTATTCAGATGCAGGCAAGAAATTTAGCGGCATTTTTAACCGGCAAAAGAGAGTATAAGACATTCCGGTTTAAGTGGTAGACATGGAAGAACATACCGTCTATATTTTTTATGACATAGAAAATGACGGTATACGCAATAAGATTGCAGAAAAATGTAAAGACTACGGGCTTGAGAGGATTCAGTTCAGCGGATTCTCCGGCATCTTGAATAGAAATAAACGAGAGGAGCTTTTCTTAAAACTTTCTTCTTTGATCGGAAATAAATCCGGTAAAGTTCTCATGCTTCCTATCTGCGAAAGGGATATGCGGCTCAGAAAAGAATTGATGCAAGATGGCGCTGATGATTAAGCTTAGGGTCAGCGACCTCAAGCAGTTTGTATATTGTCCGAGAGTTGTGTTTTATAACTATGTGATGCCTGTTGAAAAGGCTACAACTTTTAAAATGGAGCATGGGAAAATAGCAGAGGACAGAATAGACAAATTAGAAAGCAGAAGGAAGCTTAAAAGATACGGCTTATCTGAAGGCGTAAGGCAATTCCACTTACAATTATATTCCAAAAATCTTGAATTATCCGGCAAGGTGGATTTGCTCATTAAAACCACCGAATCTTATTATCCTGTGGATTTCAAATATACTGCCTCACAGCCGCATGAAAATCATCTGTATCAAATCTTAGGTTATGCAATAATTCTTGAAGATATATATAACTGCAGGGTTGATCGAGGGTTCATATATCTAATCCCAAAAGAAGATGCTGTTGTTTTTAATCTGACAGACGAATTGAAAGTTAAAACAAAGAATATGCTTGGTGATATCAGAGAAATGATTTCTCTGCAGCAAATGCCTCCGCCTGCAAAATCAAAGAATAAATGCCTTGACTGTGAATACCGCAATTTCTGCGGCGATGTATTTACCTGAAACCGGTATTTATTATTCAAGGAAATCTATGGCGTATGCCTCTACTCTGCCTGTATGATGTTTTGAATGGTGTTTAGCAATAGCGCGGGCTATGAGAGAGAATTTATCGCCGGGGAAAGTATGCGGAACGATAAGGACTCCCGCATGAGGACGATGCTCATTGAAAAACTGAACAGTGAGGCGGATAAAATCATTTCTGTTGCGGGTTACAAAACATCTGCCTTCAGATACTGCCCGTTCAAGCTGTTCTCTGTCAGCAGCCTGCTGCATACCAACCTCGTGGGCGCTGATTGCGTCTAAATGATACTTTCTCAGGATTTCCGCAATCTTTGGACTGAGGTCTTCATCAAGATAATATTTCAACGACTGCCCCTGACAAGAAAGGGGTATCTTTTATGAACATCCTCTCTTGTCAATTCTTCATTTTGTTTTATAAGGCGGTCAATCTCTTCAGGATACGCTCTGTAATAGCCGACAGCAGAGCGTAACTGCTGCTCGGTGAGCCAGTGATAAGCCTTTTGCAAACGGTTAAAATCCTTGCTCACACTTTTGTAGTCAGCGATAACTTCCCAGACCTCAATCCCGCTGCCGGCAATCCGCGCCCTGCGCCCGGCAGTTCCTTCGCTGAAGACAATCCCGGAGCAGCGCTGCATCCTCACCGCTTCCTCAAGCAGTTCATTCGTTACAGCAGAAAACTCCTTCCCTGACTCTCTGACCATCTGCTCAATCTCTCTAAATGTTTTTTCCTGAATTCTTATGCTTCTTTGAATTGTTGGCATAAACTTCTCCTCCCTGCTTTAACAATTGAACTACAGCGTAATACAATAGACTACAACGTGAGGGCAATGTATGTCAAATGATTAATGACAATATAAGACTGCTTTAAAGCTCAATTATCACAGCGTCTTCATCGCATTCGGGGAAGCGGGGACATCTCAGGCAGTCTCCCCATATCTTCTGCGGGAGTTTTGATTTATCAATGCCCTTAAAACCGTT
Organism: Thermodesulfovibrionales bacterium; assembly: GCA_049302185.1. Lineage (GTDB taxonomy): Bacteria > Nitrospirota > Thermodesulfovibrionia > Thermodesulfovibrionales > UBA1546 > UBA1546. Next base: position 79,202 of record JBAQLV010000011.1, on the reverse strand, counting down.
CTTCCTGAAAAACTCAGGCTGATAAGTCAGAGCAAAAACCCTTTTTATGCCGAGTCCTTTTGCCTCCTTGAGGCATGTTTTCAAAAGTCTGTTTCCTATGCCCTTGCCCCTTGATCCTTCTGCAACTGCAAGCGACCTTATCTCCGCAAGGTCATCCCATAATATGTGAAGCGCGCTTACTCCTTTTATCCGGCCTCTGTCTTCGCACACAAAAAGGTCTCGGATGCTCACATAGAGGTCATTCAAGGAACGCGGCAGCATCTCCTCTTTTTTTGCAAACTCATTGATAAGCCGCTGAACCTCTCTGATGTCAGATATTTTTGCTTTTCTTATCTTCAATATATCTCCTGCCTTTTACTATCGCCTCTTTGTTTGCGCCAAGAGCCTTTTCCCTTTTCTGAGGGGTAAGCTCTTCAAGCGCATTGACTGCGGATTCTTCTTTTATTATCCCTGTCTGCGCAAGCAAGGCGCTGAGCATTACCATGTTGGCGCATTTCGTACCTCCAATTGAGGCAGCTATTTCACTTGCAGGTACATCTACAACATGTACATCAGAGCGCAGTTCAGGTTTTTTTATAAGAGATGAATCAAATATTAAAATTCCGCCATTCTTCAGCCTCGGCTGAAATTTATCAAGAGATGCCTCGTTCATTACTATAAGGATTTCAGGATTCCTGACAACCGGAGAGCCTATCATCTCGTCAGAGATAATCACAGTGCAGTTTGCAGTGCCGCCGCGCACCTCAGCGCCGTAAGAAGGGAACCATGTAACTTCCCTGCCCTCAAGCATACCGCTGTACGCAAGCAGTTTGCCGAGGAACAGAATGCCCTGCCCTCCAAATCCTGCTACCATTATCTTATGTTCCAGAATCACGTCTCCTTGTTTTACAGCTATTTTGAGAAAGGCAATATATAGTATTTGAGCGGCTTTTTTTGCCGATATTCCCACAGTAACCCCCTTCATCCCCCTTTACTAAAGGGGGATATGAGGGGGTTAGGCAAAAACCTCGGAGTCCCGATTTTATCGGGACGAGAATGAGCGAGAATGCTATATCCTGCTTTTCTAACCATTCGAATCATTTGAGCCATATTTATCCTTAAATGTACCAAGAGGGAAAACAGCCATCATCTCAGAACGCATCCAGTCTATGGACTCCTCAGCGGACATTCCCCAGTCAATTGGACACGGCGACAGGATTTCAACAAAGCTGAATCCCTTGCCCTCCATCTGATACCTGAATGCCTTTTCAACAGTTTTCTTTGTCGTCATAAGATTTTTTACAGAGTCAACCGAAGTCCTTGCAATAAACGAAACGCCCTCAATAGTTGCAAGCATTTCAGAAACACGCAGAGGATAACCTGATGTCTTAACATCTCTGCCCCTCGGTGTGGTGGTAGTCTTTTGCGAGATAAGCGTTGTCGGCGCCATCTGTCCGCCTGTCATGCCGTATGTGGCATTGTTTACAAAGAACACAGTTAAGTTCTCACCCCTGTTTGCAGCATGAATTATCTCTGCAGTGCCGATAGCGGCAAGGTCTCCGTCACCCTGATATGAAAATATTATTCTGTCAGGCATAACCCGTTTCAGCCCTGTTGCTGCTGCAGGAGGCCTTCCGTGCGCCACCTCAAGAATATCAAAGTTGAAATAGTCATAAGCAAAAACAGCGCATCCAACAGGCGCAATTCCTACGACTTTCTCCCTTATATTAAGATTGTCTATGCACTCTGCAATAATCCTGTGTATCAGGCTGTGTCCGCAGCCCGGGCAGAACCTGAAAGGCACAGGTTTAAGGCTTACCGGTCTTTTAAATACCTGTTCCATAAAGTTTAAGCTATGAAACCCTTTCAGAAAGTTTTATGAGCGCCCCCTCAAGCAGTCCGTTGTCACTCACAAGAATATTATCAAATCCGAATAACTCCATGATATTAATTGTAAAGAGTATGCCTGGGATAATCAAGTCTGCCCTTTCCGGCTCAAGTCCAATCATCTTTTTTCTCTCACTGAGGGGAATACTTATAAGTCTCCTTGAAATATCATAGAGTTTTTTTAAAGAGATATTATGCCTGTGGATTTTTTCATGGTCGTAAACCTCAAGCCCAATGTCAATAGATGCAAGCGTTGTTATAGTGCCTGCTGTTCCGATAAAAACTGTTCTGCTGTTTATGAGATGCCCCATCTGCGTTTTGAGTCCGCTTAAGACAGTATCTGATTCCTTTTTCAGAGAGAGAATATCAGCTTTTGACGGAGGGTCTGATTTTATGTGATTGTCAGAGAGCCTTACAACGCCTGTCGGAATTGTCCCGAGTTCAGTAGGTGATGAATTCCGGCAGAAAATCCATTCAGTGCTTCCGCCGCCGATGTCAACAATGAATGATGCATCCCTCTTTTCTAAATCAAAGAGGACACCCTTTGCGGTAAGCTCTGCCTCCTCTTCGCCTGAAATCACTTCTATATTTATTCCTGTTTCCGATAAAACCCTCCGCATGAATTCTTCTGAATTTTTCGCCTCTCTTAATGCGCTTGTACCGACGGCTCTTATATGCGAAATACCGTAAACCGAAATAATATCTGAAAAAGCCTTCAGGACAGATACTGATTTTTCCATGTTGTCTGCATTCAGCAATCCTGTCTCGCCAATGCCTGCGGCAAGACGGGTAATTACCATCCCTGTCCTGAGACGGATAATCTTCCTGTTTTCCACTCTGCCGATAAACAGCCTGATTGTATTTGAACCGACATCTATTGATGACAACAGCATTGCTTATTATAACCCTAAAATAAAGTTCAGTCATTTGTAAAAAATTATAGGAGGCTGAGGCTGTATTGAGGCAAGATTCACGGGTCTATCAGAATAGGGGCTGTAGTCTCCACAAAGTGGAGCGGAAGCCCCGCATGAGAACTTGTAATATCTGCTATATTGCATTAACACATGCACTCTTACAGAGACAGTTTAATATTGCCGAAAGACAGCCGCAGCCTCCTTAATCCTATTTAAGTTGAAATAATCATGTCATGAAACTTAAAATACCCTATGAACTCCCATATCCAGCAATTCCTGCGCTATCTTGAAATAGAAAAAGGCGCGTCCCCTCACACACTCAGGGCATACAGGAAAGACCTTGAGGCATTCTCCGATCACGTCAAGTCAAAGGCAGAAGACATAGGGCTGAATGATATCAGAGGGTTTGTTGCCGAAGAGATAAATTCAGGGCACAAAAAGACCACCGCAGGCAGAAGACTCGCAGCAGTAAGGTCATTTCTTAAGTTTCTTTACAGGGAAGGCTATATAAAGACAAATTCTGCAAAACTTGTCCCCACGCCAAAACTGCCGAAGATACTGCCGAAATTTCTATCCGTAGATGATGTATTCTCTCTCGTGGAAAAACCGGAAGGAATAGGCTTCCTGCCTGTAAGGGACAGAGCAATACTTGAACTCCTGTATGCAAGCGGCATTCGCGTAAGCGAGCTTTTCGGGCTGAATGCAGACGACATAAATGTAAAAGAGGGACTTATTAAGGTTAAAGGCAAGGGGAAAAAAGAGCGGATAGTCCCAGTGGGCAGAAAGGCATTAGAAGCAATAAAGATATATCTCGTTGAAAGGATTTTGCTTAAAAAGAAAGACGGAGCGTTTTTCCTTAATAAAAGCGGCTCAAGATTGACAGACAGAAGCATAAGACGTATAGTAGTTAAGTATGCAAAGGCAATCGGTATTAACACCCGTATAGGGCCTCATACTCTCAGGCATACCTTTGCAAGCCATCTTCTTCAGGGCGGCGCAGACCTGAGAGTGATTCAGGAGCTTTTAGGACATTCATCTTTGTCAACAACACAGAAATATACGCATCTGGACATAACGCATTTAATGGATACTTATGACAAGGCGCATCCGCTTGCAAAAAAGTAAATAACAGATGGAAAGATGCAGGATGCAGGATGCAGGATACAAGTTAGAATGAATAGGGCTTTATCATGAATCGTGCATCATGTATCATGCATCAGTTTTAAAAAAGGAGTAAAAGATGTTTAAGGGGACAACGATATTATGCGTAAGGCGTGACGGAAAGGTTGCCATTGCCGGAGACGGCCAGGTGACAATGGGAAATACTGTCTTGAAACACAATGCAAAAAAGGTAAGGACAATGTACGACAATAAACTCATTGCAGGCTTTTCAGGCGCAACAGCAGATGCGTTCACATTGTTTGAAAGATTTGAGGCAAAGATAGAATCATACCGGGGCAATATCAAAAGGGCTGCTGTAGAGCTTGCAAAAGACTGGCGGACGGATAAGATGTTACGGAGACTTGAGGCGCTTTTGATCATTGCCGATAAGGAGCATACATTTATAATCTCAGGCACAGGCGATGTTATTGAGCCTGAGGACGGGGTCGCTGCAATCGGGGCAGGAGGCCCCTATGCGCAGGCATCAGCAAAGGCACTCTTTGAAAATACAAGCCTCTCCGCAAGAGAGATAGTTGAAAAATCAATGAAGATTGCATCTAATATATGCATATACACAAATGAGAATATAACTATAAAGGAACTGTAGAATAGAAATTATGCATGATACTGAGAGTTTAAAATATAAATAGGAGTTACGATGGAAAATCTCACGCCAAGAAAAATAGTAGAAGAGCTTGATAAGTATATCATAGGCCAGCACAGGGCAAAAAAGGCAGTTGCCATTGCCTTAAGAAACAGGTGGCGGAGGCTGCAGCTTTCCCCTGAACTGAAAGACGAGGTGCTTCCCAAAAATATAATCATGATCGGACCGACAGGAGTCGGAAAAACAGAGATTGCAAGACGTCTCGCAAGACTTGCACATGCTCCGTTTCTGAAGATAGAAGCCACCAAGTTTACAGAGGTGGGCTATGTAGGCAGGGACGTTGAATCAATGATCAGAGACCTTACGGAAATCTCGCTTAACATGGTTAAGTCAGAGCATATAGAGAAGATCCAGGAGAAAGCAAAATCCCTTGCAGAAGAAAGGCTCCTTGACCTCCTGCTTCCCTCCCCAAGGCAGACGCGGGGCATAAGCATTGACGATGAGGAGAAAGAAAAGTATAAAGAGACAAGAGATCGGCTCAGACAACAGCTTAAAGAAGGCAAGCTCGACAACAGATATGTAGATGTAGAGGTAAGAGAAAAGGTAATGCCATTCGGCGTAATCTCAAACGTAGGGCTTGAAGAGCTTGAGATAAACCTGAAAGAAATGCTCGGAGGGTTAATCCCTGACAAGGCAAAGAGGAAAAAAGCCAAAGTGCCGGAGGCATTAAGAATGCTTGTGCAGGAAGAGGCAAACAAACTAATTGATATGGACACGGTAACAAAAGAGGCTATTGAGAGAGTCCAGCAGACAGGGATTATCTTCATAGACGAGATTGACAAGGTTGCGAGCAGGGGACACAGCCATGGGCCTGACGTGTCAAGGGAAGGCGTTCAGAGAGACCTGCTCCCTGTTGTTGAAGGCACAACTGTGACAACAAAGCACGGCCCTGTAAAAACAGAGCATATACTCTTCATAGCGGCAGGCGCATTCCATATGTCCAAACCCTCAGACCTCATCCCTGAACTTCAGGGAAGGTTTCCCATAAGGGTTGAGCTTGAGCCTCTTGGAAAAAATGAATTCGTCAGAATTCTTACAGAGCCGTATAACGCCCTCACAAAACAGTACACAGCGTTGCTTGCAACCGAAAATGTAGAGATATCTTTCAGGAAAGATGCCGTTGAGGAGATAGCAGGTATTGCGGCAACTGTAAATGAGAAGACAGAAAACATAGGCGCAAGAAGGCTCCATACAGTGCTTGAAAAACTCCTTGAGGATATATCATTTGAGGCGCCTGAGAAAAAGAACGGCAAACTTCCGATAGACAGGGAATATGTGAGAGCCAAACTCGCTGATATTGCGAAGGATGAAGACCTGAGCAGGTATATACTCTGATGCAGGATACATGATACACGATAAAAGATACAGAAAAAATAGTTTATCATGCATCCTGTATCTTGCATCTTGCATCCTGATACTTTTGATATTTGCTTCCTGCGCCGCTCCAAGATACGGATACTATGAAGACTATCCAAAATACGAAACCCAGCCAAAAGAAAGCCCTAAAGAAACGCCGGCGCCTTTAGAGGCAAAATATATAGTTGCATCATGGTACGGACCTGATTTTCATGGAAAGCTGACATCATCAGGCGAACCTTACAATATGTATGCAAATACATGCGCGCATAAGGAATATCCTTTCGGTACAAAGTTAAAGGTGACAAACATCGCAAATAACAAAAATATAGAGTGCACTGTGAATGACAGAGGGCCGTTTATTCCGGGAAGGGACTTGGACCTCTCCTACTCCTGTGCAAAGGAGATTGAATTAATAGGCCCGGGAACCGGAAAAGTAAGAATTGAACCGCTCGGAAGAGACATGCGGTATATAAAATATATAAAGTATTCGCCCATAGACGGCAGCGGGCCCTTTACAATACAGATAGGCTCCTACAAAGACCTGTCAAATGCCACCCGCATGAAGGCATCTCTGGAATTTAAATACAGCAAGGTCTATATAACAGAAGCGGAAATCAGCGGGAGTAAATACTACAGAGTCAGGGTCGGCAAGTTCAATTCAAAAGACGATGCATACACCCTCGCAAAGACCCTCGCAGATGAGGGATATAACACGCTGATTGCACCTTATGAGGAGAGGATATGAAAAAACTTATTGAAAAAGCAAACATACTCATTGAGGCTTTGCCGTATATCAGGAATTTTTCAGGGAAAACGTTTGTAATCAAATACGGCGGCGCCGCACAGACAGAATATCATTTAAAAGATACATTCGCTCAGGATATAGCGCTCTTAAGTTTCATCGGAATCCATCCTGTGATTGTGCACGGCGGAGGGCCAAAGATAAGCTCCACGATGGAGAAGATGGGCAAGAAACCGAAATTTATCCAGGGCCAGCGCGTTACAGACGAAGAGACAATGGACATCGTTGAGATGGTTCTCGGCGGGATAGTCAATAAGGAGATAGTCTCTCTTATAAACAAGCACGGAGGAAAAGCCATAGGCCTGAGCGGAAAAGACGGAGGGCTTATAAAGGCAAAGAAAAAACTCATGAAAAAGACCTCGCAAAAAACAGGGGTTGAAGAGATAATTGACCTCGGCCTTGTAGGCGAGGTAACGGACATAAACTCGCAGGCGCTTAAAAGCCTTGAAAAGGAAGGTTTCATCCCTGTCATCTCTCCGATAGGCACTGGAGAACACGGCGAGACATTTAATATTAATGCGGACTATGTTGCATCTTCTATCGCAGCAAAACTAAAGGCAGAGAAACTCATACTCCTCACAGATGTGCCGGGCATTAAGGATAAAAAAGGAAATACAATCTCAACGCTTTCTCAAAAACAGATAAAAAAACTTGTCTCTGACAGCACAATATCAGGAGGCATGCTGCCGAAGACTCAGGCGTGCATGAAAGCGCTTGAGGACGGGGTTGCCAAAACTCATATCATTGACGGACGCATCTCTCACTGCCTCTTGCTTGAGATATTCACAAAAGAAGGAATCGGAACAGAGATTGTAAAGTAATCATGGCTAAAGCAAAAACATTTTATCAGTGCCAGGCATGCGGATATGTGAGCGCAAAGTGGCTCGGGAAATGCCCTGACTGCGGGGAATGGAATACTCTTGTTGAAGAGAAAAAAGAGACAAGGCAGGGAAGAAAATCATCGGGAAGGTCCGAACCCCAGCCCCTGAATACAATCGTCAGCGGAAAAGAAAAACGCACAACAACAGGGATAAAGGAATTTGACAGGGTTTTGGGAGGCGGGGTTGTTGCAGGCTCTGTAATCCTTGTCGGAGGAGACCCCGGAATCGGAAAATCAACTGTCCTTATTCAGGCGCTGTCAGGCCTCTCAAAAAAATATGAAAGCGTGCTTTATGTATCCGGAGAGGAATCTCCTGAACAGATAAAACTGAGAGCGGAAAGGCTTTCTGTAGATTCCGGCAAGATACTGCTTCTTGCAGAGACATCGCTTGAGAATATAATTGACACAGCCTTAAAACTAAAACCCGGCGCAATAGTAATTGATTCCATCCAGACAATGTACACAGAGGAAATATTGTCAGCCCCAGGCTCTGTAAGTCAGGTGAGGGAATGCGCGGCAAGGCTGATGTTCTTTGCAAAGAAATCAGCAATCCCCGCCTTTCTTGTAGGGCATGTGACTAAAGAAGGCGCGATTGCGGGGCCGAGGGTTCTTGAACATATCGTCGACACTGTGCTTTATTTTGAAGGAGACAGAGGACATTCTTACAGGATATTAAGGACTGTTAAAAACCGCTTCGGTTCAACAAATGAGATAGGCGTGTTTGAAATGACAGATTCAGGGCTCTCCGAGATTGAAAATCCCTCTGAATTATTCCTCTCGGAAAGACCGCTTAATGTCTCAGGCTCCACAGTTGTTGCAAGCATGGAAGGGACAAGGCCGCTGATGGTGGAGATTCAGGCTCTGGCCTCGCCGACAACATTCGGAATGCCGAGGAGAACAAGCATCGGAGTTGATTTCAACAGGGTTAATCTTCTGACTGCCGTGCTTGAGAAAAAGGCAGGACTTCATCTTGGCGGAATGGATATATTCATAAACGTAGTCGGCGGGCTCAAGATAATTGAACCTGCGATTGACCTTGGGATTATAACGACAATAGCATCATCGCTGAAGGACATCCCCATTGACCCTGAGATATTTATGTTCGGCGAGGTAGGCCTTTCAGGCGAAATACGGGCAGTTGCTTATGCAGAGCAGAGGATTAAGGAAGCCGCAAAGATAGGATTTAAAAAAGCGCTCATGTCCAGAACAAACAGCGAGAGGCTGAAGGAATCTTTCGGGCTTGAGATAATGGGAGCGGGAAATGTTGAAGAGGCGCTTGAAAACATCGGGATATAAGATTCAGGATACAGGATTCAGGATTCAGAATAAGAAAAACGTGCATCGTGCATCGTGCATCGTGCATCATGCATTATTTTTATTGCTTGTCATTCACTGTTCACTGTTCACTCTCTCCTGCGCTTCCAAACGGATTGAACTGCCTGATTACGAAGGCGCTGATGTAAAAAAGATTATCACAGAGCGCAGCAGCATAAAAGGCGTTAACGCAACTTTTCATGTTGAGTTTGAGAAGACTGACAGCACAATTGCAGGAGATGCCGCACTCACACTTACAGACAGAACCCTTGATCTGAGGATATACTCTATGGGATTTCTCATGGCAGAAATAAAAGAGACGGACGGAATAATAAAAAGCACCCCTCCCTCTGACAGGAATAAAAACATAATACTGGTAGAAGGGTTAAGAAGCAGTATGTTGTGGTGGCTGATAAAAGATTATGAGATTGAAGAGCAAAACGGTAATTATCATATCAGAAATTCAAGCCGGAAGATTGTCATTGATAAAAAAACCATGCTCCCTGTATCCCAGACGATAGAACTTGACCCCGGAAAAGAACTCCGCATTTCTTACGAGGAACCTGCAAACAGCAACGGATTCTGGTACCCCTCAAAAATGAAAATTGAATTATCAAAGTATGTTGTAAAACTGCAGATTAAGAGTATCTCCTTTATTCCTCACTCAGCCCAAGGTCAACAGTAACAGCCCTGATAATCGCTTCATCTATGATATTCGTCTTAAAGAGGAATCCGTCAAGAAGGGCATTGTCGCAGATAGTGTTTATCAAACGAGGTACGCCGTTTGAATAACGGTATATAGCCCGCATTGCGTCTTCTGTGAATGGATTTTTCGCAGAACCGGCAATATGCATCCTGTGAATTATATACTCCTTTGTATTCTCTTCAGAAAATGATTTCAATCTCACCTTTATTGCAACCCTTTGCTTTAACGGCTCGTCAAGGGCAAGCACGCTGTCAAGTTCCGGCATGCCAACAAATATGAAATTCACCATCTTTCCTTCAGGCATCTCCATATTCAGCAGCCCCCTGAACTCCTCCATTAGCTCCCTTGATTTCAGCATCTGCACCTCATCAATAATAACAACCGCTACCTTGCCCTGTTCGCCCAGTTCAAAAAGCCTCCTGTATATCTGGCTGAGAAGTTCTACCTTCTCTTCCTTTACATCCGTAACGCCGATCTGTATGGCAAGTTTTTTAAGAAGCCATTCAGCGCTTACCGCTGAATGAATCACAACAAGGAGAACCGCCTCATAAATATTCTCATCAAGCTCTTCAAGGAGCCTGCGCGCAAGCGTAGTCTTGCCGGCGCCTATGTCTCCTATGACAACAGCCAGCCCTTTCTTTGTATCTATGGCATATTTCAGCCTTACAAGCGCCTCTGAATGCTGTGTGCCCTTATAGTAAAACCTGTTGTCAACAACATTTGAAAACGGATGTTCTTTCAGCTTATAAAACTCAAGATAATCCATAGCTTACAAATAAGAAACTCTCTCCTTCTTTATTTTCTGTTTCTCGGTTAGCACCGGTTTTTCTGCAGGTTTTGACACATGCACATTCAGCAGGTTAATCTTTTCTGCAACATTTCTGAATTTTGAATTCCAGCCGTATACTTCCGTATAGTGTCTAAGCGCCTCTTTAAGATTTTCATTTTTCTCACACGCCTCTGCAAGTTCGTATTTCACGCCCCAGTATGATTCGTCCTTTGTCCCTATCTTTTCCATCACAGTATTAAAAGAATCAATGGCGAGAGGATATAGTCCTTTTGCCATATAACACATCCCGAGCATACTTATCGACGGGATTAATCTTTCAGGATCGTTCTTTGATGTCTGAAATTCCTTTATCGCATCGTCTATCAAGCCCATTTCTTTATATGCAATCCCGAGATTATAATGTGTTTCCGAATCCTCTATCCCTATTTCTTTTTCAAGCCCTTTCTTGAACTCTTCAAATATGCCGAGGACATCGCTTTCCAGAGTAAATTCAGGAGCAGTTTCTGCCTCAAGGATATCTGAAATCACAAACTCTTCTGTCGGGGTTTCAACAACTGTCTCGGCAGGCTTCTCAACCTCTTCTATCGGTTTCTCTTCAAATCTAACTTCTTCCCTGGCTTTAGCCTCAATCAGAGAAAGCTTTTCTCTTATCTCATTGTTATCCGGAAATAGCTCAAGAAGTTTCTGATATGCTGCCTTTGCCTCCTCATACAAACCCTGCCTTAAATAAAACTCTGCCTCTGCAAGGGACTCTTCAACTGATTTCTTAGGTTCTGCGTATTCCTCGTCGAGTTCCCTTTTGATATCGCTTATTTTCTCTTTTAACTCATTATCATCAGGATGTATCTCCGATGCTTCCTTATAACACTCCAAAGCCTCCTTCAGCATTCTTTCTTCTGAAAAAATAAAAGCATCGCCTAAAGAAACCAGTTCCGCAAAAGCTGATTCATAATCGTTCTTCTGTTTATACAGCGCCACAAGCTTTTTTCTCGTCTCTACAGGTTCTGTATCTATGAACATTGTCAGGATATTTATGGCTTCATCAAGTTTTCCGTCAAATATTATCTCGTCTATAATCACCTTGTACTCTTCCCATGCCTTTTGCTTATCCCCGCTCTCCGCATACATCTCACCGAGAAGTTTTCTCGCTGCAGTATTTGAAGGGTCTATTTCGGTAACCTTTGATATGTATTGCATTGCCTCTGAAAAAGACTTTGCCTTAACCAGAGACTCTGCATATTTCAAGATTAATTCTGTATTTGACGGAGCGAGTTCAACCGCCTTCTTCAGATATTCCTGAGCCTGCCTTGGATTGCCTGTTTTCTCGTATATTGAACTCAGCCCAAGCAAAGCCTCATTATTGTTGGGCTGGAGGTCCAGGGATTTTTTATAATACATTCCTGCATTGTTGACATCATCTTTCTCATCATATAACCTCGCTATATGCAGGTACTCTTTTGCAGCCTCAATCTGGAGCCCTTCCTTTTTGAAAATCTCCGCCACCTTATTCCTCAAAGGGATGTTAGACGGAGAGAGGCTCAGAATCTTGTCATACGCCTTTAATAATTCATCCTTCTTTCCTTCTTTGGACAGGATATCCGCGCTGGCAAGATAATACTTTATGGCATCGGTTGCCAGTCCTTTTTCCTCGCTTAACTCTCCGAGAGCATATAAGGCAGATGTGTTTGAAGTGTCAATATTCAGTATCTTTTTGTAAAGGGCCAGCGCCTTCAGAGAAAAACCTTCGTCCCTGAAGAAACGCGCTGCTTTATGAAATGACTCTATCGCAGGAGTCTTGTCGCCTTTTTTAAGATAGAGGTCTCCGACAGTATTATAAGTATTTGCATCAGGGGATTCCTTTATAAGTTTTTCCCATTCGGCAATTGCCTTATCTATCTGTCCCCTTGCAAGAAACTTCTGGGCTTCTCTTATTATCGCTGTTTTATCAGACATTTCCCTGTTTTAAAATTATCACATATTGACAAAGAGTGTCAATTAACGGGCATTATCATGCTGCCTCGCTTAACCACTTGAACCTTAATTCAAAAATCAAATTCCCATAGCAGTTTAAGACCGCTTTCTTTATGCAGAGATACCTCCATCTGTAAAAATATTGACAATTTATAGGCATTTCTATTAATATGTCTAATTCTTTATGTCCACACGGACTTAACTTTAAGAAAATTCTTTTAAAGAACATTAATGGAAGGTGCGTAAATGAAAACCAAGTTTGCTAAAAAAACTGATATTGAGTATAAGTGGTATCTCGTAGATGCCAAAGACACAGTTCTCGGAAGGCTTGCTGTAAAAATTGCTGTCTGCCTGCGCGGTAAAAACAAGGCTATATTTACCCCGAACGTAGACACAGGTGATTTTGTAGTTGTCGTGAATGCCGAAAAGGTCAGGACAACAGGCAAAAAGCTTGACGATAAAATTTATTACCATCACTCAGGATACCCCGGCGGCATAAAAGCCAAAACGCTCAGAGAACGTCTTTCCAAAGAACCCGAAAAGGTTATAAGCGACGCTGTATGGGGAATGCTTCCTAAAAACAGACTCGGAAGGGCAATGCTCAAAAAGCTCAAGGTGTATAAAGGAAGCGCACATCCACACGCTGCCCAGAAACCTGAAATCTTACAATATAAGGAGTTTTAAATGGCTGAAATAAAATACAATGCTACAGGACGCAGGAAGTCCTCTATTGCAAGGGTGAGCATGTACCCCGGCAACGGCCGTATGGTTGTAAATGAAAAACCTCTTGACTCGTATTTCGTCCGCGAGACTCTGCGGATGATGATAAGACAGCCCCTTGAGCTAACAGGGATGTCAGGCAAATACAACATAACCGCAACAGTTGTAGGCGGCGGCCTTTCAGGACAGGCAGGAGCGCTCAGGCACGGAATTTCACGGGCAATACTCTCAATAGACAACGACCTCAGGCTGAAACTTAAGAAAGAAGGCTTCTTAACTAGAGACCCCAGAGAAACAGAGAGAAAGAAATACGGGCAAAAGGGCGCAAGAAAGAGATTCCAGTTCTCGAAGAGATAACAGTGAACAGTCGTTTTTTTAAAAGTTCACAGTTGACAGTTGACAGTTCACAGAAATACATCTTTTGCCGTGAACCGTGAACGGTGAACTATCTGTTCCGTGAGCTATTCACTTAATATGCTAAAGGTAGCTATTTGCGGAGGCAGCGGTTATACAGGAGGCGAACTTATCCGCCTTCTTTCAAACCATCCCTATGTCAAAATAACTGCCGTAACCTCAGAAAAATCATCAGGCAAAACCGTAAGCGATTTATTCCCTCATCTTAGCAATCACTCAAATCTAACATACGAACCATTAGACAGAGAAAAACTTCTGAAAAAGGCTGACATCTTTTTTCTGGCGTTGCCGCATGCCGCCTCGCAGAGTGCGGTGGATTTTTTCTTCAGGCACGGGAAAAAAGTTATTGACCTCTCCGCTGATTACAGGCTAAGGTCTGCTGAAATATACGAGGAGTGGTATAAGACTCCGCACAAATTTCACGGGACACTGAAAAGGGCTGTGTATGGACTGCCTGAACTGTACAGGGCGAAAATTGCAAAATCATCCATCATAGCAAATCCCGGCTGTTATCCGACAGGCGCAATCCTCGGACTTTATCCTGCTATGAAGACCCGTCTCATAGATGCAGATTCTATCGTTATAGATTCAACATCAGGAACAACAGGCGCAGGCAGAAACGCTGATGCCGCATTCTCATTCTGTGAAGTCAATGAAGGATTCAAGGCTTACTCAGTTGCATCACACAGGCACACGCCTGAGATAGAGCAGGAACTCTCTGCCATAGCTCATAAAGATTTAAAGGTTAATTTCACCCCTCATCTTGGGTCTTACGACAGGGGGATACTCACAACTATCTACGCAAAATTAAAAAAGAAGGCTGATACAAGAGCAGTTCTTGATGCTTACAAAAAGGTTTTTGCAAAAGAGCCGTTTATAAGGGCGCTTGCTGAAGGCAAATTCCCGAATGTTAAAAATGTCCGGGGGACGAACCTCTGCGATATCGGGCTTGCTGTAAACAAACGGACAAATACCCTCATAATTGTCACTGCAATTGACAACTTGATGAAAGGCGCCTCAGGGCAGGCAGTGCACAACATGAATATCATGATGGGGTTTAAGGAAACCGAAGGGCTGAAAAACATAGCCCTATTCCCTTAAAAAGCGTTACTTTACTATCTTCATGCTTATATCAACTGCGGTTGCTGAATGAGTTAAGGCGCCTATTGAGATTAAATCCACACCTGTCTCTGCAACCTCTCTGACGTTCTCAAGACTGACATTCCCTGACGCCTCAAGGATTACATCTTTCTTCGAGGTGCGGACAATATTTACAGCCTCTTTCATATCCTGGATAGACATGTTGTCAAGCATCACAATGTCAGAGCCTCCTTCTACAGCCTCTTTCAGGTCATTGAGGTTTTCCACCTCGACCTCAATCTTTGCAAGATGATGCCCTTCACTTGCCAGACGCAGCGCCTCTGTTATGCTTCCGACAGCCTCGATATGGTTGTCCTTTATCAATATGCCGTCAAAAAGCCCGAACCTGTGATTGTTTCCTCCTCCGACTCTCACAGCATACTTTTCCATAAACCTCAGCCCCGGTGTCGTTTTCCTGGTATCCACAATCTTTGTCTTGAGTCCTTTAACTTTTTCTACGAACATATTTGTAAGCGTGGCTATGCCTGACAGGCGCTGAAGTATATTGAGGCTGACCCTTTCCCCCGAAAGCAGGACCTTTGTTCTTCCTGAGACCTCAGCGATAACATCTCCTTTCATCACCTTGGAGCCGTCATTGATAAAAACATTAAATCTCACTTCCCGGTCGAAAAAGCTAAAAACTTCTTTTATGAAAGGGATGCCGGCAACAACAAAATTGCCTTTCGCTATTATTAATGCCCTTGATTCGCTGTCTTCAGGTATAAGAAATGCAGTCGTAATATCGCCGTTTCCTATATCCTCTTCAAGCGCTATGCGGATTATTTCTCTGACGCTGTGTGGTATCTTCATATCCTATCTCTTCCTGAACAGAGAAAAGAGCCCCCACACGCCTCCAAAAACAGCTCCCATGGCAACAGCCGCACGCCAGTCAAACAGTGTGGTAACATTGCCTTCAACGTTATTGGCAATCATCAGGATAGATGCGCTGTTCTTAACCTTGATATTCATAGCAGCCATAACACCCACTGCGCTCTTATTGGAAACCGCTTCCTCTTTTGATACGACCATGGGAGACAGGGAGAAATTAAGCGATACATTGTTCCCTGCGGTTACCGCGCTGATGCTCTGGTTCAGGCTCACGTCATTGCCTCTGAGAATACAGGCAGCGCCCTGCGTAACTTCAATCCTGTCGCCGTCAATGCTCAGGGCTCCTACCTGCTGCATCTCAATATGCCCGCCGTCAACAGCCCTTACAGAACTCTGTTTTATATTTACGGATTCAGCCTCAATTATCTCGACATCCTTCTCTTTGATAATCTCTTTACTCTTTGCTGCCATATTACCCCCTTCCGCCTTAGGCGGATCCTGCTGCTTTAAGTTTGTTAATGTTCTCCTTTATCCTTTCCTTCTTTGCGGCAAGCTCGCTGTGCTTTGCCTTCTCCTTTTCAACTACATTCTCAGGCGCTTTTTTCAGAAAATCCTCATTCATCAATTTTCTGTCAATGAAAGCCATCGCCTCCTCAACCTTTCTTGATTCCTTTATAAGTTTATCAATTTCCGCGTCAATATTCAAAAGCCCCTTAATCGGGATGTATACTTCCATGAAATCCTTAACGCATACCGCAGAATCAGCAGGCTTTTTTATATCCTCCCCAATTGTTACATCCGCTGTCCGCGAGAGCTTTTTAATGTAATGCAGATTGGCTCTGAGAATACCTGATACTTCACCGGAAAAGGTCTTTATTAATACGTTTACCTCAACAGAAGGAGAGATATTCAGTTCGCCCCTGACAGTCCTTATACCTGTTATCGCCTCTATAACATAAGACATCTCTGTTTCTGCCTGAGAGTCTCTTGGAAGCGATTGAGGATAATCGGAAATAACAATGCTCTTCCTGCACAACCCCGACTTGTCGGGGCTCGCTGAGCGCGGCTCGTTACCGGCAAAGGGCATGTTCTGCCATATCTCTTCTGTTACAAAAGGCATGAACGGATGAAGAAGCTTCAGGGAGGTTTCAAGCGTATAAAGCAGGCACTGCATAACCCCGGCCGTTGATTTCGGATTGCTTATCTCAGTCTTTGACATCTCAATATACCAGTCGCAGAACTCATGCCATATAAAATGATAGATGCTGTTTGCCGCATCATTAAATCTGTATTCTTCAAGCGCTGCGTTTATTTCATCAGCAGTTCCGGCCAACCTGCTCAGTATCCACCTGCTGGCGAGATCAAGACTGTTCACCGTTAACTGTTCACTGTTCACTGTCTTTATGTTCATCATTATAAATCTTGCTGCATTCCACAGCTTGTTCACAAAATGCCTGTATCCCTCAACCCTCTCCTCTGAGAATCTTATGTCCCTGCCCTGCGCCGCAAATGCGCACAGAGTAAACCTGAATGCATCTGTGCCGTATTTATCTATCATTATCAAAGGGTCAATAACATTGCCTTTTGACTTTGACATCTTCTGCCCTGACGCATCCCTGATAATCGCATGTATATAAACATCTCTGAAAGGCGCGTCTTCCATGAACTTAAGTCCCATCATTATCATGCGTGCAACCCAGAAAAACAGGATATCAAAGGCAGTTACCAGAACACTCGTAGGATAAAATTTCTTTAAATCATCGGTTGGTTCAGGCCAGCCAAGCGTTGAAAATGGCCAGAGCGCGGACGAAAACCAGGTATCAAGCACATCCTCGTCCTGAACTAATTTTTTGGAACCGCAGAACGAACATTCTTTCGGAGTTTCGCGTGATACTATAACTCCTCCTTTTTTCCTGCATATCTCATTATTTATTTCCTGACAGTACCACACAGGAATCCTGTGTCCCCACCATATCTGGCGCGAAATGCACCAATCCTTTATATTTTCCATCCATCCGAAGTATGAATTTTCCCATGACTGGGGCATTATCCTTATCTTTCCGCTTCTAACAGCGCCTATCGCATCCCTTGCCAGCGTCCCGACATTCACATACCACTGCAATGTCGGCAGAGGCTCTATTATTGTTCTGCACCTGTAACAATGTCCTACTGCATGGCGGTGTTTTTCTTCTTTTTCTACAAACTGCAGAGTCTTTAAATCAATGACAACGCGCTTCCTGCATTCATACCTGTCAAGCCCTGCATATTTCGGCCCTGCATCAGAAGTCATCTTGCCTTCTTTCCCTATGACAACAACAAAAGGCAGCGAAGGGTTCTGTCTTTTTGCAATAGCCTCATCATTGAAATCATGGGCAGGCGTCACTTTAACAGCGCCTGTGCCGAAAGTCATATCAACAGCGCTGTCAGGAACAACAGGTATCTTTCTGTCTGTAAGAGGAAGGGCGATTGTTTTCCCTATAAAATCCTTGTACCTCTCATCAGAGGGATTTACGGCAACCGCTGTATCTCCAAGCATGGTCTCAGGCCTTGTTGTTGCAACTGTAATATACCCCCCCTCAACTCCCCCCCTTACCAAGGGGGGGGATGGGGGGGTTAATGGATATTTAATGTAATACAATGTCCCGTCAAACTCATCGTGCTCTACTTCAAGGTCGGATAACGCTGTATGACAGCGCGGGCACCAGTTTATCAATCTGTTGTCGCGGTATATCAGCCCTTCTTCGTGAAGCCTTACAAAGACCTCTCTTACAGCCCTTGAGAGTCCTTCATCAAGCGTAAACCTTTCCTTTGACCAGTCACACGATGCTCCGATCCTTTTAAGCTGATGTGTTATCCTGCCGCCGTATTCAGCCTTCCATTTCCATACCCTGTCAATAAAGGCTTCCCTTCCGAGCTGCTGCCGTGTAAGCTTTTCTCCTGAAAGCTGTCTTTCAACTACATTCTGAGTTGCAATCCCGGCATGGTCGGTACCCGGAAGCCACAGCACGCTGAAACCGCACATCCTTTTCCATCGCGCAAGAACATCCTGAAGCGTTGCGTTAAGGGCGTGTCCCATGTGAAGCGAGCCTGTAACATTTGGAGGAGGGATTACAATTGAATAGGGTTTTCCAGAGGGATTTATCTCAGGTTTGAAATAGCCCTCGTTAACCCACAGTTCATACCATTTTTCTTCTATCCCTTCGGGAATATAACTCTTACTTAATTCCGTCACACTACATCTCTGTCTTTATCTTCTCTATCTCTTTTGCAATCAAAGTCTCTGCGATATCAGGAACAGTCTCCCACATTATCTTTTCAATTTCCTTGCTTAACGATGCGAGTGAACTCTGCAGCACTTCCTTTACCAGTCTTTCAGTAAGCTCAGGAGCTATTTTCCACAAGATTTTTTCGACTGAATCTTTTAATACCGGCATAAGCGACTCAAGCATTACACCTTTAATATCTATAGCGGAAAGGGCTGATGCAACCCTTTCGTCAACCGCTTTCTTAAACAGTGGAATAAACTCCTCTTTTGATGGAATCTGTATCTCAGGCATTTCTTTTCTCACTTGTATCTCCGCAGCTTCAAGCGCTTGGGCAATGCTGACTTCTTCTGCGGACACCTCTTCTATCCCTGCAGGAGTCTCCACAGAAACCCCTTCAACTGCCTCCATTGCCCAGAGGTCTTCTTCAGCGCCAACAGCCTCTGCAAACACCTCTGCTTCCACTGCTTCTACAGCTTCTGCTGTCTCTGCCATTGTTGATGCAGATACCAGCGCCGCATTTATCTTGCTTATTAATTCCTGAGATTCAAATGGTTTTATAACAAAACTGTCTGCCTTTACATGCCTTGCAAGTTCCTCGTCAAGCGGCTCAAATGCCCCTGAAAGAAGAATTACAGGAACATTTTTTATTACAGGATGTGCCTTCAATTTTTCGCACAGCTGATAGCCGTTCATCTTCGGCATCTCTATATCTGCAAGGACTACATCAGGCTTGAATGTCTCGATTGCGGCAAGCGCCTCCTCACCGTTATTCACAGCCTTTATCTCAAACCCTTCCTCTGCAAGGACGAGCTCTACAACCTTCTGTATTGTAATACTGTCATCTGCAAGAAGCATCTTACGCGTCATAAATTACTCCTTCCGGTATTTTTCAAATTTTATTGCCAAGACAGAAAAAAGTCAAGCATTTTCGCACAGTTAGAAATTTCCCCTGCGTATCTGATACACTAAAAATGGAACTTTTATGAGACATTCGCTCACAGAGGAGGAGGAAAAAGAATAGTTTAATATTGCCGAAAGACAGACACAGCCTCCTAAATGAACATTTTAAAATGAAACAATATCTTGACAGGTTATCGGAAATTTACAGGGCGATTGACAGAGCTTGCAGCGAGGCATTAAGGCGCTACGGCTTCAGCTGCGATGGATGTTACAGGTTCATCATGGAAAAAGAAAATGTGCCAAAGGACTTTCGGATTAACCGCACAAATTTTTATCTTGAAATTGCTCAGATTGAAAGGGAAGTCAGAGAAAAAATAAATTTTACAGGCAGACATAAAAAGACAACAGCAGAAATGGTTCTGAATATTATCAATGGAGAACATAAAGCAGATTAATACGCAGATAGATGGAATCTCCTGACAAGCGTTGAACAAACAGCACCAAATCCTTTAAAATCAATCAAGCGAGAGTGGCGGAACTGGTCTACGACTCGTAGAGCAGACGCGTCCCGACTTGGTGGGCTGTTTTTAATTAGCAGATTAGGGCGTGTGGCGGAGTTGGCAGACGCGCCAGACTTAGGATCTGGTGGGGCAACCCATGGAGGTTCGAATCCTCTCACGCCCACCATTTGAGAAGATTAACAAAGATGCGTTATTCGGGATGGGTAACTCCGTAGGGGTTCAACTCCCCTCTCTCGCACCATATCTTTCTATAAAAAATCAATGGCTTTACCTTCCAAAAGTTGGTGCAGTAGTAATGGTATAGTAAAAGGTTTTGTCGGACAATAAAAAGGATAGTGAAAGGACAATGAAAAACAGTGGCTCTCCTTCTGAAACAAAATAAAACAGAATACGGCATGGCAGGTTGTCTGATAGTTGGATAAAGGCGCAGGGTTCTTTACTATATTTCTATTACAACTTTAAGTTTCTTTAGCGTTTCTTTTAGTTCAAACTCTGAAACCTCTCCCTGTTTTTTGACACCTCGTGCTTTCCAATCCAGACTTTTTACCTGATCGGCAAGAATAACGCCTGTTACTTTAGGATTGTTGCTTATAGCGACTTCAAAAGGGTATCCTTTACTTTGTGTTGTTATAGGGCAGCAGACCATTAAACCAACCTTGCCGTTATATGGTGAAGGAGAAAGGACGAGAACAGGTCGGTGACCTGATTGCTCATGTCCTGACTGGGGGTTTAGATTAATCCAGACTACATCGCCCCTATCAGGAATGTAAGACATTATATAAGCTCCTTACCTGCAGGTTTTCCGAAATCTACCTCGGAGTAGATATTGTCTTTTGTAACAGATGACAAAAGCTTCTCAAGAGAATATTCTTCCTCTCTTACAGGAGTAATAATAATTTTATTCCCTTTTGATGAGATATCCACCATAGTGTTTTCGTTTATACCACATTCATTACTTATTGCTTTAGGTATTCTCAGGGCTAAACTGTGCCCCCACTTTGCAGTTTTTGCAAGCATTACAGTCCCTCCTTACATTCACATTTCTTATAGTCAAGTATAAACAATGTATCTACATGGTGTCAATTTTAAAAAATATCATAAAAACCAATAAATGAGGGGTCTGGTGATATTTGTCGTGAATCCTGTGTTTGTTGAAACTACAGAAAGCCTCTGCTATAATCTCCCTATGGAAAGAAAAGTAACATATTTTGAAAAACCCGGAAAAGAAAACACATCCGCATGTCTTAAAGTTGTCATGCAGGCGATAAAGGACAGCTCATATAAATATCTTGTAGTGGCAACCACAGGCGGCGATACTGGCATCTTATTTTCAGAGGCATTAAAAACATCCGCTGTTAATCTTGTTGTTGTAACGCATTCTGCGGGATTCAAAGAACCAAACACATCCGAAATACCAAATGATGTCATAGAGAAAATAAAGGCAAACGGCGCAAAGATATACACAGGAACAATTCTCACCCATTCATTGGAAACAGCCTTTTCATCCAAATTCGGAGGGTTATATCCAACGCTCATTATCGCCCAGTCTCTAAGAAGGTTTGGAGAGGGGCCAAAGGTGTGCTGTGAGATTGTGATGATGGCTGCTGATGCAGGACTTATACCTGAAGGGGAGGAAGTCCTTGCCGTTGCAGGCACAGGAAGAGGCGCTGACACAGTGATGGTTATTAAATCTGCTGCATCAAAGCGGTTTCTTGACCTGAAGGCGCTTGAGATACTTGCAAAGCCGAGAGCTTAAACCCCGTTTAGAAATTGAAGATTTCTAACGGGGTAAACTCTACTGTTATTGTAAAAAAGGAGGTTAGATGCTGAAGAGATTTTTAAGGATTCATTTTAGGCCTTAAATGAAGATATCCGTTAAAAATATCAGAGAAACAGACTGCATCTGTGATGCTCTGATTCTTCCTTTTGTACAAGGGAATTCGGAGTTTTATAAAAAATTCGGCACAGCTATTCAGAAACAAATCAGGAAAGCGTTCTCAAAGGAATTCCACGGCAAGCGGAATGAGCTTCTTTTAATGCCTGTGCCTGAAGGGATAAAGCCTGAACGGATTTTGCTTGTCGGCCTGGGCAAAAAAAACGAGCTGTCTGCCGAAAACATAAGACAGGCAGGCGGAAAAGCAGCAGTGCATCTTCGTGACAAGGGGATGAAAAAGATTGCGGTTTCCACAAGCCTTATATCATCTCTTAAACTTTCGCCTCTGAATTTCATAGAGGGAGCTTTGCTTGGGTTATATACCTTTGAAAGATACAGAAAAGAAAAGAAGAACAAAAAGATAGAGAACATTACGCTTCTTTCAAAAATATCAAAAAGCTTTATTGACGAACTCAATTGGACTGAGATCATAACATCATCTGTATATTTTGCACGGGATTTGATAAACACTCCGTCCAATGATATGACTCCGTCAGACCTTGCAAAGGCAGCGGTTTCTCTGAGACAAAAAAATCTTTCGGTGAAAATCCTTGAGAGAAAAGATTCAGAAAAACTTGGAATGGGAGCATATCTCTCTGTTGCAAAGGGATCCAAAGAACCTCCGAAGTTCATTGTGCTTGAATATAAAGGCAGCAAGGGCAAACCTCTGGCGCTGATAGGCAAGTCAATAACCTTTGACAGCGGAGGCATATCGCTGAAACCTTCTGACGGAATGGAAAAGATGAAATATGACATGGCAGGAGGCGCAGCAGTCTTGGGTGTGTTAAAAGCTGCCTCTGCATTAAAACTTCCAGTAAATCTTATCGGCATACTGCCGGCAACAGAAAACCTGCCCGGAGGCTCTGCAACAAAACCCGGCGATGTAGCCGAAACAATAAGCGGCAAGACCGTTGAAATAATCAATACAGACGCTGAAGGACGTTTGATTCTTGCAGATGCAATAGGATATGCAAAGCGTTTCAAGCCAAAGGCAATTATTGATATCGCAACCCTCACAGGCGCGTGTTCCATTGCGCTCGGAAACGAGGCAATAGCTATGATGGGAAATGACAGGAAATTGCTTGATAAAATCAAAAAGTCTGCTGACAATACCTATGAGCGCGTATGGGAAATGCCTTTATTTGATGAATATAAAGAGTATCTTAAAAGCGATATAGCTGACATCAAGAACACAGGAGGCAAAAACGGTTCACTTGTAACAGCAGCATATTTTCTCTATGAATTTGCAGAAAAAACGCCGTGGGTTCACCTTGACATAGCAGGCACTGCATGGGTGGAAAAAGACAAGCCTTATATTCCGAAAGGCGCTTCAGGTATCGGCGTCAGGCTGATAATGGATTTGATAAAGCATCTCAAGTGAATTCCAGATAAGCAGGGCTTATAACTCCTACTTGATATACCCCTCAATCAGAATATCGTCGCCGATTCTTTTTAGAGTTATATTTTTTAGCTGATGCGCCTCTGAGAGTTTTCTGAATGCCTTTCCGCCGACAGACGGAAATGACTCTTTACCGCCGATAATCTTTGGCGCTATGAAAAACATAACCTTGTCAACTATGCCGTATTCAAGCGCATGGCTGTTTAAGGAAGAGCCTCCTTCAATCAGCACAGATGTTATCCCCGTCTCGCCAAGTTTTTTCATCAGCCATTTCAGATCAACACGTTCTCCATCGTATTCGATTATTTTTATGTTTTTTTCTATTAATCTGTTCATTTTATTTTTAGGTGAAAATCCCCCCATCCCCCCTTTACTAAAGGGGGGCGAGGAGGGATTACTGACTTCTGACTTCTGACTTCTTTTTATTACTACAATCGTCTCCGGAGGAGTATTCAATATTTTCGCATCAATAGGAATCTCAAACTCAGGGTCTATTACAATTCGTATTGGACTTCTCGTCCCTTGTCCCTCGTCCCTCGTCCCTTTCTTTATTCTCGCTGTCAGTTGCGGGTCATCAGCCTTCACTGTCCCTATCGCTGTCATCACAGCATCAACCCTGCCTCTTGTTTTGTGAACCAATTCTCTTGCCTTTTCTCCTGTAATCCATTTTGACTCGCCTTCCGGAGTGGCAATCTTTCCGTCAAGGGTCATTGCAACTTTTAATATCACAAACGGTCTTTTTGTCATAATATATTTTGCGTAAATCTCGTTCAGCCTAATTGAATCTCCTTCAAGAATTCCAGAGACTACGTTTATGCCTGATTTGCTGAGTTCTTCTATCCCCTTCCCCGAAACCTTTGGATTTGGGTCTTTCATGCCTATGACAACTTTCTTTATCCCTGCTTTGATAATCGCCTTTGTGCATGGAGGCGTTCTTTTGTCTGTATGACAGCATGGTTCAAGGTTCACATAAAGTGTTGCGCCTTTTGCCTTTTCTCCTGCTTTGTCTATGACAAGAGCCTCTGCGTGAGGAGCGCCGGGTTTTTTGTGATAATCCTCTGCGATGATTTTTCCGTTCTTTACAAGCACAGCGCCTACCATCGGATTCGGGCTTGTCATCCCGCTCGCCTTTCCCGCAAGCCTCAGAACCCGTTTCATTATTGAGATGTTATTCATTTTAATATCTTGATATGCCCTCATAAAAGTGTAAGACATTCAATCTACCGAAAAAAGAAACCCTTTAAGCTACGCTCCTTGCTGTTTTGTGTAAGACAGCAATCCGCCCTTCATGATAATCATCTTCTGCCTGTCATTCAAATCTGATACAGCCTCAAATGCCGCGCCCTTTGTGATGTTCTCAACCTTATAAACCTGACTGCCGTTAAGTGAATTTATCACATCCTTAATGACAAGCCTGTCGCCCTTCTCTGCTTTCTCATAGTCGGAAGGGTTTTTGAACTGCAATGGAAGTATCCCGAAGTTTATGAGATTGGCTTTGTGAATCCTTGCAAATGCCTTTGCAATCACTGCCTGAAGCCCGAGGAACATCGGAGCCATTGCAGCATGCTCGCGCGATGAACCCTGTCCGTAGTTTTCACCGCCTATGATAATCCCTCCGCCTTTTTCCTTTGCATCTTTAGCCCTCTTGCTGAATGTGTTGTCAATGTTCCTGAACACAAACTCTGATATCGCAGGAATATTTGAGCGGAAAGGAAGCACTTCAGAGCCTGCCGGCATAATATCGTCAGTTGTTATGTTATCTCCTACTTTCAGTAAAACCTCTGCCTCAATCCTGTCTTTCAGAGACTCTTTTGCCGGGACATCTTTAATGTTCGGGCCCTTGATTACCTTCACATCTGAGGTATCTTTCAGAGGAGGAATTATAAAACTCCTGTTTATCAGATACTTAGAAGGCTCTTCAAAGGTCGCAATCTTAATACCTGATTCGCGGGGATCAACTATTTCTCCCTTAATAGCAAAGACAGCGCATGAGACAGGACTTGCAAGATAAACAAACGCATCCTTTGTGCCGCTTCTTCCTTGGAAATTCCTGTTATACGAGCGGACTGATATCTGGTCGCTGCCCGGCGCGCCTCCCATTCCAATGCATGGCCCGCATGATGATTCAAGCATTCTTGCGCCTGATGAGATCATGTCTGCAATGAGCCCTTCCCGTAATACCATTTCATATACTTGCTTTGAGCCGGGGTTTATGAGAAGGTTTACGCCTTCTGACACAGTTTTGCCCTTCAGTATCGTTGCAACTGTCTTTAAACCCTGATATGAAGAATTTGTGCAGCTTCCGATACATATCTGGTCAACCTTTGTGCCTTTAAGGCTTTTCACGGTAACAACATTGTCAGGGCTGTGAGGCTGGGCAATCATCGGCTCTATTGCGCTTAAGTCAATATTTATTATCTCCGAATACTCTGCGTCATCGTCTGCCTTGATCTCTACCCATTCAGTTTCTCTGCCAACTGCTTTAAGATAGAATTTTGTCCTTCCATCACTCGGAAATATTGATGTTGTTGCACCAAGTTCTGCGCCCATATTTGTAATAGTGGCTCTTTCAGGGACATTCAGGTCTTTTACACCTGGTCCTCCATATTCAAATATCTTTCCGACACCGCCTTTGACAGTAAGCCTCCTCAGAATCTCAAGGATAACATCCATTGCAGTAACCCATGGACGATTGAGTTTTCCTGTAAAATTTATCTTTACGACCTTTGGCATTGTGAGTTCAAACGGCGCTCCAGCCATCACTGTTGCAGCATCAAGCCCGCCGACTCCTATAGCAATCATTCCCATTCCGCCGCCTGTTGGCGTATGGCTGTCCGTGCCAAGTGCGATCTTTCCGGGTGCAGCAAACTGCTCAAGATGAACCTGATGGCAGATTCCATTGCCGGGCCTTGAGAAATACGCGCCGTATTTTGCAGCTGCTGTCTGGAGGAATTTATGGTCATCAGGATTCATGTAATCTGTCTGGAGCATGTTATGGTCAATGTATGAGACAGCAAGCGGAACCTTAACACTCTCAACACCAATCGCCTCAAACTGAAGCCATGTCATAGTGCCGGTTGCATCCTGCGTATATACATGGTCAACCCCGAGCCCGACAGGACTGCCGGGTTTCAACTCGCCATATGCCTTATGCGCCTCGAAAACCTTCTCTGCGATATTTTTACCCACGCCGCACCTCGCATTTTCAGAATCAATTCATTTATTCTACATACCTGGAGTCAGCGGAATCAACTTTTAAATCATCATGCCTTATTTATTAACCCGTCAAGAAGCTGCCTTACCCGTTTAAATATCTCATTGACATCTTGAACGCCTGTAATATCTATCCAGAGTATATCCTCTTCTTTTTTGAACCACGTAAACTGCCTCTTGGCATAACGCTTGGTACCTCGCTTAATGAGCCTTATCACCTCTTCAAGCGGCATTTCTCCATTAAGATACATTGCAATCTCTTTGTATCCTATTGCCTGCATGGAAGGCAAGGATCCAAGATGCAAGATGCAAGATGCAAGATTTCTTTCATCCTGTATCATGTATCCTGCATCATGTATCCTATAGTGCGCATTTATCAGGCTCATACCTGTTTTGACTTCCTCCACAAGCCCTTCATCTATCATCTTATCAACACGATTCTCAAGCATCCTGTAAAGTTCTTTTCTTTCCCTTGTAAGCCCTATCTTTATAAATTCATACGGCAGAGGGGTTGTGAGTTTTTGCTGGAACTCCGAGATGCCTTTTTTGGTTTTAAGGCATACCTCAAGCGCCCTTATGATGCGCCTTGTGTCAGCAGGCATTATCTTTGATGCCGCCTCAGGGTCGAGTTCCTGCAAATAACTATAAAGTGCGCCGCTCTGTCCTTCCTCAAGAGAAGCAAGTTCTTCCCTGAGTTTCCAGTCAGCGGAAGGCCCGCTGAATATCCCCCTTGTCATTGCCTTTATGTAAAGTCCTGTTCCTCCGGCAATAATGGGGATTTTCCCTTTTCTGTGAAGCTCATCTATTACCGGCGTAACATCCTCAATATATCTGCCGACACTGTACGGCTCTGAGGGGCTTATAATGTCTATCATGTGATGCTTCACGCTCATCCTCTGCTCCTCAGACGGCTTTGCAGTACCGATGTCCATCCCCCTGTAAATCTGCATTGAGTCTGCGCTGATTATCTCTGTATCCAAAGCCTTTGCAAGAAGGATAGAGACCTCTGTTTTTCCGACGCCTGTCGGCCCTAATAAAATGATTACCTTATTCATAATTCAGACTCATGCCTTGTATCCTGCCTTAAGCTGCCCGCATGCAGCAAGAATATCCTGCCCCTTGCTCTTTCTTATAAAAGTATAAATTTTCCCTCTTACAAGAATCTCCTGAAAAGCAAGAACCCTCTCATCAGATGGCCTTTTAAACTTGCTTCCTGCAAATGGGTTAAAAGGAATAAGATTCACCTTTGAAGAAATCCCTCTGAGAAGCGTCACAAGCCTCTTTGCATCAGACAGAGAATCATTCATGCCGTCTATCATCACATATTCAAATGTTATCCTGTCCCTCGGAGATAAAGGAATTTTCCTGCAGGCGTCAAGCAAAACCCTGATGGGATATTCCTTGTTTATTGACATGAGCCTGTTTCTTACTTCATCGGTAGCCGCATTCAGAGAAACAGCAAGATTAACATGAGGCGCCCTTCTGTAAAGTTCTGTAATCTTAGGAGCGATTCCGCATGTAGAAAGCGTTATCCTCCTCTTTGAAAAGCCCATAAACTCTGTTATCCTGTGAAGCGCCTCAACCACTTCATCAAGATTTAACAGCGGCTCACCCATCCCCATAAAAACAATATTCGTAACAGGATTTGTGGAACTTTTAACTTTTAACTCTTCACTCTTAACTTTCATTACCGCAATTATCTGGTCAACAATCTCATGCGCCTTAAGATTTCTCTTAAACCCTATGCCACCTGTAAGACAGAAACCGCACGACATGGCACACCCGACCTGAGAAGAAATGCAGAGCGTGTGACGGTCTTCATCAGGGATAAGTACGCTCTCTATTGACTCTCCGTCTTCAAGCCCGAATAGGAATTTTTCAGTGCCGTCTTCTGAGACCTGCCTTTTGAGCAGTTCAAGGTTGCTTATATACGCTATATCTGAAAGCCTTTCCCTTAGCTCTCTTGAAAATTCGGAGATATCCTCTATTGACTCAGCTTTTTTTCCGTATATCCAATGGAGTATCTGTTTTGCCCTGTAAGCAGGAAGCCCCTGCTCTTTTACAAACTCCTCCATTGCAGCTTTGCTTAATGCCTTGAGATTGATTTTTGACATTGTTAATTATAACAAGTGAGAGAAGTTAGAAGTTAGAAGTTAGAAGTTAGAAGTTTTTAAAGACCTATATTCTTATTCATACTAAGGAGTTCATAAGTAAGATTACATTCTTGTCATTCCCCGACTCGATCGGGGAATCCAGAAAGGGACTGGATGCCCGCTTACGACCTGCGGGCATGACGAATAAGGTCATTGCGTGTATGCTTACCAATGAACTGATTAGTAATTCTCACCTAATTCTTAACTCTTAACTT
The DNA here is from genome assembly GCA_049302185.1 of Thermodesulfovibrionales bacterium. Taxonomy (GTDB): domain Bacteria; phylum Nitrospirota; class Thermodesulfovibrionia; order Thermodesulfovibrionales; family UBA1546; genus UBA1546. Next base: position 50,073 of record JBAQLV010000011.1, on the reverse strand, counting down.
CTGTAAAAGGTTGCTTTTTGGGTCTTTTTTACTTTATTCTTAAAGATACGGTTCTACAAAAACAATTCCAAGAGAACCTGACCAAGGAGGTTAATTGTGATAACGATAACAGATGCAGCAGCAGAAAAAGCAAAACAGATACTCACAACAGAAGGAAAAGCCGGCTGGGGGCTTCGTGTATATACTGCCGGAGGAGGATGCTGCGGTCCCTCTTACGGAATGGATATAGATGAAAAGCCGGGAGATAACGACGATGTCACGGAGAAAAACGGACTTAAGGTCTTCGTTGACAAAGACACATCAAAAAAACTTGAAGGCATGAACATTGACTTCATGGATGACGGCGAAAAACAGGGCTTCGTCATCACAGGCGGAAGCGCTCCGTCATGCGGCACCGGCTGCACCAGCTGCGAATAAATCTATGTTCCCTTTGCACAGACCTCGAAGGTTGAGAAAAAACGAAGTCATCAGGAGAATGGTGAGAGAGACCTCGCTTTCTCCCGATGATTTTATATATCCGCTTTTTGTCACTTACGGCAAAAACATCCGCAGAGAGATAAAATCAATGCCGGGATGTTTTCAGGAATCAGTTGACAAGATTGTAAAACATGCAAAAGAGGTCTACACCCTCGGCATACCTGCGGTAATACTTTTCGGGATTCCTGAACACAAAGACGAAACAGGTTCAGGTGCCTATGACCCTCATGGAGTCGTGCAGAAGGCAATAAAGGCAATAAAAAATAAGGTGCCGGGACTCTATGTGATAACTGATGTCTGCATGTGTGAATACACAAGCCACGGCCACTGCGGGATAATTGAAAAAGGCGCTGTAAAAAATGATGCAACCCTTGAGCTTCTTGCCAAAGAGGCGGTATCTCACGCAAGGGCAGGAGCAGACATGGTAGCGCCGTCTGACATGATGGACAGAAGGGTAAAGGCGATAAGAATTGCGCTCGATTCCGAGGGGTTCTCAGAGATGCCGATAATGAGTTATGCGGCAAAATACGCATCGGCTTTTTATGGGCCTTTCAGGGAAGCTGCCGAGTCCACCCCTAAATTCGGAGACAGGCGCTCGTATCAGATGGATCCGGCAAACAGAAGAGAGGCGTTGAAAGAAGCTGCGCTTGATATTGAAGAAGGCGCTGATATTGTGATGGTTAAACCTGCGCTCGCATATCTGGATATTATCTCGGATGTAAAGAATTCCTTTGATGTCCCTGTCGCTGCTTATAACGTAAGCGGAGAATATTCGTTGATTAAGGCCGCTGATAAACTCGGATGGATTGATGGAAAGCGCGTTATGATGGAAGTCCTCACATCAATAAAACGCGCAGGCGCTGATCTTATACTTACCTACTTTGCAAAAGAAGCGGCAAAGATTCTGAATAAGTAGCACAAATAAATACTATGTCCTGTCTTTAAGTATTTATCTCTTAATCGCTGTCTTCAGAGTCCTTATTCTTGCAATCTCTTCCTGATACCCGTAGATATGAGCTCCTGCGCTGTAGGCATACATTGGGCCGTTCTTTAGATTTGTTTCTCCGGCAACATAGTTTTTCAAAAGCTCTATGCCGCCGAGGTTCGTAGGAAAACCTGCCCACAAATCCCATGAACGGAAGTAGCAGCTTACAGTAAGAACGAGTTCATCATTCATCGGCACTGCCTTGAAATCCAGAAGCCTCAGGCAAGGTGGATCAAGGTTCCCGTCGTTTCCGTAGCAGATATCATGGTCTTCCGGAGAGCCTATCTCTATAACAGCCTGATTTGTAAGGGGTGTAGTCTTAAGCATTTCAATTACCCTTTCAAACTGCGTCCCTCCCTTTGGCATAGGGTAATGAATCCTGCTTGAATACTTATAGGTCTCATTCTCTGAAAGTTCCGGATCCATAAGATAATTCGCAAAATAATCTTCTATATACTCCATTGTCGTAGGCGATGGGATATTTAACGCAGGCGGAATAACAGGAATCATATCCTCGCCGGGGTGTTCAATGAACACTGCCATGCCCGGATACTGAAGGCGATACTGCTCGTTTTCAAATGAGCCTTTCTGGATTTTCTGAGTGTAGGAATGGTCAAAAATATTATATATCAACTGAAACCACGCATCTGATATTGTCTTGGCATGCAAACAAAAAGGAAGCATAATATCCTTCACCCCTTTTAATTAAAGACTCTTAAAAATGTCACACTGAATTTATTTCAGAGTCCAAGATGCTGAAACAAGTTCAGCATGACAAATTATAATGCTCTATTGGTCTTTGAATAGATTTTATTATACTATGTCAGAGATATTCTTTGAAAATAAAAAAGACGCTGGACCTGAATAGCGTCTTTTAATTTTCAATGGCGTCCCCAACGGGATTCGAACCCGTGTTACCGCCTTGAAAGGGCGATGTCCTAGGCCGGGCTAGACGATGGGGACACATGGTGAGCCGCGAAGGATTCGAACCTTCGACCCACGCCTTAAAAGGGCGTTGCTCTACCAACTGAGCTAGCGGCCCTCGAAAAATAGATTTGTAGAATACAATTATTTTGATTTCATTGTCAACTTCAGGCTGGGCGAAATTGTATCCTTCTGACTGAGTGTCAAATGAAAAACTTCAAGTATTCTTGCAGGGAGAACACAGCATTCCCATAACCAAGACTTATTGATTCATTTCTATTTCTGCATTGACAGCCTTTCCTTAGCTGTGCTAATTTTAAAACTCACACCTAAAAGGATTTTTTTGGCATGGAAAAAACACTTAACAAGATTCTGAAAGATACAAGAGGAAATGAGGGCAATCTCATATCTATTCTTCAGGATATCGAGAATGCCTTCGGATATATCCCTAAGAATGCTGTAAACTGGTTCTCCGCAAAGCTTGATATACCTGCAAGCCGTTTTTTTGGTATAGCTACATTTTATGCCCAGTTTCATCTTAAACCGCGGGGGAAAAATATTATCACTGCCTGCTGCGGTACTGCCTGCCATGTTAAAGGCTCCGAGAGGTTGATAAATGGCATAAGAAAAGAGCTCAGCCTCTCAGATGGCGAGGAAACAACAAAGGACAAAGAATTTACCCTTGAAAGGGTTAACTGTGTTGGTGCATGCAGCATTGCTCCGGTAATCATAATCAATAAAAAAGTTCACGGTAAAACGGCAGCAGACAAACTCCTCAAGGAGATAAAGTCTTTAAAGGGCATCAAAGGTGAAGGCAAATAATACAACAGTTATAAAAGTCTGCATGGGAACAGGAGGCATTGCCGCAGGCGGTGTTGAGGTAATGGATGCCTTCAGGAAGGTTCTGAAGAAAAGAGGCATAAAGGCCAATGTAGAAAAAAACTGCTTCATGCACAAGGTCGGATGCCGCGGTCTCTGCTCAAGGGATGTCCTTGTAGATATAATCCTCGATGGTGTCAAAACAACATATCAGTTCATAAAGTCGGATATGGTCGAAAGGATAATCGACGAGCATATTATCGGGGGAACACCTGTTCTCGACTGGGTTGTATCCGATGACTACCATCAATTTCATGACAAGCAGGTCAAGATCGTGCTTTCTGACTGCGGCGTTATAGACCCCGATGATATTAATTCATATATAGAAGTGGGCGGCTATGAAGCCGTCAAGAAGGTTCTGTCAGCCGCGTCACCTGATCAAACAATAGAAGTCATAAAAAAGTCCGGACTGAGAGGGCGCGGAGGCGCCGGTTTTCCCACAGGATTAAAATGGGAGCTTACAAGAAAAGCTGAAGGCGCTCCTAAATATATTATATGCAATGCGGATGAAGGCGACCCAGGCGCTTTTATGGACAGGTCGGTCATAGAAGGTAATCCTCATGCCGTTATCGAAGGAATGATAATCGGGGCTTATGCAATAGGTTCTGAGCAAGGATATGTTTATATAAGGGCAGAATATCCCCTTGCAGTTGAACGGCTTAAGAAGGCATTAAAACAGGCAAGGAATCATAATTTTTTGGGGAAAAATATACAAGGCGAGAAATTTAATTTTGACATTAAAATAAAACTCGGCGCTGGAGCATTCGTCTGCGGCGAATCAACGGCACTTATGTTCTCTATAGAAGGGAAAAGGGGTATGCCGAGGGTTACTCCGCCCCGTTCAACTGAATCAGGACTATGGAAACGGCCGACATGTCTTAACAACGTTGAGACCTTTGCAAATGTACCTTATATTATAAGGAACGGCGCGGAATGGTACGCCTCATTCGGCACAGAAAAAAGTAAAGGCACAAAAGTCTTTGCAATCACCGGAAAAATCAAGAATGCAGGTCTCATTGAAGTGCCTATGGGCACTCCGCTCAGGCAAATTGTCTACGATATCGGAGGCGGAATCGAAAACAACAAGGCTTTCAAGGCTGTTCAGATAGGCGGCCCAAGCGGTGGATGTATCCGTGCGGATAATCTCGATGTACCTGTAGACTTTGAATCACTGTCAGCCCTTGGGGCGATGATAGGTTCAGGCGGTCTCGTCGTAATGGACGAAGACAGCTGCATGGTGGATGTTGCTAAATACTTTCTCCAATTTACACAATCGGAATCATGTGGTAAATGTACCCCCTGTCGGATTGGAACAAAGCGCCTTCTGGAAATACTTGAGCGTATCACTTCCGGAAACGGGAAGGAAAGCGATATAGACCTTCTGCTTAACCTGTCTTCAGACATAAAAATTTCAAGCCTCTGCGGTCTTGGACAATCAGCGCCGAACCCAATCATTACAACAATCAAATACTTCCCTGAAGAATTTGAAGCACATGTGAGGGACAAGAAATGTCCTGCTAAAGTTTGCAGAAAACTTTTGACATATTATATTTTTGAAGAGCGCTGCAAGGGCTGCGGTGCATGTATAAGGGCATGTCAGGCAGGCGCAATTACAGGTGCAAAAAAGAAACCCCATGTTATAAATGCAGATAGATGTACTAAGTGCGGAAGCTGTTTGGATTCCTGTAAATTTAAGGCTATAGGCGTGGAGTGATAATCATGACTATAAAACTGATCATAGACGGTAAAAAAGTAGTTGTTCCGAAGGGAACGACAATACTTGAGGCGGCCAGAAAACTGGATATAGCCATCCCCACTTTGTGCTATCACCCAAAGTTAACACCGTATGGCGGCTGCAGGCTTTGCCTGGTTGAGGTGAAAGGCAACAGGCATCCGGTTACCTCATGTTCAGTTCCGGCAGCAGAAGGAATGGAAGTTACAACCTCCACCCCTCTTCTTGAAAGAATAAGAAAAACCAATATCGAACTTTTACTTTCAGATCATCCAAACGATTGCATGATATGCGAGAAGGCAGGAGACTGCACCCTTCAGGAACTCGCATATTTTTATGGCATAAAGGAAAACCGTTTTGCAGGAGAACGCCGTATATATACCAAAAAAGACTCAAATCCTTTTATCGAAAGAGATATGGAAAAATGTATACTCTGCGGTAAATGTGTGCGGATATGCGATGAGATACAGGGCGTGGGTGCAATAGATTTTGCATACCGCGGTTTTAAATCTAAGATATGCCCGACATTTGAAAAAGACCTTGACTGTGAATTCTGCGGACAGTGTGTTGCAGTATGCCCGACAGGCGCTCTGACGGGAAAGATGTGGCAGCTACGCGGCAGACAGAAAGACATAAAGGAAATTGACACTACCTGCTCGTACTGCGGGACAGGATGCAATCTCACCCTTCACGTAAGGCAGAATGAAGTTATAAGAGTCACTTCAAAGGAAGACAAGTGGAACGAAGGATGGCTGTGCGTTAAAGGCAGGTTCGGCTATTCGTTTATCAACAGCCCTGACAGGCTTAAAAAACCGCTTATACGGATAGCGCCGAAAGATAACCCCCCTCTGTCCCCCCTTAATTTAAGGGGGGATGAAAGGGGGGTTACCAAACTCCAAACTCCAAACTCCAAACTCTTCAGAGAAGCCTCATGGGACGAGACCCTCGATTATATTTCCCGTAAACTTAAAGAGATAAAAGAGAGACACGGCGCTGATTCAATAGCAGGGCTTTCTTCTGCAAGATGCACTACGGAAGAAAACTATCTGTTCCAGAAATTCATGAGGGCAGCAATAGGGACGAATAACGTTGACCACTGCGCCCGTCTCTGCCACGCTCCAACTGTAGCCAGTCTGGCTACAATATTCGAATCAGGAGCAATGACCAATTCTATAAGAGAGATTGAGGGGATGGAGGTTATCTTCGTAATCGGCTCCAACACAAAAGAAACTCATCCTGTTATCGCAAACAGGATGTTGAAAGCCCTGCGCAAGGGGACCAAACTCATAGTGGCAGACCCAAGAAGAGTTCCGCTTGTCAGATTCTCGGAGATATTCTTAAGGCTGAAGCCGGGCACTGATGTAGCCCTTTTAAATGGAATAGCGCATGTCATATTAAAAGAAGGGCTGCATAACGATGAATTTATCAATGAAAGAACCGAGGGTTTTGATGAATTGAAAAAGTCGGTAGAGGTATTCACGCCTCAGAATGCCTCTAAGATAACAGGAATTCCGAAGGAAGCGATAATAAAGGCTGCGAAGCTTTATGGAAGCTCAAGAAAGGCGGGAATATTCTACACGATGGGCATTACCCAGCACACTCATGGGACAGACAATGTAAATGCGATAGCAAATCTTGCCCTCCTTACAGGCAATATAGGAAGGGAGCATACAGGAATAAGTCCCCTCAGAGGACAGAATAATGTGCAGGGCGCTTGTGATGCCGGCTGTCTTCCTAATGTATATCCCGGCTATCAGAGGGTTGACATGCCGATGGTCAAGAAAAAATTTGAGGATGCATGGGGAGTCCGGCTTTCCGATAAAGAGGGGATGAAATTAACAGAGATGATAGAATCAGCCTTCAAAGGAGAACTCAAGGCGCTCTATATACTTGGCGAAAACCCTATGCTCACAGACCCGAATATTGAACATACACGCAAAGCTCTCAACAAACTTGAGTTCATGGTAGTTCAGGACATATTCCTTACAGAGACAGCAGCGCTCGCAGATGTAGTTCTGCCTGCGACCTGCTTTGCTGAAAAGAGCGGCACTTTCATAAATACAGAAAGAAAGGTCCAGCTTGTAAGAAAGGCGGTAGAGCCGCCCGGATACGCAAAAGAGGACTCATGGATAATTGCTGAATTATCCAACAGGATAGGATACCCCATGAAATACTCTTCTGTTGAAGAGATATCTGAAGAACTCGGCAGTTTATGGCCGGCGCTTGCAGGCATATCTTACAGCAGGATACGCACCCATGGCATCCACTGGCCATGTCCCACAAAAGACCATCCCGGCACAGAATATCTGTACAAGGCAGGGTTTCCGAGAGGCAAGGTCTCATTTACTCCTGTAAAGTATGTTCCTCCTGCAGAGGTTACAGATAGTGATTACCCATTTATCCTTACAACAGGAAGAAACCTTTTCCAGTATCACGGCGGTTCAATGACGCGGAGAGTTGCACCTATTGAAAAGCATGCAGGCGAACCTTATGTTGAGATAAACACAGAGGATGCTAAAAAAGCTGAGATAAAAGACGGTGAAAAAATAAAGGTCACATCAAGGAGAGGGCAGATTGAGATAAAGGCGCGGGTAACAGAGAGGATATCAAGCGGCGTTCTTTTTATACCGATGCACTATAGAGAAGCCGCTGCAAATGTAATAACCAATGATGCGCTTGACCCGCACGCAAAAACACCTGAACTCAAGGTTTGTGCGGTCAAGATAGAAAAAACTACTTAAAGGAGGCAAAATGCTCAACATTAATGAACTCAGGAAACAGATTCTTTTTGAAGACATCAAGGATGCAGACCTCGGGAAATTGTTAGGGTCTATTGAAGAACGCTTCTTTAAAAAGGGCGAATTTCTTTTCAGAGAAGGGGAAGATACAAAAGGCATATACATGATTCGTTCCGGGAAGATAGAGATCACCAAAACAACCACTGACGGCTGGAAACAAACCCTTGCTGTTCTATCAACAGGTAATTTTTTTGGAGAGCTTTCAATAATCGAAAAGCGGAAACATGAAGCGACTGCAGTGGCGATTGAAAATACAGAACTATTAAAACTCCCGAAAGAGGAATTCGAGAAACTGGAAAAAGAAGATGTTGTTCTGGCTTCACAGATACTTAAGAAGCTCGTACTTGTCATGTGCAAAAACCTGAGGCGCATGAATGAAAAGTTTCTGAATGCATTGATAAATTATTGATGCAGGATGCAGGATGCAAGATACACGATACAGGATGCAGGATAAAAAATTATGAATCGTGCATCATGTATCAGATTCCATAAAAATAAAGATTAAAAGGAGGAACTAAATCTATGCCGCTTGATCCAACGAAACATGCAGACTGGGAGATTGCAGAGGCTGCAGGAAAACACATGAAGACTTCTCAGGCATTAGCAGAGGAACTGGGAATTAAAAATGAAGAGCTGCTGCCCCACGGTCATTACATCGCAAAGGTTGACTATGCACGGGTTCTGGAGAGATTAAAAGACAAACCGGACGGAAAATTTATTGAGGTAACAGCTATTACACCGACACCTCTCGGTGAGGGTAAATCTACTACTACATTAGGTCTTCTTCAAGGGATAGGAAAACGCGGGAAAAAAGTTGTAGCCTGCATAAGACAGCCATCCGGCGGACCTACAATGAATATTAAAGGATCAGCGGCAGGCGGTGGACTTTCTCAATGCATCCCATTGACTGAATTTTCACTTGGGCTAACAGGTGATATAAATGCAGTTATGAATGCCCATAATCTTGCAATGGTTGCGATGACTGCGAGGATGCAGCATGAATTCAACTATAGCGATGAACAGTTGGCAAAAAGGAAACTTAAACGTCTCAATATTAATCCAAAGAATGTTGAGATGGGATGGGTTATAGACTTTTGCGCTCAGGCGCTTCGTAATATCATAATCGGTATAGGCGGCAAGATGGACGGCTTTCTAATGCCGTCTAAATTTGGCATAGCTGTCTCCTCCGAGGTCATGGCAATACTTTCTATATTCAGTGACCTTGCAGATTTTAGAAAGAGAATTGGCAGTATTGTTATAGCTTATGATAAACAGGGCAATCCTGTCACTACAGAAGACCTTGAGGTTGCCGGCGCAATGACTGCATGGATGCGTGAAGCCATTAATCCAAATATGCTTCAGTCTATTGAGGGCCAGCCGTGCTTTGTCCATGCGGGCCCATTTGCAAATATTGCTGTTGGCCAGTCATCTGTTGTGGCTGACAAGATGTGTCTTAAACTGGCAGATTACCATATAACCGAATCCGGCTTTGGCGCTGACATCGGATTTGAGAAGTTCTGGAATGTGAAATGCAGATATTCCGGAAACATCCCGAATGTCTCGGTAATAACGGCGACAGTAAGGGCATTGAAACACCATGGCGTTAATGCAGGCGCCCTGCCGGTTGTTCCTGGAAGACCGATTCCAAAAGAATACTCAGAAGAGAATCTCAAATGGCTTGAAGACGGATGTTCAAACCTGATACAGCATATAAACACAGTTAAAAAAGCAGGTACTAATCCTGTTGTCTGTATAAACAGATTCCACACTGATACCGATGCTGAGATCAAGCTTGTCAAGAAGATGGCTCAATCAGCAGGCGCAAGGGTTGCTGTATCCGAGCACTGGCTAAAAGGCGGCGAGGGAGCGCTCGAGCTTGCCGATGCGGTGCTTGATGCATGTAATGATAAGGTCAACTTTAAGTTCCTTTATGACATGGATACGCCTCTGCGTAAACGTGTTGAGCTTATTGCAAAAGAGGTTTACGGCGCAGATGGAGTGAGCTACTCTCCAGAGGCAGCAGCGAAGGCAGAGAGGTTTGAAAAAGATCCAAAGTTCAATGATTATGCAACAATGATGGTAAAGACACACCTGTCTCTTTCTCATGATCCTACAATCAAAGGCGTCCCAAAGGGCTGGACACTACATATTCGTGACTTCCTCACATATGGCGGCGCAAGATTTATCTGCCCTGTAGCAGGGAATATAAGCCTAATGCCGGGGACATCTTCAGACCCTGCATACAGAAGGGTTGATGTGGATGTGAATACAGGAAAGGTTAAAGGGTTGTTCTAAAAAGATTTAGCATTTGAACCTTCAAAAGCCTCCGGAATCTTCCGGAGGCTTTTTTTATTCACCTTCGCACTGAGGAACTATGGAACTTCCCGTATTTTCATTAACCCCCTCACCGCCCCTGGCTGTCACCGACACTTATATGGTAAAATAAGTCATACTTAAAAAGTCTTTAAAAGAAACAAATCCTTACTTGAAAGACCCGAAAATATTTGAAACCGCGCTGGTTGCAAATATTGTAACCTCCTCGGCCGTTGAAGGTATACGCATCTCTGCTGAAAAGCTTCTTAAACACAAACCTAAGTCTTCTTCCAAAGTTCAAAGGCTGAAAAATCTCTATTCCGCAACTTTTACCTTCATTTCAATCCTCTCATCAGGATTGTCGCTTGCGTCCCTTGGCTGATTCACTATCTTGTCCACCACATCCAGGCCTGAGACCACTTCTCCGAATACCGTGTACTGCCTGTCAAGGAAATGCGCATCAGCAACACAGATGAAGAACTGGGAACCTGCGCTGTCCGGATTGGCAGACCTTGCCATGGAGAGGGTTCCTCTCTTGTGCGGCATGTTATTGAATTCAGCCTTAATCGTATATCCGGGGCCTCCCATTCCATGTCTTGACTTGTCAGGACTTTTAGAATTTGGATCTCCTCCCTGTATCATAAAGCCCAGTATTACGCGGTGAAAAGTCGCACCATCGTAAAATCCTTTTTTTGCAAGCCCTGTAAAATTATTAACGTGATTGGGAGCAACATCAGGGAAAAACTTTAACTCTATAGCCCCGAATTTAGTCTCTATTGTTGCCTTTGTCTCCGACATTTTATTAGTCTCCTTTCTTGTGATTTTATATCAATGCTTGAATACCCTCTGTCCTGTGAATACCATTGCCACTTTAGGATTAGCCTGATTGCATGCCTCTATGACCTCAAAATCCCTCTCCGAGCCTCCGGGCTGAACAACTGCTGTAACACCCTGATTTATTCCGACATCAATTCCGTCCCTGAACGGGAAGAATGCGTCAGATACCATCACAGCGCCAATAAGCCCTCCTTTATTCTTCCTCGCCTCTTCATCAATCTCCTGAATGAGGCCTGCATCCCTCTCACCTCTTGCGACTTCAATCTCAAGGGTTTTGTAAGGTATGCCGTAGTTTTTAAAACACAGGGCATCAGCGTATTTTGTATAAGCTTTAAATACTGCAATCTCGGCAACACCCACCCTGTCCTGCTCTCCTGTGCCGATACCAACCGTCTCTCCGTTCTTTACATAGATGACAGAGTTTGATGTAATCCCCATCTCTACGCTCCAACCGAAAATCATGTCTTCATATTCCCTGTCAGTCGGCATCCTCTCTGTAATATATTCTTTGCCTTTGTATGTTGTTTTTGCAGGCATGAAATCATCCTTGCTCTTTATCCTGCTTAATTGCGACTGCTGGACTATCAAACCGCCGTCAATCAACGACTTGAAATCAACAAAACGGAAGTTCCTGTATTTCTCAAGTTCACTGATTTTTTTAACTCTTATAATCCTGAGATTCTTCCTTTTTGCAAGTATCGCTACTGCACCTTCTTCAAAATCAGGCGCTGCAACAACCTCAAGGTAATTTTCGTTAACAGCCTCTGCTGTTTTTTTATCCATCGGCCTGTTTACAACAAGGCATCCGCCGAATGCAGCAATCCTGTCAGCCATGTTAGCCCTGTCATATGCATCAGCAATGTCTGTCCCATGCGCTGCGCCGCATGGGTTATTGTGCTTCAAGATAACAGCAGCAGGTTTATTCGTGAGATATTTTAGTATGTTTAAGCCATTATCAAGGTCTGTCATATTAGTTTTACCCGGATGTTTTCCTGCCTGTATCATGTCCCCTTCTGCGATGCTGCTTGCAAGCCCGCTGCCGGGATTTATATACTCACATCCGCCGAGAACCAGATTGCCGTTTATGAGTTCATAAAGCGCAGCCTGCTGGTCAGGGTTTTCTCCGTAGCGCAATCCCTTCTCAATAAGCTCGCCTGTTTTTTCATCAGGAATCTTCCATGCACGCTTTTTATAAACGAGTGTCTGATTCCCTAATTTTATTGTCATATCATCAGGGAAATTGTCATCCATAATAGTGCGGTACATCTTTTTGAGTTCAGACATAAGACCTCCTTGGGCTTAAAAATAGGTGTAGCTATAATAACAGAACAAAGAGAGATGAGGAAAGAATTTTTAAAATCTGATAGGATTTCAGTAATGAAAAAGGTCGGTTTCATATATGACGATGTATTCCTCATGCACGAAACGCCGAAGTGGCATCCCGAATGCAAAGAGAGATTAATCGCGATCATTGATGCGCTTAAATCCTCAGATATATGGGACAAACTCATACACATAAAACCCCGCAAGGCTGAGTTCAATGAGATTGAGGCTGTGCATACGCACGAATACATAGAAAGAATCAAAAAAACAGAGCCCGGCTATATTGATCCCGACACATACCTGTCTGAAAACAGTCTTGACGCTGCGCTGTACGCGGCAGGCGCTGTAATGGAGGCAATAGACAAATGCAAAAAAGGAGAGGTTGAGAGGGCATTCTGCGCTGTCAGGCCTCCGGGACATCATGCAGAGGCAGAAAAGGCGATGGGGTTCTGCATATTCAATAATGTTGCAGTTGGAGCGCGGTATGCGCAGAAAAGAGGATACAAAAAAATATTCATCATAGATTTTGACGTCCATCACGGAAACGGCACGCAGCATATGTTTGAGGAAGATGATTCAGTGTTTTATTTTAGCACCCACGAGTATCCTCACTATCCCGGAACAGGCAGCGGCTCTGAAAGAGGAAAAGGCAAAGGCGAAGGATACACTTATAATGTACCTCTGAATTCCAGTTCCGGCAATAAGGATTACCTCCATATTTATCAGGATATGCTCCCTGATCTTGTAAGAAGGTTCACGCCGGATATTATTATTGTGTCTGCGGGTTATGACATCCGAGCGGAAGACCCACTGTCAGGCATAAGGGTTTCTGACGAAGGAATAAGAGGCATTGTGAACAGCATATTGTCATGCGCAGAGGTTCCTGTTATTTTTGCTCTTGAAGGAGGTTATGATTTGCAGGCGCTCGGCAAGTCGGTTTTACTAACAATCAAAGAGATGCTGGCATAGTCCAAATTACTCTTTAAGTCTCTTAAAAACCAGACAGGCATTTGTTCCGCCAAAACCGAATGAATTGGACATGACACAGTTAACATCCATCTTCCTTGCCTTGTGCGGTACATAATCAAGGTCGCACTGAGGGTCGGGATTATCAAGGTTTATTGTCGGAGGAACAATATTATCCCTCATGCATAAAACACATACAACAGCCTCAACGCCTCCTGCAGCGCCGAGCAGATGTCCTGTCATGGATTTTGTTGAACTCACTGCAAGCTTATATGCATGGTCTTTAAATACTGTCTTTATAGCGATACTCTCAAGTTCATCCCCGTATTTTGTGGATGTGCCGTGCGCATTTATATAGTCAACTTCTGAAGCGGCAACTCCTCCGTCTTTTAAAGCTATAGCCATACACCGTGCAGCGCCTTCTCCCTCAGGAGCAGGAGAAGTCATATGGTAAGCGTCTGCTGTCATTCCATATCCGACAATCTCGGCATATATTCTGGCGCCCCTTGAGCGTGCGTGTTCGAGGCTCTCAAGCACCATTATGCCAACGCCTTCTCCCATCACAAAACCATCCCTGTCTGCGTCAAATGGCCTGCTTGCTTTTTCAGGTTCATCGTTTCGTGTGGAAAGCGCCTTCATTGCATTGAACCCGCCGATTCCCATCGGCGTTATAACCGATTCAGTGCCGCCTGCAATCATTGCATCTGCATCCCCTCTCTGAATTATCTTGAAGGCGTCGCCTATTGAATGGCTGCCGGTAGCGCATGCGGTTGCAACTGCAGAAATTGGGCCCTTGGCGCCATATTTCATGGACACATGGCCGCCTGCAAGATTTATTATTAGCATAGGGATAAAGAAAGGAGTTATCCTTCTGGGGCCTTTTTCAAGGAGAACAGAATGGTAATATTCAATTGCCGGCAGTCCGCCCATGCCTGAGCCGATTATCACACCGACACTTTCGGCATTGCTGTCCGTTATCTTTAACCCCGAATCCTTTACAGCCATATCCGAAGCTGCAATGGCAAGATGGATAAAGCGGTCCATCTTTTTTATTTCTTTAGGCTCTATATAGTCCTCAGGGTTAAACCCCTCCACCTCGCCTGCTATCTGCGTTGCAAAAGCCGAAGCGTCAAACCGGGTTAATTTTCTTATCCCCGACCTGCCTTCAACAAGCCCTTTCCAGCTTTCTTCGACTCCAATCCCGACAGGTGTGATAAGGCCTACACCCGTTACAACAACTCTTCTTTTTTCCATTAAGATTTTTTACTGTTGATATACGCTATTGCGTCCTTGACCTTTGTTATCTTTTCAGCATCCTCGTCAGGTATCTCTATGTTGAATGACTCTTCAAATGCCATTACGAGTTCAACCGTATCCAGCGAGTCCGCGCCAAGGTCTTCAACGAAGGATGCTTCCGGCGTCACCTCTGAAGCATTGACGCCAAGCTGTTTTGATATAATCTCTTTTACCTTTTCTTCTACCATTATTCTTCCTCCATACTTTGTTTTTTAGATTCAAATTCAGAAATCCTAAATTCTAATATCTAAATCCTAAACAAATTCAAAACCCAAATTTTAAAACCATTTAGGATTTGGTGCTTAGGATTTAGAGCTTATTCAGCTACATATACATCCCGCCGTTAACATGTATCACCTGCCCTGTTATATAACCTGCTTCCGGTGAGGCGAGAAAGACAACGGCATTTGCAACATCATCTGTAGTGCCGAACCTTCCAAGCGGAATCGCCCTCTTCATATCCTCCTTAACATTTTCAGGCAGGGCATCGGTCATGGCAGTTGTTATAAAGCCCGGCGCAACTGCATTTGCGGTAATCCCCCTGCTCGCATATTCTTTTGCGGTAGTCTTTGTCAGCCCGACCATCCCCGCCTTTGATGCGCTGTAATTTGCCTGTCCCGGGTTCCCCATAAAAGCAACCACTGATGATATATTTATAATCCTGCCGTATCTCTGTTTTGTCATTACTTTAACCGCCTCCTTAGAACATAGGAATACGCTCTTCAGATTAATATTAATCACAGCATCCCAGTCTTCTTCTTTCATCCTCATTATAAGCCCGTCTCTTGTTATGCCTGCATTATTTACGAGAATGTCTATCTTCCCGTAGTCTTTTGCTATCTCTCCGAATACTTTAGCCACTTCTTCTGACTTTGAGACATCAATTCCAACTCCGGATGACTTAACCCCCAGCTTTTCCATCTCGGCTGCTGTCCCCTGCGCCTGCTCGCTGCTGATATCAGCAATCACGATATTGACACCTTTTCTTGCAAGCGCTTCGGCTATTGTCTTTCCAATCCCGCGCGCGCCGCCTGTGATAACAGCCACCTGACCTTTAAACTCCATCAATCCCTCCAATCAAAAAATCGGCTATAATTTTAACAGAGAGTTATTTTATTTTCCAGTCCCCTCAGAAAAGCAGAATAAAATTTACAGATGAACCTTATCTCACAAAAGCAGAAAAAACAAGTGTGATATATGTTATAATTTAAAATTGCAATGCACTATCTTATCACAGTAGTCTAATTTTTATGAAGAAAAAAATGCGTAAAAAAATAAGGAAGGCTATATTCCCTGCAGGCGGGCTTGGCACAAGGTTTCTGCCTGCCACAAAGGCATCGCCCAAGGAGATGCTCCCGATTGTTGATAAGCCGATGATACAGTATGCGATAGAAGAAGCAATCGCATGCAATATTGAAGAGATCATAATAATCACAGGCAAATATAAGCGCGCTATCGAAGACCATTTTGACTCGGCATACGAGCTTGAAGAAAATCTCAGGAAGATGGATAAGAAAAAACTTCTCAATGAAATAACAAAGCTCAACCATTTGAACTTCGCATACATAAGGCAGAGGGCAGCGCTCGGCCTCGGACATGCAATCCTCTGTGCAAGGCCGTTTGTAAAGGATGAGCCCTTTGCGGTGCTGTTGAGCGATGATGTAATCGCTCCGGAAGAAACGCTGCTGAGAGACATGATGGTGCTGTATGAGAAACTCGGCTGTCCGATACTCGCGCTTGAAGAAGTTCCAATGACAGAGATACATAAATACGGCGTAGTAGAGGGAAAATCTTGCGGCAGCGGCATATATAAAATCAGCGACCTCGTTGAAAAGCCCGCAAGAGAAAAGGCGCCGTCCAACCTTGCAATAATAGGCAGATACATTCTCACCCCGCAGATATTCAGCGTACTCGATAAATTGCCTCCGGGCAGAGGCGGAGAGATACAACTGACAGACGGACTCAAAAAACTTCTTAAAAAAGAACCCATTTACGGTTATATTTTCAAAGGCCGGCGGTATGACGCAGGAGACAAGTTAGGTTATCTTAAAGCAACGGTCAACTTTGCCCTGAAAAATTCAGAAGTCTCGAAACCGTTTACCGAATATCTGCTTGGTATAGCGGCAATGATTAAAAAATAAAGGGTCAAGGATTCAGGTAAATTAACCGGACGGATTCGCACCCTGTATTCAGGAGATAAGAATGGCAAAAGCAGCGGAAAAAGAAGAAAAAGAAAAAGAGATTGAAATTCCTCAAAGCCTTCCTGTGCTTCCTATAAGGGACATAGTTGTCTTTCCTTATATGATACTCCCTCTTTTTGTGGGAAGAGAAATGTCCATAAAGGCGATAGAGCATTCATTAAGCACAAACAAGATGATAATGCTCATTGCTCAGAAAGATCTTAATGCTGAGAATCCGTCGCCTTCCGACCTCTACAATGTAGGCACCGTAGGACTCATAATGAGAATGCTGAAACTCCCTGACGGGAGAGTCAAGGTGCTTGTGCAGGGGCTGACCAAGGCAAAGACAGTAAAGTTTCTCAAAGAAGAACCATTCTTTACTGCGAGCATAGAAAAAATAACAGATACTCAGCCCGAAGAAATAACGATAGAGACTGAGGCGATAATGAGAACTGTAAAAGAACAGATAGACAAAACAGCTTCTCTCGGCAAAGCAATACTCCCTGATATTATGATTGTGATTGAAAATCTTGAAGACCCCGGAAAACTTGCCGACCTCATAGCCTCAAATATCGGATTAAAGACAGACCATGCGCAGGAAGTGCTTGAAATAACCGAACCTGCCCAGCGGCTGAAAAAAGTCAGTGAAATACTGAACAGAGAGATAGAGCTTCTTACAGTCCAGCAGAAAATCCAGACAGAAGTCAGGGGTGAAATAGACAAGAATCAGAGGGAATATTTCCTCAGAGAACAGTTAAAAGCTATACGGAAAGAGCTTGGCGATATAGATGAGCGCTCAGAAGAGATAAAGGAATTCAAGAAAAAGATTTTGGAAGTAAAGATGCCAGAGAAGGTCCAGAAAGAGGCAGAGAAACAGCTTAAGCGCCTTGAGAAGATGCATCCTGACAGCGCCGAGGCAGGAACTGTAAGGACATATCTTGAATGGATGGTTGAACTGCCGTGGTCAAAACAGACAAAAGACAATCTTGATATAAAAGCGGCAAAAAAAGTGCTTGATGACGACCACTATGACTTAGAGAAGGTAAAAGAACGAATCCTTGAATATCTCAGCGTAAGAAAGCTGAGGAAAGAAAAGATGAAAGGCCCTATACTCTGTTTTATAGGCCCTCCGGGAGTTGGAAAGACATCACTGGGAAAATCCATTGCAAGGTCCCTCGGAAGGGAATTCGTCCGCATGTCTCTGGGAGGAGTCAGAGACGAAGCAGAAATCAGAGGGCACAGAAGAACATATGTAGGAGCGCTTCCCGGCAGGATAATACAGGGCATAAAAACAGCAGACACAAACAATCCTGTTTTCATGCTTGACGAGATAGACAAGATTGGAATGGACTTCAGGGGAGACCCATCATCAGCGCTTCTTGAGGTGCTTGACCCTGAACAGAACAATACCTTTGTTGACCATTACCTTACAGTTCCCTTCGACCTTTCAAGGGTGATGTTCATAACAACAGGGAACCTTGTTGACACAATACCAAACCCCCTGCGCGACAGGATGGAGATAATCCATCTCTCGGGATATACGTCAGAGGAAAAGCTCGGCATTGCAAAAAATTATCTTATCCCGAAACAGCTTGAAGAACATGGGATAACAGACAAGGTGTTGAAGATAGCAGACTCTGCAGTTCTTACAATAATATCTCAGTATACAAGAGAGGCGGGCGTCAGAAACCTTGAAAGGGAGATAGCCAATCTCTGCAGAAAAGTTGCAAAGAAAATAGCGGAGGGGAAACATAAAAATTTTCTTATAACTTCAAGAAATCTGCATAAATTTCTCGGCATCCCAAAATACCTTCTCGAAGAAGAGATGGAAAAAGACGAGGTCGGCGTTTCAACCGGCCTTGCATGGACAGAGTCGGGAGGCGACATAATTTATGTTGAGGCTACTACAATGAAGGGCAAGGGCAGTCTCACGCTAACAGGCCAGCTCGGAGACGTTATGAAGGAGTCTGCGCAGGCAGCTTTAAGCTATGTCCGCTCAAAGGCTAAGTCACTTGGGATAAAGGATGAGGTCTTCTCAAAAATAGATATTCACATACATGTCCCTGCAGGCGCAACACCCAAAGACGGGCCTTCAGCAGGCATAACAATGGCAACTGCAATTGCATCGGCGCTTACAGGAAAACCTGTAAGAAAGGATTTTGCAATGACCGGCGAAGTGACATTGAGAGGCAGGGTGCTTCCGATAGGCGGACTCAAAGAGAAGGCTTTAGCGGCAAAGAGAATGGGCATAAAACATATCGTTATCCCGAAAAGAAATAAAAGAGACCTTGAAGATATTCCGAAATACGTAAAGAAAGACCTGACATTCATCTTTGCTGATACAATGGATGATGTGCTTAAAGCAGCGCTGAAGAAAAATTCAAAAATTAAAAATAAGAAATGAAAACTACAATCACCCTCCCCTTTATCCCCTCCCATCAAGGGAGGGGGAATAAGAGCAGAGTTCACATGGGAAAAATTCCCCTCTCCCCTTGTGGGAGAGGGATAGGGTGAGGGGCAATTTTCATGAAGCTTTCTGAGATCGGCGAATTATCCCTTCTGAAAACAATCCGCAGAAGATTTACCGTAAAATCAAAAGATGTCATCGTAGGCATAGGCGATGACACAGCAGTAATAAAACCGTCGGGCAATAATTTATTGGCAACCACTGATATGATGGTTGAAGGCATTCACTTTGACCTGAATCTTATAACGCCCTATCAGCTCGGATTTAAACTCGTTTCTGTGAATGTGAGCGACATATATGCCATGGGTGGAAGGCCTCAATACCTTTTGCTTGATATTGCATTGAACAAAAACACAGAGCAGTCATTTGTTAACAGATTGTTTGACGGCATACGCTGTGCAATGGAACTATACGGAGTCTCTCTCATAGGCGGAGACATTTCTTCCTCAAGGAAAGATATGGTCATTGCAGCAACGCTCATAGGTAATGCGAAAAAGCATATAAGACGCTCAGGCGCAAAACCCGGAGACAGGATATACGTAACAGGGAATCTCGGGGATTCAGCATGCGGGCTTGCACTATTGAAAAGAATCAGGAAGCATGTTCATATTGAGAAAACAGGAGAAAAGATGCAAGATGCAAGATGCAACCCCCCCCTATCCCCCCTTAGTAAGGGGGGAATTAAAGGGGGGTATCATGAATCGTGCATCATGAATCGTGCATCTGAATTGCTAACCCTAACCTCTAAACTCTCAACAATGGGACTGACATGGAATGTGGTCAATCCCCTCTTAAAAAGGCATCTAATGCCTGAGGCAAGAAATCCAAAAAATTTTACCAGATATGCAACATCAATGATTGACTTAAGCGACGGGCTGTTTATTGACCTGTCAAGGCTCTGTGATGAAAGCAGGGTCGGCGCAAAGATATTCATGGAGCGCATACCTGTCTCCAGCCGGATGAGAACTGCGTCTTCCCTGCTTGGACTGGACGCCATGAAACTTGCCTGTTCAGGCGGAGAGGACTATGAACTGCTTTTCACGGCGCCTCCAACCTCCCCCATCCCCTCCTCGGTTGCGAGTCGTACCGACTTGTTAAGGAGGGGCTTAGGGGAGGTAAAAATAACTTATATCGGAGACATTGTAAAATCAGACAGAAAAATCATAGATAAAAACGGCAGAGAAAAAAAGTTTTCTCCTTCAGGATACCAGCACTTTGAAATTCAAAGATAGACTCAGAAACATCTTAACCATCAAGGATTCTCCACACAGACTGGCAATTGCATTTTCCATGGGTATATTTATAGGCATGTCTCCCCTGCTGGGCTTTCATACTATTCTCGGAATCGCAGCAGCATGGATTTTCGGACTGAACAGGATTGTCACCATCACAGGTGTGTTCGTCACAAACCCGTGGACTATCGTCCCTATCTATACTTTCAGCGCTTATATCGGCGCAAAATGCCTCGGCATAAAACAAGTAATACCTCAATTAGACTGGGCACATATCACCTTCAGCCGCTTTGTGCATGAATTAAAGCCTCTGCTCATACCTTTTGTCTTTGGCACACTTTTGATTGGTTTCATCTCAGCTGTTATCAGCTATTTTATTATCTACCATGCGGTGAAAAAGGCGCATTCCTATGGCAAACCCCGTTAGAAAGAATTGGGCTTTCCCCGTTAAAGATAAATCTTTGCAGTCAGGGCATTCTAACGGGGCAAATAAATTTTCTCTTGTAAGCATGGGGTGTCCGAAAAACCTTGTTGACTCTGATAATCTTACGGAGAAACTCACCAACAGCGGATTATCGTACCTTGATAATCCTGAAAATACAGACATTCTCCTCATAAACACATGCGGTTTTATAGAAGACGCAAAAAAAGAGTCTATAGCAGAGATACTAAAGCTTGCTGAAATAAAGAAAAGGCAAATAGAGTTCAGAGTTAAGAGTTCAGAGTTAAGAGGGAAAAATAATATTCAAAACTCAAAACTCAAAACTCAAAACTCTAAGAAACTTATAGTATTCGGATGTCTTGCAAAAAGGTACAGAGACGAACTCCTCAAAGAGATTCCGGAGATAGATGCGATATTCGGAGTCGGAGAGGATGAAAGAATTGTTGAGTATTGCAAAAGAATAAAGGGGTCAAGGGGTCTCTCCTCGAATCCTCGAACCCTCGAATCCTATCAGTCATTTGCCTCTTCGTCCTATGCTTATTTAAAAATTGCGGAAGGTTGCAGCAGGAAATGCACATACTGTGTTATCCCCTCAATCAGAGGAGAATACAAAAGCATCACGCCTGATGAAATCCTGAAAAAGGCAGAGGGATATATAAATGCAGGGATAAAAGAACTTATACTGATTGCACAGGATACCGCCTCCTACGGCAAAGATCTCAAGGGATATGATATTGCGGCTCTCCTTAAAGACCTCTGCTCAATAAGCGGTGATTTCCGGATAAGGCTTCTCTATGCCTATCCTGCGTCAATAAAAGACCCGCTCCTGAATGTAATTGCCGAAGAAGAAAAGATATGCAGGTATCTTGATATACCCTTTCAACACTCTGAGGACAGAATTCTCAAGCTCATGAAAAGAGGAGGCGGCAGAAAGGGATACCTGAACCTCATCAGAAAAATCAGGCACGCCATACCTGATATTGCGTTAAGGACAACATTCATAGTGGGTTTCCCCTCCGAGACAGAGGAGGAGTTCAACTCGCTTATAAAATTCATGGAAGAAGCAGGATTTGACCGGCTTGGCGCCTTTAAATATTCAAAGGAAGAAGGCACGCCTGCCGCAAAACTCAAAGGACATCTGACAGATGCAATAAAAAACAGAAGATTTGATACAATAATGCGGCATCAGGCAGATATATCCCTGAAGAAAAACAAGGCATTAATAGGCAGGAGATTTAAGGCTATAATTGACGAAGCCGGCGAAGGGATAGCGGTCGGAAGACTGTATTCCCATGCGCCTGAGATAGACGGGGTGGTGATTATTGAGGATACAGGATACAGGATGCAGGATTCAGGATATAAAACACAAGATAGAAAAAATCATGCATCATGCATCGTGCATCGTGCATCTTTGGAATTAAAGACTGGTGATTTCGTGACTGTAGAGATTACAGATGTTTATGATTATGACTTGAAGGGGATTATCGTAAGATGAGAAAGATTCCGTGGCTGCACATAGTTCTTTTTATTGCCACGTTTTTTTCCACTCTTACAGTGGGCGCACTCCAGACACAGACAATAGAAGATCTAATTAAAACTCCGTCAAAAATAACAGCCGGACTGCCGTTTTCAGTTACCCTTATGCTTATACTTCTCTGCCATGAGCTGTCGCATTATATTGCCTCCAGAAAGCACCACGTGAAGGCAACCCTGCCCTATTTCATTCCCGCGCCTACATTAATCGGAACACTCGGCGCATTTATAAAAATGAAATCTCCCATCACTACAAGAGAAGCGCTTATAGACATTGGCGCATCAGGCCCTATCTCAGGCTTTATAGTCTCACTTCTGGCAGTCATCGCAGGCCTTCCGCTCTCCAAGATAATAGTGGCAAAGGGATTGGAAGGCAGTCTCTCTCTCGGAGACTCTCTGCTTTTCTCTCTGCTTTCGCGATTAATTCTGGGTGAACTGCCTGAATCATACGATGTGCTTTTGCACCCCATTGCATTTGCAGGGTGGATAGGTTTCTTTGTCACAGCGTTAAATCTGATACCGGCAGGACAGCTTGACGGAGGACACATTGCTTATGCCCTGTTGGGAGGAAAACATGAGAATGTGTCAAAGATACTTGTCCTTTCCATGCTGATACTTGGTTTCTTATTCTGGGAGGGATGGATTATATGGGCAATACTTCTGATTATTCTGGGGCTTAGGCATCCTCCTGTCATGCACTGGGGAATACCTCTGGACAGCAGAAGAAGGCTCATCAGCTGGATTACGGCAATAATATTCATACTGACATTTATCCCTGTGCCGTTTAAGGTAATGCCGTAAACCCCGTTAGAAGGGTGAAGGTCTTCTAACGGGGTAAATGGAATACCCTTGATTTTTGTTGTGGTTTTAATCAAAATAGTAGTTACTAATAAGACCATAAGTAAAGCCACGTGTTCAGCCTATTTTGTCATTCCGTGCTTGACACGGAATCCAGTGTCTTTTCTGGATTCCCGTTTTTCACGGGAATGACAATCATGTGGTCTTACTTATGAACTCCTTAGTAAGAAATACAATTCGCTACCAAAAATCATTATATATTGGAGTTCAATAAAAAGGAGATCCGCACATGAAAGTAATTCTCAAAGAAGACGTGAAGAATCTCGGCAAGATGGGCGATATTGTCAATGTAGCCGAAGGCCATGCAAGAAATTTTCTTATCCCCAAAAAACTGGCAGTGGAGGCAATCACAAAAAACATAAAGGAGCTTGAGCACCAGAAAAAGGTGATTCAGGAAAAGGCAAAGAAACAGAAGAACTCGGCTCAGACACTTTCCGAGAAAATAGCATCGCTTAACCTGACCATAAAGGCAAAGGCGGGCGAAGAAGAGAAGCTCTTCGGCTCCATAACCTCGATGGACATTGCATCAGCGCTCAAAAATGAGGGCATTGATATAGACAAGAAAAAAATATCCATAGAAGAGCCGATTAAAAGGCTCGGCGCTTACACTGTGAGCGTAAAGGTTCACTCTGATATAACAACACAACTGAACATTGCTGTCGTTGCAGAATAAGAGATATAAAAATGTCATTCCTGCGGAGGCAGGAATCCAGACACCGTCCCTGCGAAAGCAGGGAACTAATAAATGAATTCAATTCCCGTTTTCACGGGAAACCCTGGATTCCGTGTCAAGCACGGAATGACAAGTTTGGAGTATCATAGATGAAAGATACAGACCTGACAACAAACAAGCTGCCGCCCCAGAACATTGAGGCAGAGCAGTCTGTCCTCGGCGCAATCATGATAGAAAATGATGCGTTTCCGAAAATCATCGAGATTATCACGCGTGAAGATTTTTACAGAGAATCTCACAGGAAAATTTTTGATGCGATGATAGAACTATTTGAAAAAAACGAGCCTATTGACCTGATAACAATCTCAGAAGAACTCAGGAAAAGAAACGACATTGACGCAGTGGGCGGAGAACCATATCTTTCTGCCCTTGCAAGCCAGGTTCCCACCGCCGCAAACATAAAATATCATTCAAAGATAATCCGCGAAAAATCTCTCATGAGATCACTCATAAAATCCGCTTCTGAAATTGCAGGCAAGGTTTACGAAGACAACATGGATGCCGACGAACTTGTTGATAATGCAGAGAGAATAATCTTTAACATATCAGACAAGCGTATAAAGGCATCCTTTGTAACCCTGAAAGACCTGATAAAGGGCAGCTTTGAAACTATAGAGTATCTTTATGACAAAAAGAGCGCAATAACAGGCGTTGCATCAGGGTTTACACAGTTGGATGAGCTGACATCAGGATTTCAGAAGGGCGACCTGATAGTAATAGGTGGAAGGCCTTCTATGGGAAAAACAGCGTTCAGTCTGGATATTGCCCGTCAGGTTGGTGTTGAGCTGAAAGAACCTGTTGCAATATTCAGTCTGGAAATGTCAAAGGAACAGCTTGCCCTGAGAATGCTCTGTTCAGAAGCAAGGGTTGATTCCAACAGCGTAAGAAAAGGTTTCATAAGAAAAGAGGACTGGAGCAAACTCACCAATGCCGCAGGCAAACTCACAGAGGCGCCTATCTTCATAGATGATTCCTCAAACATAAATGTCCTTGAGATGAGGGCTAAAGCGCGGCGCCTTAAACTTGAACACAAGGGATTAAGCCTTATAGTAGTGGACTACCTCCAGTTGATGAGAGGCAGAGGAGGCTTTGACAAGAACAGGGAACAGGAAATCTCCGAGATATCCCGTTCGCTCAAGGCGCTGTCCAAAGAACTGCAAGTGCCTGTAATCGCACTGAGCCAGCTAAACAGAGGCGTAGAGCAAAGGAACGACAAAAGGCCTAATCTCTCTGATTTGAGAGAGTCAGGCGCAATAGAGCAGGATGCGGATGTCATAATCTTCCTCTACAGGGATGAATTCTACAATAAGGATTCTAATGACAGGGGCAAGGCGGAAATCAATGTTGCAAAGCAGAGGAACGGGCCAACCAGAACAATCAATCTCGCATTCTTTCCGCATTACACAAGGTTTGAAAATTATAGCGACAGGGAATATAGCGAAACAGAAGAGGTCTTCTGATCAAACTCTCACAAAGGGGAATGGAAATGTCATTCCCGCAGTCAGTAAGCGGGAATCCAGACATCAAACAAATAGACTGGATGCCCGATTAAGAACTTCGGGCATGACGGATAAAGAGGAGAAACAAACAGGGATAATGGCATTATAGGGGTATTTTCGGGACAAAAGGCGTAAAATATTATCAAGATATTTGCACTTTATGTGAGGGAATCATGAGGCGGCTGCCGGCAGTTGCAGGACAGTTCTATCAGGGCACAGCATCAAAACTGACACAGCAGGTCAAACAATACATAAACATCAGCGCTGTAAAAGAACACGCAATCGGGATACTCTCTCCTCATGCCGGACTCATATACTCAGGCTCTGTTGCAGGAGAGGTATACTCAGCAATAGAGTTTCCTAAGACATTCGTGCTTATAGGCCCGAACCATACAGGCCTCGGCGCAAAAGTTTCAATGATGGCATCAGGCGAATGGGAAATACCAACAGGTGTTTTCTCCATAGATGAAAAACTTTCACGGAGAATAGCCGCAAACACACCGATAATTTCAAAAGATGCAAACGCTCATACATTTGAGCATTCACTTGAGGTGCAGCTTCCGTTCATAGCTTATTTTTCCACGGCACCTAATATCGTGCCGATTGTTATTATGTCAGCTTCTCTTGAAGAATGCCGTTTGCTCGGAGAAGGGATTGCAAAATCAATAAAAGAGGTTAATTATGCAGCTGTCATAGTTGCAAGCTCTGATATGAGCCATTATGTCCCTGAAGATGTTGCAAGACAGAAAGACAAAAAAGCGATAGAAATGATTAAGTCCATAAACCCTGAAGGACTTTATACAGTTGTATCAAGGGAGAGGATTTCCATGTGCGGCTATCTTCCGGCAACAGTAATGCTCTTTGCGGCAAAGGCGCTCGGAGCTATTGAGGCAAGGCTTATCAAATACTCCACATCAGGCGAAGTCAGCGGAGACTATGACCAAGTAGTGGGTTACGCAGGCATGATAGTGAAGTAATGGCGGGGTGGATCCCGATCAAATCGGGACGACCTCCCCAAAGTTATGGCGGGGTGGACGGGGCTCGAACCCGCGACCTCCGACGTGACAGGCCGGCGTTCTAACCAGCTGAACTACCACCCCAGCAAAAATCTGCAAAGCAGATTTTTGAGTTAAAAGTTCAAAGTTGAAAGTGAGGAGTGAATCAGATATTCCTAAAACTCTCAACTCATGACTCTCAACTCATGACTCCATTTTTGCCAGAGGCAAAAATGGTAGGCGGAACAGGGATTGAACCTGTGACCCCAGCCTTGTAAGGGCTGTGCTCTCCCAGCTGAGCTACCCGCCCGAATAGAACGAAAGAGTTATTATTAAACTACACACAGACGCCTTTTGTCAAATATGGCAGATTGTGATAAAATCTAAACATGATGAGAATTCAGAATTCAAATCCCCCCTCACCCCCCTTTGCTAAAGGGGGGTGAGGGGGGATTAAAAAAACTGTTCACTGTTCACCCCCCTTAGCAAGGGGGGGCGAAAGGGGGGTAGAGGTTTCACTCTCATTGAGTCAGTAATCGTAATGGTCATCGCAGTCATTCTTGCTGCTGTGGTTGCTGTCAGATGGAGCCCTTTTGATACAATAAAACTCAACAGCGCAACAAGAAAAGTCGCCGCTGATATAAGATACGCGCAGAAACTTGCCATTTCAACACAGACAAGGGCGGCAATCACATTCAACGCAAACGGATATGATGTGTATCAGGACATTACTGTGCCTACCCGCGCGCCGAGTCCCGGCGACCCGTGCTCTACAGACACATCAAATAACTTTGTTGTTGCTTTTAATGACAGCAGGTGCGACAGCTATAGCGGAGTTACAATAACTGTTCCGACTACTAATCCAATAGCATTTAACTCTCTCGGAACGCCTGTTAACAGCGGCGGCACAACAATTGCGGGTCAGACAGTAACCGTCACTTATAAAGGGTCATCTAAAAGCATAACCATAGAAGAAGGCACAGGAAGGGTGAGCTATTGATGAAAAAGTTAAGAGTTATGAGTTTAGAGTTAAAAGTTAGAAGTTGCCTATCACTCAGGGGAAAATTGCCGGAACTTTGTCAACTTATGATGATGTGGATGACTACGCAGCGGGCGCACCTCCTGTAAGTGTCGGAGGCGTTACTTATTCAAGAAGCGTTCAGGTATGTTATGTCCAAAACAGCAACCTCAATAATACTTCCCCTTGTGTCACAGATTCAGGATCGGGAACGAATTATAAACTCATACAAGTAACAGTCACTGCGCCTGCCAACAACTGGAACAGCTCTGTTGTGCTGACAACGGTGATGTCGAATTACTAAGATGACAACTGTTTTTCTGTCATTCCCGTATGAGCGTGAATCCAGAAAAGAGGGCAAAAGAACTGGATTCCTGCTTTCGCAGGAATGACCATACTGTTGGAGGCAGAGTAGAGTATAGGACATTAATTTTAGAGACATCAATAATATGAAAGTTCAAAGTTACCTAAAAAAACTATTCACTGTTCACTGGCAATAGAGGCGTTACTCTTATTGAGCTTGTCATTGGCATGGTGCTCATAGGCATCGTTGCGCTTGTTGTGGCTAATGCATTGTCAACAGGGATTACGGGATTTTTTGTAGTAGACAACCGCAAAGAGGCGCTTGATCAGGCAAGGGTTGCTATGGAGAGGATGGCAAAAGAGATAAGGAATTTAAAAAATAGCGCAAGCGTAACAGCATCAAGTTCAACGCAGTTTTGCTTCACAATGTTAGACGGCACAAATAACAACATACTGGTAAATTACAGCTATATAAATCCTGATATCAAACGCGAAGAGGCGGGAGCTTGCGTTGCGGGAAACGGGCAAACCCTTTCAACAAATATTGCCTCGTTTTCCTTTGCGTACATTAGAGCAAATGGAGATGCAGAGAGCCCTGTCCAATTTTCTTCTGTCACTACAAAAAGAATCAGGCTAACCACGACGTCTACCGTTTCAGGTGAAACCGTAACCCTTCAGTCAGAGGTCTATCTGAGAAGTTTGTGATATAATTTTTGTATGAAAAATTATGAATTCTACAAAGGGAGGTATTTAAAATGGCTAAAGGAACAATAAAGGCAAAAGAAATAATAAACTACCTTCATAATGAAGGGTTCAGGGAAATCAATATCGAAGATAAACGTACAAGGTGGTATAAAACGGCATCTGAAAAACCATCTTGTTTAAAAGAACCTGTAAAGAAAAAAGTAAAAAGCTGAGTTCTATTCATTATGAATAAGAATCAATCCGGTTTTTCCCTCACCGCCACAATTTCAGGCGAAAGTGTTCAGCTCCAGTCAGAGGTTTATCCAAGGAATCTGTTATATAATTTTTGTATGAAGAAAAAACTTGTGGCAGTTTAAAAAGATAATAGACCACGGGAAATTATTTGATATAATAAAAAAAACTGGAAGAAGGAGGATAAAATGACAGATGAAGAACTTTTAAAACGTATCACTTTTAATCCTGCGATATTTGGCGGAAAGCCAATAATCCGTGGGATGAGAATAGCTGTAGAGCATATTCTTGGGATGCTTGCTGCAGGCTCTACAGCCGAGGAATTGCTGGATGGTTATCCGTTTTTGGAAAAAGAAGATATACAGGCATGCCTTGGCTATGCCCATAGAATAGTTGCACATGAAAGAATTGAGCCGGCCTTGGCTATAACTTAGGCGCGGATGAAATTCCTGATTGACAGTTGTATTTCAAGTTTTGCGGTAAGAGACCTTAAAGATGCCGGGTTAGTAGATATTCCTGCAAAGAAACAGGGAGAATTCTTGCTTAGATTAGTAGAAACATATAAAGATGTCTTAGAAAAGAAAGCATTAATCACCGTTGATAGATATCGTGTAAGAGTTCGCGTGAATGAGTAAGCTATGGAAAATCACATAAAAACACTTAATCAATCCGGCCTCTCCATCATTGCAACTGTCATGATTATGATGATACTTGCCCTTTTTGCCGCTGTTGCAGTGTCGTTCGTCATGACCGGAACCGGCGTTGGGATTCAGGAAGAACAGGGAGACGCTGCGTTTTATATTGCAGAGAGAGTAATGAGACTTTTTCAAAAGAATTCGCTGCCGAGGATTTAAAAGGGGGCGATGATGAGTATGTCAGGTGGGCAGGTGAATTAGGGATGCGCAATAGAATTATAGAGGAACTTGAAAAACTTAAAGATATAGAATATGTTGCTGCCTGAATACTTACAGGATTTTGTAAAGGTAATTGATGATTATTCAAAGACAGGCTTTATCGTTACCTCTGAAGTAAGGATTGATTTAAGGACGGAAAAGATTGGCGTGATAAAATCCATTATAGTATTCGCTGACGATTCAAAGCTATTTGCCGCAGAATATGTTGACTTAAGGTATAAGATTGAAAAATTTTCATATTCGTTTCATTTTCAGGACAAAGATGGCAATCTGATATTCAGGTATGACAATGCATCTCATAAACCAGATTCGGGATTTAAAAACCACAAACACTTTAAAGGGATCAAGTGAAAAATAAAACCTCCTCCGGCGGGAGATTATTCGGCAGGCTTAATTATTCCTGATGTTCACAGTCCCTGTCTGAGGGTCGTAGTTATATTTTGACATATCCATTTCAGCGCCGATTAATCCTTTAACATCATCAAGCGACTGAGGATACTTATCATTCAGAGCATGATACGCCTGCACAGCCTTTTTTACGGCATCAAGGTTTGCTGTTTCCCCTGCCTTCTGTCCTTTTTTGTATGAGTCAATCATAGTGTTGCCGTATTCAGAAACCGGGTTCTTGGGCTTTTCATCACAAGCCGCAATAAGAGATAAAACAGCTAAGCCTAAAAATAACCTTTTCATGGAAATATAATATCACATTTTTAATCTTTATTATAAAATAGTTGGATGTGGGTGGTCTTTGCATTGATATCAGCTTTTACTCTCGCAACGAGCGATGCGCTTACAAAAAAGGCGCTGAAAGACAGCAATGAATATCTTGTCGCATGGTTCAGGTTCTTCTTTTCACTCCCCCTGCTCCTGATTATATGGCTCTTTGTTCCTGTGCCTGAACTTGATGCGGAATTCTACAAGGCATTTGCGTTACTTGTGCCGCTTGAAACAGTAACTATTGTTCTTTATATCAAAGCGCTGCGTCTTTCTCCTCTCAGTCTCACGCTTCCGTTCCTTGCCCTGACGCCTGTTTTTTTGATTTTCATCTCTTATCTGATTGTTGGTGAGAAAGTCTCGTTCCGGGGAGGCGCAGGGATATTTCTAATCGCAGTTGGAAGTTATACACTGAATATCCGTGAAATAAAAAAAGGCATATTTGAGCCTTTCAGAAGCATATCAAGAGAAAAAGGGTCAATCATGATGATAGGCGTGGCAGTGATTTACAGCCTTACCGCTTCTTTTGGGAAGGTGGCGATAGAGCATTCCTCTCCTTTGTTTTTTGCCGTAACTTATTTCATAGCGCTTACTGTTTTCTTTGCGCCGATAGCATTCTGTATGGGCAGAAAGGAGCTGGGAGTTTTTTTCAGAGGCAAGCAATTCAAGAAACTTGTCCTGCCGGGTGTTTTTCTTGCCGTCATGGCAGCAACACACATGCTTGCCATGAACCTGACAAAAGTGGCTTATATGATTTCTGTGAAAAGGTTAAGCCTGATTATCGGGATAATGTACGGCTACTTTCTTTTCAGGGAAGAAAACATTAAAGAAAGATTCCTCGGCGCAGTCCTCATGCTCATCGGCTTTGTGTTGGTCGTAACAGCTTTGTAAAAAAAATAAAAATGTGATACCTTTTTATTTGTCATTCCGCACTTGATGCGGAATCCAGACATATGATTTTACTGGATTCCCACTTTCGTGGAAATGACGAAAAATATTGAAACGTGAGGACTAACTTGCTGCTACGGTCTGCTCTGCTGCGGGCTCTGTTATCGGATATACACTTATCTTAAGGGTTGAGCGGTTCTTCCTCTCAAAAGCAACCTTGCCGGCAACTTTTGCAAAAAGAGTGTCATCAGTTCCTTTTCCGACATTAAAACCGGGATGAAACTTTGTGCCCCTCTGCCTTACAATGATATTGCCTGCACGGACTACCTGCCCTCCGTATATCTTAACGCCGAGACGCTGCGACTCGCTGTCGCGGCCGTTTCTTGAACTTCCTACGCCTTTTTTATGCGCCATCTTTTCCTCCGATTACTATCTCGTTTATCTTCAGGGCTGTATACTGCTGTCTGTGGCCGTTGGTTTTCCTGTATACCTTTCTTGGCCTCTGCTTATGAACAATTACCTTTTCTCCTTTTACAGCGCCTATTACCTCAGCCTTCACCTCAGCACCCTTAACATAAGGTGCGCCTATTTTATTCTTCTTGTCCTTCTCATCCCTGACTACTGCAAGCACTTTATCCAGTGTCACGGCAACGCCGGCTTCTTCAGCCATCTTGTCCACCTTTATCGTGTCGCCTGATGAGACTTTATATTGCTTTCCGCCTGTTTCTATAATTGCATACATGATTTCATTACCTCCGGAATGTTTATTAAACACTATCTTTCATTAAAAAGTCAAGAAATTGATTGCTTATTACCAGTGATAAGCAGGGTTGTTTTGAGTGGCTTTCGAGATTTTTAGGTAACGGTTCTTAACGAAATGCAGCGGCCACATCCTCGACTGTCTGAGTTCCGAAAGCTTTCGGAACGAGTTTCGAGGATGTAGCGGAATGAGTTTAGAACTGTCGAAAAATCTCGCAGGAAACGAAAGGCAACCCTGCTTAGCACTTTGGATTTTGACTGGTTTCTGTCCCCTATTCTCCGAGATATGCCTTTTTTACCTCTTCACTATTCAAAAGATCCTTTCCCTGTCCGTGCATCTTTATCCTGCCGTTTTCAAGGACATATCCCCTGCTTGAGAGATTTAAGGCTGCATGCGCATTTTGTTCGACAAGCAGGATTGTAACTCCTTCCTTATTTATTTCCTGTATCGCCTTAAATATCCTGCTCACTATTATCGGCGCAAGCCCCAATGACGGCTCATCAAGGAGAAGGAGTTTCGGGTCTGACATCAATGCCCTTGATATTGCAAGCATTTGCTGTTCTCCGCCGCTCAGGGTGCCGCCCATTTGTCTCTCACGCTCCCTCAGAACAGGAAACATGTCATAAACCTTTTCAAGCAAAGCTTTCAATTGTCGGTTTTTAGTTGTTTTTCCCCTGACACCTGACACCTGACTACTGGTCACTGTATACGCTCCCATCTCAAGATTTTCCTTTACAGTGAGCTTGGGGAATATCCTCCTTCCTTCAGGCACATGGCTTATCCCCATCTCAACAATGCTGTGAGGGGGTGTATCAGAAATATCTTCTTCCATAAAAATTATCCTGCCCATGCGCGGTCTTAATATCCCTGATATTGTCATCAAAGCAGTTGACTTTCCGGCTCCGTTGTTTCCTATAAGGCACACTATCTCACCCTTGTTTATTTTCAGCGTAATGCCTTTCAACGCCTCTATCTGGCCGTAAAATGTGTGTATGTTATTTAATTCAAGCATCTCTATTTTCCTTTCCAAGATACGCCTCTATAACCATCGGATTTTTCCTTATCTCCTCCGGAGCGCCTTCTGCAATCTTCACGCCGTGGTCAAGGACAACAATATTCTCCGAAATCCCCATTACAACCTTCATATCATGTTCTATAAGAATTATCGTCTTGCCGAGTTCCTGAAGTTTTTTAATAAGCTCCATCATCTCTCCGGTCTCCTGCGGGTTCATGCCTGCCGTTGGCTCATCAAGAAGAATGAGCCTCGGCTCTGTTGCAATCGCCCTCGCTATCTCAAGCCTCTTCTGGCTTCCGTATGGAAGACTGCCTGCAATAGTGTCAGAATATGCCTCCAGACCAACGAGTTCAAGATATTCAAGCGCCTTTTCCTTTATTGTCTTTTCTTCGTTCCTGAAGCTGTTGCTCCTGATTATTGCTGACAGGAGTCCTGACTGTGTCCTGCAGTGCTGCGATACCATAACATTCTCAATGACAGTCATCTCCCTGAATAGCCTTATATTCTGAAATGTCCTTGCTACACCGAGCTTCACAATACTGTCAGGCTTAAGACCTGTTATCTCCCTGTCAAAAAAACTTATCGCTCCCTTTGTCGGCCGGGTTATTCCTGTAAGACAGTTAAAGAGTGTTGTCTTCCCTGCGCCATTAGGCCCGATGATGCTCATTATAGAGCCTTCCTTAGCCCTGAACCTAACTTCCTCTATCGCTCTTATTCCGCCAAAATGTTTTGTGAGATCCCTAACCTCTAAAAGATACACCCTTCCCTCCCATCAACCCCTGCGGCCTGAATATCATAAGCATGACAAGCCCGCTTCCAAGCGCAAGCATGCGGTATAACTGAACTTCTCTGAGCATCTCAGGGAGCATAACGAGTATTATTGCGCCTAATATTACACCCGGGATGCTTCCCAGCCCTCCGAGTATAACCATGCAGAGTATCAGGACAGACTCCATGAATGTGAAACTCTCCGGAGATACAAACTGCATCTTAGCGGCAAAGAGAACTCCTGCAAGCCCTGCCCAGAATGCGCCGAATGCAAACGCATAAAGTTTGTATGCTGTTGTATTTATCCCTATGGAAGATGACGCAATCTCGTCCTCCCTTATCGCTATCCATGCCCTTCCAATCCTTGATGCAGATACCCTTCTTATTATGAATACAGCAAGCAGCACAAATATAATGATGAAATAATAGAAATGGCCCAGTTTGCTTATATACATTCCGAAAATATGCGGCGGCTCAATCCCGCCGATTCCGTTCGGCCCCTTAGTAAAAGAATCCCAGTTATTCAGTACAAGCCTCACAATTTCTCCAAAGCCGAGAGTCACTATGGCAAGATAGTCACCCCTCAGCCTCAATGCCGGAATAGCGAGTATGAATCCCGATAAGGTTACAAGCATGACTGAAAGAGGCAGAGATGCCCAGAAACCCATCCCCAGTTTTGTGTTGAGAAGCGCATACGAATATGCGCCTATCGCATAGAAAGCTACAAAGCCGAGGTTTAATAAGCCGGTAAAACCCACAACTATATTCAATCCTTGTGCAAGTATTATGTAGATGCCTGAAAGCACTGCAATGTCAATCAGATAATCATGCCCGTAAAAAGGCAGGGCCATGACAACGACAGACATGAGGAGAATTAGAGCTATTGAACGAGTTTTTGATTCCGGCAGTCTTATCATGATTCTGCCTGAAAGGTATTTTTTAAAATCGCTGAAAACTCCCTTCATGGTTCCGGCATACTTTTTAAACATGTTCAGCATGGAAACCGCAGCAAACAACACAATGAAGAGAATCCCCGCTGCCTCTAAACCCTTAAACGGAAGAAAAAGCAGCGCCAGCCACAATGCTTTTTTCATACCTTTTCTTCCTGTGTCTTTCCAAAAAGACCTGAAGGCTTAATAAACAGAATGATAATCAATATGATAAATGCGTATGCATCCTTGTATTCACTTGATATGTAACCTGCGCTGAAGCTCTCAATAAGGCCGAGCAGGATTCCGCCGAACATTGCGCCCGGAATGCTTCCGATTCCGCCAAGCACCGCTGCCGTGAATGCCTTAATTCCTGCTATATAGCCTATAGAATAATTCACAAGGCCGTAATACACCGCAACCATAAGGCCGGCAACTGCGGCAAGTCCCGAACCTATTATAAAGGCCGCTGATATGACGGTATTTATGTTTATCCCAACGAGTGATGCCATCACCTTATCCTGCGCAACCGCCCTCATTGCCTTGCCCATTCGTGTTTTTGTGATAAACAGATTCAAAGAAAGCATTAAGATTGCTGAGGCCGCTATTATGAAAATTTGTGTATATGTAACTCTTGCCCCCATAAGTTCAATTCCTGCCTTTTCAAAAAGATGCGGGAAAATCTTATCGGTTGCTCCCTGCGTGAGCATCACATAATTCTGGAGGAATATTGACACGCCTATTGCGCTTATCAAAGGGCTGAGCCTCGGCGCATTTCTCAGGGGCTTATACGCAATCTTTTCTATTGTAAAGCCATAGGATGAACAGAAGACTACAGAGAGAATAAACGTCAGAATCAGCGCAAGCGGAAGGCTGTATGATGTAAGTCCTATAGCTGTGAAAAAAGCAAGAAATATAATTCCGAGATATGCGCCGAGCATATAAATCTCGCCGTGTGCGAAATTTATAAGCCCCAGTATCCCGTAAACCATTGTATAGCCGAGCGCTATGAGCGCATACACTCCGCCGAGCGTAAGGCCGTTGATTAACTGCTGGGTGAACACAGGAGATTTTAGCAGAAAAAAGAGTTATTTTAAAATGCCTCTTCCATTTTTCATCCAAAAGTTTATAAAATACATATTCAAACTACGCTCAAGGAGGTTGCCGATGTCAAGAAAGAACTTTTTTTTTACTTCTGAATCTGTAACTGAAGGTCATCCTGACAAGATAGCTGACCAGATATCAGATGCAATTCTTGATGCGATAATTGCGCAGGACCCAGTTGCAAGAGTGGCGTGTGAGACTCTTGTGACAACAGGGCTTGCCTTTGTCGCCGGAGAGATTTCAACAACATGTTATGTCCATATACCTGACATCGTGAGAGAAACCATTAAGAACATAGGTTACACAAGAGCAAAATACGGTTTTGATTATGAAACCTGCTCTGTAATAACCTCCATCGACCAGCAGTCCGGCGATATAGCAATGGGCGTTGACACAGGAGGCGCAGGAGACCAGGGACTGATGTTCGGCTTTGCATGCAATGAAACAGAAGAGCTTATGCCTCTGCCAATCATGCTTGCCCATAAACTTGCACTGCGGCTTTCGGAGGTCAGAAAGAATGATGTCCTTCCCTATCTTAGGCCTGACGGCAAATCTCAGGTTACAATTGAGTACAGAGACGGCAAACCATTCAGGATAGATACAATTGTTATTTCGTCACAGCACAGTCCTGATGTCCACATGAAAGACATGAAGGAAGACATTATAGAAAAGGTAATCAAGCCAGTTGTTCCAAAGAAACTCCTTGATGAGGAAAACGTTAAATACTACATTAACCCCACAGGCCGTTTCGTTGTCGGAGGCCCTATGGGTGATACTGGACTGACAGGGAGAAAAATAATAGTTGACAGCTACGGCGGCGTAGGCAGCCACGGAGGAGGATGCTTCTCCGGAAAAGATCCAACGAAAGTAGACCGCTCAGGCGCCTATGTGGCACGGTACATAGCAAAAAACATTGTTGCAGCAGGCATAGCAGACAGAGTTGAAGTCCAGATTGCATATGCAATCGGCATCCCTGAACCTGTCTCCATTCTTGTTGACACTTTTGAGACAGGTAAGATTGCCGAGGAAAAAATCGTAAAACTGATAAGGAAAAACTTTAACCTGACTCCAAAGGGAATAATTGAACACCTGAACCTGAGGAGGCCCATATACAGGAAAACAGCCGCATACGGACATTTCGGCAAGAATGACCCTGACTTCACATGGGAGAAAACAGATAAGGCGGATGCTTTGAAAAAAGAGGCGGGATTATAGAAAAAGAGTTAAGAGTTAAGAGTTAAAAAATAAAGAAACAAGAGGGGATAATGGTAAAACACGATATAAAAGATATCAAGCTGGCTAATAAAGGGAAATTACGGATTGAATGGGCTGCTAAAGAGATGCCTGTTCTCAAGAGCATAACAGAGCGGTTCAGAAAGGAAAAACCTCTAAAAGGCGTAAGGCTTGCCGCATGCCTGCATGTAACCACTGAGACTGCGAACCTTGCTGAAACTCTGAAGGCAGGCGGAGCGCAGGTATATCTGTGCGCATCAAATCCATTAAGCACACAGGATGATGTTGCGGCATCACTTGTTAAGAACTCAGGCATTTCTGTTTTTGCAATAAAAGGCGAAGACCACAAGACTTATTACAGGCATATAATGGATGCCCTGTCCCTTAACCCGAACATAACAATGGATGACGGAGCCGACATTGTCTCAACCCTGCATACAAAGAAAAAAGAACTCCTGAAAAACCTGTTAGGCGGGACAGAAGAGACAACAACAGGGGTCATAAGGCTGAGGGCAATGGCTGAAAAGGGGGTCTTGAAATACCCAATCATCGCTGTGAATGACGCATATACAAAATATTTGTTTGACAACCGTTACGGCACGGGACAATCAACCATAGACGGAATAATGCGGGCTACAAACAGGCTGATTGCAGGCTCAGTATTCGTTATAGCAGGCTACGGGTGGTGCAGCAAAGGAATAGCGATGAGGGCAAAAGGCATGGGAGCAAAGATAATTATCACAGAGGTCAATCCTCTTCGCGGGCTTGAAGCTACTATGGACGGATTTGATGTTATGCCCATGAGAGATGCAGCGCGAATCGGAGACATATTCGTTACAGCTACCGGAGATATTGACGTCATATACAAAGAATGCTTTAATCTTATGAAAGACGGCGCCATTTTCTGTAATTCAGGGCATTTCAATGTTGAGATAGCAATAGATGCCCTTAAGAAACTGTCAAAGTCAAGGAGAACAATAAGGGATTTCGTGGAAGAATATACTCTCAGGAACGGCAAAAGGGTGTATCTCCTCGGAGAGGGGCGGCTTATTAACCTTGCAGCGGCAGAGGGGCATCCTTCCGCTGTTATGGACATGAGCTTTGCAAACCAGGCATTGTGCGCAGAATACATGGTGAAAAACTACAGAAAGCTCGAAAGGAAAGTTTACAGTGTCCCTGAAAAAATAGATGCTGAGATAGCAAAACTAAAACTCAGATCCCTTGGAATCAGGATAGATGTGCTTACTCCTGAGCAGAAAAAATATCTTGAGAGCTGGGAGATGGGGACGTAGGGAGTTAGGAGTTAAGAGTTAAGAGTTATTTAGCGGCTTATAGATAAAACGTCATTCCCGCGAAAGCGGGAATCCAGGTAAGGACTGGATTCCGTGCCAAGCACGGAATGACAGAAACAATGTTAGAGCGGCATTATTAAAATAACACTATGCGTAAGGTTGAGATATACGACACAACGCTGAGGGATGGTTCACAGTCAGAGGATATTGCATTCTCCGTTGAGGACAAACTCAGGATTACCGAGAAGCTTGATGAACTCGGAGTGCGTTATATTGAGGGAGGCTGGCCCGGTTCAAACCCGAAAGACGCAGATTACTTTAAAAAATCAAAAAAACTGAAGCTGAAAAATTCTGTAGTAGCCGCATTCGGAAGCACACACAGGCCAAAACACAAAGTTAAAGATGACGCAAACATAAAGGCGCTTATTGCATCAGAAACCCCTGTAATAACCATATTCGGAAAGACATGGGATTTTCACATAAAAGAAGTCCTGAAGATAACGCCTTCAGAAAACCTTGAGATAATCCATAATTCAGTGGCTTATCTTAAAAAATACGCAGACAAGGTATTTTTTGATGCAGAACACTTCTTTGACGGATACAAGGACAATCCGTCCCTTGCATTGAAATGCCTCATCGCTGCTCAGGATGCAGGCGCAGACTTCCTCGTGCTGTGTGACACAAACGGAGGCACGATGCCTGATGAGATGCAAAGAATAGTTGCCGGCGTCATTAAAAAAACAAAAGCTCCAATCGGGATACATACGCATAATGACTCTGAATGTGCGGTGGCAAATTCAATAATCGCGGTTGAGTTAGGCGCATCGCAGGTGCAGGGGACAATAAACGGCATTGGAGAAAGATGCGGAAACGCCAACCTCTGCTCTGTAATCCCTAATCTTAATCTCAAACTCGGGATAAAATGCATTACTGACGCACAGATGAAAAGGCTCAGGGACGTTTCAAGATTCGTAAACGAGATATCAAATATGAGGCATTTCAAGCGCCAGCCGTTTGTCGGAGACAGCGCCTTCGCGCATAAGGGCGGAGTGCATGTGAGCGCTGTTATGAAAAGGCCTGAGACATACGAGCATATAAAACCCGAACTTGTGGGAAACTCGCACAGGGTCCTAATCTCGGACCTTGCAGGGAAAAGCAACATTCTCAGAAAGGCAAAGGAATTTAACATCCACATAGAGCCGGATTCTCCGCAGCTTCAGGACATATTAAACAGATTGAAGGATCTCGAACATCAGGGATTTCAGTTTGAAGGGGCAGAGGCGTCATTTGAGCTTCTTCTCAAAAAAGCGCTCGGGCTGCACAGGAAATTCTTTGACCTTATCGGGTTCAGGGTAATCGTCGAAAAAAGAAAAGAAGGCGAGATACCATTGACCGAGGCTACAATAATGGTAAGGGTCGGAGGGAAAACTGAACACACTGCCGCCACAGGCAGCGGCCCTGTGAACGCGCTTGACAATGCCCTGAGAAGCGCCCTTGATAAGTTCTATCCGGAACTAAAAAATATAAAACTTCACGATTACAAAGTAAGAGTGCTTACGGCAGGCAGGGGAACTTCCGCAAGAGTCAGAGTGCTTGCAGAATCAGGAGATGAAAAAACCAGATGGAGCACTGTCGGCGTATCGGAGAACATTATAGAGGCGTCATGGCAGGCGCTTGTTGACAGC
Organism: Thermodesulfovibrionales bacterium; assembly: GCA_049302185.1. GTDB lineage: Bacteria > Nitrospirota > Thermodesulfovibrionia > Thermodesulfovibrionales > UBA1546 > UBA1546. The sequence continues at coordinate 10,045 of JBAQLV010000011.1, read as the reverse complement.
ATTGAATATAAGCTGCTGAAGGAAGAAGAAGAAGAATAGCAATTTTCATCCTTCTCTTCTGAGAAGTTGTTTCACAGGCTTGAACCGAGATAAAAAACAGGACTTTTAAGAAAAGAACATAGTATGTTAAAATGCCATTGTCATGGAGGAAATCGGAATAGTAAAAAGCACAACAGGGGCTTTTGCGAAAGTTTCGGTTCCGAGAAATAGCGTCTGTGAAGGATGCACAGCAGGCACATGCAAGCCTGATGAACAGTCAATGGAGATTGATGCGGTGAACAAGGCAGGCGCAAAGGCAGGGCAGAAGGTCAGGGTTGTCATAAAGTCATACACATATCTCAAGGGTTCAATCCTTGTTTACGGCATTCCTGCAATAGCTCTGATTACAGGCGCAGTTCTTGGAAAAGAAATTTTCAGTCGTCAGTTTAAAGATATAGACCCCGACATACTGTCAGCAATATTCGGTTTCGGTTTATTCCTGATTGCCTTTTTAGGCATCAAGATATGGAGCCTGACAGCAGAGAAAAAAACAGAAACAAAGCCTGTTATAGAAGAAATACTTGAGTAAAATTCAACATTCAATATTTAAAATTTAAGATACCTAATTTTTGAACTTTGAATTTTAATAAGGAGGAGGTTTCATGGGTAATCTTGATGTTAACAAAATCCGGAATGTCGCTGTAATTGCGCATGGAGGCGCGGGAAAAACATCCCTGACCGAGGCAATGCTTTTTAATTCAGGTTCTGTTGACAGGCTCGGCAGAATTGAAGAAGGCAATACAACAACTGACTGCGAACCTGAAGAAATATCAAGAAAGATAACCATTACATCGGCTTTCGGCTTCTGCAACTGGGACAGCCACCGCATAAACCTGATTGATACGCCGGGATTCATAAATTTTGTAGAAGACACCAGAGGAAGCCTCAAGGCTGTTGACGGAGCTGTAGTCATAGTCAGCGCCATATCAGGCGTTAAGGCAGAAACAGAGAAGGTCTGGAAATACGCCTGTGAATATGAAATCCCGAGAATAGTCTTTATAAACAAGATGGATAAAGAATCAGCCAACTTCCCCGGCGCTCTTGATGAACTTGCCCAATCTTTCGGCACAGAAGGCGTTCCGCTTCAGATACCAATAGGTTCCGGAGAAACTTTCAGCGGAATAATCAATCTCATTAACATGAAGGCGTATACGTTTTCAGGCGGCAAGGCAGCGGAATCAGACATACCCTCTGATATGCTGTCTGAGGCTCAGGAATACAGGAAAAAGCTTGTAGAAAAGATTGCTGAATCAGAAGACGCTCTCCTTGAAAAATACCTTGAAGGCGGTGAACTGACACAGGAAGAGATTATAAGAGGGATAAAAGAGGGGTCTCTGTCAAGGAGGTTTATCCCTGTTGTATGCGGCTCAGCAACCAAAAACATAGGCATCCCTCAGCTCATGGATGCAATAATACTCTGCCTGCCTTCTCCCCATGACCTCGTAAGAATTTTCCCCATTAAAGGCAAAAATCCGAAAGACTCAAAAGACGTCCAGAGAAAGCCTGATGAAAAAGAGCCGTTCTCAGCATACGTCTTTAAAACCATAGCAGACCCTTATGCGGGAAAGCTTTCTGTATTCAGAGTCTATTCAGGCGCTCTGAAGGCTGATTCAACTGTGTTGAATGCAACAACAGGAGCGAAAGAAAGAATAGGCCAGATATTCTATCTCCTCGGCAAAAAGCAGATACCGGCAAGCAGTTTAGGTCCCGGCGAGATCGGAGTTGTGTCAAAACTCAAAGAGACAAACACCGGAGACACGCTCTCTGATGAGGCTCATCCCATTGTATTTGAGAAGGTGAAGTTTGCAGAACCGATAATCTCCTATGCTATAGCCCCGAAAAGCAAAGGAGATGAAGAAAAAGTCAGCACAGGGCTTCACAGGGTTCTTGAAGAAGACCCGACCATTAAGTTCCACAGGGACGAAGAGACAAAAGAGATGATACTCTCCGGCATGGGACAGGTGCATCTTGAAGTCGCGCTTGAAAGGTTGAAGAGGAAGTTCGGAGTTGAGGTTATTATGAAAACTCCGAAGATTCCATACAGGGAAACAATCCGGGCTTCATCCGATGCGCAGGGCAGGTATAAAAAACAGTCAGGCGGAAGAGGACAGTACGGAGACTGCCGGATAAAGATAGAGCCGATGCCGAGAGGCAAGGGCTTTGAGTTTGTTGATGATATAGTCGGAGGATCAATACCGCGGCAATATATACCTGCTGTAGAAAAAGGAATTGTAGAGGCAATGCACGAAGGGATAATTGCCGGTTATCCTATGGTGGATGTAAGGGTTACACTTTATGACGGCTCATATCATACAGTGGATTCATCAGAAATGGCGTTTAAGATTGCAGGCTCATTGGGTATAAAAAAGGCTGTTGAAAATGCAAAGCCAATACTCCTTGAACCCGTAATGAAAGTAGAGATTACAACGCCTGATGAGGCCCTCGGCGCAGTCATAGGCGACCTCAATTCAAAGAGGGGCAAGGTTCAGGGAGTTGAATCACAGGCGAGAAACCAGAAGATAACATCGTTAGTCCCCATGTCTGAGATGCTGACATACGCAAACCAGCTCCACAGCCTTACATCAGGAAGGGGCCTCTATTCAATGGAATTCTCGCATTACGAAGAAGTGCCTTCACACCAGGCACAGAAGATAATCGCTGACAAGGCTGCGCAGAAGAAAGAAAAGGCTGAAGAGAAATAAGAGAAGGGGAGCATTTTCTGACATGGCAATCACAGATTCGCAGGGGCGAAAAGACATAAAAGACACACTCAATCTTCCACAGACAGGGTTCCCCATGAAGGCGAACCTTACACAGAAAGAGCCTGAAATGCTCAAGTTCTGGGAAGAGAATAAGATATACGAAAAGCTGCAAAACAAAAATTCAGGAAGTAAACATTACATCCTCCATGACGGCCCTCCTTATGCCAACGGACATATCCATATCGGGCATGCGCTCAATAAGATACTCAAGGACATAATCGTAAAATTCAAATCAATGCAGGGGTTTTATTCTCCATACGTTCCGGGATGGGACTGCCACGGCCTTCCGATAGAGCTTCAGGTGGACAAAAACCTCGGAGAAAAAAAAGACAGGGTTGACATCCTTGAAAAAAGAAAACTATGCAAGGAATACGCAGAAAAATTTGTGGACATCCAGAGGGAGGAATTCAAGAGGCTCGGAGTTATGGGAGACTGGGCAGAGCCGTATCTCACAATGTCATACGGATATGAAGGGACAATTGTCAGGGAATTTTCAGAGTTTGTAAAAAAAGGATATGCATATAAAGGCAAGAAACCTGTCCACTGGTGCCCTTCGTGTGTTACTGCATTAGCAGAGGCAGAGGTGGAATATGCTGATAAAGAATCGCCATCTATATTTGTAAAGTTCGGAGTGGAGAGTTCGGAGTTTGGAGATAAGATGCCCGCATTAAAGGGCAAAAAGATCTTTTTTGTAATATGGACAACGACTCCGTGGACACTGCCTGCAAACCTTGCCTTAGCTTTCCATCCTGATTTTATTTATGTAGCTGTTGAGGCAAATCACGAAAATAATCCCCCCCCGCCCCCCTTTAGCAAAGGGGGGATGGGGGGATTTTCTAATGAAGTTTATATCATTGCCGAGGGCAGGCTTGAAGCGTTAAAAGAAAAGATAGGTCTTGCAGGAAAAATTATCGCAAAGATAACAGGCAGGGATATTGAAGGCGTGAATGCAGAGCATCCTTTTATCCAGATGAAATCAAGGGCTGTTCTCGGAGAATTTGTATCCCTTGAAGAAGGAACAGGAATAGTTCACATCGCGCCTGGCCACGGCGAGGACGACTATGAAACAGGCTTAAAATACGGGCTTGATATCTATGCGCCTGTTGATGACAAAGGGAAATTCACAAAACAGGCAGGAGAACTTGAAGGGCAGTTTGTATTCAAGGCAAATGCCGCAATCATTGAAACCCTGAAAAATAAAAATGCGCTCATCAAGGAGGAAAAGATAATACATTCCTATCCTCATTGCTGGAGGTGCAAAAAACCTGTCATATTCCGCGCAACAGAGCAGTGGTTCATATCTGTCGAGCATAACAACTTGCGGGGAAAATGCCTTGAGGAAATAGACAGAGTCAACTGGATTCCTAAATGGGGCAGAGACAGGATATACAACATGGTCTCAAGCAGGCCTGACTGGTGCATATCAAGACAGAGGGCATGGGGAGTGCCTATAACGCTTATCAGATGCGAAGACTGCGGAGAATTCGTCAAAAAAGATTCAGTTCTTGACGCAATTGCAAAGCACGTTGAGGAAAACGGGGCTGATATATGGTTCATGAAAAAAGCAGAGGATTTTCTGCCGTCAGGATACAAATGCGAAAAATGTGGCAGCGCCTCTTTTTCAAAAGAGATGGACATACTTGATGTATGGTTTGACTCAGGCGTAAGCCACGCTGCTGTGATGGAGAAAAATGCGAAGCTCTCATGGCCTGCTGATATTTATCTTGAGGGAAGCGACCAGCACAGAGGGTGGTTCCAGAGTTCTTTGCTTACGTCAGTGGGAACAAAGGGAACATCTCCGTATAAAACAGTCCTTACACACGGATTTGTGATGGATGGTTCAGGCAAGAAGATGTCAAAGTCTCTCGGCAATGTTATTGCGCCTCAGGAGGTAATAAAAGCACATGGCGCCGAGATACTGAGGCTGTGGGTCTCTGCTGAAGATTACAGGGATGATGTCAGAATATCAAAAGAAATTATAGACAGGCTTACAGAGGCATACAGAAAAATTCGGAATACCGCAAGATTTCTGCTCGGCAACCTTTATGATTTTGACGGAAAGGATTACAGCAGTGACCTGCTCGAAATAGACAGGTGGGCAATGTCAAGACTTCAGAGCCTGACTGCAAAAATCACATCTGCATACGAGAGATTTGACTTCCATGAAGTCTATCATCTCCTGCATAACTTCTGTGTTGTGGACATGAGCTCATTTTATCTTGATATTCTTAAAGACAGGCTTTACACCTTCAAATCCGATTCAAAGGAAAGAAGGGCTGCACAGTGGGTCTTAAACAGGACACTCTTAACAATGACCGGACTTATGGCGCCGGTAATCTCTTTCACGGTAGAAGAGATATGGAGATTCATTGCCGGCAAGAAAGAGGAGAGCGTGTTTCTTTCACCTTTCCCGAAGGCAGATGAAAAATACCTTGATCCGGCGCTTGAGGAGAAATGGGCAAGACTCATAGCAATAAGGAATGAGACAAACAAGGCTCTGGAGATTAAGAGGCAGAACAAGTTCATAGGCAATTCTCTTGAGGCAAAGGTAATTCTATGCCTCCCTGGAAATGAGTTCAATCTCCTGAACGAATATAAAGATTTTCTCCCAACATTGTTTATCGTTTCCGGCGCTGAGATAATCCCCCCATTCCCTCCTTTATCAAAGGGGGGAATGGGGGGATTTGTTAAACCAGAAAGCGCTTATGAAAGCGAAGAGATAAAAGGCATGTCAGTTATTGTGGAACGGGCAAGCGGCAAAAAATGCGAGCGCTGCTGGAACTGGAGCACATCTGTCGGCACATACAGCGATGCCGCTGAATTATGCCATAGATGTTATAATGTCGTTAAATGAGAAAAACATCTTTTATCATTATGCCCCTGCTTGTAATCATGGATCAGGCAACAAAATATTTCGCAGATAAACTCATAAGTCCTTTTAAGCCTGTTGAGCTTCTTCCATTTCTCAATCTTGTGAATATGAGGAATGAAGGCGCTGCATTCGGCATGTTCAAAAGTTTCGGGAATAACATCTTCATAATCATATCCCTCGTTGCAATAGCAGTCATCTTTTTTATGCTTATAAAAGGCAAGGAAGACCCCTTAGGACTTTCTCTTATCCTCGGAGGCGCAATAGGAAATTTGATAGACAGGCTCTTCAGGGGCTCTGTTGTTGATTTCATAGATGTATTTGCAGGCAGGCATCACTGGCCGGCATTCAATGTTGCAGACTCAGCGCTGACAATAGGGATAGGATTGATTTTTCTTAATATGCTTAGAGGAAATCGGACGGCACAAATGAAAAATAAGCAGGCAGGGCTGTCTTGAGCGGCATCAGAGATTTTTCGGTAATAGTTCTTAGCGAAATGGAGCGGCCACAGCCTCGACTGTCTGAGACCGGAGGTCGAGTTTCGAGGCTGTAGCGTAATGAGCTTAGAACTGTCGAAAAATATCGTAGCAAGCGAGGGACAACCCTGTTTGCTTTAGAATAAAAATAATTGAGAACTTAAATGCATCCAATATTAATTAAAATAGGCCCGCTGACAATACATACCTACGGCGTGCTTATTGCCGCGGGTTTTATCCTCGGGCTTGCGCTTGCCGTAAGACAGGCCAAGAAACAGGGAATCCCTGCTGATAAAATAGTTGACCTTGGTTTTTACATGCTCATTGCAGCGATAATCGGCTCAAGGCTCTTCTTTGTGCTTGTGGAGGCAGGCCATTTTCTGAGAAACCCTCTGGACATATTCAAAATTTGGGAAGGCGGCCTTGTATTCTACGGAGGCGTTATATTCGCAATCCCTGTTGCTGTCTGGTATGCAAAAAAGAAAGGGCTTGATATCCGGGCTACCGCTGATATTTTCGCGCCGTCACTTGCAATCGGGCATGCAATCGGAAGGCTTGGATGTTTCTCAGCAGGTTGCTGTTACGGAAGCCCTGCGGAGGGACTGCCCTGGGCAGTGACATTCCTTAACCCTGAATCCCTTGCAAGGATAGGCATACCATTGCACCCTACACAGCTATACGAATCAGCAGGAGAATTCATAAACTTTCTGATACTAATAACTCTGAGAAAGCGCCAGTCATTCAAAGGACAGTTGTTCTGGGCTTACCTTTTAATATACTCAGTCATCAGGTTTACCGTGGAATTCTTCAGAGGCGATGAAGTGAGAGGCTTTCTCTTTGGAAATATCTCAATATCGCAGGGAATAAGCGTTTTACTATTCCTGTCCGCTGTTGCGGCAATCCTTGTCTTCAGAAAAAAGAAGCTATAAGCCGTTCCTGAAATTGCAGATGCGGAAAATTTTTGTCCTTTACTCCGTTAGAAAGCCCGTTGATTAAAGCGGAAGGTATGCCTTGGGATTCAGGTCTATTCCTGCGAAGTCCTTATTTAACAAGTGATTATACCCTGCCGAGGCAATCATGGCAGCATTATCCGTGCACAGATTTATGGATGGAATAAATATCTCTGTTTCCCTTTCATCCCCCATTTCTTTCATTCTTTTTCTTAATTCGCTGTTCGCCGATACACCGCCTGAGAGAGTAACTCGTCCTATGCCCTCTTTTTTTATCGCCCATTCTGTCTTTCTTACAAGCACATCAACCATGCATGCCTGAAATGAAGCAGCAATGTCCTTAATAAGTTCGGAAGTTCGGAAGCCGGGAAGCTCGGAAGATACCCCCCCTTCAATCCCCCCCTTGCCAAGGGGGGGCTGGGGGGGTGCTGACTTCTGTACTTTTGCTCTTCTGCTCTTTTGCTCTTCCGCTCTAAGGTAATGAAGCACTGCTGTCTTCAAACCGCTGAAGCTGAAATCAAATGATTCAGGAAGATACGGCCTTGGAAAATCTATCGCCTTTGGATTTCCTTCGGATGCAAGCTTATCAATTATGGGGCCTCCCGGATAACCAAGCCCAAGAAGCTTGGATACCTTGTCATAAGCCTCGCCTGACGCGTCATCCCTTGTCCTGCCAAGTTCTCTGTATTTCCCAAAACCGTCAACGCGGTAGAGGCTCGTGTGGCCGCCTGATGCTATCAGCGAGATGAACGGAAATTCCGGCTGCGGTTCTTCCAGAAAACAGGAAAACATGTGCCCCTCAAGGTGATTTACCGCAATCAAAGGAATATTCTTTGAAAAACATAATGCCTTTGCAAATGAGCATCCGACAAGAAGAGAGCCGATCAATCCGGGCCCATGGCAGACCGCAACAGCCGAGATATCTTCAAGCCCTGCGCCTGCGCCCTTCAACGCCTCATCAACAACAGGCAGTATCATCTCTATGTGCCTTCGCGATGCAAGCTCAGGGACAATGCCTCCGTATTTTTTGTGAATATCCGTTTGGCTTGAGACAATATTAGAAACTATTCTGCCACCGTTCTCAACAACAGCAGCAGCAGTGTCATCGCATGATGTGTCTATTCCGAGGATAAGCATGGAATATTATATAAGATGTTTTATGTTTTAAGCTTGATTTAATTATCAAAATCTTGTTACATAACGTGGTATATGACAGAGAAAGAAGAATTTACAATCATACTTAAAGAAAGCAGGAAAAAAACAGAATATCTTGATGCCGCAAAAAAACTTCTCGCAAGGAAAAACAACAGGGAAGCCTTAAAGATATTAAGGGAAGCAGTTGAGGAATACCACGAAGACCCGCTCATTGTATCCTATTACGGATGCCTCACAGCCATTGTTGATAAAAAATATACCAAGGGGATAAATATATGCAAGAAGGCTATGGAAAGACTTGACCTTGCATTCCCGCCTATAACCAAATCCGCTCACGCCACGCTTTATCTTAACCTTGGCAGGGCATACGTTGCCGGCGGAGAAAAAAAAGCTGCCCTTGCCGCATTTAATAGCGGGTTAAAGGTTGACGGGGCTAATCATGACCTGCTGTGGGAGATCAGAAAACTTGGGACAAGGAAAAAATCTCCTCTGCCGTTTCTTTCAAGAGGCAATCCAATTAACAAGTACATAGGGCTTCTGCTCGCAAAATTAAAGAACAGGTAAAAATTCATGCAGCCATCTATAAAGGAGAAACACTATTCCGAGACTACACGAAAACTGCATCTGCCATGTCCTTATGCAGAAGAGACAGGAATTCACATACATGTTGTTGTAAAAGACGGCAACTGTTACCGCTCAGGGCAGTGCATGGCGCTCAAATGCAAATTCAACCGGCTTCAGTCAGATATCAAGACTATTCTCTCGCTTACGTGGTAATGAGAGTTTTCTTATTTAATCCCCCACTTGAAAACCCCCGCCTGAAAAGTGTATAGTTCAGATAATATAAGGAGAAACAAAGTTCGCTTTTTATACCAAGTTTGTGGTGATATTGTGAAATGGCAGCCCATTAGGAGAAAAGAAAATGCGAATTAGATTAACAAAAATTGATGAGTTCCAATTCTTAACATGCTTCAAGCATCAAGTGTGGGGTAGCAAAGCGGCGCGATTCAAGGATTGGAATGTTGGAGACTATCTTGTATTTATTGTTGAAAAAACAATCGCTGGATTAGCCGAAATTTCTGGAGAGCCCTACGCTTCAAAAAAAGTCGTCTGGGATAATGGCCTTTTTCCGCATCGTATTCCACTTAAATTTACTCATGCTTTTTTGCAACCTAATCGTTTGCCAATTTTGGGGGAAGTAAGAGATGCCTTAACATCTGCTTGGGGACCAAGGTATGGATGGGGGATTTTAAATCAACAACTCCTTCAAGACAACCCTGCTGAAACAATTATCAAATCTATTCGTTCACGGCACAATGATATATCTGAGGTTCAATTGAGTATTAACCAATTTATTGATGAAGCAAAATCCCAGAGAGATATCCCCAGAATATCAAAACGTAAACGTGGCAGACCGAAAAAAGGCGAAATAGATTTATCGTTTGAGGAAGCTAAACCAGTAGGCACAAAAGAAGAAGAATCAGCACATTCAAGGTCTCAAAATGCCTTAATTCAACTTGGAAAAATTACAGGTTGCTCTATTTGGATTGCATCAAATGACCGCAATCGTCAATTTAAAGGGAAGTCTTTGGGAGAAGGCTGTCTCAAATCTCTCCCTAATCTTGGGTTAAATTCAGAGGCTATAAGTCGCATTTCCTTAATTGATGTCGTAAGCTTCCCCATTAGGTAGACAGTTGTAAAATAGAGTTCCCAGCATTTTGCTCCATGTATTCAGCCGGTGTCAAGTCCCCTAATGCATCATGGGGACGGTGCTCGTTGTAGTCGATCATCCAC
>JBAQLV010000010.1:0-117759 GCA_049302185.1 Thermodesulfovibrionales bacterium | reverse complement strand
GACTTATAGAGGTATCCTATGAAGTCTATATGCTTATGTTCTCATTGAGAAAGTTCTCCAAACATTTTTCTTGCATCATGGTTTAGCGCCTTTGCAGCAGCATGGGAGTAGAAATCCATTGTGCCCTTTTCCATAAGATACGCCTCAATAAGCGACTGTATCGGGTCTTCTTTCCCTGTTAACATTATCGGTCTCCTTCCATCTCGTATCTGAATAAAAATAAGCTCTGCTAATTAAAAGCTTAACATATCCAATTTTAATGTCAATATCCCGCAGTGCAGCACAGCGGCGCTTTACACCTGTATTTATGAAAGTTATAATACTTAAACCAAAAAATGCGGGAGGAAAATATTGTCTGATACAACCGAAGAATTCCTAGAGATAACTGACAGTCACGGCAAAGCAATCAGCATTGCTCCAAGGTCTGAGATACACGGGAACCCCTCTCTAATCCACAGAGTTGTGCATGTGCTTGTATTCAACAAAAAAGGATATCTTTTCCTTCAAAAGCGTTCAGAAACCAAGGATGTAGCTCCCGGCAAATGGGATACGTCTGTTGGAGGGCATGTCAATCCAAGAGAGAATCTGCTTGAGGCGGCAAAAAGGGAAATGGAAGAAGAACTCGGCATATCAGAATGCAACCCTGAGTTCCTTTATTCGTACATTCACACAAACTCTTATGAGACAGAGCTTGTAAATACATATTCATGTGCCTATCACGGCAACGTATCATTTAATAAAGAAGAGATTGATGCGATTAGGCTTTGGGACATCAATGAGATAAAAAATCATCTCGGCAAGAATATATTCAGCGACAATTTTGAACATGAAATTTCTACATATCTGCAATTCTCAGGCGGAGAGTCCCTGCAGCATCCATAACAGGCTCATATGCCTCGCCTGTCACTTCCGTAGATATATTTGTGCATCTGAAGATTCAGCCTTACATCAAGCCTGTCTTCAAGTATCCACTTAACAAGTGATTCAGGCAGAAGAATGCCAAAAGCCGGAGAAAAGAACACCTGACATTTAGATCTCAGATTATATTTATGCATCATATCTTTTGACCACTCATAGTCTGCTCTGTCGGTGATCACGAATTTTATCTCGTCAGAAGGTTTTATGTAATCAAGATTAGAGAGGTCCATCTCCTCCCACATGCCGCTGCCGGGTGTTTTTATATCAAGAACAATAACTGCCCTGCTGTCAATATCTTTTATGCTCATAGTGCCGTTTGTCTCTATCAGGACTTTATATCCTTCGCTTATGAGGCGTTCTGTCAGACGAAAGGTCTCTTCCTGAAGCAGAGGCTCTCCACCGGTGATTGTAATGAGATGGACGCCTATCAGCTCAACTTCGTTTATGATTTCAGCTTCGGTAAGCTCCATCCCCTCCTCATATGCGTATGTCGTATCACAATACAAACACCTGAGATTACACCCCGTCAGTCTTATGAAAGTACAAGGCATGCCTGCATATGAAGATTCGCCCTGTATGCTTGTAAATATCTCGCAGATTTTCATTGTATATTGTCTATTATTTCACAAAAACCACTCAAAACTCAATTCCTCATTCCTTCTTAAGCTTAAGTTTTTTTCAGGATTACTAAAATGTTAAACTAAACCATGTTTGACAAAACCTGCAAAAATCTGCTGGTAAGAGGCGTCAACTGGATCGGAGACGCTGTGATGACAATGCCGGCGCTCAGGGCGCTGAGAAAGGAATTGCCGGATACTAAGATATCCCTTCTTGTTAAACCATGGGCAGCGCCTCTATTTGAAAACAACCCGTTTGTGGATGAGATTATTCTCTATGAAGATAAATACAACAGCATAAGCGGTAAATTCAGACTATCTTCAGTTCTTAAAACAAAAAGTTTTTGCAGTTCAATACTTTTTCAGAATGCATTTGATGCCGCGTTAATTGCCTTCCTCTCAGGCATACCGCAGAGGATAGGTTATAACAGGGATTGGAGAGGCTTTCTCCTCACAGATTCAATTCCTTTTAATAATGATGACAGAAAGATGCATCACATAGAATATTACCTGAACATTCTCCGTCAGGCAGGCATAGATGCTGAATTTTCTTTGCCTTATATCTATTTATCTCTCAACGAGAGAATCAGAGCAAGGAATATCCTGAAGGGGCTGAAAAGACCTGTTGTCGGTATCAACCCGGGAGCTTCCTACGGCTCAACAAAGAGATGGCAGCCTGAGAAATTTGCAGAGGTCTCAAGAAAAATAATCTCAGACCTCGATGGGAGTGTCCTCATCTTCGGAGGGCAATCAGAGATTGTAATTGCAGAAGAAATTGTTTCCAGCCCTCAACTTCTGCCTCTTGCCTCGAGGGTCTTATTGATGGCAGGAAAAACAGACCTCAGAGAACTATCAGCCCTCATATCTGAGTGCGATGTCTTTCTTACAAACGACTCAGGGCCTATGCATATTGGTTATGCTGTCAGAACTCCTATGACCGCTGTATTCGGCTCAACAGACCCTGAATTAACAGGCCCGGTGGGTATAGGAAACACAGTAATTAGAAAAAATACTGACTGCAGTCCCTGCTTTAAAAGAACATGCGACAGGAATAAGATGGACTGCATGGACGCTATAACATCTGACGAGGTTTTTGATGCTATAGAGCGTTCTATCCCAAAAAACAAGGCCGTCTTTTTTGACAGAGACGGCACATTGTGCAAAGATGCAGGATACCTGAACAGCTTTGACAATCTGGAAATATTTAAAGAGGTTGCAGGGCTGATGCGGCTCAAAGATAAAGGATACAAACTAATCGGTGTCAGTAACCAGTCCGGCATTGCAAGGGGAATCGTTGATGAGAAATTCACAAGAGAGGTCAACAATATTTTTATAGAGCAATACGGTTTTGATGATTTTTATTACTGCCCTCACCGCCCGGATGAACATTGCCCATGCAGAAAACCCGAACCTGAAATGATTCTAAAGGCAAGGGCACAGCACAGCATTGACCTTAAACAATCCTATGTAATCGGAGATAAAGAACAGGATATGCTGCTTGCAAAATCAGCAGGCGCAAGAGGCATTCTTGTCCTGACAGGACAGGGCGCTGAATCATCCAATGCGGATTATGTTGCAAAGGACTTGGTTGAAGCAGTAAAATGGATTCTCGGCAATCCCTGAAAATCAAGGAGGTTTTTATGATAAAGATAGCAGTCGCTGGAGCGGCAGGAAGAATGGGAAGCAGGATTACGGCTATTTCAAAAGAGTATCCTGAGTTGAGACTTGCAGGAGCATTTGAAAAAAAGGGGCATTCTGCAGCAGGAAAAGACATCGGGACAATCACAGGCATAGGTGAAACAGGTGTGAAGCTCTCAGACAGCCTTGAAAACGTTATTGACAATGCAGATGTGATAATTGATTTTACATCGCCTGCCTCTACAATGGAGAATATCAGGCTCGCATCAAAAAAAGGAAAGGCAATGGTCATAGGCACAACAGGACTGTCAAAGGATGAGATAAAGGAAATTGAAATCCTGTCAAAAAACATCCCATGCGTAGTGGCATCCAATATGAGTACCGGCGTAAACCTGCTCCTGAAAATATTACAGGACGTAGCAAGGGTCTTAGGCGATGAATATGATATAGAGATTGTTGAGTCGCATCACAGGTTAAAGAAAGACGCTCCGAGCGGAACTGCATTAAAGATGGCGCAGGTTATTGCTGATGCGGTAAACAGGAATCTTGATGAAGTGGCGGTTTACGCACGGAAGGGGATTATAGGCGAGAGGACAAAGAAAGAGATCGGCATACAGACAATACGCGCAGGTGACATTGTCGGAGAACATACTGTCATATTCGGAGGGCTCGGAGAGAGAATAGAGATAACGCACAAGGCATCAAGCAGAGATACATTTGCGCGGGGCGCATTAAAGGCTGCAATCTGGGTCTCAGGGAAACAGGCAGGGCTTTATGACATGCAGGATGTGCTGGGATTAAAATAATGTGGGTATAGTTATATGAAAGTCGGTTTTTATCAGTTTGCGCCCGAATTCGGGAATATAAAACACAATCTGCAAAAGGTTCTTGATGCTGCCGCATCCGTAGAAACAGACCTGTTAGTTCTTCCTGAACTATTTAACACAGGCTATCAGTTCACCTCAAGGGAAGAAGCAGCAGCGCTGTCGGAAGAAATCCCTTCAGGCTTCACCACAAACGCCCTCAGCAAGCTGTCGGCAAATAAAAAGGTTTATATCGCAGCGGGTATCGCTGAGAACAATGAAGGAAAGATATACAACTCAGCAGTGCTTACGGGTCCGGATGGATTCATTGGCGTTTACAGAAAAACACATCTTTTCTATGAAGAAAAACTCTGGTTTTCTTCAGGCAATACAGGGTTTAAAGTATGGCAGACGCCCATCGGAAATATCGGCATAATGATATGCTTTGACTGGTTCTTCCCTGAATCTGCGCGGACACTTGCATTAAGAGGCGCCGATATCATTGCCCATCCTTCAAATCTCATTCTTCCTCATTGCCCTGATGCCATGGTGACAAGATGCATTGAGAACAGGGTGTTCGCTGTGACTGCAAACAGAATAGGCAGTGAACAAAGAGGAGACAAAGAAAAGCTTACGTTTATAGGCAAGAGCCAGATTACCTCATCCGTGGGAGAAATACTCTACAGGGCATCAGGAGACAAAGAAGAACTTACTGTCATGGAGATAGCTGTTGAGAGGGCAAGAGACAAGAATCTTAATTCCTTTAATAACCTCTTCAATGACAGAAAAAAAGAGTTTTATGAATAAACGTATCTCTGTTATTATCCCGAACTACAATGGGAGTTCCACCATCGGCAGATGCCTTGAGGCTGCATTCTCCTCAGAATATGATAATTTTGAAGTTATAGTTACAGATGATTGCTCAACAGACAATTCAGCAGAGATAATAAAAGAATTTCAATGCTGCCTCTCTTCTTTTGCGTGAAGGATTACGAATATAACATTAAAAAAATCCTGCGCACGGATAATGCGAAAAAGATACTCGCCTCAATTCAGGACAAAAAATGTTTCTGCACGCACGAATGCTACTACATGACAAATATCCTGTTCAATCCAAGGCTGTATCCCGCGCTTGCAAGGGAATATTTACAACTGAAATCTTAGTTAGTCTAAAGAAATCATTTTCCAGCAGACATGTGTGCTGAAAAAGCTTTACAAAACAATGCGATTTTACTCAGGAGGCTGTGGTTGGATTAAGGCAAGATTCACGGGTCTGTCAGAATAGGGGCTGAAGTCTCTCGGAGCGGATAGCCCCGCATAACAGCTTGGGATAACCTGATATATTGTATTACCGCCTGCAATCTGCAAAGGTAGTTTAATATTGCCGAAAGACAGACACAGCCTCCTGAGTAAAGCGATGTTATCCGTCTGATTGCTGTTCTTTATTTTTCTTTTCTGACAATAACGGACAGATAAAGCAGGAGTTCTTTTATGCCTTTTCCTGTCACTGCCGATACAGGGAAGAAATCAATGTTTTTTGATTTGCAGTATCCTGCGAGCTTCCTGAGCCTCTTCTTATCTATGGCAATGTCTGTCTTTGTTCCGACAACCGCCTGCGTTTTCTTTAAGAGATTTGAACTGTAAAGCTCAAGCTCTTTGTTTATCTTTTTTAAGTCTTCTGCGGGATCGCTGTCAGGCCTATCAGAGGCATCAACAAGGTGAAGGAGCAAGGAGGTGCGCTCTACGTGCCTTAAAAACTGAAACCCTAATCCTGCGCCCTTGTGCGCTCCTTCTATGAGTCCGGGAATGTCTGCAACAACAAAACTCCTGAAATCTTTGAGTTTCACAACTCCGAGATTCGGCGTAAGAGTTGTGAACGGATAATCCGCAATTTTTGGCCTCGCAGATGATATTACAGAGATAAGCGTTGATTTGCCTGCGTTGGGAAGCCCTATCAAGCCGACATCGGCAAGGAGTTTTAATTCAATAATAAGATTTTTTTCTTCGCCTTCTTCGCCGGGCTGTGCAAATTTTGGCGCCTGTCTTGTTGGAGTTGCAAAGTGAGCATTTCCCTGACCGCCCCTGCCCGCTTTTGCTATTATGGTTTCTATGCCTTCGCTGTCAAGGTCTGCGAGCACTTCTTCTGTATCTGCATCTTTTATAATAGTGCCGACAGGCACAGGAATAATCCTGTCTTCACCATTTTTGCCGTGCATTTTCTTCCCCATGCCGTGCTGGCCTCTTTTTGCTTTGTATTCCCTCTGATATCTAAGGTCAAGAAGCGTATTCAATTCCCTGCTTGCTCTGAATATGATATGCCCTCCCCTGCCGCCGTCTCCGCCGCTTGGCCCGCCGAGAGGGACATACTTCTCCCTTCTGAATGCGACGCATCCCCTGCCGCCGTCTCCGGCTTTAACATAGATTTTCGTATAATCAACAAATTGCATAGTATTTTGTATCCTTTTCAGACCTCATAAAGAGATGTCTGGAACATTTTTAAATAAATAGTTTTTAATATCTTTCTTCCACTTTGGCGGAAGAGTTTCCATGTATGATAGAGCCTTCTTCGCCGTATCCGGTCTCTTGAATACCTCCCTCAAAATTGCATTTACCTGTAAAATGTCCTTTTCCTTTTTGTCTTTCGACTTTCTTTTCTCTGAAATCAGTATTTTATGATATGCAAATACCCATGGACTCGGCACTATATATGTGTATCCTTCCTTTTTTATGTTAATCTGCTGGTCAAACAACATCTGAAGGTATCTTAAAGACATAGCTTTTATATTAAGAAGCTTAATAGGAACAGCCTTGTCAGTGCCCCTTCCTTTTTCAGGAGTCAAAAATTCAATCTTAAAAACACCATTTGTAAAGTAAGTCGAGCCGTCAGGGTTAAACGCTATTGAAAAACCCATGGGTTTAAGAAGCGATTCAATATCCACTGCCTTGCCTTTGTAAGGCATTTTTACAAGGAAGTCTATATCCTGCGTTTTAATAGTGGGAAGATTGAATCCAAAACTCTCTTTAAGGACAGGAAGATAATAAGAACCAACCAGAGTCATTATTATTCCACTCTGAGAAAAAATCTTTATTATTTCTTCTGCCGTAATCCTCTGGATGTCAATAGCACGGGCGATAACGGCGATGTTATCTGATATCTCATTCCTCTGATTTTCCAGTAATTTTCTTCTGTTTATGCTTTCTATTAAATCAGACGGCGCCTCTACCCCCAGAGAAACAGACCTTACTTTTTTCCCTTCCCTCCACTGATGATAATAATAAGTTGCTTTTCCAATCTTTTTGGCAGAGATGTTTCCAGCCGGAAGCTTTTTGATTTCTTCATTTATGCGGGTAAGTTCCCTGACAAAAAAGATGTAGTTTTCCTCTAAAGTTTTCCTGATGATGCTCATAATTAACTACATTTTAACTACATATTGCTGATTTGTCAAATATTGTAGTTAATTACGAAGGTCTGATTAATGACTTTATATACACATAGTCAACAAATTGCATAGTAATATCGTAACATTTTCTATTTATCGATTGTCATCGCGAGACCATTAACTGTCATTCCTGCGAAAGCAGGAATCCAGACTGGATTCCCGTTTGCACGGGAATGACGAAAAAAAATGGCAAGACATCTTGGCTTTTTAGTATTGACAGAGATGAAGGGTTTTATTATAGTATGCGTGAAAATGCCAGAACTGGAATATCTGCATTGTGTCTATCCCGCTATTTTGGTGAACTGCGGAAAATGGGACGGTCTATTTTCTTGATAAGAAGGTTGCACTATGATAGATTCTGTGCATGCCGAGAACAGCAAGGATAGCGCCGAAAGAAAATGTTTATCACATCTTAACAAGAGGGAATAATCGTCAGGATGTTTTTAAAGATGGAAAAGACTATCAGAAATACAAAGTTGAAGCAGTGATAAAGCTGAAAGGGAGGCCAAGCAAGGATGAAGATGATGAAAAATAGAACCGTCCCATTTTTTATTAACTTAGCAGGGGGTAGCTTACCTCCTTTAGTTTGGTTTTAGGTTTTAAATCTTTGGGGTATCTGCATATTCACTCATCTATCCTCTTTTCTTCTTTTAATTCTTTAAGAATTTTTCTCTAAGCTCTTTATACTTTTTCTCCTCACTCTCTTTTTTCAGCTCATCCCATTTTACACAAAGAAAAGCAAGCCACATTATATAAATCGCTATGACCAGGGCCAAGCCTAAATAAATGAAAAACCCTCCTACTTCGAGTGAAAACGATATGAAGCCCCAGAAGAGGGCAAATGCTAAGAAAGTGAGCAAGAGTTTAACAAAATACTCTGTTTTTGTCTCGTGATTTGCATTAAAAGGCCTCTCACTTTCCTCTATTTTCAAACCACAGTATATAAACAGAACAATCATCAGTAGCCAGATTAAAAACACAACCATATTATTCACCTCCTCTAAGCCTTGAAAGATAGACGAATATAAGAACAAGTAAAATTGGTAAAGCCACATAAAAGATTTCTGTTAGCTCTTCATTCATTTTCCCCCTCCTTAAGCTTTAAGCTCTTCAAAACCTTACCCCCAAGCCTATGCTGAAGTTATTCACGTCGCAATCCCTTTTTAATTAGGTCTTCTTTGTTTCTCGGACGGATAGATTATATCAAGATTGAAACTAAGTCGCAATCCCTTTTTAATTAGAATGAGGAATAATGAGGGACACATCCCACATTTTTCAAATGGCATTTGGCGCAGACAGATGCTAAAAAAAAGTTCAGTGACTCAGCCTATATTTCATTTTTTATTTTAATTGACAATCCTTATAGAATAGAGTATAAAAGGTTAAATTAATTTATGGTTTCATAATCAACAAAAAGGAGGTAAGCCATGAAAAAGCTGATTTTAGTTTTGATAGTGGTTTTAATTCCAAGTTTTATTTTTGCAGGTGATATCTACACAAGGGGACACTGGAAAGATACAGACCATGACGGAGTTAAAGATACGTATATTGATCCTTACCACAAAACAACACCCAATAATACAAAAGATGATAATTATAGCACCTACCCAAATTACAACCCATATACAGGAAAACAAGGAACCCAAAAAAATGATAATGATAACTACAACTATAATAATTCAGGAAATAGCAACAAGAGATATAAAAGCAGATGGTAAACAAATAATTAATTAAGAATCTGAGAATCACGTAGCAAAATATTAAAATATCAGCGAAATATCAGTTCTACATCCCACATTTTTCGGAAACGCTAAAAAAATACAGTTTTCTACAGCGGACACTTCGCGCACTTGATTTATCTTTTTCAGCCTTGCAAGAGGTAATCTATTAAGTTTAACCCTGAGCCAGTCCAAACGCCTCATGCAAAACCCTGACTGCGAGTTCTGTATATTTAGCGTCTATAATACACGATACCTTTATCTCTGATGTGCTTATCATCAGTATATTCACATTATGCTTTGCAAGTGTTTCAAACATCTGCGAGGCAACTCCTGAATGAGTCCTCATGCCAACGCCGACAATGGATATCTTTGCAATGTCTTCCCTTATGTCAACGCCTTTTGCTCCAAGTTCCTTTGCGATTGTCTCTGTCATCTTCAATGCCTTTTTTGCGTCTGTCTTTGGAACTGTGAATGATATGTCTGCTGCTTTTCCATCGCTGCTTACATTCTGGACAATTATATCAACAACTATGCCGGCGTCTGCAATTCCCTTGAAAAGTCTTGCGGCTATGCCCGGCTTATCAGGCACTCCCATTACAGTAATCTTTGCCTGGTTCTTGTCATAAGCAACTCCTGACACAATAACTTTCTCCATATCCTTATCCTCCTTGGTAACAAGCGTCCCCTGATTATCATTAAAACTTGACCTCACAACAACAGGCACTTCGTATTTCATGGCAAATTCAACTGACCTTGTCTGAAGCACCTTTGCGCCGAGGCTTGCAAGCTCAAGCATCTCTTCATAGGAAATCTTATCCAGCTTTCTCGCCTCCGGAACAATATTGGGGTCCGTCGTATAAACACCGTCCACATCCGTGTATATCTCGCATAAGTCAGCATTAAGCGCTGATGCTATCGCAACTGCGGAAAGGTCGGAGCCTCCTCTACCAAGCGTAGTAACATCAGAGCCGCCTTCTGTTATGCCCTGAAACCCGGCCACTACGACTATATAGCCATCATCGAGCGCCTTCTTCGCTCTTTCCCCTGTTATTTTTTCTATCTTTGCCTTTGTATGCACATCATCTGTTATTATCCCCATCTGCCTTCCTGTAAATGCCATTGCTTTATAACCAAGTTCTTCTATCGCTATGGCTGTAAGGGCGCAGGTAACTCGTTCTCCTGATGAAAGCATAAGATCCATCTCTCTTTCTCTTGGAGCGGATGATACCTGATGTGCGAGGTTTATCAGCTTGTCTGTTTCTCCTGCCATTGCAGAGACAACAACCACAACCTTATGCCCTTCTTTGGCAGTCTTCACAACGCGCTCTGCAACAGCCTTAATTCTTTCAACATTAGCAACAGATGTTCCACCGTATTTCTGGACAATAAGCATCATCTAACCCCTTTAATGAAATAATCCATCAGTTTGTGCCCTTCATCAAAAACCATTATATCTTTCCTTTTCAGGATTGATTCATCAAAAGCAGTGCCTTCATTCTTTTGCTTTTGTTTATTGTCATAGATAACAAACGGCACCGGTTCATCCGTATGTGTCCTCAGCTCTATCGGCGTAGGATGGTCAGGCATAAGCAGAATCCTGAATTCCTCGAAGGATTTTATACCTCGCATAACAGTGCCTACAACAAGCGCATCAAAATCCTCTATTGCCTTTATCTTGTTCTTATAGTTTCCTGAATGCCCTGCTTCATCAGGCGCCTCAACGTGTATGTACACAAAATCAACTTCTTTAAGAGCAATCAGCGCTGCTTCTGCCTTGCCGACATAATTTGTATCAAGCCAGCCGGTAACGCCGGGCACCTGAAGTATCTTAAACCCGGCATATATGCCAAGCCCTTTTGTAAGGTCAACAGCAGAAACCATTGCTCCGTCCACCGAATACTTTTCTCTGAATGTCGGCAGCGTAGGTTTCTTGCCCTGTCCCCAGAGCCATATGCTGTTTGCAGGATTTTTGCCCTTATTTATACGCTCTTTGTTTATATAATGGCTTTCGAGGACATCCACAGAATCAATCATTAATTCTCTGAGAGTTTCCTCGCCTGAACCAACCGGCAGATAGTCTGAAATATCCCTTCCCATTATGTCATGCGGCGGAGTGCATTCAGCCTCTGCCTTGCCGCCTGACCATACCATCAGATGCCTGTAACTTACACCTCTGTAAAATTTTATCTGTGAGGTGCCGAGTTCTTTGTTTATATCATTGATGAGTATCCCTGCCTCTTCAGTTGAGATATGGCCTCCGCTGTAATCCTCCATTATGGCACGTGTCTTATTCTTGTCGTATTTAAGCGTCACCAGATTGCATCTGTAAGCAATATCCGTGTCTTTGAGGTCTACTCCGATGCTCGCTGCCTCAAGAGATGCCCTGCCGGTATAAAATTTCCTTGGGTCATATCCGAGCACGCTCAGATTGGCAACATCTGAGCCGGGATGAAATCCCTCAGGGATTGTCCTGACCCTGCCGATTATTCCTTCGCAGGCAAGCTTGTCCATATTCGGGGTAAATGCTTCCTGTAAAGGGGTTTTACCTCCAAGCTCACTTAACGGCCTGTCTGCCATGCCATCGCCTATGATAACAACGTATTTCATTTATGAAATTGCTTGCTGTCTAAATTATCCTTTCTATTATCTTCTCTACTTCGGCAATATCAGCCTTAACCTTCAGGGGGTCTTTTGATACCCTGAATACCGTATCAGGGTCTTTAAGCCCATGACCCGTAAGGGTGCAAACAACAGAATCTCCGGGCTTGAAATATCCTTCCTTATGCAGCTTCATCACGCCTGCCAGCGACGCGGCAGACGCAGGCTCGCAGAATATGCCTTCTGTTGATGCAATAAGATTGTAAGCCTTTAATATTTCTTCGTCTGTAACAGCTTCAATCCTTCCGCCTGATTGATCCCTTGCATCTGTTGCGCCTTTCCAGCTTGCAGGATTGCCGATTCTTATGGCTGTAGCTATAGTCTCAGGCCTTTCAACAGGATGTCCCTTAACAATCGGCGCAGCGCCTGCTGCCTGAAAGCCAAGCATAACCGGCAATGAAGAAATCTTTCCTCCCCTGCGATATTCGTTGTATCCCTTCCAGTATGCAGTTATATTTCCTGCATTGCCGACAGGCAGCGCGTGATATTTCGGCGAAAAGCCAAGCTGGTCGCATACCTCAAAGGCAGCTGTCTTCTGCCCCTCTATCCTGAAAGGATTTATTGAGTTAACAAGCGTTATCGGGTATCGTTGTGCAAGTTCTTTGACTATGTTTAATGCCTCATCAAAATTCCCTTCTATCTGGATTACATTCGCTCCGTGAACGAGAGCCTGAGAAAGCTTGCCGAGGGCAATCTTCCCCTGGGGAATAAGCACTACTGACTTTATCCCTGCCCGTGCTGCGTAGGCAGCGGCAGAAGCCGATGTATTTCCTGTTGATGCGCACATTACCGCTTTTGAACCGGCCTCAACAGCCTTTGATAATGCAAGAGTCATTCCCCTGTCTTTGAAAGAACCTGTAGGGTTAGCGCCCTCACATTTAAAATAAATGTCAAGGTCAATGCCTCTTTTTTTCATATTAGCAGCCTTTATGAGAGGCGTGTCTCCTTCATTAAGCGTAACAACAGGCGTTTCATTGCTTACCGGAAGAAACTCCCTGTATTCTTCTACTATGCCTCTCCAAAGAGCCTTTGGACTGTTACATTCTCCTATTTCCATTAATTCTCCCTCGTTCAAAAATGGGAAGTAGGAAGTTGGAAGTAGGAAGTTAAAGAGTTTTTCACTTCTTACTTCTAACTTCTCACTTTTACTCTATAATGTCTCCCTCAACAAGTTCAACGTCTACTCCCTGCTCCCTCAGATATTTTATGCCTTTCTCAAGATTTTCCTCTTTCCCCTCAAGTTCAAGAACCATCTCGCCGACTGTCTCTGTAACTCTTGCCCTTCTGATATTAGGCATGACATCATGCTCCTTAGCCATTGTAAATATGACAGGTTCTTTTATAAGGCGCTGTGGAAATGTCAGCTTAACCCGCTTTTTCATATAACCTCCGTTTAAAGTTAGAAATAGGAACTGGGAAGTTAGAAGTCAACAAAAATTAAAACTTTTCACTTCTTACTTCCTACTTCTTACTTGTTATTTTAGCCGCCAGCTATTGCAGGCACTATGGAAACCTCATCGCCGTCTTTGACCACTGTTGCTTCTGCCTGTAGAAATCTGATATCTTCCTCATTTACATAGATGTTGACAAATCGCCTTACCTTGCCGCCTTCGGATATCCTTTCGCCTATGCCGGGAAATTTTTCCTCCAATTCTTTGACAAGATTTATTATTGTGCCTGGCGCTCCTTCGACCTCTTCCTTGCCCTGCGTTAATCTTTGCAGCGGAGTCGGAATCCTAACCTTTACAGCCATCTTTTCACCTCCAGTTTATCAGTGTCAGTGATTAGTGTCAGTCACTGTCACTTAATCTTTTTTAGTATTTCCTCAAATGCCGCAAGATTGGGCTTTATGTAATGCATCTCTGCAGTTTGTCCTGTAAGCGCCTCCTGCGTCTTAAGCCCATTGCCTGTAATGCAGATAACAGTGGTTTCATCCCTGCCTATCTTTCCTGACTCAATCAGTTTCTTTGTGCACGCAACTGTAACGCCTCCTGCTGTCTCTGCGAAAATGCCCTCGGTTTTTGCAAGAAGTTTTATCCCGTCTATTATTTCCTTGTCAGAGACATCTTCGCCGTATCCGCCAGTCTCTTTTACAACCTGACGCGCATAAAATCCATCAGCCGGGTTGCCTATTGCAAGAGACTTCGCAACTGTATCGGGTTTCACAGGCCTTATTACGTCTGTTCCCTGCTTTATTGCAGCGACTATAGGAGAACACCCTGTTGCCTGTGCGGCAAAAACCTTTGTATCAAGCTTTTTTAATATCCCGATCTTTTTAAATTCCTTGAATGACTTCCATATCTTTGTCAATAATGAACCGCTCGCGCACGGCACAACCACATTATCAGGCGCCTTCCAGTCTAACTGCTCTATAATCTCAAAACCCTGAGTCTTTGAGCCTTCAGCATAGAACGGCCTGATATTTATATTTACAAACGCCCATTTGTATTTATTGGCAATCTCGCTGCAGAGCCTGTTAACCTCATCATAATTTCCGTCAACTGCCACCAGATTCGGCTCATACACCAGTGATGCAACAATCTTGCTCGCCTCAAGAGTTGCGGGTATAAAAACAAACCTCTTGAACCCTGCCTTGGCGCCATGCGCTGACACAGAATGGGCGAGATTTCCCGTAGATGCGCAGGCAACCGTATCAAACCCGAACTCTTTTGCCTTTGTAAGGGCAACTGCCACAACCCTATCCTTGAACGACAGTGTTGGATGGACAACGGTATCATCCTTTACGTATAATTCACTGACACCGAGTTCCTTTGCAAGATTATCGGCTTTTATCAGAGGCGTAAACCCTGACTCCAATCCCACCTGCGGCTCTCCGTCTATGGGAAGAAGCTCCTTATACCGCCAGAGATTTTCCTCTCTGCTCTTTATCTTCTTTTTCGTCAGCACTTTCTTTATCTTTTTATAGTCATAGACCACTTCCAGCGGGCCAAAACAGAATTCACAGACATATATAGGATCAACAGGATATTCCCTGCCGCATTCTCTGCACTTAAGACCGCTCACATATCCCATAAACACCTCCCCTTGAGTCTTTTGAAATAAAAAGGTATTTTACTCTAAAATCACAGAAAAATTAAAGGGCAATCGAATGAGGCATATGCTTTAAGCTTTGAATGGCTGGATATTATATTTAAGTTATTCCCTTTGCCAAGATTTGATAACCAAAATTATGAGACAGAGATGCCAACCTCTTTTATCTCCCCTTCCCTTATCAAAAAACCCTTTACAACAGGTCGCTTCGACTCGCAACCGAGCTGTTTCTCAATAAGGCTGACAATGACATATATGCAGTCTTCATAAAATGCAAGGTTCATGTCCTTTGCAGACGGATAAGCCGGAGAGGACGGATGCGAATGAAATATCGCAAGCATTGTGTGGTTGTTCTCTCGCATGTCTCTTATGGCTTTGATATGCTCTCTTGAATCAAATTCGTAACTCACAGGAGACTTTTCAATATTAGCCATCTTATAAACCTTAAGAATCTCGCTCCCTTTTCCTGCCAGAATACCACATGCCTCATTCGGATATATATCCCTGCAATGGGAAATCATTTCGTCAAAAAAGTTTTTTGATATAAACAGACTTTTCTCTCTCACTTCCGACCCTTCAATTCTCTAATCTTCTCAAGCGTGTCCTGATAAATTTCCTTCTTTGAAGGATTAAGCTCTATTGCCTTAAGAGCGAGATACTCTGCCTCAGCAAGATTTTCTTTCTTTGTGTAATAAAGCCAAGCAAGATTATTGTATGCGTCTGAATTGTCAGGAGCCTTTTTAATCGCCTTTTTATACGCTGATTCAGCCTCATCGAGATCATTTTTCTGGAAATATATATTCCCCATATAAAGATACGCCAGAGGAAGTTTTTTTGATGCAAGCCTGTATTCCTTCAATGCATTATCAATATCTCCTTGTTTCTCGTATGCAACCCCGAGGTTTATGTGCTCCTCCGGGCTCAGCGGATCATCAAGGATAATTATCTTTGGCATGGCACATGAACTTAGAAGTAGGAAGTAGGAAGTAAGAAGTAAGAAATAGATGTTTTTTTTCTTGGTTCTCACTTCCCACTTCTCACTTTCTTTTTATTACCAGCGTCCAGAACTTTGTCTTTTCCCATGTCTTTATAAAATCCTCTTCAGATATGAACTTGCCCTTATCCTTTCCCGAATTTACAATCACTCCATCCTCATTATACCCGACAACAACCATGAAATGATTTGACTGCAATGCCCAGAAACCATAATCAACAAGCACAATAAGCGGATAACCTGAATCTATATTTTTTTTCAGGTCTCTCATATTCCCTGAATATTGTTCTGCAGTTAATCCCTTCTTCTGAGGATAAATTACCATATCAATATTCAGGGTGCCTTTCGCAGATTTGCTGTATATTTCTTTTGCAATATCATCAGGCGTAACATCTATCTTCCAGTAATTCATAACGCCTGCAAGAGATGCAGGCCCGCACTGATAATCCTCTTGAGCGTAGAAAGGAACATTGCTGACAATCCTGTTTTGTCTTGATTCAGGAATATTGCCATTGCTGACAACAGCGCATGAATGCAAGAAAAATGTGAGAAGAGCAAGAAATAAATAAGCAGGCATGGAGATAATCCATGCCTGCTTATTTATCCCGTTAGAAATCCATTTTCTAACGGGGTTTACAGACTGAAATTTTAGCCTCATTCTATTTCGTTACTACTACTCTGTGACCTGTAAGCTGTATAAACAGCACAACAAGTATGGCTATCACAAGAAGAGCTATCACTATACCGAGATCGCCTCCAACCTTCATATCGTCTATCTGGAGCGCCAGATTGTGCATCTGCTGGTCACTGAGACTGCCTAACTTGCCCTGTATTTCATCCTGAGCAAATCCTAACTTCTCCAGCCTCTCTCTGACCATTTTCATTTCAAGAACCTTCTGGATTTTTCCAAGGTCAGCCGTCCTGTCAACCTGTGACATGACAATGATTTCAGACGGCGCAATGCCCGCATCAGCCTTCGGTGCAATCCCGATGATGAACATTGCAACTATCAAGTACCACGACAAATGTTTCATTAAAGGTATCCTCATTTTAATTCACCTCCTTTAATTTTATTTTGTCACTACTACTTTGTGATCCATAAGCCAAAGCAACAGCACAAAAAGTATGGCTATCACAAGAAGAGCTATCACTATACCGAGACCACTATCGCCTCCAACCTTAATCCCATCTATCTGGAGCGCCAGATTGTGCATCTGCTGGTCACTGAGATGGGCAAGCCTGCTGTTAATCTCTTCCTGTGCGTATCCCAGTTTTTCAAGCCTTTCCCTGACCATCTTCATCTCAAGAACCTTCTGGATTTTTCCAAGGTCAGCCGTCCTGTCAACCTGTGACATGACAATGATTTCTGACGGCGCAATGCCCGCATCAGCCTTAGGCGCAATCCCGATGATAAACATTGCAAAGACAAGATACCACGAAATCTGTTTCATAAACCGGATTTTCATTTTTTTCACCCTCCCTTCACTTTTATAAATTATTAATCTTTATCCTTATCTTTGCCTTTTCCTTTATGTTTTTCTTTTTCCTGTCTTTTGTCTTTCACCTTGTGCTCTTTCTTCCCTTTTTTAATTTCATCATTAATTACTACAAAGTTTTTACCCTTCTCTCTCATCTTTATTACTTCATTAGGCGAATATTTGTAGTGTTCTGATGTAAACTTTAGATTCACAAGGTTTATGATGTCGCTATCTTTGAAAACTATTTTTTTCCACTCTTTTTTAGGCTTATTCATATAATAGCCATATGCCTTTCCGTAAGGCGGCCCCACTCTAACAGGCACATAGAATATCTCCGGAGACAAACCATAACGGAGTGTAATATCCATCCATGACATACCCCCGAGTCTAAGGTTTACTATTATTTCAGGCGCAACGCGAGCCCTGCCGGCAATAAAATAGACAACAGGTAATTCCTCGTAAGGCATACCCCTTTCTCTAATAATTACTACTTCTCTTTGCGGTACTCTGTAGTAATCTCCAACCGCAAGATAAAACCCTCTTAATCCTTCATCTCCGATGGATACCCCTATATCCACACTTGCCTTTGCCTGCGGGATTAGACTACCCAGTGATAAGACGATTAGAGTTAAAAAGATGACCAATATCCGCATAACTCTCCTCCTTTTAATTTGATATATGCACTTTCCCCATTTTGCCTGCTATAAAGGATATTTACCTTACTTCTTTACGCCTTCTCTTGTTATAGCTACCTTGCCTGTCCTTACAAATTCCTTAATACCCATAGGACGCATAAGCTCCACAAACGCCTCTATCTTCTTTTCATCGCCAGTGATTTCTATCGTATATGTCTTCTGGCTTGAATCCACAATCCTTCCCCTGAATATCTCGGTCAGATTTAACACCTCTGCCTTGTCCTGCTGTCTCGGAGATACTTTTATGAGCACCATTTCACGCTCAACATGGTCAAGCTCTGTCATGTCAGTGACTTTTATGACATCAATAAGCTTATTGAGCTGTTTCGTAATCTGCTCAATAACCGAGTCATCCCCGGTTGTTACTATTGTCATAACAGAAATCTGAGGGTCAATAGTCTCTCCAACTGAGAGGCTTTCAATGTTATAGCCTCTTCCGCTGAAAAGCCCTGATACCCTTGAAAGCACACCGAATTTATTTTCAACAAGAACAGAGATAGTATGTCTCATTCCTTCACCTCAGATTTATTTCACTGACTTTAATTTCTTTTCGGCCTTTTTTTCTGCCGGTTCAAAAAGCATATGGTCTATTGCTGCGCCTGGAGGAACTATCGGATAAACATTTTCCTTCCAGTCAACAACAAAATCCATAAACACAGTCTTCTTTATCCTGAAAGCCTCTTTAAGCACAGGTTCAACCTCGCTCGGTTTTGTTGCCCTTAATCCCACAGCGCCGTATGCCTCGGCAATCTTTACAAAGTCAGGTACGCTCTCATCAAGCTTGGTATGGGAATATCTTTCATCAAAGAACAGTTCCTGCCACTGTCTTACCATCCCGAGGTATCCGTTGTTGAGTATGGCTACCTTAACGGGAAGCTTATTTATAACAGCTGTGGCAAGCTCCTGTATGTTCATCTGTATGCTCCCATCGCCTGCAATATCGATAACAAGTTTTTCAGGATGTGCGAACTGCGCGCCGATAGCAGCGGGGAAACCATAACCCATGGTGCCGAGCCCGCCTGATGTCAGAAGTGTTCTCGGTTTATCAAATTTATAAAACTGAGCTGTCCACATCTGGTTCTGCCCTACCTCTGTTGTTATAATCGCATCTCCCTTTGTAAGCTCATATATCTTCTCAACAACAAACTGCGGTTTTATAATCTCATCGCT
This sequence comes from Thermodesulfovibrionales bacterium, assembly GCA_049302185.1. Lineage (GTDB taxonomy): Bacteria > Nitrospirota > Thermodesulfovibrionia > Thermodesulfovibrionales > UBA1546 > UBA1546. Next base: position 98,576 of record JBAQLV010000010.1, on the reverse strand, counting down.
GTGAGTATAAGTCTGAGGCCTTTCTGCGCGCCATGCATCTATCTGCTTGAGCCATGCCTTTCTGACCTCGCCCCACTGTTCTTTCACTTCCTCTTTCAGCACCTTATTCATCACTGCCAGAACTTTCTTAACGTCACCCACTACAGGAACATCAACTCTCACATTCTTTTTTATTGATGTCGGGTCAATGTCTATGTGAATTATCTTTGCATTAGGCGCGAATGCATCAACCTTGCCTGTCACCCTGTCATCAAAGCGCATTCCTACGGCAATAATAAGGTCTGAATCCTGAACTGCCTTGTTGGCATAATAAGTCCCGTGCATTCCAAGCATGCCGAGGGAAAGTTTATGCGAACCCGGAAATCCTCCAAGCCCCATAAGTGTCATAGTCACAGGGATGTCAGTATGCTCTGCGAACTCTCTGAGTTCTTTGGCAGCTCCTGAGAGTATCACACCTCCTCCGGCAATTATCACAGGTTTCTTTGATTTTGCTATGAGATGCGCGCCCTGCGTAATCATCCACTTATTGCCTTCGTAAGTGGGTTTGTAGCTCCTTATGTCAAGTTCAGGCCAGACAAAATCAGCTTTTCCTACAGTTACATCTTTCGGAAGGTCTATAAGCACAGGGCCCGGCCTGCCTGAAGACGCTATATAAAATGCCTCTTTCACTATCCTCGCAAGGTCATTCACATCCTTAACAAGGTAGTTATATTTTGTGCATGGCCTTGTTATGCCTACTATATCAGCCTCCTGAAATGCATCATTGCCGATAAGCATTGTCGGCACCTGCCCTGAAAACACAACAAGCGGTATGGAATCCATTGAGGCAGTAGCAATGCCTGTAACTGTATTTGTCGCTCCGGGGCCTGATGTCACAAGAGCAACGCCAACTTTTCCAGATGACCTCGCATAACCGTCTGCCGCATGAACAGCACCCTGTTCGTGCCTTGTGAGAATCAGACGTAAATCCTTATTGTCATAAAGGGAGTCAAAGATGTTCAGCACAACGCCTCCGGGATAGCCGAAGATATACTTAACCCCTTCCTTTTTCAGACATTCAATTAATATCTCTGAGCCTGAAATCTTCATATCGCACACAGCTCCTTTTAAAATTTAAATAATTTTACCACAAAAGATTATGAAAATGTCCATAAATTCTTGCATTAACCTGATGTTTTTATTTATATCTTACCCCTCCCCTGTCTGTCATGCTGGCTTGTCCAGCATCTTTCTTTGTTGCCACAGCGAACACGCCTGAGTGCGGGAAAGAAAGATTCCCGACACGCGGGAATGACAACCGCATTGAGCAATAACATAAAACCGGACATTTCTAAATTGGTAGAAACAGAGGGAGATTTTCAATTGACAATAAAGGATTTGGGGAATATATTATCTACTAAATCGAATTTTCAGGAGATATTATTAATGGGATAATTACAGTCAGCAAAAACTCTTCACATACACTACGCCACAGCTTCGCTACACATCTTCTTGAAAGTGGTGTGGATTTACGATATATACAAGAGTTGCTTGGACACGCACATAGCAAGACAACTGAGATTTATACGCATGTAAGCACAAAGAGTTTAGGTAAAATACAGAGTCCGTTAGACAGCTTAAGTATCGCAAAGGGAGGTGATGCTTGACATTTATTGGCAATAAAAAGGAAGGGAAGCGGGTATCTGCCAGACGCAGCATATCCGCCATATGTCGTCTAACATCCCAAATCGGGACAAAAAGCGACATAAGTCGTCTATGAAGTAGTTAGGCGAAAGGCAGAGCACCAAAATAAAAAAGAGTTGAGTAAATATGATTAAATTTGAGTTAGATAAATTTAACAGACATATTGCAGATAAAGAATTAATTGCGGACTTAAAACATGTCGCTTCCGAGTTAAAAACAGATTCATTAACCCAACGGGAATATAAAAAGCATGGTAAATTTGGAGTTACCATATTTTATAACAGATTTGGCTCTTGGTCTAACGCTTTGGCGAAAGCAGGTTTAAAAAGCGGAAAAAGTAGAACAAAAAATATTATAAAAGATGCAGAATTAATTGCAGACTTACAACGGGTTTCTTTTAAGTTAAAAAATGATTCAATTACTAGAGATGAATATAACCGGCATGGGAAATTTCATAGTTCAACACTTGAGTATAGATTTGGTTCTTGGATAAAAGCAAAAGAAAAAACCGGTTTAAAAAGAAGAGAACATCCAAGTATATCGGATGAGGAGTATTTTAAAAATTTAGAAGAAGTTTGGATAAAACTCGGTAGGCAACCACATTTTTCTGATATGCGAATACCGTTTTCTAAATATTCAGGAAGTGGTTATGTGCATAATTTTGGTACTTGGCGGAAATCACTTGAGCGATTTATTGAGTATGTCAATAAAGAAGAAGAAACAACAATTGAGGGTGAAAATTCTATAATTATTAAAGAGGGCATATTACCTCAAGCAACAATTATAGAATATCCCAATGAAGAATTAGTTTCTGGGTTTGCAGATAAAACACCATCAGCCAAGAGACCAAAATCATCACAAAAACTAATGAATACACATCAAACTAAAAGGGAAGTCAATGATAGACTTAGATTTAAGGTAATGAGAAGAGATAATTTTAAGTGCCGATACTGTGGCAGATCTCCGGCGACTGACCCTAAAATAATATTACATGTTGATCATATAATACCCTGGTCAAAAGATGGTGAAACTACTTTTGAAAATCTTAAAACTCTTTGTTCAAACTGTAATATAGGTAAAGGAAACTTAGAATAAAGCGAGTTTACATCTTCAACATTCTTAGCTACGACGGAAAAAAGACGTGGGATTGAAGATCAAGAGAACAAAAAATGGTGCTCTGCCCATCGCCTAACACAGCATACCCACTTCGCGCTCTGCTCAGGCTCTCGGCCTTCGGCACATTTTTCCTTCGCTTCGCTACGGAAAAACGTCGGGTATGCTGGGAACGTTAGCCGCGCATTGCAGGCAGAAAAGGGATAAATTGAAGTTTAACTGAAAATCAATATGAGAAAACAATACAAAACTAAAAAAAGAAGTTGTGGATTATGCAAACCGCACAAGAAAGGCTGGGACAACAGGTGGAAGCCTAAAGACACGGCAGGAATGCGTCAGGCAGAACGAGAAATTAAGGAACTCGAAGCTACAAAAGAGATTATCAAGGATAAAGATTTTCTGAATAGCATTATGAGCGGCGATGAGGATTTCAAACGTGGTCGGTTTAAAAAGTGGTCTGAGGCCAGAGAAGATGTATGACTAACGTCAAAACCTTTCAAGCTTCTCAAGCACTCAAGACGCTACTTCATCACCGCTCCTGTTCCAGCAGAAGTGACCATCCTTGCGTATCTTGAAAGATAGCCCTTTGTTATCTTAGGCTTTGGCGGTTTCCACTTGCTGAGCCTTTCCTTTATCTCTTTCTCGGAGAGAAGAACATCAACCCTTCTCCATGGAATGTCAATTTTTATCCTGTCGCCGTTTTTGATAATTGCTATGATTCCGCCTTCCATTGCTTCAGGCGATATGTGCCCTATGCATGGGCCTCTTGTCCCGCCTGAAAACCTTCCGTCTGTTATCAGGGCAACTGATTCGCTCAATCCCATGCCCGCGATTGTTGCTGTCGGAGAAAGCATTTCCCTCATTCCGGGACCTCCCTTAGGCCCCTCATACCTGATAACAACAACATCGCCTGCCTTTATCTTTCCATTGAGGATTGCCTTCATGCCCTCTTCCTCTGAGTTAAACACCTTTGCGCTGCCTTCAAACTTCATCATGTTCTTGCTAACGGCAGACTGTTTTACAACTGCTCCGTCAGGCGCAAGATTGCCCCTCAGGATTGCGATGCCTCCTTCTTTATGATAAGCCTTGCTCAGAGGCCTTATAACGTTTTCATTTATAATCTCTGCGGAATCAGCAATCTCAAAAATACTCCTGCCGCTTACTGTCATGCAATTATTCAAACTCCCCCTTAATCTCTTCATCAAAGCCGGGATGCCTCCTGCCCATTCAAGGTCTTCAAGATAATGCTCGCCTCCGGGAAGCATATTTGCAAGATGAGGGGTTTTCTTGCTCAGGATATCAAATGCCTCAAGCGGAAGTTCCACTCCTGCATCATGCGCTATTGCAGGGATGTGAAGGACAGTATTGGTTGAGCCGCCTAATGCAAGGTCAGCCATTATCGCATTCTCAAACGCCTTCCGCGTCATTATCTTTCTCGGCGTGATATTTTTCTTTACCAGTTCAACGATGCGCTCTCCGCTTGCAAAGGCTATTCTCCTCTTGTCGGCAGATACAGCAAGCGCAGTGGCGCATCTTGGAAGACTCATACCGAGCGATTCTGTAACGCATGCCATTGTATTTGCAGTGTACATGCCCTGACATGAGCCTGCGCCCGGACATGCGCACATTTCAAGCGCTTCAAGCTCATCATTTTTTATCAACCCTTTTTTATACTTTCCAACTGCTTCAAAGGTGTCATTGACAAGCGAAAGCCTTTTGCCCCTTAGATGTCCTGAAATCATAGGGCCTGCAGTAACGACTATTGAGGGGATATTAATCCTTGCCGCAGCCATGAGCATTCCGGGCGTAATCTTGTCGCAGTTAGTAAGGAGCACAAGCCCGTCAAGCTGATGTGCCTGAGCTATAGTCTCCACCATGTCGGCAATCAGTTCCCTTGACGGAAGAGAATAATGCATGCCGCTGTGTCCCATTGCAATGCCGTCGCAGATGCCGGGAATTCCAAAAAAGAACGGATAGCCTCCTCCTGTATGTATTCCTTTCTCTATGAATCTCTCCAGATCCCTCATGCCAATGTGTCCCGGAATAATATCAGTGAAACTTGTTGCAACGCCGATAAACGGCTTTTTCATTTCACTCTTTGGAATGCCTGTCGCATAAAGGAGCGCCCTGTGCGGAACACGCTCTAATCCTTCCTTAATTGTCCTGCTTCTCATGAAAACAAAACCCCTTTCTTATTCCTGTCATTGACCCGAAAATACCCCTCACCCTTTTTTGTCATGCTGGCTTGTCCAGCATCTTTCTGACGATTCCTGACAAGCAGGAAGGATTCCGAACAAGTCGGAATGACAGACAAGACAGAATTACAGAGTATAGAATCGCTCAATTCAGGTTTAATTCAGCGAATGGCTCTTTTTGTATTCCCTTATAAGCTCTGCCATTCTGTCCTTTTTTGTAAGTTTCAGTTTCTGAATCCTCTTTCTCTCTACCTCTCCTTCCGGTGTGAGATAAACTTTCTTGTCTATTTCTGCAAGCACCCCTTCAAGACTTTTATGTTCCTCTCCAAGTTTTTTATACTCCTCGTTTTCCTTTAAAAGAATCTCTGCTATCTCCTGTTCTTTCAATTTATATTTCCTCCTTTCTGATTATTGTCCCTGCCAATTTATATGAATTTTCTATGCAGTCATTAACGCCTATTCCCCTGTATGCATTCCCTGTTAAATACAGGTTTCTGTATTTTAATAACATCTCGTCAACTGCTTTCAATTTCCTGTCATGACCTATATTATACTGCGGAATTGCCTTTTCGTGTCTGTAAATTTTTACAAAATCAGGCTGAACTTTTATATCCATAATATGCCCTAATTCCTCTGCCACAATGTCTATCAGCCTGCTGTCATCTTGCATCGCAATCTCGGATGCCCTTGCGCCTCCCACCATGCTCCTTAAAAGCGCATATCCGTCAGGAGCCCTTCCGGGAAAAATGCTTGAATCCCATAATGAACCGAGGATTTTTCTGCGCTCCCTATATGGGATGAGAAAACCAAATCCATCCAGTTTATGAGCAATGCGTTCTTTCCTGTATCCAAAACACACAACAGAGACAGAAGGATACGTTATTTCTGAAAGAACCGATGAGAGATGCCTGTCAAGATTTTTTAAAATCTCCGCTGCTGAATATGCAGGAGATGCAATGACAACAATCTCAGCTTCTACAACCATGCCGTCAGAGAGATGGACAGCATAACCCTTATTCTTCCTTTCAACAGAGATTACTTTGCTCCCGGCTCTGAGTCTTTCCTTCAATGAATTTTTCATGGAATCTATCATCATTCCCATGCCGTCGTGAAAAGATGTAAGCGTGCCTCCGGGGCCGGCTCCGATTTTTTGATTTCCTGATTTTTTAGCCTCTCTCTTCAGTTTTATCATGCCTTTTATAAGGCTTCCGTATTTCTCTTCAAGTTTGAATACCTTTGGAAAACAACTTTTAAGGCTTAGCGACTCAGGATTCCCCGCATAAATGCCTGATGCCATCGGATCAATGAGTTTTTCGTATGCTTCTTTGCCGAGTCTTCTCCTTGCAAAATCAGCAAGGGTTTCATCATCTGAGCTGTCCCTCGGTTGCGAGTCGTACCGACTTGGAGCGAAAAACTCATACATTACCCTTAAGCGTCCGTAAAGGCTCAAGAGATCGGAAGTAAGAAACGATAAAGGAGATTCAGGCAGAATGTTTAATTTCCCGCCAGAAAAAACATATCTCTTTCTGGCTGCGTCACTGCTTCTCAGCGGATTAATCAGAAGTTTTGAGGCAAGCTCTAAAGTCTTTGGCCTGTTGTCAAGAAAACCGTTAGCTCCGCCTTCGCAGAGAAAACCGTTCACTTTTTCTGTCCATATCTTTCCGCCGGGTCTTTTTTCGGATTCAAATATTACTACGTCTGCTGATGGGTTAGATTCAAGAAGCGCATAGGATAGCGAAAGCCCTGAAATACCGCCGCCTACAATGACTATTCTGTCCAACCAAGCTCCTTCATGTTTTTTATTACTATATCTTTCAGCGCTTCAATAAAAAGCGGATGTGTGTTCAGGGAATCTGTTCGTCTCAGATTAATTCCGAGGTCTTTTGCCATCTGCATATATAATATATCAATCTCATAAAGCGTCTCAATATGGTCAGATACAAAACTTATCGGGACAATGAGAATATTCTTAACATTCCTGCCTGCAAGTTCTTTAAGTTTTTCGTCTGTTGAAGGCCCAAGCCATTTTACAGGCCCGCTCTTGGATTGATAACTCAGATGCCATTTTATTGGTATCCGCTTTACAATCTCTTCAATCGTTCTCTCAATATGACGCACATAAGGGTCACCCTCATCAATAAACTTTTCAGGAAGGCTGTGGGCGCTGAAGAGAACGTGGATATTAAGTTCAGAGTTTGGAGTTTGGAGTTTGGAGTTAAAAGATTCAATCCCCTTCTTTATCACATCCACCAATGCCTTAATATAAAGCGGATGGTCATACCATGATAAAATACAGTGAATAGTGAATAGTGAATAGTGAACAGTAAAAGAAGGCTTGCCATGATACTCAAAAGAACTATTCATTTTTTCAACCTCTGTTTTATCCGGCTGATAAGTATTTATTACAGCTTCTTTAAATTTAACAAGCGCTGAGCCTGATGTTGCCAGAGAATACTGGGGATAAAGGCTGATGGCGATAAGTTTTCTAATTCCATCATTATAAATCTGAGGTATCACGTCTTCTATCAAAGGATGCCAGTAACGCATTCCTACGAAAACTTTAATCCCCCCTCGCCCCCCTTTAACAAAGGGGGGATGGGGGGATTTCTCGGAGTTAGGAGTTAGGAGTTCGGAGTTTTCTGACGCTGAACCCTGAACGCTGAACTGATTTAGCGTTTCTTCCAGCGCCTTTGCCTGTGCATTGGTAATATCAAGTATCGGAGACCTGCCTCCTATGAGGCGGTAACAACTTTCTGTTTTTTTAGACCTCAGTGTTGAGATTAGCCGTGCAATCGGTTTTTGAAGGAATGGAGGGCCAAGTTGAATTATCTTTCTGTCTGAAAATAAATTGTAAAGAAACGGCTTTACAGCCTGAATAGAATCAGGCCCGCCGAGATTAAGAAGGATAATGCCTATCGGCTCATTTAAATATCCTTTCTCAGTCCGTGGTATCGTATCTCTCCCCTTTCTGCTGAGTTATTTCATCAATTACATTCAGAATGTCCTTTACACCAACCGGCTTTGAAATGTAGCCGTCAAACCACTCTCCGCCCAATTTTTCTCTTTCCTCTATCATCGCATATGCCGTAAGGGCTATTATCGGTATCTTTGCAGTGGACTGCTCTGATTTAAGTATTTTTGCCGCCTCAATACCGTTCATCTTCGGCATCTGTATATCCATAAGTATGATGTCAGGAATTTCCCTTTTAGCGGTCTCAACAGTTTCTTCACCGTCCCTTGCAAGAATAGTGGTATGTCCCCCGGATTCCACTATGATATTAAAAAGCTTCAGGTTCTCTTCATTATCCTCAACAATCAATATTTTCATTTCCTCACCGGTATTACAAATATAAACCTGCTTCCCTTTCCTTCCTCGCTCTCAGCCCAAATCCTGCCGCCGTGAAATTCAACAATCCTTTTGCTGATGCTGAGTCCAAGTCCTGTGCCTTCATATTTCTTTGTAAGCGTAGATTCAAGCTGCTGGAACGGCTGAAAGAGTCTCTTCTGGTCTTCAGGGGAAATGCCGATGCCTGTGTCAGCGACGGAAATTTTATCGAAATTTCCGTCGGGATGCACGATGCCTGATTCACGATACATGATATCTTTATCCTGCATCATGTATCTTGTATCATGTATCCTCCGCGCCCGCACAGAGACGGCTCCACCGTCATCCGTAAACTTGAAGGCATTGCCGAGGAGATTCAGGAGCACCCGTTTTATCTTCACAGCATCAGCAGTCACAGACCCTATATCATCAGGGATGTTAGAAGTAAATTTAATTTTGTGTTTTATTGCCTTCTCCTTAAACATCAGCATAGTTCCCTCAATAAGCTCTTTAATGTCAACTTCACTGAGGTCAAGCTCCATCATGCCCGCCTCTATCTTTGAGAGGTCAAGCATATCATTTATAAGCCGCAAAAGATGTTTCCCGCTTCCCCATATATCCTGAATATATTCTTTCTGCTTGTCTGTGATATCGCCTGCCAGTCCTTCAGTCAAAACCTCTGAAAAGCCTATGACTGAATTCAACGGTGTCCTTAATTCATGCGACATATTTGCAAGGAATTCTGATTTTGCCCTGCTTGCAGCCTCTGCCTAAAGCCTTGCCTCCTCAGCCTCAACCCTCCTTAGCTGAATCTCTCTGTTGAAGGTTTGAAGCTCAAGGTTTGCACCCTCAAGCTCCTTCGTCCTCTCCTTTACTTTTTCTTCAAGTTCCTGCAGAAGTTCCATATCCTCTTTAAAAAGAAAATCAAGAGACTTAGCCGTTTCATTGAATGTCTTACTGAGTGTCCCGATATCATCGCTCGTTTTTACATCAACCCTGACATAAAAATCTCCTTTTTCAATCTCTTTTGCTGCATCCTTAAGCCTTCCTACAGGCATAACAATGCTCTGCCTTATATAAAACACAATAAAAACCGCTCCAATAAAGAAAAATCCAAGCACATAAAATCTGAAGGCATCAAAATCTTTTATGTCCTTCTCATGATCCTTTTCAAGTGATTTCACAAAGATATCTACATCCTTAAGGTTGCCGCGCACGGCAGCGTGGCATTTCACACATGCCTCATTTCTTCTTTCAGGAGGAAACTCTTTCTTTGTTCGACCACTGCCCTCTGCAATATTTTGAGCTATAGACGTAGACGACCTTCTTATTTGATTCGTTATCCCAAATATCTCATCTTTTGGGTACCGTTTAGTGATCTGATAGATCTCATTTGCAAAATATAGTGCTTCTTTGTAAACATCCAGTTTTTCAAAATTAAAACCCATGCTACCTCCTGTTGACAGCAAAAAACCCTGTCCCCAATCCGTGAACTGTGAACCGTGAACTGTGAACAATCCTTATTTCACAGCAGGTAGTTTTTCTTTGAGCCATAGGTTAATAAGCGTCTCTGTTGAAATATGTTTTTTCTTTGCTATATTAAAAACTTTTTTTGCAAGTTTCTCTTCAATAGCAACATATTTTGGTTCTTTTTTCAGTCTTACCTGAAACTTTACCTCTTTTGTCTTATTCCAGTAGTCAGAAATATCATGGGTATCCCAGAAATCAGATGCTTCCACAAGTGTTGTGAACTCATCAGGAATAGGTTCTACACTTTTCTTACTTTTTTGCATACCTCCTCCTTTCTTTCTCAGTCATATCTCTTGCTGTTACAATTAAGGCATTCTTGTCTTTTTTATAAATAAAAAACACTGATAGATACCTCCCTGAATCAGAAACACCGAGAGCAAGATATAGATGTTCGCCTTTATATCTGCCTTTTTCAATAAACCTGTATCTGGGTGCGTCAAGAAAAACCTGCCTGACCTCTGTCTCGGTGACATTATGTTTCCATATGAGTTTATCAAGTATTTCAGCGGTTATTATTAAATCATCAATCTCCAAAATATGTTGCCCTTTCAACCCTTCTTATGAAGTTTAAGTATATCATAAAAACAGGTTCAAGCTTCTCGGCTGACGTTCATTCATTTAAACAGCAACCTCATAAATGTGCTCTTTCATAATAAAATCATATCACACAAAGCAGTGGAATCGCACAATATTTTCAGGTTAACATTCTTAAAATATCATCAGTTCTTTAGCCTGTCAGGCTTGAATACGACAACTGCCAGCGGCGGCAATGTGATGCTTATAGAATAAGGCCTTCCATTCCATGAAATATTTTCTGATAAAATACCCTCTGTATTTCCAATTCCGCTTCCCCAGTATTCGGCAGAATCACTGTTTAAAATCTCTTTATATAAACCCGATTCAGGCACGCCTATCCTGTAATTATATCTCGGCAAAGGAGTAAAGTTGCACACAAACACAAGGAAATCGTCAGCCCTTTTCCCCTTTCTTATAAATGATATTACGCTCTGCTCTGTATCGTGAAAATCTATCCACTCAAAGCCTGAATAACTGAAATCAACCTCATGTAGCGGCGGCTTTGTTCTGTAAAGCCTGTTTAGGTCTCTTATATAATGCTGAAGTTTTTGATGAGGCTCATACTGAAGAAGGTGCCAGTCAAGGCTGTGGTCAAAGTCCCACTCATCCCACTGCCCGAACTCACTTCCCATAAAAAGCAGTTTCTTCCCCGGATGTCCGTACATGAAACCATACAGCAGTCTAAGGTTTGCAAACTTCTGCCACATATCTCCGGGCATCTTGCCGAGCATTGAACTCTTCCCGTGCACAACCTCATCGTGAGAAAGGACGAGCATAAAGTTCTCCGTAAAGGCATAAAGAAGGCTGAACGTAAGATTGCTGTGGTGATGTTCCCTGTAAACAGGGTCTTTTGAAAAATACTCAAGAATGTCATGCATCCATCCCATATTCCACTTAAGGCTGAAGCCAAGCCCGCCGAGATACGTAGGTCTTGATACGCCTGTCCACGCAGTTGATTCCTCTGCAATCGTGAGAATGCCGGGATGCTGCCGGTGAACAACTTCGTTAAATCTTTTCAGGAAATCTATCGCCTCAAGGTTTTCCCTTCCTCCGAATATATTTGGAACCCATTCACCTTCTTTTTTTGAATAATCAAGGTAAATCATTGAGGCGACAGCATCAACACGCAAACCGTCTATGTGATATTTTTCGAGCCAGAAAAGCGCGCTTGATATCAGAAAATTCCTTACCTCATTTCTTCCGTAGTTAAATATCAGCGTGCCCCAGTCTTTGTGCTCGCTTTTCCTCGGGTCTGCATGTTCATAGAGCGCTGTGCCGTCAAAATATCCAAGCCCATGCGCATCTTTTGGAAAATGCGCTGGAACCCAGTCAAGGATAACGCCTATCTTGTTCTGGTGGCATTTATCCACAAAATACATAAAGTCTTCAGGCGCGCCGTGTCTGCTTGTCGGAGCAAAATACCCCACTGTTTGATAACCCCACGAAGCGTCCAGCGGATGCTCTGTTACAGGCATGAGTTCAATATGTGTATATCCCATATCCTTTACATAGCCGATCAGTTTATCAGCAAGCTCTCTGTAAGTGAGAAAACGGTTTTCTTCCTCTGGCACACGCATCCATGAGCCAAGGTGAACCTCATAAACAGAGACAGGAGATTCAAACCAGTTTTTTTCTGAACGCATTTCAAGCCATTCGCTGTCATTCCATCGGTATCTGTTTATGTCATATACAACAGATGCGCTTTTTGGCCTGACCTCAAAATAAAATGCATATGGGTCTGCCTTCAGAAATATTTCACCGGACTTTGACTTTATCTCAAACTTATAAACCTCTCCTTCATCAAGCCCCGGCACAAATATCTCCCACACGCCTGATGAGCCAAGGACGCGCATCTGATGCCTTCTTCCGTCCCAGTTGTTGAAATCACCCACAACGCTGACCCTTTTCGCATTCGGCGCCCATACTGCAAAATGAATGCCTTTAATCCCATTAACCTCAATAACGTGGGCTCCGAGTTTTTCGTATTTCTTGTAGTGGCTTCCCTCGCCTATAAGATGAAGGTCAAAATCCGAAAGCACAGGCAGGAATGAATAAGGGTCAAAAAATTCAGCAATGCGGTTATCGGATGTTTTTATCTTGAGTTTATATTGGAAAAAATCTTTCCTTTTTTCAAAGTCCTTCTCAAAAAAACCTGCCTTGCTCGTTTTTTCCATTTCATAGGATTTGTTTTTGCCGGCATCAACAACCCACGCCTTATCAGCATCAGGCATGAATGCGCGAACTGTTACTGCCTTTTTGCCTTCCGTTCTTACTTCATGCATCCCAAGCGCTTGAAAGGGGTCCCAGTGCTCAGCCTTAATAATCAGCTTGATATGTTCTTTAATCGTCATTTCTTACCGCTATCAGTTCCCCATCTCTTATAAATCTCATGTTCCACTCCGACAGCGTCAAGGATTTTGCCTGCTGTGAAATTAATCATATCGTCAATCTTTTTAGGCTTGTGGTAGAAGGCTAAAACAGGAGGCGCAATCTTCACCCCGATTCTTGCAAGTTTGAGCATGTTCTCAAGATGTATTGCGCTGAACGGCATCTCCCTCGGCGAAAGAAGCAGTGTCCTTCCCTCTTTTATCGTCACATCAGCAGCCCGCTCTATGAGGTTATTTGCATAACCATTCGCAATGCCTGAAAGCGTCTTCATGGAACATGGCACAATGAGCATCCCGTCTGTTTTAAATGAACCGCTTGCGACAGGCGCATCCATCTGTGTGTTCTCATAAAAGAAAAGCCTGTCTGTTTTAAAATACTTCCTGATTTTATCTTCTCTTAACTTTGAATTTTGAACTTTAAACTTTGAACTTTTTTTAATTGCCCAATCAATGCCTGTCTCATCTTTTATAATGGAGAATGACTGTGATGATATTATGAGATGAACATGAGAAGTCTTGAGTAATTCTCTTAGAACTCTTATCCCGATTATGGAACCGCTTGCACCGCTTATGGCAAAAACATATTTCTTCATCTTAAGTCCTTATCTGTCATTCTCGTGAAAACGGGAATCCAGTTTTCAAACTGCTGGATTCCTGCTTGCGCAGGAATGACAAGAATGTGTTCATCTAAAAACCGTTCAAACTACTTTCCCAGCCTTTCAAGAACCTTTTGCGCATCTTCCCATACAAGCCATTTGTCTTTGGGGTTTCTCAGGAGATAAGACGGATGAAATGTCGGCATCAGCGGAATATCTTCAAACTGATAGAATTTGCCCCTCAGCTTGCCTATCGGAATCTTCATGCCGATGAGCGTCTGCGTAGATATGCGGCCAAGCGAAACTATAACCTTCGGAGAGATTATCGCCGCCTGTTTTTTTATGAACGGAGAACAGGCGTTAATCTCGTCTTCCTCAGGGTCCCTGTTACCGGGAGGCCGGCACTTCACGATATTGCCGATATAGACATCCTCCCTCTTAAATCCCATCTTCTCTATCAGTTTTGTAAGCAGCTGTCCTGCCTTGCCCACAAAAGGCCGCCCCTGAATGTCCTCGTCTTCGCCGGGCCCTTCGCCAATGAACATTATTTCCGCATCTATGCTGCCTTCCCCGAATACAATGTTCTTTCTCCCCTTTGAGAGTTTGCACCTCTGACAATCACCAATCTCATCGCGCAATTTTTTTAAAGCAATAACCTTTTCCGAATAATCACCCCCCCTTCGCCCCCCCTTACCAAGGGGGGGATGGGGGGGTGGCTTCTGCACTTCTGCGCTTCTGCTCTTCAGCGCTATGTTTAAGGGTATTCTCTCAATCCCCATCGCCTGATAAAACTCAAGCACTGTCTTTATGTCTTCTGCAATATTTGTCATTTTAATTTCTAACTCTTAACTCTAAACTCATAACTGTTTTTAACGCTCTCCCCATTTAAGCTTTGTCCTTAATATCTGGAAATAATCCCTCTCAAACGGGATGATAAGCCTTGTCTTAAACGGCGACCTCTTGACCTCCACAACGTCATCCTTCCTGAGAGAAAATCCGACCTGACCGTCAAGCGTGAGGAACACATCCTCGCTGACAGACTTAAGTATTATTTCTATAAGCGCGTCATCCGGAAGCACAGTAGGCCTGTTTGTCAGTGTATGCGGGCATATAGGCGTAAGGATAATACAGTCAAGCGTCGGATAAAGCACAGGGCCGCCTGCTGACAATGAGTATGCTGTTGAACCTGTCGGAGTTGATACGATAAGCCCATCCGCCTTAAAGAGGGTTACATAGGTCTTGTTAATATATGTTTCAAGGTCAATAATCCTTGCAAGGGCGCCTTTATTTATAACCACATCATTCAGCACAGTATATTCAGCAATTTTTTCCCCATGCCTGTGTATGTGCGCGGTAAGCATCATCCTGTCTTCAATTGAATATTCGCCTGAGAGCGTCTTGCTCATTGCATCAGAGAGTTCTTCTTTACGAACCTCTGTGATGAAACCAAGCCCTCCGAGATTCACTCCGAGAATAGGAACGCCTCTTTCACAGACAAGCCGTGCAACATTGAGCATTGTCCCGTCGCCGCCAAGAACGATTATCATATCAACAAGGGAAGGCATCTCAGAGCGTGGATAGCCCTTCACCTTAAGTAAAGCGGCTGTTTCCGAATCCAGAAAAACCTCAAGCCCTTTATTATTCAGCCACGGAAGAAAATCTTTCAGTATCTCTATAGGCTCAGATCTTCCAGCTTTAGATACGATTCCAATCTTTTTCATCTATTCCCTCAATCGTAATGTCCCTTACTTCTTTATCTATAATAGCAAATTTTACCCTTATAAAATCATCCTGAATTTCTCCGAGGCGTTCAGCCCATTCAATAACGGTGATGCCGTCACTGTAAATATAATCCCATATCCCTGTTTCATCAATATCAGCGTTTTTTTCAATCCTGTAAAGGTCTATATGGTAGAGCGGGATTTCGCTGTCATATTCCGCAATTATAGTAAAACTTGCGCTTGTAATATCCCTGTCTGAAATACCCAGCGCCTGCGCAATGCCTTTAACAAATGTTGTCTTGCCTGCGCCGAGTTCACCATAGAGACAAACGACATTATGAGGCCTCAGCAAATTCCCGAGCCTGAAACCTATCATCTGCGTCTCTTCCGTATTTCTGCTTAAAAACTTTATAGCCATATTATTTTTTTATTAATTTAAAGAATCCCTATAAACCCTCCCTGTCTTCCGGTAGTCCCCTTTGCAAACCTGTATGAATAGTATTTGTCAGGATGACAGTATGTACACTCTTCAGATACCCATATATTCTTTTCGTGAATCCCCGCAGATACCGCCTGATATTTGTTAGCTGATGCGATATCAAGACAATATGCCTCGCCTCTGTTGATGTGATATTCGCCATTGCCTGTTGCCTTTTCAACAGACTCAAGAACATTATACCCTACGTGGTAACAACACCATCTTATACTCGGGCCTATGGCTATCTTAATATCATCAGGAAAAGAACCAAACCTCTCACGCATTGTTTCTATTGTCTTTTTAAGTATTGAAGCTGCTGTTCCCCGCCACCCCGCATGAACAACCCCAATTACATTTCTCTTCACATCATACAGAAGCACAGGCACACAGTCTGCAACCTGAACACCAAGAAGAATGCCCTTATTGTTAGTTATAACAGCATCTGCAATTCTGGGACTCAAATCTGAATCCAGCACAAGCACCTTGTCTGTATGCTTCTGTATCGGCAGATAAATCTTTTGCTTATCAACGGACACAGCTCCGGATATTCCTTCAGGGTCAGCGCCCGGAGATTTGCCTGTAAAAAAGGCTGTTACATGTCTTCCGAATATTTCAGGGAATATAAGCGTTTCCATTAATTTCTAAATACTAATGCGGTCATTAGTAAGGACACATGCAACTTATTTTTGACGTCATGCCCGAAGTTCTTAATCGGGCATCCAGCGCCTTTCTGGATTCTCCGGTCAATCCCCCGGTCAAGCCGGAGGAGGAGAATGACAAGAATGTATCCTTACTTGTAGCCGTCTTAGTAAATAAATTTTTGTCCTCCTCGGCGAATTCGCCTGAGGCGAAAGCGAAGATGCTATGTCCTGTCTGCTTAAACATAGCTTATGAAATAATCCTCAATAGATGAAACGCCTCCGGAATCGCATCTGTAATATCGGATGCAATCAGCGAATGTTCTCCCTTGCTTTTCGCAGCTATGTCTCCGGCAAGTCCATGCATATAAACTCCAAGAATTGACGCCTCAAGCGGGTTTAACCCCTGCCCTAAAAACCCTGAAACCATTCCTGTCAGGACATCCCCTGTTCCGGCGCTCGCCATACCGGAATTGCCTGTCGGATTGATGAACACTCTGCCTTCCGGTTCAGCAATAACTGTCGGCACGCCTTTAAGAACAAGATATGTCCCTGTCTCTTTTGCAAAAAACATGGCAGTATTAATCCTGTCCTGCTCTATTTTGGTTTGGAGTTCAGAAGTTAGAGCTTTCACCCCCTCCCTCACCCTCCCCCCTCGAGGGGGAGGGATGGGTGGGGGGGGTGACTTCTGTAAGAGTCTCGCCATCTCTCCTGGATGAGGCGTAAGAATCAGCGGCGACCTCGCTTTTTTGAGTATCTGCTTATTGCCCTGAAGCGAATTTATAGCATCAGCATCAATAACAGCCGACGCTGTTGAATTCAGTAAAAGTTCTCTGACAAGCTTCTTAGTATCATCGGTAACGGAAATTCCCGGACCAATTGCAAGCACATCAGCCTTTTCAGAAAGAAATTCCAGAATCTTTTCCAATGCCTTTGATGAAAGCGTCCCGTCTCCTTTGTCAGGCAAAGGCAGGGTCATCTCTTCTGTAACCCTTGACTGAAAAACATCCAGCAGTGATTCCGGAACTCCTATTGTCACAAGCCCTGCGCCTGACCTTAGACATGCCTTTGCACACATGAATGCAGCGCCTGTTTTCCCTCTTGAGCCTGCAATAACAAGCACATGGCCATAATCGCCTTTATGCGAATACCTCTGCCTTTCGGGAATCAATAAAAATATGTCTCTTTTTTCAAGAAGCTCTGCTTTAAGCTTTTCCGAGTGAAGCAGTTCTTCAGGAAAGCCGATATCTTCAATAAAAAGCCTTCCGGTATAATCAGCGCCCGGGTAAAGCAGATGACCTCTCTTGGGAATACCGAACGCTATGGTATAATCCGCCCTGACCGCCTCTCCCATAATCTGCCCTGTATCTGATGAAATGCCTGAGGGAATGTCAACAGAAATTACAGGAGCATCCGAGGCATTGATAAACGATATAATCTCGGCCGTCTTTCCTGTGATATTTTTGCTTAAACCGGTGCCGAAAATTGCATCTACAACCAAAGCGCTATGAAGGTCTTTTTCTGTGATATAATCCCGAAACTCAACCGGCACGCCTGATTTTTTCGCTATCTTATATTGCAACAGACAGTCCGGGCTTAGCTTGTTTTCCTTTGAAAGAAGAATGATTTTTACATTCCAGCCCCATTCATGAAGATTTCTTACAACAACAATGCCGTCTCCGCCATTATTGCCTCCACCCGAAAGAACTATAACCTTTCTCCGCCGCTCAAAAAGTTCCCTTATTTTTCCTGCAACGGCAAGCCCTGCCCTCTCCATGAGCACACTACCGGCTATTTCATAATCCCTTATGGTCATCCTGTCAATCTCTCTCATCTCTTCCGCTGTAACAACTTTCATCTTCTCTCAATCCTATAAACTGTCGTTGCCTCTGCCCAGTCAGCAGGCTCAAGCTGATTGAGTCTTTTGATTAGGTCGCTTATCATGCCTGTGGACTTTGCATCATAGACCTTGAACATCCCTTCCTGAAAACCGAGAGGCACTAAATCCTCTTTTTTCTTTGTGGTTATAATCTTTATCTTTTCTTCTGCAATCTTCCCTTTAAACTCAGGAAGGAACATTGCCGTCAACCTTATCCGGCTTTCAGGAGTAGGGAAAGTGTATGCTCTCCCAGCAAGAATAAGATTGTCCTTATTTATGGAGTTGGGCAACAGGAGTGTCACAGAGCCGTCTGCTGCTACCGAAAAGATATACACATAAGAGTCCCTGTTTGTCTGAAAAAAAACCTTAACCTCATCGCCTTCCTTTAAAACAGTCTTTGAGAGGGAGACTTTAAGTGAGATAGTTTCGCTTTTTTCAGGATAAACAGGTTCAACAAGAGCTTTAAGTTTAACTTTGTAAAGGTTTCTATCTTTTTCAACGTTGTTAGGAAGCCACTTCTCAAAGTATTTTGCAAAATCTACATTTGTCGCATGTTCATTCAAAAGTGTTACAACATTCTCCTCTGGATAGCCCATTACCTTTGTGAGATATTCTGTCATTTTCCTGCTTGCTGCGGATCCAAAGAGAAAAACAAGCAAAACTTCAGACTTTTTCCCAAAAAAATCCGCCAATCTTGTAAATATTTCTGAATCTTTTATATCTCGGAACATACAAATCCTTCTTTTGAAACTATTTTATCACAGAGCAAGAGAATATATTGAATAACCCCACCTCCCTCTTTTTACCTATATGCCATTTGTCTTTTTAAAAAACTAACCTGTTATAATCCTTATCCATGCCATATTAAATACATCACCGTAATCCTTGAGAAAATCCTTCATCGTCCCATTTGGATTTTCATTTTTTGTGTATCTCCTGAACATTCTGTTCACATAATCAAGAACAGCTTTTTTATCCTCTGCCCTGAACGGATAAACGCTTCCGCTCATGGCATGTCCCTTGTCAATAGGCAAAAGCCTTGCCGCGAATATATCGCCTTTTTTCAGGCCTTTTGTTAATGTCTTGTCCTTCATAGAGACTTCTCCTCCCATAAGCAGATCTTTAAGCAGAACTCTCTTATCCTTGGAAACTGAGACTGCTTCATAGAGGCTCAATAAGGAGCCTTTTATTTTATTCAGGAGCGTAAGTTCGCCGTCTTTTAATCCTGTGGAATTCTTTATGTAGAGGTCAATAAAAGCCTCTCCGGCATCATTGGCTTTGTAATCAAATATAAGCCAGTCCTCAAAATTTACAAATCCTATGTAGAGGGCATTCCCGCTAAGGAATTCATCAGGATTTTTCTCATCCCAGAAATATGCATATGCCTTATCTATCGCATCAGCATGATTTGCCCTTACATAATTTATGATTGATTGAATAAGTTCTGTTTTGAGCGCCTCTTCTTTGGACATACATTTCTCCTTATAATCTCAAATAATATATAGGGCAATATATCATGTTGCAGAAGAAAGTAGCAAGCAAACCACTGCTTGATTTCCAATTTCCATACCTGATAAGCTAAATGCATGCTAAAAGACTTTTTTCTCGGCCTTTCTCTGAATAAAAAGCTCATCCTGATGATGATATTCCTGAGCTTTATCCTCACGTCAATCCTTATGATCCTCTATTCACAATCCGAGAAGGCGCTGCATAAGGCATTTGAGGCGCAGATTGTTGAGCTTTCAAAGGCAATTCAGATAGGCGTTAAAGAGATAACAAGCCAGGGTTCTACGGATGAGGCAAGACTCCAGCAATACCTTCAGAGCCTGAATGTAAAAGAGGTAAAAGAGATTTCAATAATCAGCAATGCCGATGAGATCATTGCAAGTTCAAACCCTACAAAGATTGGCAAACCTCTGAGCCAGAAAAGGAAGGAACTGATTATCAAGGCAGAACTCGGCGAATCCGTATCGCGCGAAGAGGGAAAGACATACAATGTAATAGTGCCTGTTATCGCGGGCGAAGAGCATTACGGATATATTCATCTGAGAATCAATACTGATGATTTTTCAAAAGCGCTGCGCATCAATATTATAAAAAGGATTATAAGCACTCTTATGGTCTTCGGACTCGGCATCGGCTTAGCCATGCTCCTTTCATGGAGATACACAAAACCGATACACAATGTAGTCTCTGCCGCAAACAGGATTGCGGCAGGAGACCTTGAACAAACCCTTGTAACTGACAGCAAAGATGAGATAGGAGAGCTTACGCAGAGTTTTAATTTTATGGTTCAGAAGCTGCGCGAGCAGAGGCAGATGGAGGAAAAACTGCGCGAGGCAGAACACCTTTCAGGCATCGGCCAGCTTTCAAGAAGCATAGCCCATGAGATAAGGAACCCTCTGAATTTTATAAGCCTAAGCGTAGACTATATAAAAGAAAAGTTCTCTCCTGACGGTAACATTGATGCAGAAAAATTCCACTCTCTTATAGCAAACATCAAACAGGAAATTCAGCGGCTGAACAAACTCGTAGAGGAGTTTCTTGATTACGGGAAACCGCTTAAACTCAATCTCCAAAAAGCAGACATCGGCAAACTCCTTGAAGAGACAATAGAAATAATCTGGGCAAAAGCAGAGGCAGAAAAGATAAAGATAATAAAAGACTGCGATTTCCTTCCATCACTTAACATAGACACTGACCTTATAAAAACATGCGTCTTTAACGTCGTATTGAATGCATTTCAGGCAATGCCTGACGGAGGCGCATTGACTATAAAAACAGAACCTGCGGAAGGAATGCTTTCAATCACTATCAGCGATACAGGGAAAGGGATTCCTGAAGATGAATTAGCAAAGGTCTTTGAACCATTCTATACTACAAAAAGGAACGGGCTTGGGCTCGGGCTTGCAATGACAAAAAGAGTTGTTGAGGAGCACGGAGGAAAAGTGAACATCCACAGCATTGCAGGAGACGGCAGTACCGTGGTTATAACCTTGCCAGTAATTAATAAAGTGAATAGTGAATAGTCGTTAGTAAAAAACTGTTCACTAAATAGAGGAGAATAAATGCCGGGCATACTTGTAGTTGATGATGAGCCTCTCCAGAGAGACATCCTTAAAACAATACTTGAAGACTGCGGTTATGAGATTCATACAGCGTCTTCCGGTGAAGATGCCGTAAAGATTTCAAGGGAATTTAACCCTGATATAATCCTCACTGACCTAAAGCTTGGCGGTATGAACGGTGTAGAACTTCTTGGAGAAGTGCGAAAAGATGAGATCGCGCCTGCCGTGATTATTATGACCGCCTACGGGACCGTTTCATCAGCGGTTGAGGCTATGAAAAAAGGCGCTTTTGACTACCTGACCAAACCGCTTGATAAAGACATAGTCCTGCTTACAGTTAAAAGGGCGCTTGAAAGAACTGAACTGCTTAAAGAAAATCAGCAGCTGCATAAGGCTTTATTTGACAGGTTCAAAATAGAAGGCATCATAGGCAATTCAAAAAAAATGACAGAGGCAGTGGAGATTATGAAAAAAGTATCTTCAAGCGCTGCCACTGTGCTTATACTCGGCGAGAGCGGAACAGGCAAGGAGCTTGCCGCAAAGGCAATACACTACAACAGCCCGAGACGCATAAAACCATTTACTGCAATCAACTGCGCTGCAATACCTGAAACCCTGCTTGAGAGCGAATTGTTCGGCTATGAGGCAGGAGCATTTACAGGCGCTGCATCAAGACAGACAGGACTTTTTGAAGCAACAACAGGCGGCACACTTTTTCTTGATGAGGTCGGAGATCTGCCACAGATAACCCAGTCAAAAATACTGCGCGTTCTTCAGGAAAAAGAAGTAAGGCGTCTTGGCGGAAGGGATGCCATAAAAGTAGACGTCAGAATTATTGCCGCAACAAATAAGGATATAGAAAAAGAAATGCAAAAAGGAGCCTTCAGGGAAGACCTATACTACAGGCTCAAAGTAGTGACCATTGAGCTTCCGCCTTTGCGTGAAAGAAAGGAAGACATACCTGTATTGACAGATTTTTTTATCAGGAAATACAATCAGGAATTCGGCAAGAGAATCAAAGACTCGGAAAACAGCGCAATGAAAGCCCTTGCAGAATACCACTGGCCCGGCAATATAAGACAGCTTGAATCTGTAATAGAAAAGGCTGTTCTAATGTGCGACTCTAACGTAATAACGCTCAAAGATATAAAGAGCGAACTAAAGTTATCCCAGCCGTGCGGCATTCTGAGCATTGATATCCCGGATGAAGGGATAAATTTTGAGGAATTTGAAAATGAACTTCTGAAAAAAGCCATGTCTAAGGCAAATAATGTTGCCGCAAAGGCAGCAAGGCTGCTCGGGATGAGTTATAAAACCTTCTGGTACAGGTGGGAAAAACTCGACAGCAATACCTCCCCAAAAAAGGATAACCCTTCTTAATAGAGGAGAAAATTTTCCATAAACAGCCTGTCATTTCAATGTTTTCCTGCATGGCATAGTTATTGCTTCTAACTATTTTCAGTATATTTCAATTGAAGGGAGGTGAATCTATGAAGAAGATAATAGCTCTTATCGTTGCAGTACTCTTTGTATTTGCAGTTGCTTCAGTCTCTATCGCAGCAGAGGAGAAGAAGGCTGCTCCTGCAAAGAAGGAAGCTGCTCCTGCTCCTGCTGAGAAGAAGGCTGAACCAGCAAAGGCTGCAACAAAGGTAATGTCAGTAAGCGGTGAAGTTGCAGCAGTTGATGCAGCAGCAAAAACAATTACCGTAAAAGGTAAAAAAGCTGATGTTGTCATAGCCGTTGACGACAAAACACTTGCAGATGTAAAGGCTGGCGACAAAGTAACAGCAAAATACACCACAGCAGACGGCAAAAACACTGCAAAGTCAGTAGTAAAGAAAGCAGCAGCAAAGATGGAAAAGAAGGCAGAGCCTATGAAAACTGAGCCAGCAAAGCCGGCAGAAAAGAAGAAATAATATTATTTCTCAAAAATAGGGCGCTAAATATTTTTAGCGCCCTATTTTTTTATCTTCGTTCTTACCTTGCTAAGGGTATCCTCAAGGTGGGATTGGTAGAAGTCCTCTAATTTTTTCAGGATTTCAGGGTATTTCTCAAGTATCTCTTCAAGAATCAGCCTGTTAAATTCCATTACTCTAAGCTCATCAACTGCAATGACAGAAGCAGTTCTCGGCCTTCCTGTAAGAAACGCCATTTCGCCGAATACATCACCAACAGACAGGGTTGCAAGCTCTATTTCAGTGCCGAGTATATGCGCAACGACTTTAGCCTCGCCTGATGTTATGACAAATATAGAATCACCGAAATCTCCCTCTTCAACAACCTTCTGCCCCGGCAAAAATGACTGCGCTTTAAGCCTCTCGGTTATCTGTTTTATTTCATCTTCAGGAAGGGATGACAGAAACGGAATACGCAAATCAGGCTCTTCCACCTCTGCTTCAGGTTGAACAGCAATCTTTTCCTCTCCTTTCACTTCAGGAATAGACGTAGTCTCCGTAGATTCCCCGTAAAATGATGTCCGTTCAATAAAATCCATTTCAGCAGGAGGCTCAACAGAAATATCATGCTCTTTCTCCGGTTCAAATTCTGCTCCTGCTGTAAAATAAGATTCAGCAGCGGCCTCTTCAGCGGGTTTCTCTTCAACCACAGGCGGAGGCAGAGAAAGCTCTTCAGCGGGTTTTATTTTTGCGCCTTCAATCTCCATCATAAGCTCTTTGGCGCTCTTGATTGCCTCAGCATTATTCGGGTCAAGCCTGAGTATCACCTTAAAAACAGCAAGCGACTTTTGCATGAAGCCGTCTTTCATCAAAAGCCATGCGGACTGCTGATAGGCCGACACAGCGCGCCTGATATCTCCTTTTTTCTGAAAGACATCTCCGATCTTCAGATGAACCTTCGGATTTTTTGGCTTAGTTTTCAGGATAGCGTTAAGCGAATCCACAGCCTTTTGCCAGTTCTTGTTCTTTACAGCATCAAAATATAATTCCCATTGGTTATTATCCATATATCCGCCCTTTTGTAATTTTAATTGTTTGCGTGTTTCATGTCAAGTTTACTTCATAACTTTTATCGTATATAATAAACAGGAAAAATTAATCAGGAAGGAGTTTTTGAATTAATGATATCCGTTCAGTTATCCAACAGGGTAAAAAACCTACCGCCGTATCTCTTTGCGGCAATAGATAAAATGAAGCAGGACGCTCTCGCAAAAGGTATTGATCTTATAGACTTGAGCATCGGTGACCCCGACATTCCGACTCCAGCACACATAGTTAATGCTATGAAAAAGGCAGTAGAAAATCCTGCTCATCACCGCTATCCTTCTTATGAAGGAATGCTTTCTTACAGAGATGCAGTTGCAGTGTGGTATAAAAAAAGATTCAATGTCTCATTAGATCCAAAGACAGAAGTATTATCTCTTATCGGCTCTAAAGAAGGCATAGGACACATTCCTCTTGCATTCATAAATCCCGGCGATGTTGTTCTTGTTTCGTCTCCGGGCTATCCTGTGTATCCTGTGGGAACATTGTTTGCAGGCGGTGAAAGTTACATAATGCCGCTAAAAGGAGAAAACGGATTTCTCCCTGATTTTAAAATAATTCCTGAGGACATATTAAAAAAAGCAAAACTCATGTTCATAAACTATCCTAACAACCCAACGTCTGCAACAGCAGACGCAGGATTTTACAAAGAGGCGATAAGCCTTGCGAAAAAATACAACATCATAATATGCCATGATGCGGCGTATTCAGAGGTTTATTATGACAATGAAAAGCCAATAAGCTTTCTTGAAATAGAAGGAGCAAAGGATGTCGGCATAGAGTTTCATTCACTCTCAAAAACTTACAACATGACCGGCTGGAGAATCGGTTTTGCTGCCGGCAATAAAGATGTTATTGCAGGACTCGGAAAGATAAAGTCAAACCTTGATTCAGGTGTGTTTCAGGCAATTCAGGAGGCAGCCATTGCTGCATTCAATACTGATGATTCCATCCTCTCAGACATCAGGAAAACATATCAGGACAGAAGAGATGCGCTTTACAATGGTTTAAAGGGCATTGGCTTTAATCTGATAAAACCAAAGGCAACATTCTATCTCTGGGCGAAAGTGCCTTCAGGATTTGATTCTTCAGGTTTTGTTGCTCATCTTCTTAATAAGGCAGGGGTGCTCGCAACACCCGGAAATGGTTTCGGAGCGCCAGGAGAAGGATATGTCAGGTTTGCGCTCACAGTGCCTGTGGAGAAGATAAAAGAGACGGTTGAGAGGATTAAATCAGTGATTAGTGTCAGTGGTTAGTGTCTGTAAAATAATTCACTCGCACTGATAACTGACACTGACACTTTTATGGCAATCGCTTACATCAGCATAGGTTCAAATCTCGGAGACAGGGAAGAGAACTGCCGACAAGCAATAAAGCTGATTGAGAAAAACGGGATTGTTGTTAGGAAACAATCGCGCATGTATGAGACAGAACCGTGGGGAGTCAAAGACCAGCCAAAGTTTATCAACATGGCAATTGAAGCAGAGACGGATAAAAAACCTGAAGAGCTTCTCAGAGTTCTGGAAGAGACAGAGAAAGAGATTGGGCGGACAGAGACTGTCAAATGGGGGCCGCGTGTTATTGATTTAGATATTCTCTTTTATGACGACCTGATTTTAAAGACTCAAGACTTGGAAATTCCCCATCCTTATATGCATGAACGGGCTTTTGTCTTAAAGCCCCTTTGCGAGATTGCCCCAGACAAAAAACATCCTGTGATAAAGAAAACTGTCAAGCAAATGCTTAAAAACCTGAACGCATAATTAATTCATTAATTATATCGCATGCGATATAATTTACAACAAAAAATTAATTTCCTTATTTTTCAATTAGTTAAATAGGCATCCACCGCGATTTTTCTTGACACACCTATTAAATTTACCTAAAATTATAACAAAAAGACGCATGAGACATAAAATACAATGTTAGGCAAGAGAGTCTGAAATAGAAAAATGAAAAATGTGAAGAAGTGTGTAATTTTATTCTTTTCGCTATTACATCTAACAGCGTGTGCAGGAACTTCTTTATATTCAGTTAGGAATGAAGAGTTTTCTCACAATAAATATAAAAATCTAATAATCTTTATACCAGAATCTGATATTGCTCTAAGAGCAGTGTTTGAAGATGCTTTTGTAGAGCATTTTTCTCAGTCAAGTATAAAAGCAGTTTCTAGCTTGAAGCTTTTCCCACCAGTAACTGATTATAGCAATTCAGATTTAAATCGTAAATTAATTGACAACAATATAGATGGAGCAATAATATTAAAAGCATTAAATGCCAATACCAACAGTTTATACATTCCCCCAAGTTCATCAACTATGGGTAGCGGTATGGTTATGGGTAACACAATGACATATCAGAGCCAGACATCACAATCACCAGGCTTTAATGTATTCCAGACGACTGTCACGTTTAATATTCTTTTAGTTGATGTCAAAGCTTCATTTGAGAGCGAAAAGTTGAAAATTGTATGGACAGCAACAGCATACTCAAAAGATAATTTAGGTCTATCAACAGTGGATTTGTCTGCTATAGCTAACACGCTTGCAGAAAACATTGTTTATAAACTTATAGAAGAAAATATAGTTGATCATAAATAAACATACAAAGTGCTATCGAACTTTAGCCGATAAGATATGCTCTTTTTACTGATAAGAGCAAAGGGGAATCACGGAATGAAACTTTTTATAGCAGTTATATTCTTATTGTCTTCTACCACAATATTTTCCTATGCAGATGAAAACAGTAAAAAACAAATCACAGATATATCGAAGCCCGTTGCATCAGAGACTGCTGGACTAAATGCATATGTCATTGGGCTTGTATCCGGCTTTAGGGACAATTTTAGGGACAATTTTAGGACAATGGAAAATTATGGAAAATTAGGGAGGTGGAAAATTGGAAAATTAGGGACACATCCCCTATTATTTGACAAAAGAGCAGCTATAATCTAAAATCTTCTCATGCCAAGAATAGCGAGAGCAGTTGCAACGGGTTTTTTCCATCATGTAGTCCAGAGAGGCAATAACAGAGAAAAGGTCTTTTTTAAAGGTGAAGACAGAAAGAAATATTTGGAATTACTTAAGAAATATTCAGACAAATGGGATTCACCAATCCTTGCCTATTGTCTTATGAGCAACCATATCCACCTATTGACACGGCCAAAAAGTGAAGAATCCTTATATAAGATGATGCAGGGAGTAACGCTGTGTTACACGCAGCATATAAATAGAAAATACCAACGGACAGGCAGATTATGGGAAAGCAGATATCATTCCTGCATAGTAGATAAGGATAAGTATTTGTGGGCTGTGGCAAGATACATTGAACAGAACCCTGTAAGAGCACGGATAGTGAAAAAGGCAGAGGACTTTACATATTCAAGTGCAAATGCTCACATAAATGGCATAGTGAATGAGATATTGGAAGAGGAATTGTTTGAAGCAAGGCAGAGGAAGGACTACAGAAAACTTATTAAATCAGGTATTGCGGAGAAAGAGATAAACGGTATAAGGTATCATACGAGAACGGGGAGACCGTTGGGCAGCGAAGAGTTCATAAAGAAAATGGAAAAGAAGCTTGAAAGGAGATTTATACTGAAATCTCCCGGAAGACCGAGGAAGAAAAAAAAGTAAAAGAAAATTATGGGATGTGTCCCTAATTATTCCCCTAATTATTCCCCTAGTTGTAGTTGAGATTGCGAATAGTGTGAAGGTGACAGAGCGCGTTGCGAAGACTTTTGGCGGAAGCTGGCACGATATAGTTAAGCAGGCAACTCAAGACGGCGTTGCTTTTCCAGTGCCATATGATGTTCTCAGATATATCAAGGGATTCATGTAATATAAATGAAATTACGGCAGGTCACGGCATTAAAGAAAATAACGGCACCGAGAATAATAACGAAAAAACTGATAAAGATCAATAAACAGCCACGACATTAACTAAATTGTTTGGAGAGGCAATAAGGATATATGCTGTTTAGCAAAAATGTTCAAACAAAAATAGCGCGAGTTTTTACTGCTCCTTCTCACCCTTTGCCAGATCATCGAACACCTTTCCTCTATTTACTTCGGAGGGATTTGGAACTCCTATACGGGCATGAAAATAGAAACGGGTCAGTAAAAGCACCCTTGCTTGCATGTTTGGGCATAATGGTTGGATTCGAGTTATTGGCTAAGATGTGGTCAGGTAACTATCAAGCAGAGAGCAAGGAATTAATTTCCTTCTTGGAGAACGTTACAGGTTTGCCAAGTGATAAAGCCGATGCCCTGGCTCAATTTCGCCACGCACTCGCACATGGCTATCGGTTATCAACAAGAAAAAAGAAAGGGCAGGAAATTTATGAGTTTCACATTGATGATTCTGATGGTGCGACTGAATGTGTTTCAGAAGTGACACAAAAGGTTTTTAAGGTTAATGTTCCACTTTTAAAAAGGACTTTTATAAATTCAATTAATGAATATCGTAAATTACTGGAAGCATCATTTGATCTTCAGAAAAAGTTCGAAGTATGCACAGAGAATATCGGAGAGGTTCAAATAACATGATAAGCTAACCATTGCGTGCACATGAACGAGTGCCACAGGACGCTTTTTTAGCTTGCATTGTGTTAAGGTGTGCAAATTAGTTTCAGGCATTTGTTTATGATTTAGTGGCACTCGTCAGTGACGCATACGTTACCTTACTTGTCTTCTCTCATTCCCAAGTAACTCCAAAATCTTCTCCAATATCATTTCTCGCAGGGAATCCCTGTTTACAGGCATTACCTCATGTATTTCTATGTCATGCCTTTTTTACAAAATCTCCGTAACCCTTCAGTATCTTCAAGCCGAGTTCCTGACTTTTTTCAGGATGGAACTGCATAGCAAAGACATTATCCTTCCAGACCATTGATGTAAAGTTTATTCCGTAGTCTGTCGTAGCTGCGATTATGCCTTCATCTTCCGGCGCAACATAAAAAGAGTGCACAAAATAAAAATACGAACTGCCCCCTATTCCATTAAATATCGGCGGTTTATTTTTGATGTTCAGCGTATTCCACCCCATGTGAGGAACTTTTAAATCCATTTTGGGAAATCTTACAACCTTGCCTTTAAAAACATTCAGGCCTTTGCATACCCCGAATTCCTCTGACTCTGTAAACAACACCTGAAGCCCGAGGCAGATGCCGAGATATGGCTTGCCTTTCTGGATTGATTTTATGATCGCCTCAGTTAGTTTCATGTCAGTGAGGTTTTTTATGCAGTCAATAAATGCTCCGACACCCGGAAGGACTATTCCATCGGCATTATCAATGGAAACGGCATCAGTGACAATGCGCGCGTCAACGCCGACTTTTTGGAAGCCTTTTTCAACGCTCCTTAAATTTCCCATTCCATAATCAACAATTGCAATCATGTTTTAAATTACTTTTAAATGAGGCTGTTTGTCAAATAAGAAGGCTAACATTAAATTATAGGCAGGATAGAGGTTTCGCTTTCTGCAGATATTTTTCTGTCGTTCTAAGGCTCATTCCACTATCCCGAATGTTTTCGGGGCAAAACTCACCCTTCGGGTTCAGACAGTTGCGGCTGTAACGCTCCACTCGCCAAGAACGAAAACGAAAAATCTCTAATATCGCTCAACCCCAATCCTACCTATCAACAACTCAATGATGGGAGGGGATGGTGCTTGAGAGAAAATGCTATCCCTTGCCTGTATACCACCAAATAAGTTTATAATGTCTTCACATGAATCCTCTTCAGCAAAAAATCATAGGCAAGATAAAAAAAGAAGGACATATCACATTCAGAGCCTTCATGGAGATGGCTCTCTACGAACCTGAACTCGGCTATTACACCTCTCAAAAAACAAGGATTGGAAGAAGCGGCGATTTCTACACAAGCTCTCATCTCCATCCTGCATTCGGAATGATGATTGGAAAACAGATAGAAGAGATGTGGGAGATAATGGGCAGGCCTTCTGATTTTCAAATCGTTGAAATGGGCTCAGGCGTAGGTTATCTCTGTAAAGATATTCTTGAATACTACAAGGGTTTAGGGATTGGGGGTCAGGGGTTAGAAAGAGAAATAATAAAAAACCTGCAATACATAATCGTTGAACTTAATCCCTTAATGAGAGAGAACCAGAAAAATCTTTTGTCTGAGTTCTCGGACAAAGTTCGATGGGTCTCATCCATTAAAGAACTCAGCGCTATAAGAGGCTGCATTCTCTCAAACGAGCTTCTTGATGCCTTCCCTGTACATATTATAGAGATGAAGGATGAAATCAAGGAAATATTCGTTTCCGCAGAAAATGAGAAATTAACAGAAATCAAAGGAGCGCCAAGCACAAGCGTGATAATAGATTACATCAACGAGTTTTCCATAGAACTTGAGAAAGGACATAGGACAGAGATAAATCTTGAAATCAAAAAATGGCTTTCTGAAATAAACCGCGCTTTAACAGAGGGATTTTTATTAACTATTGACTACGGCTATTCTTCCGAAGACTATTACAGTGAAGACAGAAACAGAGGGACACTCCTTTGCTATCATGAGCATCAAGTAACAGAAGACCCTTACCAAAATACAGGAGAGCAGGATATCACAGCGCATGTCAATTTCTCATCAGTAAAAAAATGGGGTTATGAACTCGGCATAAAAACTATAGGCTTCTGCCGTCAGGGCGTATTTCTCGTTTCCCTCGGTATTGATGAGGTTATCGCTGAAATCCATAAAAATTCTGCTGATTATCCGTTTGAAGTTGCCAGAATCAAAAAATTAATTCTTCCGGGTACAATGGGAGAAACGCACAAGGTCATAATACAGTACAAAGGCAGCCGCAAACCTGCATTAAGAGGATTCACCATTAAAAATCGGTATACGATGTTATGATAGCAATCAGTTAGAAGTTAAAAAATCAATCATTGAAATGCAAAAGATTCATCTGAAAAGGACAAAAAGAATTAACGACGGACATCTGTGGGTGTTTTCAAATGAGCTGTATGAAAATCCAAAAAAGTATGCTTCAGGCTCTATTGTTGAACTTTATGACATGAAGGATGCCTTTATCGGCATTGGATACATCAACCCTCAGAGCCTCATCTCTGTAAGAATCCTTACAAGAGACAAAGAGCCTGTTGATAAGGAATTCTTCAGCAAGCGTATAAAAGATGCGCTCATGCTGAGGGAAAAACTCTTAGGCGCAAGAGACGCCATGCGCTTGATTTACAGTGAAGGAGATTTTCTTCCCGGACTCATAGCAGATAAGTATAAAAACTGCCTCGTCCTTCAGTTTCTCACAGCAGGGATAGAAGCCATGAAAGAGACAATCATAAATCTGTTTGATGAGATGTTAGTGCCTGAAGTAATCATACTCAGAAACGATGGACGTTCACGAATACTTGAGGGGCTTGCGCTTCATAAAGAAATTGTAAAAGGGAATTTGGACACTCTGCCTGTGATAAACGAGGATGGGATTCTCTTTGAGATTAATCCATACGAAGGACAGAAAACAGGATTTTTTCTTGACCAGAGAGAGAACAGGATTGCCCTGAAAAATCTTATCAAAGGCGGCAAGGGGCTTGACCTGTTCTGCTATACAGGCGCGTGGTCAATCCATCTTGCATCAGCAGGAGCAGAAGTCACAGGAATTGATGAATCCGAAAAAGCAGTTGCACAAGCTAAGAAGAATGCTGAAATAAACAATTTACAGGACAAAGCAAAATTCATAAAGGATGATGTCTTTGCTTTTTTGAAAAGTGAATCCCAGAAAAATGAACAGGGATATGATTTCATAGTCCTTGACCCTCCTGCATTTGTGAAAAGCTCATCCAGAATTAAAGAGGCGCTGAAGGCATACAGGGGATTAAACAGCATCTGCATGAGGCTTATGAAGAAAGGCGGAATCCTTGCAACGTCTTCATGTTCGTATCACATCAGCAGGGAGATGTTTATTGATATGCTCAAGGTTTCTGCAAGGGATTCAGGAAGAAGAATCAGGCTTCTCAGCCTCAGCTCTCAAAGTCCTGACCACCCCATCCTCCTCTCAATGCCAGAGACAGAATACCTCAAATGCGCATTTTTATTGATTGAGTAAACAGATGGGCGCTGTGAGTTTAAAGCAGAGGATTCAATCAGACAAGAACAGCTTTTCCGGTTAACTCTGCCATCAGATCCTTGACTGACAAAATCCTGTCAACTCTGTGAGCATTTGTGCCCACAGTATAAAGAGGCTCTTCTTTGTCAGCATTGTAGCCGGCTGAACTCAGCAAACCGTTGCATATGCAGAAATGGTGCTCGTTGCTTTCTTTTGCAGGGCAGAGACTGAATTTGCCTTCTTTGTCCTTAAGCAGAACATAGGTTTTGTCGCATTTTGGCTTTCTCAGTTTCTGCAGGGTAGAGACATACATGGGCGACTGCTTTATGACCCTGAAAGGCATACCGCATGGAGAACCGGGATCGTGCGCAACAACAATATCATCTTCCCTTGCATCAATAACAGCCTGTTTATATTCTACAGTTGCGCTGCTCTCCTCAGTAGCAAGGAATCGGGTTCCCATCTGCACACCATCAGCGCCCATTTTCATAAATCTGATGATGTCGTCATAGGTATAAATACCTCCTGCGACAATGACCGGAAAACCTCCGTATTTCTGAGCCATATCTTTCACAGGCGGAAGCAGGTTTTCAAGCCTGTTTTCATCGCTGTCAATCTCGTCCATCTTAAAGCCGAGATGCCCTCCTGCAAGTGGTCCCTCCAAAACAACGGCATCAGGCCTGTAACCGTTCTTCTCCCATTTCTTGCAGATGATGTCAAGGGCTCTTGCAGATGACACGATTGGAATAAGCGCGGTATCCTTTGGCGGTTGAATTGTAGGCAGTGAAATAGGCAGCCCTGCTCCTGAAATGATTACATCTGCCCTTGCATCAAGAGCGCCTTTCACAGAATCGTCATAATCCCTGACAAGCGCGCGCATAATGTTTATGCCTGCAAAACCGCCGTTTTCTTTAGCGCGGCAAACCTCTTCGTATGTAGCTTCGTATGTATTGTATTTTTTCCCCGTTCTCTTTGAGACAAGCCTATCAAGAGCTGCGCTTGATACAATGCCCAGCCCGCCTTCCCTCGCAACAGCGCTTGCAAGAGGATAAAGGGAAACACCTACGCCCATACCGCCCTGAATAATAGGAAGCGAAATGGCTTTGCCTTTTATAATCAATGGGGAAAACATTTGAGAGATTAATTTCCTTATTCTGTTTATTCTACACTATTTACAGGCATATAAGATATTATAGTATTTATTGCTTTGTCAATTACAACCAATAAAGTTGGACGCAGGATAAACAATTTAAGTCAGAGAGTGCCTGAACCCTGCCTGCCTTCCGTGAACCTGCCTTTCAAACCCTATGATGCCGCCTAAAACAGCGCCAAGGACAAGACGAATTATTATCTCTGTTTCTGAAAGCATAAAAAATTATAACAATTTTTCACGAATTAATGCTTTAATAAAATACAGGCATACTTACATTGTTGTATTTATGGCAATCGGGATAAAGAGATAGAGCATCTATAATAGCATTAAACTTCGGCTATTGACCTTATTTATGCTTGTGATATAATTGACTTGAGGAGGGACGATGAACCAGATATGGTTTGCGCTCATGACAATTGCTTTTTTAATAGTTGTATGCTTTCTCGTATATGTGCTGCTTGAACTGAGAAAATCAGCAAGGGCGCTCACAGATTTTCTCAGGACAACAGAGGATTCCCTGAAACCTGCGCTGGAAGAACTTCAGCGGACACTGAAAGGCATGAGAAAGGTCACTGATGATGTCAATTCTGTCACAGAGGACATAAGGCTGGTATCGGGCAGCGTGAGGGATATCGGACAGAACTTAAAAAAAATAAGCGTGCTTTTAAATGAAGTCAGCGCGGATGCCATAATAAAGGTTTCGGGATTAAGGGTTGGGATTAGAACAGCACTTGAAGTCTTAATAAAGAATTTTCTGACAAAAGGAGGTACCAAATGAGAGACAATGACGGACACAGCGCAGGCACGGTATTTCTTTCCTTTCTTTTTGGAGGGATTGTAGGAGCAGGGCTTGCTATGCTTTTGGCGCCGCAGTCTGGAAGCGAGACCAGAAAAAGGATAAAGGAATTCGCAGATGATATGCGGGAAAAGGCAGAAGACTACGTTGAGGATATCAAAAAGGGCGTAACATCAACAGTGGAGGAAGGAAAAGACTTTTACGAGGAAAAAAAATCCGCCATTACTGCGGCAGTTGAAGCAGGCAAAAAGGCATACGAAAAAGAAAAAGAGAGGCTCTCCAAGGGTTAGACCTGATAATGCATGAGGCTTCTATTGCGCTGAGCGTACTTGAGATTGCCGTTGACAACTGCAGGAAAGCAGGTTATAACAGGATAGAATCAATACGGTTAAAGATTGGGAAGGCGTCGGGCATAATGATCGACGCCCTCCTTTTTGCATTCAATGCCGTCAAAGCAGACACAATTGCAGCAGAAGCAAGCGTTATAATAGATGAGATACCTGTAAGCGGCTTGTGCAGCAGCTGCGGCAAAGATTTTGTCACAGAAGAAAAATATGTATTGTGCTGTCCTGAATGCAGCAGTACATCATTTAATATAAAAACAGGGCGTGAACTTGAAATCATAGATATGGAAGTATTTTGAAGAACAAACTAACAGCATGCAAAAAACTATCAGGGGGCAAATAAAGTGAAAGTTAAAGTCGTGACAAGGATACTTGAGGCAAATGAGAGAATCGCAGCGGAAAACCGCAGGCTTTTTGACGAGGCAAGGGTCTATGTCATTAACCTGATGAGCGCACCCGGCGCAGGCAAGACATCCCTGCTGGAAAAGACCATAAAAGAGCTGAGCGGAAAAATAAAGCCCGCTGTTATAGAAGGAGACATTGCAGGCACAGCTGATGCCGAAAGGATCAGCAGTCTCGGAGTCCCTGTTATACAGATAAATACAGGCGGCGCATGTCATCTTGACGCTAACATGATTAACGAGGTTTTGGAATCTCTTCCTCTGAAGGAGACTGACCTGCTTTTTGTTGAAAACGTAGGAAATCTTGTATGCCCCGCGGAATTCAATATAGGCGAGGATATGAAGGCAATGGTTTTGAGCATAACAGAAGGTGATGACAAGCCGTTAAAATATCCCCTGATGTTTCAGGAATCATCAGCCTTGATATTGAACAAAATTGACCTTCTGCCATATACAAATGCAAGCATAGAGAAAATCAGGAAAGATGCAATGTCTTTAAATCCTTCGCTGAAAATATTTGAGGTTTCATGCAAAACAGGCAAGGGAATCGCGGAATGGGCGGACTGGCTGACAGAGAAAGTTAAGAGTTAGAAGTTAAATGAACCGTGTCCTCATCAATATCAAAGGCGTTGTGCAGGGAGTCGGCTTCAGGCCCTTTGTCTATAACCTTGCCAAATCCCTTAACCTGAAAGGCACAGTGACCAATACCTCTGACGGCGTGGCAATTGACATAGAAGGCGAAGACATCACGTCATTTATAGGCAGGCTTCCAAAAGAAGCGCCTCCATTATCAGAGATAAACAAGATTGATATTTCGCCTATGCCTCTTTACGGGCACAAAGATTTTGAGATAGTAAAAAGCAGAGACAGCGGAAGTTTTACGCTTATATCTTCTGACGTCTCAATATGCGATGACTGCCTTAAAGAGATGCTTGACAAAGACAACAGGCGTTATCTCTACCCTTTCATAAACTGTATCAACTGCGGGCCGCGATACACCATCACAAATGCTGTGCCTTATGATAGACACAACACCACCATGTCTGTTTTTAAAATGTGCAATGAATGCGAAAGCGAATACAACAACACTTCCGACAGGAGATTCCATGCCCAGCCTAATGCATGTGCGGTATGCGGACCGCATGTTGAATTAAAAATTAAAAGTGAAAAGTTAAAAGTTAATAAGGCAGAAAATCCGATAAAAGAAACAATAAGACTTCTACGAGACGGCTGTATCATTGCAATAAAGGGGCTTGGCGGTTTTCATATCGCATGCGATGCCGCAAACAAAGATGCGGTTGAAAGATTAAGAGAAAGGAAAAGAAAGAACAACAAGCCTTTTGCGCTTATGGCTCCTGACATAGAAACAATTAAAAAATACTGCGAGGTATCGGAGAAAGAGCAAGAACTCCTGACCTCCAATAAGAGACCGATTGTGCTCCTCAGGAAAAAAACTGCGCAAGACAATTCAGCGCTCTTGCCTGATTCGATCAGCCCTAATAATCTGCACATCGGCTTCATGCTCCCATACACGCCTCTGCATTATCTGTTATTCTATTATCCCCACCCCCCCATCCCCCCCTTGGTAAGGGGGGGCGAAGGGGGGGTAAATGGTATGCCCCATTTCAAATCCCTTGTAATGACCAGCGGCAACATCTCGGAAGAGCCGATAGTTGTCAGCAATGACGAGGCAGTATCAAAATTCTCCGATATGGTTGATGCCCTCCTTATCCATAACAGGGACATCTTCATGCGTGTAGATGATTCTGTTATAAGAAATCATTTTTTAGCTCACAGGACAAAACCTATTTTTATCCGCCGTTCAAGGGGCTATGCGCCTGAACCCATATCTCTGGACAATGATGGTCCCGAAGTGCTCGGCTGCGGAGCTGATATAAAAAACACATTTACCCTCACAAAAGGAAGCTATGCTATTCCAAGCCATCACATAGGAGATATGGAAAATTACGAGACTGTAAAATTCTTTGAAGAAAGCCTCAGCAATCTAAAAAAAGTTTACAGGGTGAACCCTGTTGCAATTGGATATGACCTGCATCCCAATTATCTTTCAACAAAATGGGCGCTGGCCCAGCAGTCAGCAGTTAGCAGTCAGGAGCAAAAAACTCGTCACTCGTCACTATCTTTTTATGGCATTCAGCATCATTATGCCCATATTGCATCTGTCATGGCAGAAAACGGAATAAAGAGAAAAGTCATAGGCGTGGCATTTGACGGCACAGGCTACGGAACTGACGGGAATCTATGGGGAAGTGAATTCCTGATTGCCGATATAGATGACTTTAAGAGGGCAGGACACTTTAAATACATCCCCCTTCCTGGAGGAGAGACGGCAATCAGAGAGCCGTGGAGAGTTGCGGTCAGCTACATAAGATATATCACGGGAGATGAGGTCATGCACTATCTGGAGTCCATAGGCTTCATTGAAAAATACGGCAGTGATAAGATAAACAGCATTCTCAGAATCATTGACAACAGAGATTTCTCACCCCTTTCATCAAGCGCAGGAAGGCTCTTTGATGCGGTCTCGGCAATACTCGGGATATGCGACACAAACACCTTTGAAGGCGAGGCAGCAATGGCGCTTGAATCTTATACAATAGATAACATAGAGGAAGACTACCCTGCTGACATCGGATTGAAAGACAGGATTGAAATAGACTTTTGCCTGACTCTGTTCAGGCTGATACAGGATATGGCGAAAGGCATTGGAAAAGATATTATCGCCACTAAGTTTCACAACACCATAGTCACAATTATTGCCGGAGTCGTCCAGCGGCTCGGCATGGTTCATAAGCTGCATGATGTAGTTTTAAGTGGCGGAGTTTTTCAGAACATGTATCTTCTAAAAAATACTATAGACAGGCTAAAATCAATAGGAATGAATGTTTATACTAATGAAAAGGTTCCTGCAAATGATGCTGGCATATCGCTGGGGCAGGCATACATAGTGAGGGAAAGAATAAAACAGTCATCCCAGACTAAAGAATAAAAGGAGTTATCATTGAGCTTGTCAGTTGAAGCATTAAAAAATCTTACAAAGCAAATCGGAAAGCAGGTAAGGCTGATGGAAGTCTGCGGCACCCATACCGTTGCTATATTCAGGCAGGGCATCAGGGAACTGCTGCCTGATGGGTTAAGCCTTATAAGCGGTCCCGGGTGTCCGGTGTGCGTCACCGCAGTTGAGGATATTGAGAAGGCAATGGAAATCTCAAGAAAAGAAAATGTTATATTCACGACTTTCGGCGACATGATGCGCGTGCCCGGCATCAAGAAAAATCTCTCTGAAACTAAGGCAGAGGGCGCTGACATAAGAGTTCTATATTCTCCGATAGATGCGCTTAAGATTGCATCAGAAAATAAAGACAAAAAGATTGTATTTTTTGCAACAGGTTTTGAGACAACATCTCCCTCTGTAGCTGCCACGCTGTTTGAGGCGGAGAAAAGAGGAATAAGCAACTTCTACATATATTCTGTTCACAAACTTGTTCCCCCTGCTCTGGACGCATTGCTGGGTTCAGGCGAAGTAAAAATTGACGGCTTTATACTTCCCGGGCATGTCAGCACAATTATAGGCAGCAAGCCATACAAGTTTATAACCGACAAATATCATAAGCCGTCAGTGATAACAGGGTTCGAAGCAGGAGACATACTTCAGGGGATAAACATGCTCCTTGAACAGATTCTATCCAACAGAGCAGAGGTTGAAATACAATATAAAAAAGTTGTAAGGGAAGAAGGAAATCCTAAGGCAGTTGCTCTCATAAACGAATATTTTGAACCGTGCGATGCATACTGGAGAGGGATAGGGACCATACCATTGAGCGGGCTTAAACTGAGAGAAAAATACAAACACAGAGACATAAACTCAGTGATTAAGATTGAAACCTTATTTATCTCAGGCCCTCAGGAACCGAAGGGATGCTCCTGCGGAGAGATACTTAAAGGTATAAAAACACCTGATGAATGCCCGCTCTTTGCAGGCGTATGCACACCTGAAAACCCTGTCGGAGCGTGCATGGTAAGCACAGAAGGAAGCTGCGCCGCATATTACAAATACGGAGGTCATAAATGATAGTAAGCAGGACTGCCTTTCGCTTGCTACGATATTTTTCGATCCCGAAGACATTCGGGATTACCGAATCCGCCTCAGGCGGACTGATGCCGCTCAAGCCAATCCTGCTGACTTTAGATTTTGTGGGAGGATTCAGTGGATAAAATCCTTCTTGCGCACGGAAGCGGCGGGACTGCAATGCATAAGCTGATAAGGGAGTATTTTGTCCCTGAATTTGAGATGAAAAGCCTCGGAGACTCTGCGATTGTTGATTTGTCCCATTCACCTATTAGGCTTGCCTTTACAACTGACTCATATGTTGTCTCGCCTATCTTTTTCCCGGGAGGAAATATCGGAGAACTTGCGGTTTACGGTACGGTGAATGACCTCTCAATGGTCGGCGCAAAACCTCTTTGCATGAGCGCAGGATTAATACTTGAAGAGGGATTTTTAATGAATGACCTGAAAAAGATTCTCGCGTCAATGGCAGACGCCGCTAAAAGATCAGGGGTAAAGATTATTACAGGAGACACAAAGGTTGTCAATAGGGGAAAGGGAGACGGAATATTCATAAATACATCCGGCATCGGAATCCTTGACGACGGAGTAAATATCTCACTCGCAAATATAAAATCAGGGGATAAAATCATCGTGAGCGGAACAATCGGCAACCACGGAGTTGCTGTCATGGCTGAAAGAAACGGGCTGAGCTTCAATCCTCCTGTCCTGAGCGACACAGCGCCGCTGAATCAGATGGTGGAGGAGATTATCGGATACGGCGGCGTGCACGCAATGAGAGACCCTACAAGAGGAGGACTGGCTACGACACTCAAGGAAATGGCTCTGGAATCAGGCCTATGCTTTTCTATACGAGAAGCGTCAATCCCTGTTCCGGACGGAGTGAGAGGCGCATCTGAACTTTTAGGTATTGACCCTCTTTACATTGCAAATGAAGGTATTTTAATAGCTGTTGTCAGGAAAGATGCAGCTGAAAGCCTGCTTGCGATACTGAGGAAAAACCCTTTGGGAAAAGACGCTAATATTATCGGCGAAGTCTCTGAATCGCCCGAAGGTAAAGTCTTGCTGAAAACAAGAATCGGCGGAACACGCATTATAGATATGCTTTCAGGCGAACAGCTTCCAAGGATATGCTGAGATGAGGCAGGCAGGACATAGCATCTTCGCTCATTCTCGCCCCGATAATATCGGGGCTCCGAGGTTTTTGCCTCATTATATAAATCTTCCTATGGAATATCGTCAAAAAAAACCGCTCAAATACTATGTCCTGTCTGCGATTCTAAATTAAATGAGTTCTATTATGATTAATGCATCAAGATTTTTAACCTGCTTTTTTCTTGTCATTTTTATATTTTCATGCGCTCCAAAAGAAGAAGTTAAACCTCCTCTGCCTCCCGTAAAGATTGCGGTTGTCCTCGGCGCAGGAGCATCAAAGGGATTTGCGCATATCGGAGTTCTTAAGGTGCTTGAATCAAACAAGATACCCGTACACATGATAATCGGCACAAGCGCGGGAAGTTTTGTAGGTTCGCTTTATGCCTATGGATATAATGCATTTGAACTCCAGAAACTCTCATTCTCCATAGAAAAAGGCGATGTCGCTGACCTGACAATCCCAGACAATGGTTTCATAAAGGGGGAAAAACTTGAGGCGTACATAAACCGCATACTAAAAAACACACCGCTGGAAAAGCTTAAAATTCCATTCTATGCTGTTGCAACTGATATTCAAAGCGGAAAAGAAGTTGTTTTTGGGTCAGGCAATACAGGCACCGCTGTAAGGGCAAGCTGTTCAATACCCGGCATATTCAGGCCCGTAAATATTTTAGGGAAGCTGTATGTTGACGGCGGCGTTGTCAGTCCTGTTGCGGTTGACGCAGCAAAGAGGCTCGGCGCTGACATAGTAATTGCAGTGGATATAGCAGGCGATATTGACTCATCCCAGCCAGAGGGGACAATCGAGACCATCTTACAGTCAATAAACATAATGTACTCCAAACTTGCGGCCATACAGCTTTCAAAAGCGGATGTTGTGATAAAGCCAAAGGTCGGTTACATAGGCAACGCTGATTTTTCAAAGAGGCATGAGGCTGTCCTTGAAGGAGAAAAAGCAGCGATTGAGGCTTTGCCGAAGATACAGGGAATAGTGAATAAGCTGAAACAAGAAGGCAGGCTGAATTAACTGAAACCAGAAAAATGTACTTCAATCTTCTTTATGGCAGGCGTGTGTGCTGAAAAAGCTTTACGGCAGCACCTTTGTAAGACATTTGTGATAATAATAAAGTATTCATATTTGAATCCCAAACATTTTAGATAACACAACTAATAAAATCCCGCTGCGTCGTAAAGGTTTTGAGGCGCATATGCCTGCCAGACATTTTGTTAAATGCCCTTTGAGAGTCAACAGAAAAGATTGATTATTCTTGGTCGGGGCGAAAGGATTTGAACCTTCGGCCCCACGGTCCCGAACCGTGTGCGCTACCAGACTGCGCTACGCCCCGATAGAGAATAATAAAAACCTTTTCTCATAAAGTCAAGCGTGATTGACCGCAAACTCATTATTAAGTTATAATAACGAGTTAAGTTTTTTGCCCGGAGGTTTGCAAAATGCCGATATACGAATATGAGTGCCTGAACTGCGCTGAGGTGCATGAGGCGCGCCAGAAATTCAGCGATAAGCCGCTGAGTAAATGCCCAAAATGCAGCGGAACATTGAAAAAGCTTATCTCAAATACATCATTCATCCTGAAAGGCACAGGCTGGTATAAAACAGATTATGCATCAAAGCCCGCCGAATCTGGAAAAAAGTCTGAAGCAAAGAAAAACGCAGGGACTGAGCCGAAAACAGAACCCAAGACAGATGCACAAACCAAAGCAGATACAAAAACTGAGTCAGCGGCAAAGGCATAGTGACAGACTTTCATGTCCATATCCCCTATCACAAAATAGCAGAACACCTTTCGTTCATCAGGCAGGAAAAACTCAACCTTGAACTCTATCTTGAATCAAAAACCCTTGACTCAATAAGCAGAGAAAATATATCACAGCTTAAAAATCAGTTTGATTACAACCCTTCCCTGACAATCCATGCTCCGTTTATGGATTTATCGCCGGGCGCAGTTGATTCAAAGGTCAGGGCTGTAACAATGGAAAGGTTCCATCATGTTTTGGACATTGCAAAAGAATTAAAAGTGAAATGTGTCGTATTCCATTCCGGATATGAAAAATGGAAATATGCCTTAAACATAGACCTCTGGCTTGAGCAAAGCCTCCTGACATGGAAACCTTTGATGAAAAAAGCGGAGGATATCGGCGCCAAAATTGCTATTGAAAATATCTTTGAGGATGAGCCGACAAATCTGAAAATGTTGATGAAAAAAATGGAGAATAACAGCTTTGGAATTTGCTTTGATTCTGGGCACTTTAACCTTTTTTCTAAAGTATCACTTGAAGATTGGCTGTGGCATCTGAAGCCCTATATTATTGAGCTTCACCTGCATGACAACAACAAAACCTCTGACCAGCATCTCCCGATTGGCGAAGGAACATTTGATTTTGGTAAATTGTTCTCAGCCATGAAAGGCAAAGACCTTATTTATACCCTTGAAGCCCACAATCCTGAGAATGCAAAAAAAAGCATGGGGCAATTAAATAAGTTCCTTGGTGTTTAATCCCCCTCAAACTCCGTAAGCGCAAAGACCTTGTATCCCTTTGCCTCAACTTTTTTTCTGCCGCCCACATCGGGAAGGTCAACGATAAAGCACATCTCAGAGACCGTGCCTCCGAGTTTTTCTATCAGTGCAGCGGCAGCGAGCGCTGTGCCTCCTGTCGCAAGCAGGTCATCAATAAGCAACACCTTATCACCCTTCCCTATCGCATCCTTGTGAATCTCTATAATATCGGTGCCGTATTCAAGTTCGTATTCGTGTTTTATTGTCTCAGCAGGAAGTTTTCCCTTTTTCCTTATCGGAACAAATCCCCTGCCAAGGGTATAAGAAAGCGCTCCGCCTATTATAAATCCCCTTGATTCTATCCCGACTATAACATCAAACTTTATATCTCCCGTGATGTATCTCTGTGTCAG
Organism: Thermodesulfovibrionales bacterium; assembly: GCA_049302185.1. Classification (GTDB taxonomy): domain Bacteria; phylum Nitrospirota; class Thermodesulfovibrionia; order Thermodesulfovibrionales; family UBA1546; genus UBA1546. The sequence goes on along the minus strand of JBAQLV010000010.1, from coordinate 55,441 downwards.
ACTGTCAATTACAAGCCTGAATCCGACTGGGTCTTTAATGAGAGTAGTTATATCCCTGAACATTATGCCCTTCTTCGGATAATCAGGAACTGTTCTTATCTTTGATTTTATCGGCATCATCTTCCTCCTATGATTTGTCCCGTTAGAAATTAATCCTGTATTTCTAACGGGATTTGCACGTTTCGCAGTGTTCGTATTTTATCTTCCCTATTGTCTTAAGAAGAAGCTTCTTAACATTCTCTGAGTTCTTGTTCATTATAGACAGTATCATTTCCCATGTTACAGGCTCTTCGCCCTCTTTCCAGCAGTCATAATCTGTTGACATTGCAATAGTCTGATAGCAGATGCCGAGTTCCCTTGCAAGTATAACCTCAGGCACAGTTGACATATTAATCACATCAGCGCCAAAGCTCCTGAACATGTGAGACTCTGCCTTTGTGGAAAACCTCGGGCCTTCAATTGTGATTACAGTGCCTTTAGCATGATGCCTCATCCTAAGTCCTTTTGCAGAGCTTATCAGCAGGGAGCGGAGGTCTTTGCAGAAAGGTTCAGCCATTGGAGTGTGAATAACCTTTTCATCATGGAATGTAAGGGCTCTGTGTTTTGTATGGTCTATGAACTGGTCCGTAAATACGAGGTCGCCGGGCTTTATTTTCTCTCTGAGGGAGCCCACCGCAGTGGTGGCAAGGATATGCGTGCATCCTTCTTTTTTAAGCGCGTAGATATTTGCCCTGAAATTAACGCCTGTCGGGTAAATGGAATGGTCTTTGCCATGCCGCGCAAGGATAACCGTATCGACACCTTCTATCTTACCTATGGTAAGAGGAGATGAAGGATTCCCGTAAGGCGTCTTTACCTTTTTTTCTTTCTTATTCTTCATAAGGCGCGGGTCATCCATCCCCGAGCCGCCGATTATGCCGACTTTTATCTTCCCCATTATCACTCCTTAATAAATATGAATTTGCTTAAACAAGATAAAAGAAGCATGTAGTTAAAGTCAAGGGGTTATCAGAAAATGTAAGGATAAAACTCTCTGCACCACAGAGATTTTACCGGAGATACTCTTCTATGCCGGTCTGCGCTCTTAATCGCTGATAAATAACTTCAGCTATACCGAATAAATTTACGGTATCCTCCCTGTTATAAAGCTTTAACAGGTCAAGAGCCTCAGCGCTTCCGTTTTGCGCAGATCCCCATAATTTCACGGCATCATAACCGTCCATACCCTTGACAGCCTCGTCTCTTTCAACTCCCATGCTGTTTTCAAGTTTTTTAAGTCCGCCCTGAAATCCGAGTTTTCTTGAACCGAAACATATATCAAAATGAGGGATGTCAAACCTCAGCCCGGGCATGGAACGAAAAAGAAAAGGTATGTCAAATGCAGCGCCGTAAAACGTTATAAGATATTTATATCCTGAAAGTGCCTTATTAAGATTCTCCGGTGAAAGACCGTTGCCTCTGACAAAGCACCTGTAATCACAGCCGTCATACATGCCTACAACAGTTACATATCCGCCCTTTTCAGGCATCAGGCCGCTTGTCTCTATATCCAGGCATACTGCCTCGCCTTTGAATGTATCAAACAGCCTCCAGTGTTCTCTCCTTTTTACTGTGCCGGCAAAATATCTCGCATTTGAATTTTTAAGCTCCTGCAAAGCGGAACAAAGGCTGTTGTCGAAAATCGCTTTTTTGTCAGAGCTTATAAAATTCATCTTCGGGGTATTCAAGAAATCCTTCCAAGTGAGAATTCCGTTTTCCCAAAGCCTTCTTTCAAGTTTCACACCGATTCCATTTAATATGCTGAAGGTGTTTTGTATCATATTAGCCCAATAGCCTCTTTCGTTATTTTTTCCGCTGCCTCAAACACTGCCTTCTTTTCTTCTTCTGTTCTTGCCTCAATGTAAAACCTTACCTTCGGCTCTGTCCCTGAAGGCCTTATCATCAGCCATGAACCATCGTCAAAAACAAGTTTTGTTCCATCACCTATAATAACATCACTGACGGTTCTTTTGTTTTCGCCGATATCAAGCGTGGCTCCAACTTTGTAATGCTCTCCGATAACTGAAAGTTTTTTAATCAACGGCTCTCCGGCAAGAGAGCGGTCAACTGAAATGCCGGAGCGGTCAGGATAGTAATGTCCGAATTCATTCATTATGTCTTTCAGATATTCGCTCAGGTTCCTGCCTGTTACTGCCATCATCTCTATTGCAAGAAGAAACCCGAAGATCGCATCCTTTTCAAGCGTATGATTATATCCTGTCATACCGTCTGATTCTTCAAAAGCAACCACTGCCCTTTCTTTTGATGACCGGAGCATATACGGTCTGAAATTTTTAAACCCTACTTTTGTCTCTCTTACGCCTGTGCCAAGTTTTTTTGCTATGGCATTAACGAGATTGCTCGTGCCGACAGATTTCACACCTACTCCCTTAATCCCTTTATATACGCTCAGAAAATGAAATGCCATTGCTCCGAAATAATTCATAGGTATCTGCATATTTGCGTCAGCGTGTCTTATGCGGTCGCCGTCAGGGTCTATGATAACCCCCATTCTGAACCTCGCATTGCTCTCACGCAAAACCCTTTCAACCCCTTGCATGTTTTTCTCTGACGGCTCAGGAGCCACGCCACCGAAAAGAAAATCGTCTTCTGTCCTTAGGTATTTAACCTTAGTGCTTTCACCGAGAATCTTCTGTATGCGTCCTCTTGTCGCTCCGTGAACATTGTCAACGCAGAAAATACAATCCTCGTTGTCTATAAAACTCCTGATTTTTTCTATATCCAGCGTCTTTCTCTCATTTATGTATCTGATATAGAGTACTGCAATATCAATTTTTTCAACGCTCTCAGGTTTCACCGGTTCCAAAATTACATTCTCTCTCATCATCCTGTTTGCTATCTCTTCTATTTTTGCTGTAATATCGGCTCCCGCAGGCCCTCCGTCCGAGGGATTAAACTTGAGCCCGGCATAATTTGCAGGATTATGCGAAGGAGTTAAGTTAACAGCACACGCTGCGCCCAACATCTCTATCCCTGCTGAAAACTCAGGCGTGGCTGCTTCGCCTGCATACCATGTTCTTATGCCTTGTTTTTGAAGAAGCCCGATGATTTCCATCGCAAAATCAGGGCCGAGGAATCTGTTGTCATGTCCAACAATAACTCCATGGGTTTTTACATTTTCAAAACCTGAAACGCCAATTGCCTGCATCACTGACTCATCTTTGCTTTTAAGCATTTCTATAATTGCTGAAGTCACAATGCGCAGATTATTGAATGTAAAGTCAGTTCCTATCTCACCGCGCCATCCCGAAGTGCCAAATACTATTTTTGCCGGTGTGGTATTTTGTCTCGCAAACCTCTCTATAACAGAAAGCAGTTCTCTGTTTTTTGAAACATCTGACAGTATTTCTTTCCAGCAGGAAGCAGCATCCCTGAACTCCCGAACCATTAATCCTCCACAAACCTCATCGAGTTAAAGAAATTTTTGTCCGCCTCGGCGGATTCGCTGAGGCGAAAGTAATATCTGCATCTATTTCGCTAAAAGCATCTTTGCCTTATTTACTATATTTTCCGTTGTAAATCCGAACTTCTCAAGCAGTATCTCTCCTGGTGCAGATGCTCCGAAATGGTCTATTCCAATTACTATTCCGTCCAATCCGATATACTTATGCCAGCCATGCGTTGAACCTGCCTCAACAGAGACCCTCGCCTTAATATCACGCGGCAGCACCTTATTCTTATACTCTTCCGACTGCTCCTCAAAAAGTTCCCACGACGCCATATTCACAACGCGCGCTTTAATGTTTTCAGTCTTAAGCCTTTCATATGCCTCAAGCGCAATATGCGCCTCTGAACCGGTTGCAATTAATATAACTTCAGGATTATGAGGAGCAGAATCAGCAAGTATATAGCCTCCTCTTTTTACTCCTTCGGCAGATTCATACTTATCTCTGTCTATAACAGGAACCTTTTGTCTTGTGAAAATCAGAGCAACAGGACCGTGCTTATGCGTAACTGCTATTTCCCATGCCTTTGCAGCTTCATTGGCATCAGCAGGTCTTATAACTGTCAATCCCGGCATTGCCCTCAGGCTTGAAAGCTGTTCAACGGGCTGGTGAGTCGGCCCGTCCTCTCCAAGGGCTAAGGAGTCATGCGTAAAGATATAGATGACATGCAATTTCATTAACGCAGCAAGCCTGACGGCAGGTCTCATATAATCTGAAAATATTAAAAAAGTGCCCGCAAAAGGAATCAATCCTCCATGAAGCGCCATTCCGTTTGATATGCTTCCCATTGCATGTTCTCGCACGCCAAAAGCTATGTTTGCCCCTCCATATCCCCATTCACCTGATGCTGCACCCTGCACATTTTTATCCGCTGAATCAGGAAACTGGAAATTGCCTTTTCCTTTAAGCTCAGTATTGGTTGAAGGATTCAAATCAGCAGAGCCGCCTATCAAAGAAGGGATATGATTCGCTATTTCATTCATTACTTTTCCCGAAGCAGAGCGTGTTGCAATGCCCTTCGAGTCGGGAGGGAAAACAGGGATGTCCTTATCCCATGCATCAGGGAATTTGAAATTCATCATATTATCCCATTCAGATGCAAACTCAGGATATGTTTTCCTATATGAATTAAATTTCTCCTTCCATTCTGATTCAAGCCTTGCGCCTCTATCTACCGCTTTTCTGAATTGCGTGATAGCTTCTTTCGGTATATAAAATTTTGGTTCCAAGGGCCAGCCGAGGTTCTTCTTTGTGGCTGTGACCTCATCATGCCCGAGCGGAGAGCCGTGCACTTCAAATGTATCCTGTTTATGAGGGCTTCCATATCCTATGTGCGTCCTTACCGAAATCAAGGATGGGCGTTCTGTTTCTTCCTGTGCTTTTTTTACTGCCCTTGAAACAGCCTCTATGTCATTGCCGTCTTCAACATTCTGAACATGCCATCCGTATGCCTCAAACCTCTTGCATACGTCCTCGGTGAAGGTAAGTTTTGTCTCTCCTGACAGAGAAATGTGGTTATTGTCATAGAGGTATATCAGATTTCCCAGCTTAAAGTGCCCTGCAAGTGATGCTGCTTCTGAGGAGATTCCCTCCATCATATCTCCGTCGCTAACTATCGCATATGTGAAGTGATTTACTATTTCATGTCCCGGTTGATTAAACTTTGCCGCAAAAAATCTTTCGGCAATCGCCATTCCTACACCCATCCCAAATCCCTGCCCCAGAGGACCTGTCGTGCATTCAACTCCGGGCGTATCTCCATACTCAATATGCCCGGGCGTCTTGCTTCCCCATTGCCTGAATCTCTTAATTTCTTCAATGGGCAAATCGTATCCGGTTAAATGCAGAAGCGAATAAAGAAGAGCAGAGCCGTGACCTGCGGAAAGTACAAACCGATCCCTGTCATGCCATTTTGGATTTTCAGGATTATGTTTAAGAAACCTTGTCCAGAGAACATACGCCATAGGAGCCGCGCCCATTGGCATTCCCGGATGCCCTGAATTGGCTTCTTCCACCATATCAACAGAAAGCATCCTGATAGTGTTAATGCATAACTCATCGATATTCATAACGCATACCTATTCTTTAAGATTTGATATAATTCATATTATCAGATTATGAAAAAAAGAGACAGGATTTTGGGTATTTGGCTCCCGGGGAGGGATTCGAACCCCCGACAGGGTGGTTAACAGCCACCTGCTCTGCCAGCTGAGCTACCCGGGAATTTCTCGGTTAGAAGATTTTTATTATACACCAAAAAAGCGCTGCTGTGTCAAACTCTCCTACCCTCTTCTCTCAAATGCCTTTGCTCCGGCAAAAACAAAGATAACCGACAGCACAATAATAACCGCAAGGTCAGTAACAATGCTGAAATCAGGGCTCATCGGCCCGTGCGCAAGCGGAGAGATCACATGCTTCAGCGCATCTACGCCGTAAGTGAGCGGATTAAGCTTGGCTGCAAACCTCAAAGCCTCTGGCAGAAGTTTTACAGGATACATCGCGCCTGAGAGAAAAAACATCGGCATGATGATGAAATTCATAATTGCGCTAAAGCTCTCATAACTCTCATAAAAAGTCGCTATTACTATTCCGAAGGCAGACACCGAGAAAGACACAAGCATACATATAAATACTGCGCTGATTATATCTGTAACACCAAGCTTAAGCCCAAGAAGAGGGAAAAGCAAAAGTACAATAACAGCCTGAATTGTTGATATAATCATACCGCTCAATGCCTTCCCTACAACTATAGATATCCGAGATACAGGAGCAACAAGAATCTCTTTCATAAAACCAAACTCTTTATCCCAGATAATAGAGATTGAGGAGAACATTGCGCTGAACAGAATTGTCATGCCCAATATGCCCGGGAATATGAACTGCATGTATGAAACGCCGTCAACAGGAGGGACAAGCCTTGACATCCCCGCGCCGACAAGGAAAAGCCATACAAGAGGCCTTGCTATTGCAGAGACAAGCCTGGACCTTTCCCTCACAAATTTCTTGAACTCCCGCGCAACTATAACGTATATCGCATTAAATTCCATATTCGTTTTTCAACCTCGTAGAAACAGGATAAGAATGAGCGGCATCACTCATGCCTCCTCCTGTAAGCCCTCACCTCCGCTTTTATCGTATCCGTATCAGCGCCCTCCTCGTCTCTTATCGCCTTCCCTGTCAGCTTTAAAAAAACATCATTCAGAGTCGGCCTCTGGAGCCTCACAGACAAAACACTATCGCCGAGTGTCCTTATAAGTTCGGGAATGCATGTATCTCCCCTGACTGTTGAGATAAAAAGCTCGCCGTCCCTTATTGATGCGTCAATATCCAGCGTGCTCTTTATCTCATCCTTTGCCTTTGCATTATCCCTCGTTTTCAGATATATGACATCCCCGCCTATCACTTTTTTGAGTTCTTCGGGACTGTTCATTGCAATAATGTTTCCATTATCAATAATGGCTATGTTATCGCAGACCTCTGCCTCATCCATGTAATGCGTCGTCATGAAGATTGTTACTCCATATTTTTCCGGAAGCGCTGTTATGAATTCCCATAGATTTGATCTGCTCTGCGGATCAAGCCCAAGTGTTGGTTCATCCAGAAACAGCACCTTTGGTCTGTGTATCAGCCCTCTTGCAACTTCAAGCCTTCTCTTCATGCCTCCGGAAAATTTCTTAACAAGGTCATCTTTCCTGTTGAATAAATCAACAAGCTTCAAGACATCATCAACCCTTTTTCTGCGTTCGGTCTTTTCAACATTATAAAGATACGCATGAAATAAAAGGTTTTCCTCTGCGGTTAGGTCTTTATCCAGAGTTGTATCCTGAAAGACTATGCCGATTGATCTCCTTACAGATGAGGATTCTTTTGTGCAGTCATATCCATTCACAAAAGCATTCCCTGAAGTTGGCACAAGCAGTGTACACAGGATGCTTATCGTTGTTGTCTTGCCTGCGCCGTTAGGCCCGAGGAAGCCGAATATCGCTCCTTCCTCCACATTAAAGGAGATATTATTTACAGCAGTGATACTGCCAAATCTCTTTACTAAATTCTCAACCTTTATTATCGGCATTTAATCTTATGATACTAATGCGCATTGAAAAGCACAAGCTATGCTCCTTGACAATAAAGGGGCTTTAATTAATAATAAACGCACATACATATTTCCAAAGCAGGGCATTACTTATGGGGTGATAATGCTTAAAAAAAAGGATGTTTCTGTGCATACTGTTAGACATAACCTCGCCACTCATCTATTAAAAAGAAGTAGGCGACATTGTGGCACTATTGGGGAGTGAATAAATGACTATCCATAAAGAATTAGAAAAGCAGGGCAATTGGCTTTTTAGATGGCGAAGTTACTTGCCTTTTTTAATCCTTCCAATCTTATTAATTGCCTTAAATGAGTCTGAATTTTTGAAAAGGGTCTTAAAAGTGAGTGATCACTTTTGGGAGATTTTCTGTTTATTATTATCTTTTGTCGGCCTTGCCATTCGTTGCCTTACTATAGGTTATATCCCCAAAGGGACATCAGGCAGAAATACAAAAAAACAGATAGCGGAAGCACTTAATACTACAGGGATGTATTCAATAGTTCGGCACCCTCTTTATTTAGGAAATTTTATAATTTTTGGGGGAGTAATATTGTTTATTCAAGTGTGGTGGTTTGTGTTAATAGCCGTTCTGGCATTTTTTATATATTACGAACGTATAATATTTGCGGAAGAAGGTTTTTTACGAGTAAAGTATGGGGCTTTATTCTTAGAATGGGCAGAGAAGACTCCAGCTTTTCTGCCAAAATTTAAGAGCTGGCGAAAACCTGCTTTGCCTTTTTCATTCAAAAATGTTCTTAAAAGAGAATACACTGCCTTTTTTGTGATAACTATATCTTTTCCTGTTCTTGATTCCCTCGAAGGCTTATTTGTAGAGGGTAAATTTAAAGTAGATTTTGGCTGGGGTTTATTATTCATAATTGGATTAATAACTTATCTTGTATTAAGAACGTTAAAAAAGAGATCAAAATTGCTTGATGTTGACGGACGCTAAACTGCTACAATGGTCGCATAACAGCGGCACAAACAGAAAACTTACAAACCTAAAAGCTTCGTCCATGCACAAGACGTTCATCTCATCTAAAAAATCTATACCTCACTCATACCTCAACGCTTTTATGGGATCATACAGCGATGCCTTTCTTGCAGGATATACACCGAAGAATATTCCGACTGCCGCTGAAAACAAAAAAGCGACAATAACAGACCACAGGGCAAGATGTGTCGGAAGAAATTCAACAAAATAAGGAATAACAAGAGAGAGCAAGCCAGCAAACAGAATGCCCACTGTTCCGCCTATAAGGCTCAGCGTAACAGACTCTATCAGAAACTGTAATAAAATATCCCTGTTCTTTGCGCCAAGCGCCTTTCTTATCCCTATCTCCCGCGTCCTCTCCCTTACTGAGACAAGCATTATATTCATTATCCCTATCCCGCCAACAATCAAGGAAATTGCAGCTATGCCTGCAAGCACAGCAGTCATGATATTCAATATCTTGCCCATCACGGCAACCATCTCATCCTGACTCATTATCGTAAAGTCTTCCCTGCCTGCATGTCTTTTCATCAGTATCTGCCTTATGTCCTCTTTTGCAGCGTCTATCTCAGTTGCGCTTCTAACCTTGACAGTTATATTAAACAGGCTGTCGGTATCAAACAATTCCTGCGCAGCGGTTGTAGGTATAAACACTATGTCATCAAAATCAATTCCGAGCGTAACGCCTTTCTTTTCCATCACACCTATGACGCGGTATTTGCCGTCGCCTATTGCCACAAGGGTGCCAAGCGCATTCTTATCTCCGAAAAGATCTTTTTTCACTGTCCTTCCGAGAACGCATACTTTTCTTCTTGAATCAACATCCGATGCGTTTATAAATCTGCCTGATTCAACTGAGAGATTTCTGATATCAAAATAAGTTTCCGTAATCCCAACTACAGAATTATCCCTGCTCTGGTTCAGATATTTAATCTTGGAGGTGCCAAGAATCAGCGGGACTGCGTCTTGAATATGCCTTGAACGTTTTTTAATTATTAGAGCATCATCATAGACAAGTTTCCTGACCGTAGTTGCGGCAGGCGGATGAAACCCTCCCTTGGCAGAAGTTTTGCCCGGCACTACAATCAATATGTTCGTTCCGAGATTGCCAAGCTCTCTGCCTATGTAGGACCTTGCGCCCTCGCCTATTGAAACAAGCATAATGACGGACGCAACCCCGATAACAACGCCGAGCATTGTAAGGAACGACCTTACCCTGTTGCCCATAAGAGAGTCCCTTGAAACCCTTATAATCTCAATAACATCCACTCTGGCAAACCCCGTCTCTTATTGTTATTATCTTCCCTGCCTCGTCAGCAATATCTTTCTCATGGGTAACAACCACAATCGTTACGCCTTCCTTATTTAAACCTTTAAATGCCTCTATGATTTCTTTTCCCGAACGGCTGTCAAGGTTTCCTGTAGGCTCATCCGCAAGTATTATCGCAGGGTCGTTTATGAGCGCCCTTGCAATTGCAACCCTCTGCTGCTCCCCTCCTGAAAGTTCGCTCGGGTAATGCTCTGCCCTGTGAGAAAGGCCGAACTTCTCAAGCATCTCAAACGCTTTTTTTTTCCTTGTATCAGGCTCCACCCCGCCGTAAAGCAGAGGCAGCTCGACATTTTTCCATGCAATAAGTTTAGGAAGAAGATTAAAACTCTGGAATACGAAGCCGATTTTTCTGTTTCTTATCTCTGCAAGCTCATTGTCTGTTTTCCGGCTGACATCAACATCAAGGAGCAGATATTGCCCTGATGTCGGCCTGTCAAGGCAGCCGATGATGTGAAGGAGCGTTGATTTTCCTGAGCCTGAAGGCCCCATTATTGCCACAAAATCCTTTTCAGCGACTTCCATGTCTATGCCCCTTAAGACATCCACAGTCACCTTTGGCAGCACATACGACTTCCTTATATCCTTCAGAACAATCACTTTATCTTGCTATCTTTGTTTTTCCTATTCACCGATTCACCTTTTCACCTATTCACCGTTTCCTTCACTCTCCTGCCGTCAGCAAGTCCCGTCGCATCCGGGTTGATAATCACTGTATCACCCTCTTTAACGCCTGATGTTATCTCTGTAAAATTCCAGTTGAACTGCCCTGTTTCAACGGGAATAAGTTTTGCTGTTGAACCTTTTTTGATAAATACAAATTTTTTGCCGTTTTTCTCCATAAGCGCATGGGATGGAACCACAAGCGCATTTTTAATGTTGTCCACAATAATCTCTACATCAGCAGACATCCCCGGTTTTATAATGATTTGTTTTTCTTTAAGCCGTGTCCTCACCTCAAAGGTCCTTGTTTCCTGTTTGCCGCCAAGGACAACAGGCGATATCAGATAAATTTCACCTTTAAAAATATTCCCCTGATACGCATCCATTGAGATATTAGCCTGCTGCCTCAGTTTAACCTTTGCAACATCAGCCTCATCTATAAACGCCTCTATATAAAGGTCCTCCATAGAGACAACATGCGCCACCAAAGCGCCCGCTAAAGCGCCCGTTACAGTTGTCTCGCCAACCTTGACAGGCCTTGATATTACCACGCCTGATATCGGAGATTTTATAAACGAATAATCATAGTTAAGCTTTGCAAGCGAAAGTGAACTCTCCGCCTCTCTGACAGCAGCCTCCTGCGCCTTTATCTCTTCGGTCTGTGCGGTTATGCGGCTTTTTGCGGCGATGGCAGACTCAAGGCTTGCCTTTGCCACTTCATATTCCTTCTGGACAGAATCAACATCCATCTGCGCCATATATCCCTTGTCTTTTAAATCATTGAATCTCTTGAATCTCATCTCCGCCTCTTTCAAAACCGCCCTTGCTTTTTCAATATTAGTTTCTATCTCCACTTTCAGGGAGTCATGAGAATTCCTGAGTTCCTTGAGCCTTGATTGAGCCTTTTCAAGCGATGCCCGCGCAGCCTGAAGGCTCAGATGCGCCTCCTCAGGGTCAAGCTCTGCTATCATTGAGCCGGGCTTAACTATGCTGCCCTCTTCAACAAAGAGCTTTGTAATCTTCCCAATTCTCTGCGCTGTAATCTTAACCTCTGTTTCTGATTTTATTGTCCCTGTTGACGTTGCAGTTACTGTAATCGCAAGTTCCTGCCTACTTACAGGCGTTGTTTTGACATCAACTGAACTGAAGGTTCTTTTGAGGATAAAAAACATTACCAAAAGAATTATTGCCGAAAGAAACCAAAAAATACGCTTTCTGTAAGAAGGCATTTGCATTTCCTCTCTTGAAATTAAATTAATTAAAGTTTACCACAAATAAAGATCGGCGGCGCGGCATATGACTTACTAAGGAGGCCATAAGTAAGAGCATATTCACTGTCATTCCCGCTTGTCGGGTTTGTCATTCCGACTTGTTCGGAATCATTCTGAGATTCCTGACAAGCAGGAAGGATGCTGGACAAGCCAGCATGACAGCGTGAAGAGGGATTGCGGACCAATCCCCGACAATGCGTAGATTTACTAATAACCGTATTAGTATTAAGCTCTCAAAAAAGATAATCAAACAGTGTAAACACAAACACTGTTATGCTTATATAGCCGTTCATGTTAAAAAATGCCATATTAAGGCTGCTGAGGTCATTATTCTTCACAAGGGAATGCTCATATATGAAAAGTCCTCCTGTGAAAGTCATTCCAATCCAGTAAAATATCCCAAGGTCAAAGATTAACCCTGTAAATGCGAGCAGTCCCCATGTTATAACATGGAAAACTCTTGAAAAAAGCAGCGCATCCTTAATGCCGAACTTCTCAGGAATTGAGCGAAGGCCGTGCGCCCTGTCAAATCCAACATCCTGAAGCGCGTAAAGCACATCAAACCCTGCAAGCCAGAAGACTACAGCAAACACCATCGGCAGTATCTCTGAGTTAAATGCGCCTCTTACGGCAATCCATGCTCCCACAGGCGCTGCTGAAAGCGCAATGCCGAGGACAAAGTGCGAGAGCCATGTGAATCTCTTTGTATATGAATAAAGAAACAGCACTGCAATCGCCAGCGGAGAAAGTTTCAGGCAGAGGGGATTAAGCATATATGCGGCAAAAATAAGAACACCAAATGAGATCATCGCAAATAAAACAGCATTGGATGTCTTTATCTTGCCGGAAGGTATTTCCCGATTCGCTGTCCTCGGATTTGCAGCGTCAATCTTTCTGTCAATAATCCTGTTTAATCCCATTGCCCCTGACCTTGCGCTGACCATTGCAACAACAATCCAGAATAGCTGCATCAGAGACGGAATCCCGGATGCAGCTATCACAGCGCCTGTCAGTGCAAAAGGAAGGGCAAAAACAGAGTGGGAAAACTTAATCATCTTCAGATATAGGGTTATTTTTTCAAGCAATCTATTGTCTCCTTTTTATGTTCATTCTATCATTACCCCTTCACATTTCAGAATAGCCTGAGTTAACTCAAAAACGTATTTAAATAATGTCCCGATACACATCGGGATTGTGAAAAAATTTATTTTTCGACACCTTAACATACCGCTCTCTGATGGTTTTTGGAATATTTCAGTGAGTATAACAGTAGTCATATATTAACTGCATGGCGCGAATTGCAAGATTAGTCGCACCTGGCATACCTCATCAGTAAGTATAGCGGGTGATTAGTCTGCTTATTTTAATAATCGTCAGAATGTCTTGGGGAAGACAGCTTGCATTACCTTTAACTTCAAGTTAATATATAAAAAAATAGTAACTGGAGGTATTTAATGCCATTGAGTGTTAAAGAAATTGAAGGAAAAGCCCTCCGACTTTCACCTCATGAGCGAGCCCAATTAGCAGAACATCTTATCCATAGTTTGGATACAGAAGAAGACCCAAATGCGGAAAAGCTCTGGATAGAAGAAGCTGAACGCCGCTATAGAGAGTATAAAGAAGGCAGGGTTAAGGCAAAACCAGCGGAGGCAGTGTTTAAAGAGGCTCGCTCAAAATTAGGATGAAGCCTGTTGTATTCCTTCCTGAGGCGGAGCAAGAGATGCTTGAAGCGGCAAGATATTACGAGTCCCAGGCAACATATTTAGGTATAGATTTTCTTTCAGAAATAGAACGAGATGTAAACTCTATTGCAGAGTTACCTATGACATGGCCGGTAATTGAAAGTGAACTTAGAAGGCGTCTTGTCAGAAGATTCCCATTGGGTATTTTATATCGCATTGAACCAGAAGAAATTGTAATCGTTGCTGTGGCACACTTACGGCGAAAACCAGGTTATTGGAGAGAAAGGATAAAGAGAAAATAATCTTCTAACAAATCTCGCGCGCGGATGGCTTGTAGCCGCCGCACAGTTTTGTCGTAACACCACTTTCTTCATGTGATATAATTTCATCCATGGCAAACGCACGGGCGCATCTTTTAATCTCAGGCAGGGTTCAGGGAGTATTTTACAGGGCTTTCACAGAAGATGCGGCACATTCGCTCGGACTCAAGGGCTGGGTGAAAAATTGCAGCGATGGAAAAGTGGAGGCGTTGTTTGAAGGCGAAAAAGAAAATATAGAAAAGGCAATCGGGCTCTGTTACAAAGGCCCCCCTGCCGCTAAAGTAAACAATATTGACGTCAAATGGGAAATTTTCAAAGGCGAATTTGATACATTCTCAGTGCGGTATTTCTAAATAACGCCTTCTTCGCTTGCCTTAAAGCTTTGCGCCGCGCAGCCTGAGCGCATTCATTATTACAGATACCGAGCTAAAGCTCATCGCTGCCGCAGCCATTATCGGGCTTAAAAGTATCCCGAAGAACGGATAAAGAATCCCTGCCGCAACCGGAACACCCATTGAATTATATATAAATGCCCAGAAAAGGTTCTGCTTGATGTTTCTCATCGTTGCCCTGCTTAACCGTCTTGCCCTCACTATCCCTCTGAGGTCGCCTTTGACCAATGTAACGCCCGCACTTTCCATTGCAACGTCTGTTCCTGTTCCCATTGCCACACCCACATGAGCCTGTGCTAATGCAGGCGCATCATTTATTCCGTCGCCTGCCATGGCAACTATTTTACCTTCATTCTGAAGACGCTTGACAATATCTGCCTTCTGGTCAGGCAGCACTTCTGCAATTACATCGTCAAGCTTGAGTTTCTTCGCAACAGCCTCCGCTGTAGTGCGGTTGTCTCCTGTAAGCATTACAATCCTGATATTCTCCTTATGGAGAGCGCTTATAGCCTCCGGAGTTGTTTCCTTTATAGGGTCGGCAACGCCTAAAAGTCCTGCAGCTTTTCCATCTATCGTAATAAACATCACGGTCTGCCCCTCTGTACGCATTGCCTCAGCCTTTTGTGAAAGTTCACCCGGATCAATGCCTATGTCTTCAAGGAGTTTCCGGTTGCCCAGCGCAATCTTATGCCCTTCAATCTTGCCCATGACTCCTTTGCCTGTCACTGATTCAAAACCATCAACCCCAATAAGGTTTATACCTCTTTCTTCTGCCCCTTTTACGATTGCAGATGCAAGGGGATGTTCGCTTCCCCTCTCAATGCTTGCGCCAAAATGGAGCACGGATTTTTCATCAAATCCATTTGCCGGAATTATGTTTATTAGTTTAGGTTTGCCTACGGTAAGGGTTCCTGTCTTATCCACTACAAGCGTGTCAATTTTTCTCATCACTTCTATTGCCTCTGCGTTTTTGAAAAGCACGCCTGCCATTGCGCCCTTTCCCATTGCAACCATTATGGACATTGGTGTTGCTAGGCCGAGTGCGCATGGACAGGCAATGATTAAGACTGCCACTGCATTGATGATTGCGTGCGCCATTCTGGGTTCGGGGCCAAGCCATGCCCATACGACGAAGGTAAGAACTGCAACTGCCATAACAATCTGGACAAAATATGCTGCAACAATATCTGCAAGTTTCTGGATGGGCGCACGGCTTCTCTGCGCCTCTGCAACCATATTAACTATCTGTGACAGCAGGGTATCAGCACCAACCTTCTCTGCTTTCATTATGAGCATGCCTGTTCCGTTAACAGTTGCTCCGATAACACGGTCTTCCTTTTGCTTCTGAACAGGAATCGGCTCTCCAGTAACCATTGATTCATCAACCGAACTTAAACCGTCAATAACTACGCCGTCCACAGGTATCTTTTCACCGGGACGCACACGGAGAATATCATCTATTTTTACATGATCGAGGGGAACATCTTCTTCTTTGCCGTTTTTTATACGCCTTGCTGTCTTTGGCGCAAGGCCGAGCAGCAATTTAATGGCTGCGCCTGTTTTGCTTCGTGCCTTTAATTCAAGCACCTGACCAAGAAGAACAAGGGTCACTATGACTGCTGCGGCCTCAAAATAGACTCCCACTTCTCCGTCTTTCCTGAACGAGACAGGGAATATACCCGGAAAAAGCGCTGCAACAATGCTGTATATATAAGCAACACCAACGCCAATCCCTATCAATGTAAACATATTAAGATTGCGGGTCATAAGAGATTGCCAGCCGCGAACGAAAAACGGCCAGCCGGCCCAGAGAACAACAGGTGTCGCAAGTAAGAGTTCAAGTAAATTTAATAAGGTTGGAGGAAGGATACTCTCTATGTTTATCACGGGAATCATTCCCCTCATGGCAATTATAATAAGCGGGATAGTAAGAATCACCCCAACTTTGAATCGCCTTGTCATATCAATTAATTCTGGATTTTCTTCCTCAAGAGCAGTCCTCGGCTCAAGCGCCATACCGCAGATTGGACAATTCCCCGGCGAATCACGCACAATCTCAGGATGCATGGGACATATCCACTCTGTTTTTGCCATTGCTATTACCGGCATAAGCGGTTCAAGCGCCATGCCGCACTTAGGGCAAGCTCCGGGTTTATCCTGCATGATCTCAGGGTCCATAGGGCATGTATATTTTGTTCCTTTCGGCGCCTGTGTGGATGTGCTGACTGCTTCCTTTGGTTTTTCTCCTATATATGCTTCAGGATCTCTGTCAAACTTTACCTTGCAATGAGTAGAACAGAAATAGTAAGTCAAACCTTTATGGAGGGATGAACCAGCAGCGCCCTTTGGGTCTATGACCATCTTGCAGATGGGGTCTGTAACCTTCATCTCTTCCTCCCGACACCAAAAATAGCGATATTTCCGAAATGCTTTATATCCCAGCCTGTCATTCCACGATTTAATCGGGGAATCCAGGGTTTCCCGTGAAAACGGGAACCAAGTTCCTTATAGTTCCCCGCTTTCGCGGGGACGACGTCTGGATTCTCCAGTCAAGCTGGAGAATGACAAAAATAAGAAGTCATTCTCGCTGTCCTTCTTTTCGTCATTCCTGCTTGTCGGGAATCGTTTCCCCTTGTTCTTTTCATAACTCACCTCCTTTTTTAGTAAAACAATAGATTCCCGTCCAAATCTCTTCGCTTTGTGCGAATGCTACATAATCTCATAAAAATTTGAAGGAATTATGAATATCTAAATCATCTCACATCCGGACTTGTATGGCAAGGGTGGAATACTCAGCCGGAAAATACAGTTCAAGTCATTCTTATGGCAAGCACGGAGAGGACGCTTTAATGTTTAAAACTACCGCATAGTACAGTATTCAGCGTCATAATCAAGAAGTTCTGTAATTGTAGGATTTTTACCGCATACAGGACAATCAGGATTTTTAGGGACTTTAACTTTTCTGAAAGTTGTCTTGAGTGCGTTATAAATCAGCAGTTCATTTTTTAAAACATCGCCTTTGCCGAGTATAAGCTTCAACACCTCTGTTGCCTGAAGTACACCTACAACTCCGGGCAGCACTCCGAGAAGACCAACTTCCTGACCTGACGGCACAAGGCCTGCCGGAGGCATTTCTTCAAATAGACACCTGTAGCAATGACCCTCTCCGGGAATAATCGTTGTAACCTGTCCTTCAAATCTCAGGATTGCGCCGCTGACAAGCGGCTTTCCTACCATTACACAGGCATCGTTAACAAGATACCGCGTAGGAAAATTATCGCTGCAGTCAACTACAATATCGTAATCTTTTATCAGATCCATAATGTTATCTTTTGAAATCCTCTGCTTAAGCGCAATAACATTCACATCAGGATTTAAGGACTCAAAGGTATTTTTTGCGGATTCAACTTTAGGTTTTCCGAGTGTCTTGACACTATGAGCTATCTGCCTCTGGAGATTGCTTAACTCAACCTTATCATTATCTATTATCGCTATTGTCCCGATACCGGCAGCAGCAAGATAGTAGCCGACAGGGCTTCCAAGTCCTCCTGCTCCAATAATAAAGACCTTTGCGGCAAGCAGTTTTCTCTGACCTTTTCCGCCAACTTCAGGAAGAATAATGTGACGGCTGTATCGCTGAAGCTGGTCCTCTGTGAATTCGCTCATTCCTTTTCCTTTCGTATCTGGAGAATCCAATCAGTATCGTTAATCTTTTCAACCTTCAGAACTTTTTGTCCGTGGTCGTCCATTGATTTAGGTATGCTCCTTGATGCCTCCTCATAATCAAGAAGGATCTCAAGAACCTCCCCTACTTCCATATCCTCGACAGCCAGTTTTGCTTTAAGGACACACAAGGCCTTTAATATTGATCTTTCTGTCAGGTTTAATCTCTTCTTCCACTGTTTACTGTCCCCTCTGAATTTTCTGCTTACAGTTTATAATATTTTTAGTTATAAAATCCACAAATTATAATCGGGTATTAAATTAATTGAATTTATTGGCGCTTTTTTGGTATAGTTCTATAATTTGTATGGAAGACAGAGATAAGAAATATTTGCTTGAAGCAATTCTTTTTCTTTCAGGCGAGCCTGTAACGTTGTCGTCTTTGAAAGACGTCACTGAGATGCAGGATACGGAGCTCAAAAGACTTATGGATGAGCTTATGACAGACTACAAAGAAAGAAACGGAGGACTCCTGATCACCGAGATAGCCAACGGCTACCAGATGATAACAAACACTGCGTATGCTCCCTTTCTGAAGAAATTCAGGGCCAAGAGCGCCTCTGCAAAACTTTCAGCGTCAGCCCTTGAGACACTTGCAATAATCGCATACAGGCAGCCGATTATCAAAGCTGAGATAGAACAATTAAGAAGCGTAAATTCAGACGGAGTTGTAAAGACACTCCTTGACAGAAAACTTGTAAAGATACTTGGGCGAAAAGAAGCTCCGGGCAGACCGCTGCTTTACGGAACTACAAAAGAGTTCCTGCAGTATTTCGGATTAAAAGACCTGACAGGGCTCCCCACCCTTAGAGACATTGAAAGGGAAGAGGCTGCTTGATGACAGGAGGAATCATATGAAAAGATTTTGCCTTGTTGCTGCAATATTATTAGTTTTTTCAGCTTATGCTAATGCAGATGTGACATATACAATAAAAAAGGGCGACACCCTTTCCAGAGTCTCAAAAAAATTCAATGTCAGCGCTAAGGAAATCCGCAGCCTTAATAATCTTAAAAAATCAGCAAAACTGAAAATAGGGAAAACCTTAATAGTCAAGAAGACGGGACCGAGAACATATACCGTCAAAAAAGGTGAAAGCATTAACAGGATTGCAAAGAAATTCAAGATTGACGCCGAGGAGCTGAAAGACATCAATCTGCTTGACTCTGATTCTTTAAAGCCGGGGCAGAAACTCCTCCTTGAAGCCGAACCTGAGATTGAAACCGCAAAAATAAACTTAGAGGAAGAGATAAAGAATATCTCGGAATCAGAAGAAATAGCTCAGATGAATGCAAAAGATCGGCTTATATTATTCGCAAAAAAGTTTATTAACATCCCGTATAAATTCGGCGGCAACAGCATTATGGGCATTGATTGTTCAGCGTATGTTCAGAAGGTTTACAGCCTGATAGGAGTAACCATTCCACGTTCAGCAAGGCTTCAGTTCAAGGAAGGAGAAATCGTTGACAGGGATTCTCTCTCTATCGGTGACCTTATATTTTTCAGGACATATGCCTCATTCCCTTCTCATGTAGGCATATATCTGGGGAACGACCTTTTCATACACGCATCTTCAAAGGGTAAAAAAGTCAGCATAGACAGCCTTAAAACTCCATACTACTTCAAGAGGTTTATAGGAGGAAAACGATTCATCATGGACAATGCGGAAATAGAAATAACAAAACAGCTCCATGAAGGATAGCATCAGCCATCATACATAACCTTGCCCATATCGCTTATGTCGTAACCTCCGAGATTTGCAACCATATCCCTGAATTCATTATCCTCCCTGATAATACTTAAGAGAGCTTTTATCATATCTGTATCGTAGAATTCAAACGGAATTGCAAGGTCATATCGCTCCTTTGCAACAGGAATAAAATCAAGTCCGAGCGCTTTAGCCGACGCAAGAATTGCGAGTCCTGTGTCTGCAATGCCTGTAAGCACCGCTGATGCAACACCCATGTGAGTGTATTCCTCTCTTTCATATCCTTCCACATCTTCAGGTTTTATTCTGAATTCCCGCAGGTGTTTGTCTGTCAATAACCTTGTCCCGGCGCCTGCCTGCCGGTTTATAAAAACAACATCCTCCCTTGTCAGGTCTTCAAATCCTTTTATATTTTTTGGATTGCCTTTCAGCACAAGAAGCCCCTGCTCCCTGTAAACTAAATTTACGAGAATAATCCTCCTGCCAGATAGAAGCTGTTTTACGGAAGAGACATTATACTCTCCTGTCTCCTCGTCAAGCAGATGAGTTCCTGCAATATGCGCCTCTCCTTTTTTTAAAGCCATCAAACCGCCCATCGAACCGACATGGGCTGACGAAAGTGAGAGTTTCAAGTATTTCTTCTTCAGTGAATTTGCAAGCAGGTCAAGCGCATTATCATGGCTTCCGATGCATACTATTGTATTTTCTATTTCGTTTTTTGTTCTAAGCAGTTCCACATTCACCTCTGAACCTGCGCCTATTCCCTCAGACATAGCAGGTATTCTCACAAAACCATCTGCGCGCACAAGTGACATCAAAACTCCTGCCCCCCGCGAAACAGGAGTGGCAATGAATTTATCTCCAACCTTCCCTATCTTGACCCTTAAAAATTCTTCCTGTCCGAGAGTTGAAGCAACCTGCCTTGAAAGCGCCGCCCTCAAAACCTCAGGGGGTTCCATTTCTATCCCCTGCCATTTGTAAATCACAGGCTTTGCGAAAAGATTAAAAGTTATGAATGCTGATACAGGATATCCCGGAATGCCGAGCACAGGCTTGTTTTTAACAACGCCTATTATTACAGGCTTCCCCGGCTTTATGCTTACACCGTGAAGGATGACTTCACCTGTTTCGCTTATCGCTCTTGATGTAAAATCCTCAGAACCTGCAGATGCGCCTGCATTGATAACAACCATGTCTCCAGCATTATGCGCCTCTAAAATTGCATCCTTTAATTCGTCAAGGTTGTCAGGGACAATTCTGAATCTAATCGCTTCTCCGCCCCATTCAGAAACAAGACCGCCGAGCACCCTTGAATTGTATTCAATAATATCTCCCCTCTTTAAATTGGTTCCGGGCTCTACGATTTCGGTGCCTGTCGGGATAATCACCACCTTCGGTTTTCTCCTGACGTTAATATCTACAAGCCCCCCTGCAAGCATTGCGCCTATATCAACAGGCCTTATTCTGTGATTTTCAGGAAGTATAAGCTCTGTGGCAACAATATCCTCACCAATCACCCTTACATTCTGCCATGGAGTTGCAGGCTCGGTAATCTCAATATGGTTTCCATACACGTTCACATCTTCTATCATTATCACTGCATTAAAACCATCAGGCATCGGATCTCCTGTGTCAACATAAACTGTCTGTTCACCGAGCTTAAGTTTTTTGGGGGATGTCTCGGATGCGCCAAATGTTTCCTGATATTTAACAGCATATCCATCCATTGCAGATGAATGATAGAAAGGAGATGATAGTCTTGCTATTACAGGTTCTGCTGTTATTCTTCCGAGAGATTCCGAGACCATGACTTTTTCTCCGGGAAAAGCGTTAAGAAAACCCTGTGATTCAAGCTTTTTGAACCATTTTTCTATGGCCTCATTTAGCGGGGTTGTCTCAAGATAAATCTCACGCTTCAATTCCACCTCCCTTAAAATCTCAGGAACGCACCTATTCCCCCTGCGTCTAACAGCTCTTTATTATCTGCTATCACTTCTATCAGCGAACCTTGTTCCACTGCTCTCTGCGCTGCAAGGTCAATAAGATAATTGACATCCTCCATCCCGCCTTTACAATAAGGGCAGGCAGATACCTTCTGCTTTGTAAGATAACTGCAGTTACTGCATGCATAGCCTGAATCTTTGAAATCCTTTATGAATATCAGCTTCATTACTCTTCCTTCCTGAATCGCATTCAGAACATCCTCTATGCCTATGACTGCATTTTGCCCTTTACCTGCTGTTGTCAGCAAATCAGAAACAATTGCCTTCTCCTCCCTGCTCTCAAACTCGCTTATCACAGGTTTGACTTTTTCAAATATATCATTGACATTCGCAAACATCTCGGCATGAAAAGCGCCCACAATTTTTTCACTGACTGCCTTTGGAAGCATTTCTCTTACCTTTGCAACAGCATCATCAGAACCTCCTGCTATTATCCTTTCTATCCGCTCAGCTGCCAGAAATGACTCCAGTTTTTTTACAACGTCCTTTATATGCAGGCTTACATGATAATCTATATGCCGTTCAAATCTGTGTCCTGAGAGAGAAAACCATCCCCCTCTTTTATGTTTCCCCGGCACATCCGGCGTATGCACCTCGCCGTATTCCTCTATCTCGCCAAGATGCACAAGGAACAAACGCGCAGATTCCTTGTCAACAAGAAGCACTGCATACTGCTTATAATTATCAAGTATATCAAGCAGGGGCTGTATATACGGAGCCTTATCCGCTATTATTGCGTTCTTTACAGGGATAGCAAGATGATACTCCTTCCAGAATGACTTTTCAGAAGAAGTGATAATGGCCAATCCTTTTTTGAATTCCCTCTTATTGCTGGTGACAAAAGCCTCAAGCTTTTCAATGTCATTTTTAACCTTTTTAAATATTTTCCTGTCTTCCTCTTCCGAAAATTTTTTAAGCATGTTCTTGAGATGTATAACATAATCTCCCTTTGTGCCGGGGCTTACATTAAGATAGAGGCTTACAAAATAGCTGCCATCAGCCTGAAGTGTTGCAATCTCTTTTAGTTCTTCCTGATTAAGCATTTGTTCCTCCTTCTTCTGTACCTCTGAATATTTCAAATACTGATACGAAAAGCGCCAGGACCAGCGGCCCTATCACAAACCCGATGAAACCGAAAAAGTTTATCCCGCCGATAACGCTGAAAAATATCAAGAGCGTCGGCATCTTTGTCCTTCCGCTTATTATGACAGGTTTCAGAATATTATCCACTATGCCTATCACCAGCAAGCCAAAAAGTAAAAGCGCTATACCCTTCATATAACTGCCCGTGATAAGTAAATATATGCCTGCCGGCCCCCATATTGAAAAAGTGCCGAGCAGTGGAAGAAACGACATCACTGCCATTGCAGTCCCCCATAAGACAGGCGCATTAATGCCGAGCGCAAAAAAGGCAATTCCTCCAAGCGCTCCCTGGATAATTGCAACCACAACTCCGCCGTAAACTGTTGACACAACCATATCCTTCGCCTGAAATGCGAGCCTGTCCTTCTGGTTTTCAGAAAATGGAAGATAACTTCCTATCTTCCGTAAAATGTCATGCCCATCCCTCATGAGAAAAAATAGCGCAAATGCCATGAATATAAAATCTATTATCGCCCTGCTGACATTAGCCGCCCACAGAGAAAGATTATCCACCAATCCCTTGCCAAACTTCTTAAGCCCCTCAAAGACAACACCACTTATCTCTACACCCTCAATGCCGAAATAGGATTGGATCTTTTCGGTCACACGCACAACAGGAGGAGAGGCAAAGACATTCTTGATAGAGTCAATCGCTTCCTTATCAATCTTTTCAGCGATATCCTTTAGTTCCTCCAGAAGAACAAAAGAGAGATAGATAAACGGCGCAACAATCACAATGAGAATTAAGACTGTTGCTATAAGAGATGTAAAAGATCTGGACCTGCCGTACCTCAATATAAACGTATATGCAGGATAAAAGACGATAGTAAAAACTATTGCCCATGCAATGGCATTAAAAAACGGTTTGAGTATCTGATATGACAGATAGCCAAGCACAAGCAGTATAAATATAGAGGTTACGACATAAAACCTATTTATTCTCAACTGCTGCCTCCACAAAAGACCGGAAGATTTTTTCTGACAGACTGTCCTTCATCCGCTCCGGATGCCACTGCACTCCGAGAAGAAACGGATAATCCTCGCTGTATACTGCCTCTACAATACCGTCAGCGGAAAAAGCAATTGCATTCAATCTCTGTCCAATAACCTTTACCGCCTGATGATGAGAACTGTTCACCTTAAACTCGCCTCTATCTATAAGTTTATTATCGTCTATTTTAATTGTATGCCAACCCTCTCTGTGCCCTATTGCCGCCGGAACCTGCTGCTTTATATCCTGATAGAGGCTTCCGCCAAAAGCAACATTGATAAGCTGCATCCCATAACATATGCCGAGCACCGGCTTCTTCAACTTTATTATCTCATGAATTATTGCAAATTCAAAGCCGCTTCTGTCCCTTTCAACAATTTTTATCTCATAATTTACATCTTCGGTGTAATAGGAGGGATGGAGGTCACTTCCTCCGGAGATAAGAATTCCGTCAATCTTTAAAGCAATATCAGCTACATTACGGGAAGGCGCCAGCAATACAGGACAGGCGCCAGCATTCTCAACAGCCGCTGCATAATCCCTGTTGAGTTTTAAGCGATTGCCCTCAATGTCTGCTGTTATACCTATAATCGGTCTCAACAGACCCTCACACCCTCAACTCCCCGCCTGTCTCTGCCGTAATATACTTAAGAATATTAAGATGCATTTCTTCAACTTCTGCTTCTGTAAGCGTTCTGCTGTCCGACCTGTATCTTACCGTAAATGCAAGGCTCTTCTTCCCGTCAGGAATATTCTTGCCTTTATAAAAATCAAAAATGGAAACATCCTCTATGAGTTCTGAGGGATACGCCCTTATGAGATTCTCAATGTCAGACGCGCTGAGTGTATCATCCACAATGATTGCTATGTCACGTTCAATACACGGGAACTTTGGTATGGGCGAATACTCCATAGAAGCAGGAATCAAAGAAATTAATCTGTCAAGGTCTATTTCAAATACAACTATTTCAGGCCTCGGAACCTTCAGATCCAGCTTATCAACCACCACAGGCGAAATAGCTCCGAGCAAACCAATGCTTGAACCTGAGATGCGAATCTCACACGACTGTCCCGGATGAAGGAAGGGCTCGCTTGAAGGAGAAAATGCATAGCCATTAATATGCAGGTCACCGAACAAGTCTTCAATCATCCCCTTGACTATATAGAAACCGCCGGCTTCTTCTTTCCATAAAGATGGTTTTTTCCCCCTGTAATAGACACCGCCAAGACACATAATTTCAAGAGGCAGCGGCCGTCCTATATCCTCAAATACTCTGGATAACTCAAAAATCCTGATATCTCTTGTGCCCCTTGAAAAATTATATATAAAATTTTCAATTAGTGACGGGATTAACGTCGTCCGCAGCAATGAGCTTTCCTTCTTCAACGGGTTTTTTATTGAAACAGCCTTGCGCCTTCTGTCTTCTGTAGTGATATTAAAAATATCAAGGTCTGTTTCAGCCATGAAGCTGTAATTTATTGCCTCGTTGAACCCTGCCTTTCTCACAATATTTTTTATCCTCAGGGCATAAGCGTGCCCCCTGTCCGAGTTCCCACCCGAAATAACCGCCTTTGGAATTGTTGTCCGTATCTTCTGATAACCGTAAACTCTTGCTATATCCTCAATAACATCAGACTCCGTCTTAATGTCAGTCCTGAATGCCGGAGGTTTTACCGTGAAATAGTCCTTGTGTAAATCCACAGTAATGCCCAATCGTTTATTTATATCAACCATTTCTTTATCGGAGATATCAGTTCCCAGAACCTTATTGACCCTGTCATATCTCACATTCACAGTTACAGGGACAAACCTTTTTGGATAAATATCAACTTTTTTATAGACCATTCCGCCGGAAACCTGCTGGATTAAAGATGCTGCCCTGTCAAGCGCATTACTCAAAGCCTCAATGTCCGTGCCTCTTTCAAACCTGTAAGATGATTCGGATTTAAGGCCCAAAGCCCTTGATGTCCTCCTGACTGATGTTGGTTCAAAATATGCGCTCTCAAGAAACACATCATGAGTAAAATCACTAACCTCTGTTTCAGCGCCTCCCATAACACCCGCAATTGCTACAGGATTTTTTGCGTCCCATATGAGAAGCGCATCCAGCGGCAATTTTCTCTCTATGCCGTCAAGTGTAACAATATTGCAGTCTTCCTCTGCGAGCGCCACCTTTATTGATTTCCCCTTCAACGCATTAAGGTCAAACGCATGTAACGGGTGGCCTGATTCCATGAGGACATAGTTTGTTATATCCACTATATTATTTATCGTTCGTATGCCGCATTTGGTAATTCTGTTTCTAAGCCAGTCCGGAGATTGTGCAATCTTTACTCCCTTTATAACTCTTCCGGCATATCTATGGCATAAGTTTGCATCAAGTATTTCTATCTTAAAACCATCATCCGAAGCTTCTTCTTTTATATCATGCTCAGGATGCTTTAGCGGCAGGTTCATTGCTGTGGCAATCTCCCGTGCAATACCAATAATACTGAGACAGTCAGGCCTGTTTGGAGTAACATTAACCTCAAATACGAAATCTCCGTTAAGTTTTTCTACGGCCTCCACCTCAAGTCCGGCCATTGTAAGAATATCCGCGACTTCCTCGGGACTTTTAGTGATGTCAACAAAATCTTTTAACCAATCAAAAGGAACACGCATAGTATGTATTATATCTATGCAATATGGAGATTGACAAGGAAAAGTTTATTTCTGATTTCTAACCTGAAAATGCAATTCAATTATTTATGGCAGGCATGTGCACTGAAAAAGCTTTAGGCAACATCTCTACCGTGCGCGGACAGGTATCTGGACAGGATTAATCTGGACAAACTGTTTTCTTAATGAAATCTAAAACCTTCTCAACGCTAATTTCGTATGATTCTAAAACTTGACCATCGGATAGATGCCGATGATGAGGAAATGTCTTGATGTTATCATGGTGAGATGAGTTATCCCATCTTATCAATAAATCGCCGTTTTCTCTTTGCCAGTGAAAAGAGTAGTTATATTCACTTTGTGAAAGATATTCTCTGATAAAAAGCGTTGTGTCATTTAATATTTCTGCCTTTATCTTCAGGTAGTAAAAATTTCTTCCGCTCTTGAAATCAATAATATCAAAGCTTTTAACCGCAGGGTTATCCTGCAATAATTTTAATGTCTTCAGCATTATCCAGTTCTTTTAGTTTTTCAACACGGTCTTTATATGTCTCTTGGTATGCCTTCCATTCAATATAATCATCCCACTCTTCATAATTTTCCTTATGCCCGGAAATGCCCTTTTCAAACTCATTAAATTTTTTAGAGTATTTTTTCTCAAAGAGTTCCAGAGCAAAAGAAACTGAGCGGATTTCTGATATAAGCTCCAGCCTTAAAAAGTCCAAAACTTCTTCTTTGGATACTTCAACTGCCTTCAATTTAACCAGCCTCCTTTCATAGCAGAATCTAATATGCTCTTATATATGGCGATTATAACATAACAACACAGCAAAAAAGGTTAAAAACAGTCTTATCATTACCCCTCCCAGCCACCCCTTGTAAAGGGGAGGATTTGGGGAGGTCATAGAAATATCTTCCTCATCTGTCATTGCGAGCGAAGCGCGGTAATCTCGCTTTTAATAAAATTAATGGTAGAGATTGCTTCGTCTGTATTTCCAGATTTAAACAAAGATTATGTTCCTGATTATGTTCCTTCTGGTGACGCTCTTGTCTTGATGAAGGTAAGCTGGGTCTTTCCCAGCATCAGATTAGGAAGCGCGTATGAAGAGGTTAATTTTGTAAAAACAAATGATAGGGAACGGTTATTCTATCCCACTAATTCGGTAACTTTTTGTAGTTTATCAAACCGACTATTTATTCATCATATCAAGAAAGTCCTTGTTGGCCTTTGTGCCTGTAAGCTTGCCAAGCAGAAACTCCATGCTTTCAACAGTGCTCAGAGGGTTTAAGACCTTCCGCAGTATCCACATCTTATTGAGAACATCCTTATCAACAAGCAACTCCTCTTTTCTTGTGCCCGATGCGTTTATGTCTATGGTCGGGAATATCCTCTTATCAACGAGCTTCCTGTCTAAGTGAAGCTCCATATTGCCTGTGCCTTTGAATTCTTCAAAGATAACGTCATCCATTCTGCTTCCTGTATCAACAAGCGCTGTGGCAATTATTGTAAGGCTGCCGCCGTTTTCAATATTCCGGGCAGCGCCGAAAAATCTCTTTGGTCTCTGAAGGGCATTTGAGTCAAGCCCTCCTGACAAAACCTTCCCGCTTGTTGGCATAATTGCATTATAAGCCCTTGCAAGCCTTGTTACGCTGTCAAGAAGAATAACTACATCTCGCTTGCTTTCCACAAGCCTTTTTGCCCTTTCTATGACCATCTCGGCGACCTGGCAGTGCCTCTGAGGCGGCTCATCAAATGTTGAACTTATTATCTCTGCTGTCGGGACCTGTCTTTTCCAGTCAGTAACCTCTTCAGGCCTTTCGTCTATCAGGAGGATTATCAGATGTATCTCTCTGTGGTTAGTTTTTGTAGCCTTTGCTATTGACTGCAGAAGCATTGTCTTCCCTGTTCTCGGCGCTGCAACTATCATCCCCCTCTGCCCTTTGCCGACAGGAGCTATAAGATCCATTACCCTTGTTGAATAATCACTTGTGTCATATTCAAGCTTTATTCTTTCTGTCGGATAATACGGTATAAGGTTGTCAAAAAGCGTTCTGTTTATGCTGTCTTCAGGAGATTCATGGTTTACTGCCTCTACTTTGAGGAGCGCAAAATATCTTTCGCTCTCCTTGGGAGGTCTTATCTGGCCTGAAACGAGGTCACCTGTCCTCAAAATAAATCTGCGGATCTGGGAAGGCGAAACATAAATATCATCAGGGCCGGGAAGATAACTGTAATCAGGTGAGCGGAGGAATCCAAAACCGTCAGGCAATATTTCAAGAACGCCCTCCCCGAATACATTTCCTGTCTTTTCAGCCTGCGCCTGAAGTATTGCAAATATGATATCCTGCTTCCTCATGCCTGATGCGCCTTCAACATTCAGGGTCTTTGCAACAGTGGTAAGCTCGTCAATGGTCTTTTCTTTTAGCTCTGAAATAGATATGTTATCCATATTTAGCTCCTCTTAGGGATTTTCTCTGGCCTATGGCTTGTAGAGTGGTTTTTTATATTTAATAATAAAACCCGGTAGGCATTGCCTATCCTGAGGGGGTTTTTACAATAAAAGAACTGCTACTGGATAAAGCTTACTAAAATATATTTGCTTTTGTCAATACTTGCGTGTTAAATTTTTCTATGCGCTACGGAGAAAAGGCTATAAAAACGGCAAGGTTAGAGCTGTGGGACAATCCCTACTCTGAAAAAGACTATGAAATCAATATAAGTTTTTCTGAATTCACATGCCTCTGCCCGCGCTCAGGCTATCCTGACTTTGCAACGATAGCCATAAGATATGTTCCTGACAGAAAAATTCTGGAATTAAAGTCGATTAAGCTGTATCTGAATTCATTCCGCAATATGCGTATCTCGCATGAAGAGGCAACGAATAAGATTTATTCAGAACTTGAAAAGAAATTGAAACCAAGATTTCTTGAAGTCACCGGCGATTTTAATCCGAGGGGGAATGTAAAGGCAGTGATTAGAGTTTCCAGTGACAGTGATTAGTGGTGAGTATCAAAAAATAATTAACTGACACTAAATACTGACACTGACACTTTTTGCCTTTTCGATAAAAAGCTTCATTTTAAGGTGGTCTTTTTTGCCTTTCTCTGCCTCAACGCCGCTGCTTACGTCAACAGCATAAGGATGAACCAAGCGTACTGCCTTCTCTATGTTTGCAGGGGTCAATCCTCCAGCAAGGATAACCCTGCCGAATTTCTTTGCCTCTGCTGCGATGTCCCAGTTGAATATCTGACCCGTGCCTCCAAATACCTCAGGCGTGTATGTGTCAAGCAGAAAGGCTGAAACTTTATCTCTGTATTTAGAGATTATTTCAAGATTATCAATGGACTTAACCCTTATTGCCTTTATTGCTAAATGTTCAGGGAATCTGCACGCAGCAGGAGGCTCTTCGCCGTGAAGCTGGATTATATCTATTCCTGCCTGAGAAACCGTTTCCTTTATGGTATTTTTATCCTCATTTACAAACACACCCACCGTTGAGATGAATGGAGGGAGTTTTTTTATTATTTTTTTTGCATTTGCAGGTGAAATGTACCGTGGGCTATTTTTGAAAAATACAAAACCCAGCGCATCAGCGCCAAAATCCGCTGCTGCCATTGCATCATCAAGATTTATTATGCCGCATATTTTAACCTTCACCATGTATGCAGATTATAGCATAACATCACCATGATTAGTGTCAGTTTTTAGTGTAAGTTACAGACACAGATCACTGACACTTTTCACTATTTTTATAATGTATATCCACTCTCACCATGTTGGCTCAGATCAAGACCGTCGGCTTCATCTTCTTCGCTTACCCGTAACCCAATAGTCCAGTCAATAACCTTTAATATCACGAGAGTCGCTGCAAAGGAATAAATCCATACAGCGCCAACGCTTATTATCTGGTTCAGCAAAAGCGATGCATTCCCATAAAACAGCCCGTCGTTGCCTGCGCTGTTTATTAATTTCGATGCGAACAATCCAGTTGCTATCGCGCCCCATGTGCCGCCTACGCCGTGCACTCCAACTGCATCGAGAGAGTCATCGTAACCAAGCTTGGTCTTGAGATTAACAGCCATATAGCACAAAACACCAGCCACAAGTCCTATAACAAGAGCCGGCATCGGACCGACAAAACCTGATGCGGGTGTTATCGCAACAAGCCCGGCAACCGCACCTGAAGCCGCGCCGAGAGCAGTCGGTTTATTCCTGTGAATCCATTCGGTAAACATCCATGAGAGCGCTGCGGCTGCAGTTGCAATATGAGTTACAACAAAGGCTGATGTTGCCAGAGAACCGGATGCAACGGCGCTTCCTCCGTTAAAACCGAACCATCCAAACCAGAGCAGCGCAGCTCCGAGAAGCGTCATAGTGAGATTATGAGGCGCCATCTGCTCAACACCATGTTTCCTTCTCTTACCAACGATAATAGCAGCTGCAAGCGCTGAAACTCCGGAACTTATATGAACAACAAGGCCTCCTGCAAAATCAAGGGCGCCAAGTTCTCTTAGCCATCCGCCAACACCCCATACCCAGTGCGCTAGCGGGAAGTAAACAACTGTCGCCCAGAGTACAAGAAACAAAAGATACGCCTTGAACTTGAATCTCTCAGCAAACGCGCCTGTTATCAGCGCCGGCGTAATCACTGCAAACATCATCTGAAATATCATGAATGCCTGATGCGGTATAGTTGCCGCATAGTCAGGATTCGGATCAAGTCCGACGCCTTTAAGCCCTACCCATTCAAGACCACCTATTATGTGCCATTTATCGGGTCCGAATGAAAGACTGTAGCCATAAAGCACCCATAATATGGTAACAACCCCGAGCGCTATAAAGCTCTGCATTATTGTTCCGAGAACATTTTTCCTCCGCACCATACCGCCGTAAAACAGAGCCAGCCCCGGCGTCATCAGCATGACAAGCGCTGAAGATATCAGAACCCATGCAGTATCGCCGGTATCAACCTTTGGCGGAGCAGTAGCCACTGGCACTGGTGGAACCGCTGCTGTCGCAGGCTGAACCCCAGCTGCAGGCGCCTGCGGAGCAGGAGACTCTACTTTGGGTTCTTCTGCAAAAACAGCGTTTCCAAATGCCACAAACAAGAAAATCAAAACCAGAACACTTAAAAATCTTTTCATCTCACACCTCCAGTTCATTGTTGTCATTCCTGCGGAAGCAGGAATCTATACCTTGTTTATATAACCATGTTTCTGGATTCCCACTTTCGTGGGAATGACAGTTGAACGGTTATTTAAAAACTTAACGTCAGGTTAATACCTGTCACAAGTGTTTCATCAAGTTTTCCATTCGGGTTATACGAATTTCCGCTCACGCTTTTTTTAGCATTGCTTGACAGCGGGAGCCAGTACTGAACCAGAGGCTGAACTGAAACATTCTTAGCTATCGGTATGGTAAAGCCCGCCTTTACCATGCCATCATGCAATCCGCTGTATTTCTTGCCTGTATATGCCCCTGTTGATGACTCGTATGTCTTCCAATAATCATCGCTGCCCGCAAAATAACCTGCCGAAGCACCGAGATCAAGTGTTATTTCCTTATACACAGGAAATGAGTGTGCTATCGAGAGATTGAAATATGTTCCGCCGTATTCGTTTATGTCCCGATAGACTGATAAAGTGGGCTTTAACAGAGTGTCATACGCTATAGTCACGAAAACCTCATCCGTTTCAGCGGTATAATCTGTACCATAGTAGATATAACCACCTGTAAGGCTAAGCTTGTCTATAACATAGGTATAGCTCAGCGTAAAATCAGTTTCGTTAAGGTCTTTCTTACCCTGATTTGAAAGATAGTTTGCATTGCTGACACTCTGCGTGCCATTTACATTGCTGTCAATGTTGCTCCAGAGCGATGCTGAGAACCCTTTGTAAGAAACGCTTACAGCGGGCTGCACTACAACACTGTGCGAGTTTATCTCATAGCCCCTGAATATATACCGGTTGAAGACCCCAACCGATGCGCTGCCTGAGACAGGGGATGTCTCCGGCTTTACCGTATGAGCAAGAGTTGCTCCTTTTTCTGTCGGCACTTCATGGACCGTCTTGCCGTCCACCTTTTTTTCCTCTGCATAAACACCGACAGCCCAACATAACAGAGCCGCCAGTAAAACCAAAACTTTTAATTTTCTCATCTCATACCTCCAAATTTTTAATTGCAGTAAACCTGCACTTTTCATTTACCACCTGCTGCTGACAAATCCAACCGCTTCCCTTCTTTCCGCCTCCTTCCTAATGCCGTATTTTTTGATCTTGTATCCAATCATCCTTTCGGTTATACCGAGCTTTCTTGCGGCCCTTGCCATAACCCACTCGCATTCCCTGAGGGCATTGATTATCTCTTCCCTCTCAATCTCATTGATTTTTTCCTTTAGTGAACCCATTTCTTTTTTTACCTATATTAGTAATTGCCAGAATCATGCCAGAATGTAACCGATTGATTTGTAAGGAGTTCCCCGGATTGAATTTGCTACATCTTTGTAAGTTGATACAATTTTGTTGTATTTAACCCTGAAAGAAATAAACTATAGTGGTAAGAGAAAACGGCAAAAGTCTTTTTAGTTTGAGCAGATTACCTGAGACCGGAGTTTCCGCACACATTACAGTGCGCATCTTTATGGAGGGAAAGTTTTTTGAATTCCATATTCAAAGTGTTATACACTAACATTTGTGAGAGTAATGGTTTTCCGTAGCCAGTAAGTAATTTAATCGTCTCTATTGCCATAAGACACCCAAGCATTCCTGACACAGCGCCTAAAACAGGGAACCCAATTCTTCCCATTCAGGGTTGTCTTCAGGATACAGACAGTTAAGGCAAGGCGTTACTCCGGGAATGATATTAAAGAGGTATCCCTCCATCCCGTTCATTGCCGCTTCAACCATTGGGATTCCTTTCTTCACACAGGCGCTGTTAAGAATACGCCTCTCATGAAAATTGGGACGCGCTGATAGGGCTATGTGCACATTTTCAAGAAGCCTCTCCGCGTTATCAGGCGTAGTCCTCTCATTAAATATTTCAACCTGCACATCAGGATTGATCTCTTCTATAGTTTTCATTGCCTGAATGACCCTGCTCTTGCCTATCCATTCATGTTTCATCAATACCTGTCTGTTCATATTTGAAAGCGTGAGATTGCCATAATGCGCAAAAACCATTCTGCCTATCCCGGCAACTGCGAGATACATCGCAGCTGTCCCTCCAAGCCCCCCGATACCAGCAATTAAAGCGGTTGACGCTTTGAGTATTTCTTGGTGCTCTTTATTAAAACCCTCA
Source organism: Thermodesulfovibrionales bacterium (assembly GCA_049302185.1). Classification (GTDB taxonomy): domain Bacteria; phylum Nitrospirota; class Thermodesulfovibrionia; order Thermodesulfovibrionales; family UBA1546; genus UBA1546. Next base: position 21,670 of record JBAQLV010000010.1, on the reverse strand, counting down.
AGCATCATCTGCCTGCGGTAGCGCTCCATCTCTACCTCTGATAGTCTGCTGTTTTTTTCAATTGACAATATCACAGTAATCCTCTCCAATCATTGCATTTAATACCTCAAGCTACCATATCCCTATCCTCTCCGAGAATTCCAAAGGCATCTGCCCTGCACTGTCTGCAGTGTGTCATCTGGGGAATATGTCCTTCGCAGTCCTCGCGCATTCTTTTAATCATCTCAGATGACGGCTTCTGAATATGTGATAACTCTGCCTGTGGTATAAGAGGGATTATGTTCATAATATCAACTCCCCTCTGGCCTGAAAGCCATGCTATTAACGGTATTTCCGCATCATTTATTCCCGGAATATAAACAGTATTAACCTTCACAATCAGCCCTGCATCTATGACATTTCTCAATCCCCTTGCCTGATTCTTCACAATAAGCTCAGCAGCTTCCCTTCCGATATATCTCTTCCCCTTGTAATAAACCCATGAATAAACCTTTTCAGCTATCTCGGTCGTTACTGCATTAATCGTAATTGTGATGCTTCTCACTCCTGCCTTTATCAAGTCATCAAGTCTGTCGGGCAATAAAAGTCCATTTGTAGAAATGCAAAGTATAGTATCAGGAAATTACCTGATGAATCCTGAACTGGCCGAGAATGAGACTTACACATATGCAAGCAGGATACACAACATCATGCCCAAAGGCGGAACACAATTTGAACGTGTTATAGAAATACTCAAGGAGACCCCTCTAACAAATCAGGCTGTTATCGAAAAGCAACACCTTTGGATCTTGATATCTGCTGCGGCAAAGACGGAAAGCTTGACCCACCGTGTCTGAGGTTGCTGGATTTTAAGGTTATACCTGTAGATGATGAGTCGGAATCGACTCGTACCGAGCTGGTGCTGACAGTGAGCGCTTATTTCAGGTCATGGGATCTTTGGGCAGGATTCCCTACGAACCTCGGAGGAATAGAACTATTAAAACAGTTTGTTGCTTCTGAAACTTGCCTCAAGAACGGACCTATTTATGCCTACAGCGCCGGCGCTCATATTTACGGTTATCAGAGGAAATTGCCAGGTTAAGAACCCTCAGAATTAACAAATAATACCCCTCACCCTTGCCCTCTCCCACAAGGGGAGAGGGTTTCTAAATAACCCCTCCCTTGATGGGAGGGGTTGGGGAGGGTGAAGAAAATTAAGAGTTGGGTTTCTCCACAGGAAAACTTATCGTAAAGGTAGTCCCCTTACCAGGTTCGCTGTCTACATAAATATTCCCCTTGTGATCCTGGATTATCTTAAGTGCAAAGGTAAGGCCAAGTCCTGGGCCATATATCTTTGAGGTGACAAATGGGTCAAAGATGTTTTTGATTTTATCCTTAGGTATACCTTTTCCTGAATCAGTTATCAATATTTCTATACGGCCGCCACTTAGTCGGCTGGCAATCTTTAGCACTTTAGTTCCTTCATCCATGGCCTCGATAGAATTTTTAATGAGATTACACAAAGCCCTTTTAAGCAGTTTATCGTCAGCAGGTATCAATGGAAGATTATCCATTAACTCAGTCTCAACGTCTATGGCCTTTTGCTGGAACTCCTGTTCAAATACTTTAAGGGCCTTCAAAATCACATCGTTGATATTTGTAGGCTCTTTAAAAGATATGGTCATGGTTTTTAACTCAATAAGCTGTCTTATCATGTTTTCCAATATCGCTACGTCATCTATGATCATCTCCATATACTTCCTGTTAGGATCACCTTCGGGAAGCTTTCCATAAACTTTGCGTGCAAAACCTCCGATAGAGGTAAGGGGGTTTCTTATCTCATGTGCAACCTGATCCATCATCTGTTCCAGGGCCCCTGATTTTTCCTCTTCTACTAATTTCTCACGCGCTGCCTTGATAGTAAGTAATGACCTGACTCGTGCGGAGAGTTCTTTGTAGTCAAATGGCTTTGACATATAGTCATCAGCACCGATATCCAGACCTTTCACCTTATGCTCAACCTCTCCTTTTGCAGTAAGCATGAGAATAGGAATGTATTTTGTCTCCTCATCTGCTTTAAGCCTTTGACAGACTTCATAGCCGTCTATTTTTGGCATCATGACATCGAGCACAACTAAATCAGGATTGTAATCAACAACCCTTTTAAGACCTTCTTCACCGTCGTATGCCTCTGCTGTGTCGTATCCTTCAGATCGAAACCTCTTTTTTAAGAGTTCTACTGTATCCATAGCGTCATCTACAATCAATATGCGGTATGATCGTTTCATTTTTCCTTTAAATAGGATTTTATCTGATCTGGCAGTTCATGGATATTAATGGGCTTGGATATATATCCGTCACAACCAGCCTCTATAGCCTTTTCTCTATCTCCCTTCATTGCATGGGCAGTTAAGGCGATTATCGGGGTGTCCTTAAACTTTATCTGGCTTTTCAACCTTCTTGTAACCTCATAGCCATCTATCTTAGGAATCGAGATATCCATCAGGATAAGGTCAGGGTTTTCTGCGATTGCCTTTTCTAATGCCTCTTCTCCGTCAACAGCTTCAATCATTTGATAACCCCTGTTCTTAAGTATCTTGACTACGAGCTCGCGACCATCCTGATTATCATCAACTATCAGAATCTTTTTTGGTAAGCCCTCTTTTATCTCTTCCATCTTCTCCCCCATTTGTTCATTTCACTTTAAACTTTACTAATAGTATCCTTAATCTCTTTTAACAGGTCTTCCTTAGCAAGTACTCCCTTGTTTAATATCCCCTGTATCCTGCCATTTAGTTCATCTATATCTTTTTCTGTTAAATCCTTACGGGTTATTATTATAAGAGGAATATCCTTGACCCCCTCCTCTGTCTTGAGATATTCAATCACGTCGAAACCGCTAACCTCGGGCATTGTCAGGTTTAAGACAATCAGGTCAGGTACGAAATCCTTGATAGTTTTGATGGCATCCTTACTGTTATAAGCTACTTCTATCTGATATCCTGTTTCTTTAAGGACACTGCCGATCAATTCTACTGTGTCTTGTTCATCATCCACTACTAAAACTTTCTTTATCGTAGTCGTCTTTTCTAAATTTCTTAATTTTCGTAATAAAACCTGCTTTTCTACTGGTTTTACTATATATTCTACCGCACCCAAACTAAAGCCCAACCTTTTGTTATCCACAATCGAAAGTATTATCACAGGAATATCCTGGGTTTCTGGATTCTCTTTTAACTCACGAAGTACCTGCCATCCATCCTTTTTGGGCATCATGATGTCTAAGGTAATGGCCATTGGTTTTATTTCTTTTGCCTTCTCTACTGCCCCTTCACCACTTAAAAAGCCAACTACCCTGTAATCCTCTCCTAAATATTTCCTTATAATATCAATAGCCTCTGGATTATCATCTATAGCTAATATAGTCTTTTTATCAGATTTCTCCCCTTCAGGAAACTCTGCCCCTTTAGACTCATAATCCTCTGGCTCGATCAGTAGATTTCTTATGACCTCACATCCTTTACAGAAATCTACCTTTTCTGGATAAGCAGCTATTTTCATGCCTGCACAATGAGTTCCAAGGGTTAACCAACATCTGAAGTCTTTACTCTCATAGGCAGGACAGTTGGGCTGTCCACAACGGATATACTCCCAGCATCTTATGGGTTTGCCAGCATATTGTGGTTCCTTCAAGAAGGTCTCAACCGGTTTTCCAAAATATTCAGCGAGACCTTCAGCCATGCTTGGTTCCAATACTGGCTCAGCAGGCTTTTCAAGTATCTCTTTTTTCAACGGAAGAGTAAAACAGAATTTACTTCCCTCTCCATATTTACTCGTTACCCAGATTAAGCCCTTATGCAACGCAACCAATCCTCTGGCAATATTGAGACCGAGGCCTGTTCCTTCGTATTGACGAATTGTAGAGATATCTACCTGTGTGAACTTATCAAAAATCTTACCGATATCCTCATCTTTTATCCCTATACCTGTATCTTCAACACATATTTCTACAAATAACGGCGACTCTCCAGGTTTAATACCCCTTTCAGAGGGCTTTGCGCTTATGGTTACCCCACCCTGATAGGTAAACTTAACGGCATTTGATAATAGGTTTATAAAAATTTGTTTGACCTTATCCTCATCCCCATAAACCGGCAATAAATTCTCATCGAGATTAATAGTAAGTGTAAGCCCCTTTTGTTTTATCATAGGTTCAAAGGTGGGGATAACAGAATCGATTAACAATTTCAAATATATTTCCTTTGGTTGTATTTCTATTTTCCCTGACTCTATCTTGGATATATCAAGGACATCATTTATCAATTGCAGAAGATGTCTTGCATTAGCTACAACCTTTTTCAGGCTTTTTTCCTGTTCTTCATTAATGGGGCCGTCAACCCTGTCTAATAAAAGGTCTGTATAGCCGATAATGGCATTCATTGGTGTGCGGAGTTCATGGGACATATTGGCTAAGAAAGTGGATTTTAGTTTGTCCAGCTCCCTGATATCTCTGTTGGCCCTCTCTAATAGCGCTAAGAGTTGGGTCCTTTCATCTAATAATGCAGTCTTTCTCGTTACTTCCATCTCTAATTTTCTACTAAAAGAGGAAACACTCTCGACCATATAATTAAAGGTTCTGCCGAGGATTCCAATCTCATCTTCTGTCTTTACATCAACGGAAACAGACATGTCTCCCTCTCCAAACCTCTTTGCCTTCTCAGCTAAACTCTCAACAGGGCGCCTTACTAATTTAGTCACCATGAAATAGATAAGGATGACTGCAAGGGGTACAAGGGATATAGCTATTACTAAAGTCCGGTTTCGTTGGGCAGCAACTTGAGCATATGTTCGCTCAGCGTCATACCTTATTACCAAACCCCCGAGAACCTTTCTGGAAGAGCCGTGGCAGTGATAACAGTCCTCTTGATTCAGGATAGGTTGGATGATGATAATATATCTTCTCCCGGCTACCTTATCTTCAAGTGGCTTACGTGGGTCAAACCGTGGTGCAGTTCCTGTCTTTAAAGTCTCGGTTACGGTCTGCAGGGCGGCTTTATTTTGAATGGAATCTACTAAACTGGTCTTTACCTTATCTACATGTGTGGAATAGACTATCTCCTGTTTAAAATCACAGATAAATACCTCAACATCCTTTGCCTTTTCTCTTATATCTAATAATTCTTTTCTGATACCCTCACTGTCTCCCAACCCCATCGGATGTTTTATACCGGCATAGATTGAGTCAGCTAACTCCCTGCTGATCGTAGCCGCTATCTCTAACCTATCTTTAGTCCCGAAATATATACGCATATAGATTTCGGCCACCAGAACCAGCAATATAATGGTTAGCATGGCAGCCATTATCTTATAGCCCAACCGCTTTCTTAGAAAACCAAACATTTTATCTCCAGACCTCAGGAAGAGTGATCAATGGGCCGGTATTAGCATTTAAACAAAGCCCTATCATTAAAAAAAGCGAGCCTTCTTCGACAGCTTTTAACTTTTTACTTATCACTTTTAACTTCTTAATGTGCGCCTCCATGAATCATGGGCTTATACCTGAAGGCCTTGACCCTTTCCGAGGTATGACACACCTCGCAATCTTTCATTGTCATACGCCTCTTTATATCCCGAGGACTCTTTGTCTTCACATGAAATTCGCCAGGTCCGTGGCACACCTCACATCCTGCATTCTTAAGGTGAGGCGTTTTTTCAGGACTTATGAAACCGCTCGGCTTACTATATCCAGTGGTATGGCAAAAATAGCACCCTTTAATTTCCTCTTCGGTCAAGCCCTTTTTTACTCTTTCAATGCTCTCAAACGACTTACTCTTCTTTGCATACTTCATAAAGCTGTTATATTCCTTCTCATGACAACCTTTACAGGCATCGGAACCAACATATTTGGATATTCTATTTTTAGTTTCAGCGAGACTTAAAGATGGGTTTATTGTGATTGATACAAGCAGGATGGTCATAGCAGTGAACCCCGCTAGAAATTTTTTATTTCTAAACGGGGTGAATAACAAATTCTTTACCGGAAATTTAATAAAAGGTGCCATTGTTATAACCTCGAATTTAAAGTTATTTTAATCTAAATTGAGCAATTCTTTTAAGACTGTCATTGCGAGAAGCGGAGCGACGTGGCAATCTCTCACACTAAAGACGAGATTCCTCACTTCGTTCGGAATGACAATTCTAAAGGCTTCATCCATATAAATCGCTCAATTTGGGTTTAATAAATCCTGGACTCAAAATTTCTTAAGTCTATTTTCCTTTATTATATCAAAAATTTCAACTAAAGCTTTTGATGTTATAATAAATAATGGCATTTGTAATCGCATTAGCGGGTAAGGGCGGTACAGGGAAGACGACCATTGCAGGACTTGCTATCCGTTATATTATTGAGAAAAAGAAAAGGCCTGTTCTTGCTGTAGATGCGGATTCCAATAGCTGTCTTAATGAGGTACTCGGAGTAGATGTCCACGCAACTATAGGTAAATTAAGAGAGGAATCTCTTCAGAAAATGAGAGGCGGTGCGGAGAGGCCATGTGGCATGTCTATGGAGCAACTCTTTGACTATCAGGTTCAGCAGTCAATTATAGAATCAAAGGGATTTTATTTGATGGTAATGGGAAGACCTGAAGGTCCAGGATGTTACTGTGCAGCAAATAATATTATCAGGAAATATACAGATAAACTCTCTGAGACATACCCATATGTTGTTATAGATAACGAGGCCGGCATGGAACATCTTAGCAGGAGAACAACCCACAGGGTTGATTTACTTTTAATAGTGAGTGATCCTGCTGTAAGAGGCATCCAGACAGCAAAAAGGATTAATGGACTTGTCGAGGAACTACAGCTTGAGATCAATAGGCGGTTAGTTATCATAAACAGGGTTTTTGGTAATGAAGGAGCGGATTTGAAAAATCTTGCAGAGGAGTCTGGTCTTCAGGTTGCAGGTCTTGTTCCTCAGGATGAAGCAATATTTAATCTTGATCTTCATGGAAAACCAATCTTCCAACTCCCTGATGATTCAAAGGCGGTAAAGGCAGTTTTCAGCATACTCGATTCCTTGAATATCCCGTGAGTTGGCATAGAGCAAATAGCATAGAGCATGTCAGAAATTTCTATATCCTATATATATTAAAAGTAGTATAATTTCTAATTATGGAACAGGGTATCATAGAGAATCTTATAACTGAACTTACAAAACTTCCCGGTATAGGTCGAAAAACCGCACAGAGACTCGCATTCTTTATAGTCACGATGTCTGAGGAAGATGCAAAAGGAATCTCAAAGGCAATAAATGAGATAAAGGAGAAGGCAAGATTCTGCAATGAGTGTTTTAACATTACAGATAGGCGGAGATATTGAGTTTGCAGACGAGGTAACACTCAGCAAGGTTATTGACGGAAGAAGAGAGATCTGATATCATATCTCTTATAAACTTCTAAAAAACTGAATCTTCAGGAGGTGTGCTATGGCAAAGAAAAAGCTAAAAGAGTTGGTAAAGGTTGAGCCATCAAAATCTCTTTCACCCTTTGGGATGGCGGAGAGCTGGGTTGAGGACTTTTTTAGAAGGCCCTTTTCTTTAATGGGGCCGTCGTGGTGGCCAAGGTTGAGGATGCCAGAAATAGAAGAGGTTGCTCCATATGTTGATATCTTTGAGGATCGTGATGACATAGTGGTAAAGGCAGAGCTGCCCGGTATGAAGAAAGAAGATATTGATGTGAGCTTAACTGATGATGCTATAACTATATCTGGTGAAAAGAAGAAGGAAGAGAAGGTCGAAAAGAAGAATTATTACAGTTTTGAACGTTCATACGGTTCCTTTACACGCAGTTTTCGATTGCCAACCGAGGTACAAACAGATAAGGCGAAGGCAAGATTTGAGGACGGGGTCCTTGAGGTAAGAATCCCGAAGACTGAAGAAGCCAAGAAAAAAGAGAAAAAGATTTTGATTGAATAATGCTAATCCAGATCAGGAAAGAATTCCTCGATACTGCGATTGAAGCTGCAAAACTTGCAGGGCTGGCTCTGCTGCCCTTGACCGAAGTTAAGCCTTAATCTTCTTCTGCCATCCACTTGCCTTTATAAGTATTTCCTCTTCATCTGCATTGCATAGCCTACCCTCCTGACAAAACCTTCCCGTTCACCATTACTGTTTCAACGTCAGAGGCCATCGCTGCATAAACTATGTGAGAGTAAACATTATATATAGGTGTGAGATGAGGTTTTTTTAAATTAATGGTTACGATATCAGCCATTTTGCCCTTCTCAATGCTTCCGATCTTATCACCAAGCCCTAACACCTCGGCACCCCATCTTGTTGCCATGAACAGGATTGTTTTTGCATCAAGAACAGTAGGATTATTTGAAAGTGCCTTGTGAACCTTTGCGGCAGTAGACATTTCGCTCAGGATATTCAGGTCATTGTTGCTTGCTGCACCATCTGTGCCAAATGTTACCTTCACACCGGCATTCAGCATCTTCACGACAGGTGCAATGCCTGAGGCAAGCTTGAGATTACTCTCTATACAGTGTGAGACACCGATCCTTCTTTGAGACAGTATTTTTATTTCCCCATCAGTCATCCAGACACAGTGTGCAGCGAGCAACCTTTCATCAAGAAAGCCGAGGCTATCGAGATATTCAACAGGTGGCATCATAAATCTGTTTTTAATCTCGTTTACCTCCCACCTTGTTTCTGACAGATGTATGTGAATTGGTATATCATATTTATCTGCAACATGCCTTGCTCTCTTTAAAGACTCTGGGCCACATGTGTAAAGCGCATGAGGTGCGATGCAGGGGGTTATCAGATCGTCTCCCTTCCAGTCCTTTATAAAGGATTCTGCGTTTGCAAAATATTCATCAGTAGTACTCGCAGATTTTGACGGAAAATCCAGAATACCACTCCCTAAGACTGCCCTCATGCCCATCCTCTTAGTAGACTTACCCGCAGCATCTTCTGTCATGGATGTGGAGACCGCTGTCATCGGCTCTTTTAAATGCCTGTTCAAGTGGCTTCTGAAGTACGCAACACAGCCCTGGGCGCCCTAAAGCCTGATGCACAAAAGATTGCTCCTAAAGGCTGGCATGCCTTTGCAGGATTTATCTTGATGTTCTGCCTTTTGAAGTTAAGCTCTTTGTATTCTTCGGTTTTGGTCCATTCAGCTATTTCTTTGACTTTTTCAGCCGGCCATGGGTTTTCGAATTCCCTTTTCCTCGCGAACTGTTCGAGATACTCCTGTTCCTGGAAAAGCTCGTTGTGGTCTTTTATCTTCAAAAGTTTCATCTCTTCCTCCGTATCAAGTCCCATGTCGGGCTGTTTACCGTCATGTCCATGTCCCTTGCGAAGACGGGAAATCCGTCAAAGCCGTGATATGGTCCTGAATAATCCCACGAATGCATCTGCCTGAAAGGCACTCCCATGTTATGATAGGAATACTTTTCCTTTATACCGGACCCCACCATGTCAGGTTTAATTCTCCTCGTGAATTCCTCCAGTTCATAGAGCGTGGCGTCATCCATTATTACTGCGCCCTCCTTCATCTCCGTGTATGTCCTCTTGTAATCGTCGTTATGGCCAAACTCATATCCTGAAGCAACCACCTCCATGCCGAGGTCTTCATAGGCGCCGATGGTATGTCTCGGCCTCAGGCCGCCTACATAGAGCATTACCTTTTTTCCTTCAAGCCGCGGCTTGAACTCTTCGATAACCGCATCCATTTTGGACTTATATTTTTCTATCATCTTTTCCGCATTCTCTTTTATTCTGTCATCGAAATATGATGCTATCTTTCTGAGGCTTTGGTATATCTTTGTCGGACCGAAGAAATTGAATTCGACCCAGGGGATCCCGTATTCTTCTTCCATGTGCCTGCATATGTAGTTCATGGAGCGATAACAATGCACGAGGTTTAACTTTGCTTTTGTCGCAATTCCGAGTTCGTTGACCGACGCGTCGCCGGTCCACTGGGCAATGACCCGCAGTCCCATCTCTTCCAGCATCTTCCGTGATGCCCATGCGTCTCCGCCGATATTGCAATCTCCTATAAGCGCAACATCATAAGGCGTAGTTTTTTCAAGCTGACACTTGCCCAGAACATAATCCCTGATGGTATCGTTTGCGATATGATGGCCGAGAGACTGGCTCACGCCCCTGAATCCCTCACAGCGCACAGGCACGATGGGAATACCCAGTTCTTTGCTACCTTTTTTGATACTGCCTCGATGTCGTCTCCTATGAGGCCTACAGGACATTCGGAGAGTATACCCATGCTTTTTGCAAGCGGAAACAGCTCCTTTAATTCATGTAATGCGGCATCCAGATTTTTGTCGCCGCCGTACACGATATCCCTTTCCTGAAAGTCTGTTGTTATGTGCATGGTTACGAAGGTGTCGACTCCTGTCTGTCCGTTATAGTAGTTTCTCCTTGACCACCAGCTATACTGGCCGCAGCCGACAGGTCCATGACTGGATCGTTAACTGGTCTTTTACATGACCCCAGACAACGCCTTTTGCTCCTGCATAGGCGCAACCTCTTACTGTCATGACCCCTGGCCGTGATTTGACATTCGACTTGACCTGGCAGGTGCTGCACTGGCCGGTCGGATCATTGGCTGCAAGATGCTTCGCCCTGTCCTTTTTTGTCTTTTCAGGATAGATTTCCAGCACCTCCTCTATCATTTTCTGGGTATCTTTAATTGCTGTGCTCATTTTATCCTCCATAATTTTTAGTGAATAGTTGTTAGTGAACAGTGAATAGTCAACGTCAAAAGATGCTTTTTCTGATTTTTTACTATTCACTAAATACTGTTCACTATTCACTGTCTTTACGCTACCGCTTCTTCGGTTTCCATTATCCCGAAATCCATAAGCAGTTGTTCCAGTTCATCCATGGAAATGGGAGTAGGTATAACCGGAAATGGGAGTAGGTATAACCAGGTCTCTGTTGTCCGCAATCTTCGCAATCTTCTTTGCGAGCGCCCTGTATTCATCAGCCTGAGAGTGTTTCGGAGAGTATTCGATGACTGTCATCCTCCTCAGCTCGGCCCTCTGCACCTGGTTGTCCCTCGGCACAAAATGTATCAGCCGTGTATTAAGTTTTTTCGCAAGCTCTGAAATCAATTCGTATTCTTTATCCGTCTTCCTGCTGTTGCAGATAAGTCCGCCTAATCTTACGCCTCCGCTATGCGCATATTTGAGGATGCCTCGTGAGATATTATTCGCGGCATACATAGCCATCATCTCACCGGAGGTCACTATATAAATTTCCTTTGCCTTGCCCTCTCTCATCGGCATGGCAAAGCCGCCACAGACAACATCGCCGAGGACATCGTAAAAGACAAAATCGGTGTCCGCGTCATAAGCCCCGTTTTCTTCAAGGAAATTTATGGCGGTTATAACGCCGCGGCCCGCGCAGCCGACGCCGGGTTCAGTGCCGCCTGACTCGGCCACCTTATTCCTCTAAACCCTGTAAGCAGCACCTCGTCTATCTCGAGGTCTTCCACGCTGCCGCGTTCACGCGCAAGGTCCATTACCGTCGTCTGGGCTTTTTTGTGGAGTATCAGTCTTGTTGCATCAGCCTTCGGGTCACACCCGACGATCATGCATTTATAGCCTGCCTCTGAAAGACCTACAACGGTATTCTGTGTTGTTGTTGATTTGCCAATACCGCCTTTGCCATAAACTGCTATCTGTCTCATAAAAATCCTCCTGTTCAATTTTTTATTTCATCAAAACTATTAACTGCAATAGACATGCCAGAAAGGAAAAACAAGGAATAACAGGGGGTTGGGTAGTTATCATAAAATAGTTAGTGAACAAAATTGTTATGAATGAAACAATTTTATATTAATATTAAAAACTTTGAGCGATGGAAATGACGGGCTAATTTCTTTCAGAAAAAATTAAGGCTGAATATTATACTTCTTAATCTTATAGCCTATCTGCCGCGGGGTAATACCGAGCAGTCTTGCTGCCTTTGCCTGAATCCCTCCTGTCCTTTTAATCGCATCAAGTATCTTTGCCTTTTCAATGTCTTCTATTGTTGAGGGAAGAGCATCCTTTATCTGAGATGCGTACTTTGCCCTGAGGGTGTAGTCTCTGATATTAAAAGGCATGTCAGACGGAGTTATAACTTTTCCGCGTGACATAACCACCAGTCTTTCTATTGTATTCTCAAGCTCTCTCACATTGCCGGGCCAGTCATAATTTATAAGGGTATTTAAAGCATCGGATGCTATGGACACAGACTTACGATTTTCTTCATTATATTTTTTCAGAAAGTATTCCACAAGCAGAGGGATGTCCTCAATCTTTTCTCTTAACGAAGGCAGGAATACCGGAACAACGTTCAGCCTGTAATAGAGGTCCTCCCTGAACTTTCCTTCAGAAACGAGATCCTCAAGATTCCTGCTTGTCGCAGCAATAAGCCTCACATCAACCTTTGTTGTTTTTTCGCCGCCTACCCTTTCAAATTCCTTTTCCTGTAAAACCCTGAGTATCTTCGGCTGGAGCGCTAAAGGAAGATCTCCTATCTCATCAAGAAATATTGTCCCGCCGTCAGCAAGTTCAAACCTGCCTTTTCTCATCGCCATTGCGCCGGTAAATGCGCCCTTTTCATGGCCAAAGAGTTCTGATTCAAGGAGCCCTTCGGGAATGGATGCACAGTTGAATTTTATAAACGATCCCTTTGCCCTCGGGCTCATATAATGTATCGCCTTTGCAATAAGTTCCTTGCCTGTTCCGCTTTCACCGCGTAAAAGCACATTTGCTTTTGAAGGCGCCACACTGTGAACAGCCCCAAAGACCTCCTGCATCCTGTCTGACTGCCCTATGATGTTTTCCAGTCTGTATTTGCCTTTAAGCTGCTGCTTGAGATTTTCCTTTTCCTCAAGAAATGCCTCTCTCTCTTTTTCAATCTCCATGTGAAGCTTTACAGTCTGGGCAATCAGCGATGCGATAATCTTCAACAGCCTGAGGTCCTCCGCAAAAGATATGACCTTAGAGCCAAAAAGCCTGTCAACGCTCAGCACGCCAAGTGTTTCATTCTTAAATTTTATCGGCACACATAAGAACGCAATATTTTCCTTCTTAATAATTTTCCTTGCTCCGGTCTTATTCAGGAATAAAGGCTCATCGCCAATGCTTGGAATCACTATGGGAGAGCCGAGTTTTGCAACCCTGCCGATGATACCCTCGCCCAGCCTGTATCTGCCCTTCTTTATTTCCTCCTCTGTCATTCCGTGAGCAGCAACAATGGACACTTCGCTGTTACTCCTGAGCGCAACAGTCCCCCTTTTCATATCCAGATATTCTGAGAGCACCCTCATCACGCCTCTAAGATTTGATTTCAGATTGAGCGAAGAACCGAGAAGTTTGCTTATCTCGTAAAGTGCAGTGATTTCCAGCGCCTTATTGTAATCGCGTTTCATAAGATAAGTTTAATAAGATATGACAAAAATGTAAAGCTGATGACTTTTTTGTAGATTATATTTTAAGGTCAGGAAGCGTCAACAGAATTACTGCTCTCAGCATTTCTTCTTAGGAGCCCCCGGCTCTCTGGGAACACCTCATGTGGAAATGCCCAAGCGCGGGAATACTACAACCTGAAGAATTATCCACACAACCAGAATACCTATTGCTAAAAGCAGATCGCCCATTGCCTATTTTCCCGCAGGCTGTGCAGGTGTTTGAAGAGGCTGCTGTGAAGGCTGAGACGGCTGAACACCTCCGCCCGGAATCTGACCCTGCGATGCCGGTATATCAGTTTTTTCCTTAACCGGAACTGTCTTTTTTACAACAGACCCGCTCTTTGTTGAGACGATTGCGAGAGACAAAGACGTAACCATAAAAGCAACTGCGGCAATTGTGGTAAGTTTGCTGAAAAAAGTAGCCGCGCCACGGCTGCCAAAAAGGGTCTGGCTTGAACCGCCAAATGCTGCGCCGAGCTCCGCCCCTTTGCCGCTCTGTATCAGAACAATAAAAATCAAAAAAAACGCCACCACAACGTGAACTGCCAAAAGGAATGTTATCATCTTGCCTCCAAGCTCAGTGTCTGTGTCAGTGTTTAGTGTCAGTTTTTTATACCTTTCTACTGACACTGTCACTAATCACTGTCACTTTTTAATTTTCTTAAATTTTATTATCCTTGCAAAGCTTTCAGGGTTAAGGCTTGCTCCGCCTACAAGCGCGCCATCCACATCTTCACAAGCCATAAGAGAATCCACATTCTCTGGGGTTACGCTTCCTCCGTATATTATACGATTTTCATCAGCCTTATTTCCATACAAAACTCTTAACCTGTCTCTTATGTAAGCATGCGCCTCCTGAGCCTGCGAAGGTGCAGCAGTTCTCCCTGTGCCTATTGCCCATACAGGTTCATAAGCTACAACGATATTATTTCCGCCTATATTCTCAAGCCCCTTCTCTATCTCCATTTTCAGCACATCAAAGGTTTTTCCTAATTCTCTTTCTGAAAGTGATTCTCCTATGCAGAAAACAACTCCAAGCCCGTTGTTTCTTGCCGCTTTTACCTTCTTATTGATTACCTCATCGGTTTCGTTGAAATACTGTCTTCGTTCCGAATGCCCGATGATAACATGCGAACATCCACAGTCCAAAATCATAGCCGGTGATATTTCACCGGTAAATGCGCCCTTTTCTTCATAAAAAACATCCTGCGCAGCGATTTTTATGTTCGTATCTTTAATGCTCTCTGCGGCAGCATAAAGGGAGGTAAATGGCGGGGCTACTACGATATCCACATCTGTTGCATCCTCTGCCAAAGATACTAATTCCTTCAAGAATTCCCTTGTCTCAGGAACGGTCTTGTTCATTTTCCAGTTGGCTGCAATGAATGGTCTGCGCAAGGTTCTCTTGTCTTTCTTACTGCTCAGGAATTTATTGCCGTAATGCTTATGATGTATGAATACCATATTTCACAATATTATGTCAAAGGAAAATCACAGGCCTCCGGCATTTTTCTCGGCTGTGATTTTTTCTTGACAACAATTCTGCTACATGCTATAAAAGTTTACCCTGTTTTTCAGGTAAATTATCTTCTCGCAACGAGAAAAGGAGGATTTAAGCAGTATGCCGTTTGAAGGAAAAGTAAAATGGTTCAACGAAACAAAAGGTTATGGGTTCATCCAGCAGGACAATGGCACGGATGTGTTTGTCCATTATTCATCTATTGCAAACGATGGGTTTAAGACTCTTACCGAGGGTCAGAGAGTCCAGTTTGATATTGTAGAAGGCGAGCGAGGTCCAAAAGCTGCAAACGTAGTAAAATTACAATAAACTGCATATTAAGGAAATTTCAGTCATCGAAGGGGTCTGTATATCCTTAGCCCCTTTCCTTACTTAATCTATATTGAATTTCCAAAGGGAAAGATATGAGAAAAAAAGTATCCGTAATCGGGGCAGGAAATGTAGGCGCATCTGCAGCGCAGCTGGTTGCTCAGGCCTCACTTGCCGATGTTGTCCTTTTTGATATTGCAGATGGAATTCCTCAGGGAAAGGCTCTTGATATTGCAGAGGCATGTCCCATCTGGAATTCTTCTGTTTCCGTGAAGGGGACTAACAGTTATGCCGACACCAAAGACTCCGATATTGTAGTAATCACTGCCGGATTTCCAAGAAAACCCAACATGTCGCGTGATGACCTTCTCCATGCGAATGCCGATGTTGTTAAGGCAGTGTCAGGTGCAATTGCAAAAACTTCTCCAAACGCTATTGTTATTGTCGTAACAAATCCGATGGATGTAATGGCTCAGCTTGCATGGAAGACTACAGAGTTTTCATGCAAACGGGTAATAGGAATGGGCGGGATACTTGATGCATCCAGATTAAGGGCATTTCTTTCATGGGAACTTAATATATCACCGGAAGATATAGAAACCATTGTGCTTGGAGGGCACGGAGACCAGATGGTTTCGCTCCCAAGGTTCACCACCGTAAAAGGCATAGTAATAACAGAATTTTTGAAAAAAAAGACAATTGATTCGCTGGTACACCGGACACGGAACGGAGGAGCCGAAATAGTAAGCCTGCTTAAATCCGGAAGCGCATACTATGCGCCTGCTGCCGCAGTCGTCCAGATGATCAAATCAATTTTACTCGATGAAAATCGCATGTTTCCATGCGCGGCGTATCTAAATGGAGAATACGGGATGAAAGATATTTATCTTGGCGTGCCTGTTATTCTCGGCAGAGAGGGAGTTGAAAAAGTAGTTGAGCTTAAACTCACAAAAGAAGAGAAGGCACAATTCAAAGAATCATGCTCTGCCGTAAAAAAACTGCTCAAGAAACTTTCGATTTAATTCTTGGCAATAAAGGAAGGAACCGCTATATGCGCACAGAAGAAATAAAACAAACGCTTGTATTGATTAAGCCGGATGCCCTGAAAAATTCGTTGACAGGATATGTGCTTTCTCAACTCTCAGAGTTTCATACCGGTTTACGCTTTGCCGGAGCAAAGATAGTACACGTAAGCAGAATGCTTGCAGAGGAACACTATGCTGAACATCGGGGTAAAGTGTTTTATCCTTCACTGATTGAATATATCATGGGGCTGCTTCATTATCCTGATGAACCCAATAGGCGCAGAGTAATATCCCTTGTTTATCAGGGCCCGGATGCAGTGAAAAAGATGCGGGAAATCTGCGGACCTACCAATCCTCACGTTGCCCGTGAGACAAAACCGGGATGTATTCGCGCATTGGGGACAGTTGTTCCTCTGAAAGATGCTTCCGGAAAGGAGATCGGCGAGAGGATGGACAATCTTATCCACGCTTCGGCTACTGATAACGAGGCAGAACGGGAAATTAAACTCTGGTTCAGACCCGGCGACTTTCCTCCATTTATGCGCTCGTATACTACGGAGGTAAACGCAGAAGACCATTATTATTTCAAAAACGGCAATCTCTATATTACTCATAAGCCGGACAGCGTGTGCCTGATTGCTCCCGGTGATGTTGTTTGGAAGTCTGATTTTGATGCGCTGCGTTTACTGAGCAAGGGTTTGCCTGCTGCCTCTTCTCTTGAAGCAGTGGCCGCTAAATATCTCATGAATTATACTGTGGAGAGTTAGAAGGGTTATTGACTTTAATCGGGAGAAAAAAGTATTATTTAACTAAGAATGATAGAACTTCGCAGAGGAGATTTATTTAATGTTTGAGAAGTTCACAGAGCGCGGCAGAAAAGTAATAATCTACGCAAGGGAAGAGGCTGAAAAGCGCCAGAACGATTACCTTGGGACAGAGCATCTCCTGCTCGCTCTTCTGAGAGAAGAAGAGGGAATAAGCGCTGCAATAATCAAAAAGATGGGCATCTCAATAGAAGAGGTGCGCATGGAAGTAGAGCGGAAACTCCCCTACGGCACAAATGTGCTTACATTCGGCGACATACCGTTTACCCCGCGCGCAAAGAAAGTCCTTGAACTTGCTGTAGAAGAGGCAAGGCTTATCGGTCACAGTTATATAGGAAGCGAGCATCTTCTTCTCGGCATTCTGCGCGAAGACGAAGGAATAGCAGGCAGAACACTTCGAAGCCTTGGAGCAAACCTTCTGGCTGCAAGGCAGCTTGCAATAAATTTTTCGATGAGACCCCAGACACATACTGTAAGAGAAAGACGGAGCGCAACGCCTGCCCTTGATGAGTTCGGCAGGGATCTGACACAGATGGCAAAAGAAGGCAAGCTTGACCCTGTAATCGGCAGGGAGGATGAGATTGAGCGCGTGCTCCAGATACTCGGCAGGCGGATAAAAAATAATCCTGTGATAATCGGTGAGCCGGGCGTAGGCAAAACAGCGATTGTTGAGGGCCTTGCGCAGAAAATCGTACTGGGTGATGTGCCGGAAAATCTTTTTGGCAAACGAATTGTATCCCTTGACCTCGGCGCTCTCATAGCAGGGACAAAATACAGGGGGCAGTTTGAAGAGAGGCTGAAGTTTGTGATGAAGGAAATCACTCACACAGACAATGTGATTCTCTTTGTCGATGAACTCCATACATTAATAGGCGCAGGCGCCGCTGAGGGCTCTGTGGATGCGTCAAGCATGCTTAAACCTGCCCTGTCCAGAGGCGAGATTAAATGCATCGGCGCAACAACTCCTGACGCATACAGAAAATATGTGGAGAAAGACGGCGCGCTGGAGAGAAGATTCCAGCCTATCAATGTTGAATCTCCTGCGGTAGATGCAACAATAGATATCCTGACAGGTTTAAGAAGCAGATACGAATCGCATCACAGAGTAAAAATCAGCGACGATGCCATAACAGCGGCTTCAAAGCTGTCCGACCGGTATATATCTGACAGGCATCTGCCGGATAAGGCAATTGATGTTATTGATGAAACAGGCGCAAGGGTCAACCTCAAAAGATATACGCCTCCCGGAGAAATAAAAGAACTCGAACACGATATAGCAAGACTGACAAGAGAAAAAAATCTTTATGTAAAGCTTCACGACATTGAGAAAGCCGCATCCATACGAAACGAGGAAGAAAAGCTTAAAAGACTTCACGACCAGATACTAAAACAGTGGAAGGACAACCTGAATAAAGAAATTCCTGTCATATCAGAAGATGATGTGACCTACACAGTTGCAAAGATGACAGGCATCCCGCTCTTAAGGCTCGAAGAAAAAGAATCGGAAAAACTCCTGAGAATGGAAGAGGTTATTCATGAACGGATAATCTCTCAGGATGAGGCAATAAAAGCAGTATCAAGGGCAATCAGAAGGTCAAGGGCAGGACTGAAGAGCAAGAAAAAACCTATAGGTTCATTCTTCTTCCTCGGCCCAACAGGCGTTGGAAAAACCGAACTTGCAAAAGCGCTTGCAGAGTTCCTCTTCAATGACGAGAATGCGCTTATTAAAATTGACATGTCAGAATATATGGAGAGGTTCAATGTCTCCAAACTGACAGGCGCGCCTCCGGGATATGTCGGCTACGAAGAGGGAGGACAGCTGACAGAAAAAATACGAAAGCGTCCTTATTCTGTCATTCTCTTTGATGAGATAGAAAAAGCGCATCCCGACATATTTAACATACTGCTGCAGGTGCTTGATGAAGGAGTGCTTACAGACAGTTTCGGCAGAAAGGTTGACTTTAAAAACGCGGTAATAATCATGACCTCAAATATAGGCGCAAGGATTATTGAAAAAGCAACTCCTCTGGGCTTTCAGAGAACCAAGTCAGACGATGTCTATCAGAAGATAAAGGATAATGTGCTCGTTGAGCTCAAAAAAGCATTTAATCCTGAATTCCTTAACCGTGTTGATGAGATAGTCGTATTTCATCCTCTTGAAAAAGAGCAGCTGTTTTCAATTATTGACCTGCTGATAAACGAAACCAATAATCTGCTAATCGAGCAGGGGCTTTTGGTGGAATTAGACCAGTCCGTTAAGGAGTGGATGGTTAAAACCTATTATCAGCCGAACTACGGCGCAAGGCCCATGAGAAGAGCCGTGCAGAAAGAAATTGAGGATCCGCTGTCAGAAGAACTGCTCAAAGGCAGATTTAAAGACACCCACAAAATAAAAGTTGTGCTTGAGGCCGGGATACCAACCTTTGTTGAAGCCGAAGAGGCTCAGATACTTTCCGGAGTAAACTGACTTCACACCTGCCGATACTGATTGATAAAGACGAAAAAGCTGCAAGATCTTATGGATTAAGAGGAATTCCTGAAACATACATCGTGGATAAAAAAGGCATCATCAGAAAAAAAGTCATCGGGCCTTATGTATGAGATTCTCCGGATGCTCTGGCATTTATCTCAGGCCTGTTCAAAGAATAACTTTCACTGAACTATGGGTACCCCAGCAAATCCTGAGCCGGCACTGTTATTCACGGGGATTCTCTATTCTGATGAGTCTTACTTATCCAAGGCAAAAGAGTCTCTGTTAAGCACCTTCGGAGCCGCACTTCTGGAAACACCTCCGGTTAGCTGGGATTATTCAGAATACTACAAAGAGGAAATCGGCTCGCCGATAAAAAGGATTTTTATATTTTTCAGAAATCTGATAAATCCGGGAGAGATCGTAGATATCAAACTCAGGACAAACAGCATAGAGGATTCTATGTCAGTAGATGGTAAACGTAAAATAAATATTGACCCTGGCTACCTTACTTTAGCAAATGTCATCCTTGCTACAACAAAGGGCTATTCGCACAGAATTTACCTCGGCAAAGGCATCTACGGAGAGGTCTCTCTGCTGTATAAAGAAAAAGACATGACATTTATACCGCATATCTTTACATATCCGGATTATCAGGATAAAAAATGCATTGATATGTTTATAAAGGCAAGAGAGTTTTTGAAACTAAAGAAATAGATTCAGCTTACAAGACCACAAGGTTATCCCTGTGAATCACCTCGTCGGAATATCTGTATCCCAGCGCCTTTTCCACATCCGCCGTCTTTCTGCCTTTAATCTTCTCTGTCTCTGTTGATGAATAGTTCGTAATTCCCTTTGCTATCTTTTTCTTGTCTGAATCAACACAATATACAGCATCGCCTACCTCAAAAACTCCTGTAACCGCAGTAATACCTGAAGGCAGGAGGCTTTTGCCTCCGTGTAGCAGCGCCTTAACAGCTCCTTCATCTATCTGCAGACTGCCCTTTGCGCGGCTTCCATAGACTATCCATCCCTTACGCGCAGAGAGCCTCTCTCTAACCGGCTTAAATTCTGTGCCGTGATGATTCCCTTTTAAGAGAGATACCGTCAATCCGCTTTTTTTGCCGCTTATTATATTTACAGTGATTCCATTGTTTACAGTCCTTTTTGCTGCAAGGATTTTTGAATACATTCCTCCTGTGCCGACAGCGCTTCCCGCGGTTCCTGCCATTGCCTCGATCTCAGATGTAATCTCATCAACTGTTTTTATGAGGACTGATTTATGGCTTCTCTTAGGGTCAGCAGAAAAAAGTCCCTCCACATCAGAAAGAATTATCAGCCTTTCAGCATCAACAAGCCCTGCAACCAATGAAGCAAGGTTGTCATTATCTCCAAACTTTATTTCATCAGTGGCAACAGTGTCATTCTCATTGATTATCGGGATAATCCCGTATGAGAGCAGCGTGCTAAGCGTGTTCTTAGAATTGATATACCTTTTCCTGTCGGTAAAATCATCCCGCGTAAGCAGAACCTGCGCAACTTTTTTGCCGAATTCTCCAAAGCTCTTCTCATAAGCCCACATCAGACTGCTCTGTCCTACTGCAGCAGCAGCCTGTTTTAGCTGTATATCTTTCGGTTTCTCCTTCAGCCCAAGTTTTCTCATGCCTGCGGCAACAGCGCCTGAAGAGACAAGGACAACCTCATAGCCCATGTCCTGCGCATCCCTGATATCAGACGCAATAGCCGTAATGCGCCTTGTATCAAGCCCCTCTTTCTCATCAGCAACTATGTTACTGCCGACTTTTACAACAATCCTTTTCATACAAAAATTCCGTTACCCCTTCAATTATCAGACATTATTATATCGCATACTGCCATGACAGCATTATACATTACCACTGGTTTTACTGTCATCAGTTTTTATTGGTTATTGCAGACAGAGGATTTCAGCTCATCGAATACTAATTCAATAATCTTTGGAATCTTAGCCTTAATTTCAGGGGATAATTCCATGCTCATTTCGAGTGATTTGGGTTCAACACCGATGACTGTTGTCT
>JBAQLV010000009.1:0-3325 GCA_049302185.1 Thermodesulfovibrionales bacterium | reverse complement strand
GGCCACGAGATGGCACAGGCAGTCAGCGCACAACTGAAGAACATGAGCAATCAGTGGAACTATGCGACCGGACTGCCGGACCCGCACGATCAGGCTGGCCGGCGTGGCCTGAACGCCTTCAGCCAGCAGTCGATCTGGGTCAACAAGGAGGGCCGGCGTTTCGTGAGCGAGTCTCAGGACACGAGGGCGACCTTCCCGGAGGTTCTCCGGCAGCCGGGTGGCACGTATTGGTCTATTTTCGACAGCCTTGCCCGCGGGACATTTTTTGTCTCCGGGTGGGATCGTCAGATGATCGAAAGCAAGATCTTCGACAATCCGGCCATGAGACCGTTTGTAAAGTCAGCCCCAACGGTTCGTGAACTCGCCGGGGCAGCAGGGCTTCCTCCTGACGCAGTCGAGGACACCGTCCGTCGATGGAACGAGATGGTGACAGGCGGCCGCGACACCGACTTCGGGCGCATTGGCGGCAGCCAAACCCCCTGGTCACACCCACCCAGGATCGAGCGGCCACCTTTCTACGCCGTGCAGTTCTTCCCGTTGACGCGCAAGAGCATGGGTGGCGTGGCGATCGATCTGTCCTGCCGCGTCATCGATATCTCAGGTCGCCCGATTCCTGGCCTGTATGCCGTGGGCGAGCTGGCCGGCCTGGCTGGGATCAACGGCAAAGCCGCGCTCGAAGGGACATTCCTGGGTCCAGCCATCGTCACCGGCCGTGTCGCGGGACGGGCTGTTGTGGCGGAACTGGCTACCCGAAGAAAGAATTGACTGCCAGCCACCAGGTGGGAACAGTAAAGGAACAGGGTTTCTGCTCGCTGAACACGTGAAATAAGGGACGGTTCTATTCCCCGGTGTTAGCCCACTTTATTCATAAAATTAAGAATATCTATCGGGGAAAGAGTATTTAAGCGGATTCTTTTGCTGATAGTCAAATACATTCCGAACATAAAGAGGCAAAAGCCTCGCAGGGAGGAACGACCGAGAATGAGCGAGGATACCCTCTCTCAGGTGCTATCATTAAAATTTATGAATAATATGGGTTAGAGATAGCTCTTCTTATACGCTTTTATCCCTTCTGATGCACGGGAGTTGGTTGGAGATATCTTCAATGCCCTTTCCAATACAGCTTTTGCCTTTGCCGGCAGGTGCATTACCAGATAAACAAACCCCAGTTCAGCAAGATAATTTGTATTAAGAGGATCAAGGGACAGGGCTCTCCCGAATGCTTTTTCCGCATGCTTATGTTTATTCTGTTTCATTAGAGATAGTCCATAATAAAAGTAATAGTGAGCTGCTTCGCTGAAGAAATATGACGCCTGACCAAAAAGCATTTCAGCTTCCTGATAGTTATTTTTCCTTAATTCTGTCCTGCCCTCTTCAAACAATTCCCTTGCTTTTCCCCGGTTTGAAATTATCCTTGCAGGCCTGATGGTGTTTATTTCATCATATTCTTTTCTTTTCTGCGGATTGGATAATGTTGCATATGCATCGCAGATATATGAAAAAATGTCGCTTAATTTTTTCTTTAGCGAAACTTCAGTAAGATGGAAGTGCATATCAGGATGGTATCTCTTTGCAATTCTATAATAAGCTTTTTTGATCTCACTGGTTGAGGCATAATTTTTAACTCCCAAAATACTATAGTAACCAAGTCTCTCATGTCTATCGTATATATTCTCAATTTCTTCTTTGAAAATGGGATCTGCTTTCTGCGCAGAATCTTGCTGTACGATCTCTTCAACCTCCTTTGGGATTTCGTTTAACAGGCCATTTTCTGCCTTCCTGTCTATAATCCTTACCTTCAGCAGACCACATATCGTCTTCATAGCGTTAAGGCCGTCAAGCTGGGAACTTTCAATAACTTCTTGAATGGTTCTTTCCCGTCAATACAAGTGAGTATCTTTTTGCCGGATTGATCCAGTCTTATATCCTGGAAAAGATCAAGGGGATCTTTAGAGAAGCATATGATGCTGTTCGAAGCCGGGAAATCATTCCTGATGAAATCCATATTGTTAATCCTTTTTATCCCGTTATATATAATATTTGCAGCTGAAATATTTAATGTAATTACCTCTTCCGTTGGCAATGGCATCTCCTCAAATGCAAATGTCCCTTCCTCCAGAGCGAAAATGCTCAGTATTATCTCTTCTGTCTGGTGTCTGACTGTCGTAACAAGTTCCTCGGGTTTTAAATAACCGAGCTTTACGAGCACTGTAGCCTGTTTCTGTTGAGTATTTTTCATCTCTGTAACAGAATGGGTGTATTGTTCGATATTGATTTTCCCTTCTCTGAGAAGCATATCTCCGATCCGGTCTTCAGAGTGGTTAGAGGAAGAAAATATCATATCACCGTTTTTAATATAAATCTTTTTGATGACATCCGAGCTTTTGATTGTCAGAACGCCAGTTTTATGGCTTCTCTGCAGGCCTATCAATGTGTCTGGGAAATTAAAATCTCTTAAAAGTCCATTCAGTTTTCCGAATTTTCCTATACCGATTCTAAGCCCGGATTGATCATTCTTCGCCCACATAACTTCTCCGAAAGTTTTTATCTCCGGATGTTTTATAGTGATACCTATAATGTCACCTTTGCTTATGTGAGGAGTATCCTTAACTATTGCTCCTATCCCGTCGAGGGAATAGTCTACTGTCTTTGCCTTAAAACGTTCACTGTTTATTGTCAGTTCAAACTCCGAGAAGTTTTGATATCTTTTAAAACATCTTTTTTCTGTTAACCCCATAATTTATTTCCTGCGAACGACGTTTATATTCATTGTTTTATCTCCTCATTAATGTTTATTAGCAAATGTTAATCCAGCGTGCATGAAATACTGTTTCAATCTTCTATCTTGTTGAAATTTCATGATTTTCAATATGATTGCGCTTATCCCTGCAAAAGCAATGTTTACTGTCTTGAAAATATTATTCTCATTTTGAGAATTAATCTGCGAAATATCTTATAGAATCAGGCGAACTAATAATATTTGAGGAATGATTAAAGGTTGCTTAATAAAAAACAGTGATATGATGAAGGTCAGTTGCCACGTTTTTATTGCGGTTTGATGTATAATAATGCGTAAACCCTTGTGCCCCCTTAGCTCAGTCGGATAGAGCACAGGTTTCCTAAATCCCGAAAGCCTTCGGGATTCAATTCCTGCAGAGGGTACCACCTCCCCCATTAAAGCATCTTCGTCGATATCACGTTTTAGTAACAGTTTAAGGTATAATAAAACGTTGTTATCGTGTGCCCCCTTAGCTCAGTCGGATAGAGCACAGGTTTCCTAAATCCCGAAAGCCTTCGGGATTCAATTCCTGCAGAGGGTACCACC
>JBAQLV010000008.1:0-3429 GCA_049302185.1 Thermodesulfovibrionales bacterium | reverse complement strand
ATTGCCATCGGGGCTGCTGCTGTAACTCCATATCTCTCCTCAAACTCCTTAACGAACTTTGACATATCAAGCACTGTCATATTGTCAAAAAATTCAAAAACCTGTTCTTTTGTTACTGACATTATTTATCCTCCATTTTTTAGTATATAGTCGTTAGTGAATAGTATTCAGACTATTCACTATTCACTAATTACTTTTCTTCGTTTCCAAAGCCTTCACTGCGTATGCAAAACTGCTAACTGTCGCCGACAATGCCCCTGCCATTTTGCTCAGCGGCGCATTAAATACGCCTGCCAGCATACTGAGGAGA
This sequence comes from Thermodesulfovibrionales bacterium, assembly GCA_049302185.1. Lineage (GTDB taxonomy): Bacteria > Nitrospirota > Thermodesulfovibrionia > Thermodesulfovibrionales > UBA1546 > UBA1546. The sequence continues at coordinate 3,119 of JBAQLV010000008.1, read as the reverse complement.
ATTTCTCTCGGCGGCAGTGCGGCTATTGACTTGATGTCTTCAGCATTGCATAGCCTGCCTTCAACAACTCCACCGTTTACCTTCAGCTTATTATTCTTCTTGGAATACTCAATGACCTTCTTTGCAACCTGCACGGGATCGGCATAACCGATAGCAATCCCAACAGGGCCTTTTAATAAATCACTGATTACAGACAGGCTTGTTTTTGCAGATGCCGCTCTTGCAAGTGTATTCTTTACAACCTTGTACTCAATCCCTGCACCGCGCAACAATCGCCTCAATTCAAAAAGCTCGGCAACGGTTAATCCTTTATAATCCGTCAAAACCACTGCATTTGCCTTTTTGAATCTATCCTTAAGCTCAGCAATAAGGTGTGTTTTTTCTTCCCTTTTCAGTTTATCCTCCTTTCCCAGAGACGGGGAAAGCGTCTCGGCAGGCCGTCCGCCTCAGGCGGTCGATTAAAGTCCCGACGATATGTCGAGTCTGCCTACTGTCTCTGACTTTATTTAAATTAGGAAGTAGGAAATGGGAACTGGGAAGTTAAGATTTTACTTCTTACTTCTCATTTCTTACTTCTCACTTACTTCGCTGCTGTCAACCTGCCAACATCAATCTGTACACCGGGGCCCATCGTAGATGATACAGCCACCTTTTTTAGATATTTGCCTTTGCTTGTAGGCGGCTTAGCCTTTATTATTGCGTCAATCACTGCCATGGCATTCTCTATGAGCTTCTGATCATCAAATGAGACCTTACCAATCGGCACATGTATCAATCCTGCCTTTTCTGTTTTATACTCTACCTTTCCGGCCTTTATCTCTTTTACAGCTTTTGCCAGATCAAAGGTAACCGTTCCAAGCTTGGGATTCGGCATAAGTCCCCTCGGACCCAACAATTTACCAAGCTTTCCTACGAGACCCATTATATCGGGCGTTGCAACTACCTTATCAAAATCGAACCAGCCCTGCTGTATCTTTTCAATAAGGTCTTCAGCGCCAACATAATCTGCGCCTGCATCTCTCGCCTCTTTCTCTTTCTCACCTTTTGCAAATACAACAACCCTTACCTTTTTGCCTGTGCCGTGCGGAAGGACAACAGCGCTTCTGACCATCTGGTCTGTTTTTTTGGCGTCAATCCCGAGATTCACAGCCATGTCAACAGTCTCATTAAATTTTGTAAAGGAAGCTTTCTTTATAAGACCTATGGCATCCTCAATAGAATACTCTTTTCCTCTTTCAACTTTTTCTCTGGCCTCTTTAATCTTCTTGCCCATTTTCACCTCTATTCAAGATTCATGATGCATGATACAAGATGCATGATTTTCTTTGTCCTGAATCCTGTATCGTGTATCCTGCATCTGTATTGTGTCTTAGTCTGCTACATCAACTCCCATGCTTCTTGCGGTGCCGCCGATTATCTTTACCGCTGCGTCAATAGAGTTCGCATTGAGATCCGGAAGCTTTGTCTGCGCTATTTCTTTGACCTGCGCAGAAGTTATCCTGCCAACCTTGTCTTTATTGGGGGTGCCTGACCCCTTAATAATCCCTGCCGCTTTTTTTATTAATTCGGATGCCGGCGGTGTCTTTGTTATGAATGTAAACGACCTGTCCGAATATACGGTTAAAACAACAGGAATTATAGTGTCACCCAGCGCCTGTGTCTGCGCATTGAATGCCTTGCAAAATTCCATTATGTTGATGCCGTGCGGGCCAAGCGCCGGGCCTACAGGAGGCGCCGGATTTGCCTTTCCTGCAGGTATCTGCAGTTTCACTTGAGCTGTTACTACTTTTTTAGCCATTTATCTCCTCCTAAATAGTTTTCAGTGTCAGTTTTCAGTGCCAGTCACTGACACTGCTCACTGTCACTGCTTTATGCCCGTTCCACCTGAAAAAAATTAAGTTCAACAGGCGTCTGTCTGCCGAATATGCTGACCATTACCTTGAGCCTTCCATGATCCATGTCAACATCCTCAATATATCCAAGAAAATTAGAGAAGGGCCCGTCTGTTATCCTGACTGTCTCATTCTTCTGATACTGTGCCTTAACCTGCGGGGCGTGGCCTTTTTCCATTTGCTGCAATATAACATCAACCTCTTCCTGTGATAATGCCACGGGATTTGATCCCCCCACAAAACCAGTAACTCTCGGCGTCTTCCTGACAAGATGCCACGACTCGTCGTCCAGTTCCATCTCAATAAGAATGTATCCCGGATAGAATTTCTTATTGCTCTCTTTTTTCCCACCGCCTTTGAGTTCAATTATACGTTCAGTAGGAACCAGAACCTGAGATATCTTATCCCTAAGATTTTTCTTGTCTGCCTTGTCCTCTATAGCCTGCTTTACCTTTTCTTCCGAACCTGAATACGTATGTACAACATACCAGTTTTTTCCCATTTCTTACCTCAATAACCTGCTGACTAATTTTGATAACCCAAGGTCAATAACTCCCAAAAAAAGAGATACCGCCACAACTGCAATAATAACCACCCATGTAGACCCTATAAGCTCGTCTTTGCTTGGATAAACAACCTTTTTAATCTCAATCTTCACTTCTTTAAAAAATTCCTTAATCCTGTTAAACATATTTTCTTTCGCCTTTAATTTTTAATTTATAATTTATAACTCCAAACTTTTTAAAGTGGCAGGCCAGGAGGGATTTGAACCCCCAACCCTCGGATTTGGAGTCCGACGCTCTAGCCGTTAGAGCTACTGGCCTTTTTATGGCTTTGTCTCCTTATGCAATGTATGCTTTCTGCAATGCCTGCAGTATTTCTTAAGCTGTAGCTTCTCAGTCGTATTCTTTTTGTTCTTCATCGTTGAATAATTTCTCTCTTTACACTCAGTACACTGAAAAAGAATTATATCGCGCATCTTTTATCTCCCACTCGCTCTAACTCTAAACTCTAAACTTTAAACTTTTAACTTATGCTATCACCTCTGTCACAACTCCTGCTCCCACTGTACGGCCGCCCTCTCTTATCGCAAATCTTAATTCCTTCTCCATTGCTATCGGCGCTATCAGCTCTACTGTTATGGTTACGTTGTCCCCGGGCATCACCATCTCCATTCCGTCAGGCAGCTGCGCTACTCCTGTTACGTCTGTTGTCCTGAAGTAAAAC
>JBAQLV010000007.1:0-100783 GCA_049302185.1 Thermodesulfovibrionales bacterium | reverse complement strand
GAGAGTAGGCGCTAAATTGACAGTAGCGATGGCAGACCCTTCAAATGTGTTTGCGGTGGATGACATAAAGTTTATGACCGGGTATAACGTTGAGGTTGTTATAGCAACAGAATCTGCGCTGATAAATGCCATAACCACATATTACGGAGGCAAAGTTGCCGGGCTTGTGGCTGCCCAGCCTCAGGCACAGGCAGCGCAAAAGGCGATGAAGCTTGAGGCAAAGGACTATACTCTGTCAGATACTGACGTTACAGGCGAAGAAGAGGCGGGGTCTTTCGGAGAAGGGCCTACGGTTGACGTTGATGAATTTGACAGGATTGTCGGCGATGCGCTTGATGACGTTGAGCATGTCTCTGAAGAGGAGATGCTGGGCGCAAGAGGTGAGATTGAAGAGCCGATTGTAAAACTTGTAAGCGGTATTCTTATAAATGCGATAAAGCTCGGCGCAAGCGATATTCATATCGAGCCTTACGAGAACTCTGTGAGAGTCAGATACAGAGTTGACGGTGTTCTTGCCCTGGCAATGAATCTGCCGCTGAGGATTAAAAACTCCGTAGTCTCAAGGCTAAAGATAATGGCTAAACTTGATATCTCCGAGAGGCGGCTTCCTCAGGACGGCAGGATTAAGCTTAGGCTGGGCAAGAAAAAAGAAGTGGATTTCCGTGTTTCTATCCTCCCCTGTCTTTTCGGAGAGAAGACAGTTATGAGAATCCTTGATAAAGCATCATTGCAGGTTGATTTAACAAAGCTTGGATTTGAAGAAGAGGCGCTGCAGAAATTTCTGGAATGTCTTAATAAACCTTACGGCATGATACTTGTTACGGGACCCACAGGAAGCGGAAAGACAACAACCCTCTATTCAGCATTAAATTATCTGAATAAGCCCAATATAAACATAATGACTGCCGAAGACCCTATAGAGTATAATTTTCTCGGGATAAATCAGGTGCAGATGAAAGAGGAGATAGGGCTCACATTTGCATCTGCCCTGCGGTCTTTTTTGAGACAGAGCCCTGATATCATACTTGTCGGTGAGATACGTGATTTTGAGACCGCTGAGATAGCAGTTAAGGCTGCCTTAACAGGACATCTTGTTCTGAGCACACTGCATACTAATGATGCTCCGAGCAGTGTAAGCAGATTGATGAATATGGGTATCGAGCCATTTTTAGTGTCATCATCTGTTATACTTATAATGGCGCAAAGGCTGGCAAGAAAAATATGTAAAGAATGCGAGAAAGAGGAAGAAAAGTTTCCTTTGCCGACTCTTATAAGCCTGGGGTTTTCGGAAGAAGATGCAAGGACTGTTAAGTGTTATAGGGGCAAGGGGTGCTCAGTATGCAACAACTCAGGTTACAAGGGAAGGATAGCGCTTTATGAAATAATGATTGTCAATGAGGAGATAAGAAAACTTATACTGGAAGGGGCGTCGGCGATTGAACTTAAAAAGGCTGCTATAAGAGGAGGCATGAAGACGTTGAGGATGAGCGGGCTGACAAAAGTGAAGGAAGGCGTTACTACAATGGAAGAAGTGTTAAGAGTTACTTTCGGAGATTGAAGAAAATTTAAAATTCAAGATTCAAGATAAATCTCACAATTTTAAATTTTGAATTTTGAATTCTCACAGAGTGAGCGGAGGGAATATAATGGCAACACTGTATGACTTGCTTAAGGTAATGATAGAAAAAGGGGCATCTGATCTTCACATAACAACAGGAAGCCCGCCTCGTGTAAGGATTGACGGGAAACTCATTCTGCTTGACCATCCGCAATTAGCCCCTGCTGAGACAAAAGCGCTCTGCTACAGTGTTCTTACAGACGCACAAAAACATAAATTTGAAGAAAGCAATGAACTTGACCTGTCATTCGGGGTGAAGGGGCTGAGCAGATTTAGGGGAAATATCTTTATGCAAAGGGGAGCTGTTGCCGGCGCATTCAGGACCATCCCGTTTCAGATAAAGACATTCCAGGAGTTAGGACTGCCTGAAATTGTTAACGATCTTGTCAAGAAGCCGCGCGGCCTGATTCTTGTTACAGGGCCGACAGGGAGCGGTAAATCTACGACTCTTGCCACTATGGTTGACAGGATAAATTCCGAGAGGTATGACCATATAATAACAGTAGAAGATCCCATAGAATATATTCATAACCACAAGAAATCCCTGATTAACCAGAGAGAGGTAAATGCTGATACATCATCTTTTAAAACTGCCTTGAAGTATGTCCTCAGACAGGACCCGAATGTCGTGCTTATAGGCGAGATGCGTGACCTTGAGACTATAGAAGCAGCGCTTACCGTGTCGGAGACAGGGCACTTAACGCTTGCAACACTCCATACAAATTCTGCTGTCCAGACCATAAACCGTGTAATAGATGTATTCCCGCCGCATCAGCAGGCACAGATAAGAACTCAGTTGTCATTTGTCCTTGAAGGGATACTTGCGCAGCAGCTTATAGTCAGGAAATCCGGACAGGGGAGGGTTCTCGCAGTTGAACTGCTTATACCAAACCCTGCTATAAGAAACCTGATAAGAGAAGACAAGGTGCATCAGATATATTCCATGATGCAGACCGGACAGGCGAGGTTCGGGATGCAGACGATGAATCAGTCTTTATTTGATCTATACACCAGAGGACTTCTATCCTATGAGGATGCGATAGGCCGTTCGTCTGTTCCTGAGGAGTTGATCACAATGCTCCAAAGGGTGTCTGGAACTGCTGTAAAAGGAAGGGGGTAATAAATGGCAACAGTGTTTCAGTGGTCAGGTAAGACTACAAGAGGCGTTGTAGAATCAGGCGAGATTACTGCGGCTGCTAAAGAAGAGGTTGCAGCGCAGCTCAGAAGAAAAAATATAACACCCACTTTGATTACTGAAAAAAAGGCCGGGAAGAGATTATTCGGCGGCTTTGGCGAGGGTAAAGTAGGCGACAAGGACATAGTTGTATTTACAAGGCAGTTCTCTACGATGATAGATGCAGGGCTTCCGCTTGTGCAGGCGCTTGATATTCTATCAACTCAGGTTGAAAATAAGACACTCTCTAGAGTGCTGGGAGAGATTAAGGAGAATGTTGAGGCCGGTTCTACTTATGCTGATGCATTGAAAAAACACCCGAGGGTCTTTTCAGAACTTTATGCAAATATGGTGGCGGCAGGCGAGGCTGGCGGTATCCTTGATACAATCCTTAACAGGCTTGCAGCGTACATAGAAAAGGCAATGAAATTAAAGAAGAAGGTTAAAGGCGCAATGGTATATCCGATAGTTGTTTCAACTGTTGCTGTTGCGGCAATTGCAATCATAATGATATTTGTTGTCCCGACATTTTCTAAGATGTTTGCACAGCTTGGCGGAACACTTCCGCTTCCCACGTTGATGATTATCAGCCTGAGTAATTTTCTCGCAGGAATAGGCGGTCTTCTGACAGGAGGCGCAATAGTTGGTATTGTTGTTGCGCTAAAGCAGTTCAGGCGTACAGAAAAGGGTACGCATATAACAGACAGGATACTATTGAAACTGCCCATATTCGGGGTTCTTCTGAATAAAGTTGCCGTGGCAAAGTTTACGCGGACACTTGGAACGCTTGTCAGCAGCGGCGTGCCGATACTGGACGGGCTTGAGATAACAGCGAAGACTTCAGGCAATAAGGTTATTGAATACGCAATCATGGAGGTAAGAAAGCAGGTTACAGGAGGAAAGACCCTTGCTGACCCATTAACCAAGTCTAAAGTGTTCCCTCCAATGGTTACCCACATGATTTCTGTAGGCGAAACAACAGGCGCGCTGGATACAATGCTCAATAAGATAGCTGATTTTTATGATGATGAGGTTGACTCGGCAGTCAACGCCCTGACATCCATGATGGAGCCTATGTTGATGGTATTCCTCGGAGGCTCGGTAGGGTTTATAGTAGTTGCAATGTATCTGCCGATATTTAAGCTTATTACGCTGATAAAGTGAGAAGTGAGAAGTTTAAATTTTGAAATTATGAATTCAGTTCCTACTTCCTACTTTTCACTTCCTACTTTTTAATAGAATGAATGATATCCTGCTTAAAAAGGTAAAAGCCCTTATTTCCATAAGGGTTGTTTTTATCACACTCCTTCTGGGTTCGTTTTTCTTGCTTCAGGTCGGATACAGGAGTTTCCCTTATCCACGCGCCACTTCAAATCTTATAGTAGCGCTCTATTCCATGACAATAATCTATTCTTTTCTCATTGACAGGATAAAAACGTATTTTAACTTTGCATACTTCCAGATTTTTATGGATGTTGCAGCCGTAAATGTCCTTATATATCTTACAGGCGGTATTGAAAGCTGGTTTTCGTTCATTATGCTTCTGACAGTGATGTCAGCAAGCGCAGTCCTTAACAGGAAAGCAGGTTATGTTATTGCAACATTCAGCAGTATTCTCTATGGAGTCATGATAGATCTTCAGTATTATAAACTCCTCCCGATAAAGTATGACCCAGTGCTTAATGAAAAAGATTTTCTTTACAATATTTTTGTGCACATATCTGCTTTTTATATGATGGCATTTCTGAGCGGTTATCTCTCTTCAAGGCTTGAGAAGACAACGATAGCCCTTGAACAGACTGATTCTGATCTGAAGGAGCTTTCACTTTTCAACAAGGAGCTTATTGAGAGCATTCCGAGCGGAATATTTACAACAGACATCGGCGGCAGTATTCTGATATTTAATAAAGCGGCTCAGGATATAACAGGCATCACGAGAGAAAGAGCTCAAGGACTCAGGATTGCTGAGGTGTTGCCATTCATAGGTTCTATCAGTGAAACAGACAGGATAGAAAACACGATAAGACACCATCGAGACGGGGAGAGGGTTATCGGATTAAGGGTTTCATCGCTTGAGGGCATTGCTGGAGAGCTAACAGGCTTTATAGGCGTATTTCAGGATATCACCATGCTTAAAAAGATGGAGATGGATATAAAGCATAAGGAAAAATGGGCAGCTATAGGTGAACTATCTGCGAATATAGCGCATGAGATAAGGAATCCGTTAGCCTCTCTTAAAGGGGCGATAGAAATGCTGAGAGAGGACAGGGCGGCAAAGGAGCAAAAAGAAAGGCTGACAGAAATAGCATTGGAAGAGATGGAAAGGCTGAATGAGATAATCACAGATTTTCTTATGTATTCAACCCCGAGGGCTGCTGAGTTCAGCGCTTTTGACCTCAATTTTATGCTTGATGACACGCTTGAATTGCTAAAAAATACAGCATCCGCAAGGAATGATATTTCTATCACAAAGGATTTCGACATGCCTCTTTATGTCAATGCTGACCGTCAGAAAATGCATCAGGTCTTCTTGAATCTTGGGATGAATGCCTTAGAGGCAATGCCTGACGGAGGAGAACTTTCTGTCAGCACAAAGCGGTCGAGCAATTCTTTTGAGGTTGTTTTTAAAGATACCGGTATCGGTATCTCTCAGGAAAATATTGAAAAAATATTTTATCCTTTTTTTACTACGAAAGATGAGGGAACGGGGCTTGGACTGGCTATTGCATACAGAATTATTGAAGAACATAAAGGAAAGATAAATGTTATCAGTAATCCTGGTGAGGGCACGGTCTTTAAAGTTATAATACCTGACAGCAATGGAAAATCTTAATAAAGGGAAAATTCTGATTGTAGAAGATGAAAAAAGCATGCGGGAGGTGCTCGGGATCCTCCTTGAAGGGGAGGGTTACGATGTTACTCTTGCGGCAGGCGGCATTGACGGAATAAGTCTTCTCAACAAGGACATATTTGACATGGTAATCACAGACATCAACATGCCGAAGGTTAATGGCTTTGAAATACTCAAAAAAGTGCGTGAGACTTCTCCTGATACCCTTGTAATCATGATAACGGCATTCGGCACAACAGAATCTGCAATAGAGGCAATGCAGCTTGGCGCTTATGATTATATACACAAGCCGTTCAAGATAGATGAAATAAGGCTTGTAGTAAAAAAAGCGCTTGAAAAGCGCAAGCTGAGCGAAGAGGTTTCGATACTCCGCGAAAAGATAAAGACAACATACGAATTCGGCAATATTTTCTGGAAGAACCCTAAGATGCAGGAACTGCTTAACATCATACCGAGGATTGCGCAGAGCAATTCCAATGTCATAATAACAGGTGAAAGCGGCACAGGCAAGGAATTAGTTGCGACAGCTGTTCATAACCTCAGCCCAAGAAAAGGGAAAAAGTTTATTGATATAAACTGCGCTGCATTTCCTGAAGGTCTTTTGGAGAGTGAACTCTTCGGGCATATGAAAGGCGCATTCACAGGGGCGGCATATAATAAACAGGGCCTTTTTGAGATAGCTCACGGCGGGAGTGTTTTTCTTGACGAGATATGCGAGATGTCAATTAACCTTCAGGCGAAACTCCTGAGAGTGCTTGAGAACAGTACGTTCAGAAGGGTAGGCGGCACTGCTGATATAAAGGTGGACGTGAGAATAATATCCGCTACAAATCAGGATATTAAAGAAGAAATTTCGGCAGGCAGATTCAGAGAGGATTTATATTACAGATTGAATGTTGTCCCACTGCATATTCCCCCTTTGAGAGAGAGAAAGGAAGATATCCCGATGTTAGTAGAGCATTTTCTGAAAAAGTTCTCATTTGCAGAGAGGAAGGTATCTCCCCAGGTCATGAAGCTTTTTATGGAGTACCCGTGGAAAGGGAATGTAAGAGAGCTTGGAAATGTCATAGAGAGAATAGCGCTTTTAACGGATAAGGATGAGATAGCCGTTGAGGATGTGCCGCATGAAATTCTGATGTTTTCAGAAGGCGCTGAATATACGTCGGATCTCACTAAAGAAGGGGTAGACCTTGACCGCATTATTGAAGATATTGAAAAAAAATATCTTTTGAATGCGCTGAGGATTACAGACGGAAATAAGACAGAAGCGGCAAGGCTGCTGAACCTTTCTTTTCGTTCATTCAGGCACAGGCTGTCAAAGTATGGTATAAAATAAGCATATGAAACTTGGCGAAGTTTTAATTAAAGAAGGGCTTATTACAAAGGAGCACCTGAGGCTTGCGCTTGAAAGACAGGTTATCTTCGGGGGCAGGATAGGGACAAATATTGTTGAGCTCGGCATTCTTACAGAAGACGAATTCACAAAATTCCTTAGCCGCCATCTCAAGATTCCTGTTGCTGAGCCTTCGCAACTGATGACTGTATTTTTCAGCTTGACAAAATATATCCTTCTTGATAGTGTTACTGCAATTAATTAAACAGAGCATCATAAATCAACAACGTCATCCCCCGACTCGATCGGGGAATCCAGAGCATGCTGGATTGTCCGGTCAAGCAGGACAATGACAAACTGATTATGACATTTTTACAATGAAAGGGGGGAAGTTAATGACAAAGGCGGAGCTTATTGACAAGATAGCTTCGGGTGCGGGGCTGAGCAAGACAGATGCTTCAAAGGCGCTTGATTCAACTTTAAATGCAATCAAGTTATCATTAAAAAAAGGGCAGAAGGTTACACTTGTCGGCTTCGGAGCATTCTCAACCGTGAAGCGTAAAGCCAGAAAAGGGCGCAATCCTAAAACAGGGCAGGTTATCAATATTCCGGCTGCAAGAGTGCCGAAATTTATATCAGGCAAAGCGCTTAAAGACGCAGTAAAATAATTTACTATTTACCCCGTTAGAAATTACCTTCTCTAACGGGGTGTTACTTTTTTAGATATTTTTCTGTGACAAACCTTTCTTCATCTTCTTTGGTTTTCAGTCTGCCGCTTAGTTTTTCGTCAAGCAGTTCTGAAAAAAGTTTAGAGTAAACGGGGCCTGGCTTAATGCCTATCTTTTGCAGGTCTTTACCCTTCAAAATCGGCTTTATTTTTCTTAATTCAATCAGGTATTGAGATATAGCTTTCTGTTTCTGTTTGCTTTTGCTCTGAGCCATTGAGAACAGAAGGATTTCAAGGTTAACGCCATTCAGAAGATGATACAGGCTGGCGGGATCGTTTGAGGGAAGTTTATTCAGTATATCCTTTGACTGTGTTATGCCTTTTGTTATCATCTCTCTTACCCTATGGGGCGGTGACAGCCTTTCGACCGCGGTGTTCCTTTCTTCCTCTTTGAGAGTAGACAGCAGAGCCATAAGGTACAGCGCTCCTCTGTCAGGACTTTCCTCAAGGAAAAGCAGATTGAACCATGCGAGAGTCTCAAACATAGACTGTAATGCTGACTCAAGCTCATTATTGAATAAGAGGCCCGGATGTATCACTTTTAACAGCCCGAATTCAGAAAGTGTTTTAAGAGTCTTGACAGGTTCTGTTTCTCTGAATGCAAGCAGAAGTTCCTCATAGAGCCTTGCTCCGGAAAGCCTGCTGAAGAGATCCAATTTGAGCGTTGACTTTATAAGAGTTTCCGTGTGTTTGCTGAGCTTAAAGCCGAATCTTTCTGAAAATCTTATTGCCCTGAATGCCCTTGTGGGATCCTCGATGAAACTCAGATTGTGTATAACCCTTATGATTTTCTCTCTCAGGTCACGCTGTCCGCCGAAGAAGTCTATCAGCAGTCCGAAATCCTTTAGATTAAGTTTCACGGCAAGTGTGTTGATTGTGAAATCCCTCCTGTAAAGGTCTTTTTTTATTGAGGAAGTTTCCACCTTAGGAAGGGATGCAGGGGATTCATAATACTCTGTCCTTGCAGTTGCCACATCTATCTTGAGTTTTGTCCCGAGTTGCTCGGGATGAGTTTTGAGTTCTGGCCCTGAACTCTGAACTCCGAACTCTGGACTCAAAATAACCTTGGCTGTGCCGAATCTCTCGTGTATTTTTACTTTTGCATTCAGTTTCCTGCCAAATGATTTTGCAAAGGAAATTCCATCTCCCTCAACAACAATGTCAATGTCAAGATTTTCCTCGCCCCTGAGCAAATCCCTTACCGAACCGCCGACAAGATATGCGTTAATCCCGAGCTGATCCGCAATCTCTCCTGCAAGTTTGAGGATGGCGTATATTTCAGCCGGAAATTTTTCTTTGAGAAGCACGGCTATGTTTCTCCCTATGGATGGTTTTTCTCTGGCATCTGATTTATCAAGCCTGCTCCGTCTTAAAAACTCCTCATATAGGGTTCTTAAAAGGTCAGTTCTTGTTATTGCGCCGACGACACTGCCTTTTTCTATTACAGGCATAAACCTCTGATTCCGCTCTATCATCATCTGTTCTATTTGCCTGATAGATGTGTCAGGGCTGACGGTTGCCGCATCAGTTGTGCAGAAATCTACGGCATTGCTTTTGCCAAATCCATGAAAAAGCGCCTTCTCGACAATTTCCCTTGATATCAATCCGGTATATTTTGCGTTTTTTATAACAGGGAGAACGTTCACGCTGTATTTGGTCATTATTGTTTCTATTTCCTTTACAGAGCTGTCCCAGTTTATGCTTACTACAGGGCTTGTCATAATATCCGATGCAACCTTAGCCGGCTTTACATTGTCCAGTATAACTCTCGTCAGCCTTTCTTCAACTATCTCAAGGGATTCCTCTTTTACAGTAGCCGCGGCTGCCGTAGAATGGCCTCCGCCGTTGAATTCTCTCATTACATCTGCGACATTAAGTTCAGGCGCACGGCTTCTTGCTACCATAAGTATTTTTCCTTCCATCCTGAGCAGTACGAATAATGCATCAATGTCTTCCATATCCATTATCCTGTGTGCGAGATGCGCAGCGTCACCGAGATAAGTCTCATTGGAAGCCTTTGCTATTTTTATCCTTATTCCGCTGCTGACTATTTCTTTTGCTGACTGGACAAGTTCATTAAGGATGTCAAGTTCTTCACGGCTCATTTCCAATCTGAGAAAGCTTGAGACTATATTCAAATTGGCGCCGCGTTTGATAAGATATGCGGCGGCAAGGAGGTCTCGCTCTGTCGTGGATGGGAAAAGCAGCGAGCCTGTCTCTTCATATATGCCGAGACACAGGATGGTTGCCTCCATCGGCGAGGGATCAAGCCTTCTGTCCTTCAATATCTCTGAAAATATAGTCGCTGTTGCGCCGACCTCTTCAATAGTCTCAAAGCTGCCGCGTATGTCACCTTTTGCAAATGGATGATGGTCATATATGTGTATGCTTATCCCGTGTTTGGAAATCAGTTCTGCAAACTGCCCTATCCTCGGAGGATTCTTAGTGTCAACAATAATCAGACGGGTAACCTTTGACATATCAATGTCTTTAATGCGCTTGATCTCAATAGGCTCGAAGGCCTCTATGAAATCCCTGAGTTTTTTTTCCTGAGAGCCCGCAAAGACTATCTCTGCCTCAGGGTAGAGTTTCTTTGCAGCGACCATTGAAGCGAGGGAATCGAAATCAGCGTTTATGTGAGAAGTTATTATGTCCATCTTATTTATTATTCGCAGTTAACCCAAAAAATGCAATTAAACTTAAAGCACAAAGGCATAGATGCCTTCAAAGTCTTTAGATTTCAATCCCGACTTTTGTCGGGACAAAAGACTTTTCAGTCACCTATGCCGCTGTCAAATGCATTTTCCGGGTTAACCTCTGTTCATTATTGCGGACCGCAAAGAGGCGCCCGTTTTACATGCGGCTGTTGTAGAGAACCACTTTATCTCTGCTCATAGCCTTTGCTCTGTAAAGGGCATTGTCTGCAAATGTTATGAGATCATCTTTGTCCTTTATATTATGGGCAGGATATGATGATACGCCAATACTTACAGTAAGCCTGCTTTTTCCCTCAATTTTGCTGAACCTGTGCTTCCCTATAAGAACCCTTATTGCTTCAGCCTTTGCTACCGCTGCCTTCGCAGGTGTTTGTGGAAGGAGCATAATGAATTCCTCGCCTCCGTATCTTGCAAGCACATCGCTTTTTCTCGTGTGTTTTTTTAACAGGCCTGCAAATTTGCTGAGGACGATATCTCCGGTTCTGTGTCCGTATTTGTCATTAATATCTTTGAAGTGGTCAATGTCAATCATAAGGCAGCTTAAATGGAATTTGTACCTCTGGGTTCTGCTGAACTCCTCGGTAAAACGGTTATAGAAATACCTGATATTATAAAGCCCGGTGAGATAATCGGTTATGGCAAGTTTTTCAAATTGTGATTTTTCGTTTTCTACCTTCTCATGGAGAAAGGCGTTAAAGAGGGAATTTGCAGATGAGCTTGCAATTGCTGTGCAGAGTCTTATCTCCCTCTCTGTAAAGGTATGATTTGACCTTGAAGTTCTCAGGAATAAGGTGCCGATAACCTCATCCCTGAAGATAATGGGAATAACAAGAATGGACCGTATTCCCAGAGGCGCAATAATATTCCTGACTTCCTTCAGCAAGGGATCTTTTAACGCGTCTCTTATAACCACAGTCTTTCTGGTTGCGAGTGATTTTCTTATCTCAGGATATTTCTTTAGATCTAACTTTATGTTTACTATCCTCGGGTCTTCAAATGTGGAGACAACATAAGCGTGCCTTTTCTCTTCAAAAGGAATGTTTAATATTGAACACCTTGTGACATTTATGATTTCTGCTATCTTGCTTACAACGAAATATAATACTTCCTTGGGGTCAAGAGTTGAAGAGATACGGTGTATAGATTCAAGCACTGTTTCAAGGTCTTTTTTCTCTTCACATATGCTTTTAAATAAGCCTTTTTTTATGAGTACCTTATTTCTCATGATACTCATCCCCCCTTAAAACCCCATTGCTGAAATTATAACTTCAGGTTAAATAAAAATTCAAGCTTTAGATTATGCGCCCATCCGGGCGCCTATTATGGCGCCAGCAGATATTTTATCTTTACTGTAGGGAACATGTCAGAGAGTTCTTTGGGAAATTTGCCTCTGAGGAGGTCAGTTATGGAAAATCTCTCTTTTTTGGTTACTACCTCCGGCTCTCCTTTTATGCCGGCAAGCCTGCCCGCAATGGTGATAGCGTCTTCAAGGGTGCCAAGTTCATCAACGAGCCGCGCTTCCATTGCCTGTTTGCCGGTGAATATCCTGCCGTCGGCAAGTTTCTTTACCTCATCAAATGGAATTTTTCTGCCGTCGGATACAGCTTTTATAAACTGTTCGTGCACATCATCAAGCACACCCTGCAGTATCAGCCTTTCCTCTTTTCCCATTTTTCTGAACGCAGATGCAATATCCTTGTGCCTGCCGCTCTTGATTACCTCTGTTTTCACGCCGATTTTATTCATAAGCCCCTCTATGTTGGGGATCTCCATTATCACGCCGATAGAACCTGTTAATGTTCCGGGATTTGCAATGATCCTGTCAGCAGGCGCCGAGATATAATAACCGCCTGATGCCGCAACAGAGCCCATTGATACAATAACCTTCTTTTTCAGCGTTGCTTTTTTAACCTCTTCGTATATTTCCTGTGACGGCGCAACAGCCCCTCCGGGACTGTCCACACGCAAGACGATAGCCTTTATTGATGCGTCTTTAAGGTAGCCCTTTATTTCATCGGTAGTGTTTTTTGAATCCATTATCGGGCCCTCAATGCGCACAACTGCGACTTTTTCTCCGAGGGGGACATTTTTCTGGAATATGGCAAATAGCACGCTTATCACTATCAAGAGTGTCAAAAATCCCGTGATGATAAGACAGGCTTTTTTCATTCCTCCCCCCTTTTAACATTTTTCATGCTAAGCCCTATCTTTCTCTCTTCAAGGTCAATCTTTATTATCCTTGTCCACACAATGTCGCCCTCTTTCAGGGGTTCTTCTGCTTTTACTATCTCTGATGTGTAAATCAGCCCCTCAACTTCATCTTCTATTTCCACGAATATCCCAAAGTCGGTCAGTCTCAGCACCTTGCTTTTCACCTCATCTCCGAGCTTGAATCTTGCCGGTATATCGGTTAGCCAAGGGTCAGGTGTGAGTTGTTTTATGCCTAATGCTATTCTCTCCTTCTCAGGCTCTATACTCAGGACAACTGCCTCTATCTTCTGCCCTTTTCTGATGACTTCTGACGGATGTTTGATATGCTTTGTCCATGAGATATCAGATATGTGTATAAGCCCGTCCACGCCTTCCGGAAGACCGACAAACACCCCGAAGTCAGTAATGCTTTTTACCTTGCCTGTTATCTGCTGTCCGGCGCTGTACCGATGTGAAACAAGCTCCCACGGGCTTGGTTTAAGCTGTTTTATGCTTAATGAAAGGCGGCGGTCATTTTTATCAGCCTTCAGAATAACTGCCTCTACTGTTTCTCCTATGGAAAGGTATTTTGACGGATGTTTGGGTTTTGGCAGCCAGTCAATCTCTGATATGTGGACAAGCCCTTCAAGCCCCTTTTCAAGCTCTATAAATACACCGTATTCCGTTATGTTCACAACATTCCCCTTTATTTTTTGGCCTGCAGGGTATTTTTCGTCTATGGTGCTCCATGGGTCGGGTTTTTTCTGCTTGTAACCGAGGGTAACTCTTTTTTGTTCTTCATCGAACTTGAGCACAATGACTTCAATCTCGTCTCCTACTGCAAAGAATTCCGAAGGATGAGTTATCCGTCCCCATGATATGTCTGATATGTGAAGGAGGCCGTCGAGCCCGCCGAGATCAATGAAAACTCCGTAGTCTGTGATATTTTTTACAGTTCCTGTAAGGAGAACTCCCTCCTTTAGCTTTTCAAGAGTCTCTGTCTTTTTCTTCTGTCTTTCTTCTTCCATGACAGCCCTGTGTGAGACTATGACGTTTGACCGCTTGTTATTCAGTTTCAGCACCTTAAAAAGCATTCTCTTGCTGATAAGGCTGTCCATGTCTCTAACTACCTTTACATCTATCTGAGATCCAGGCAGGAAAGCAGTGACCCCAAGTATATCTACTGAAAGTCCGCCTTTTGTTTTCCCTGAGATTACGCCTTCAAGAGTGGAGCCTTTCCCCATAGCAGATTCAATAATATCCCATGCCTTTATCCGGGTTGCCGCTTTCCTTGACAGATTAACCATGCCATTGGAATACTTCATGGTGTCTACGTACACTTCAATAGCAGTTCCCTCATGCAAGTTTGAAAACTCTTCAGGAGAAAACTCTTCAGCCGGAACAAAGCCGTCGGCTTTATATCCTATGTCAATTATGACCCCTGCCTGCTTTACGGTTATAACCTTTCCTTTTAATATTGAGCCTTCTTCAATGCGATGAAAAGTCTCAGCATAAAGTCTTTCCATCTCATTGTTTTTGATTTCCATCACCCTTTTATCCTCCTATTTCATTTACTTTCTTTATGATATCCTCAATTATCCAGTCAGGTGTTGATGCCCCTGCTGTTATGCCCACGCTTTTTACGCCGTTCATCCACTCAGGAATTAGTTCGGCAGCTGTCTCTACATGATAAGTCGGAACAGAAAGTGACTTGCACAATTTTGCAAGCTGGGTCGTGTTTGCGCTGTTTTTGCCTCCTACAACAAGCATAATATCCACCTTTTTAGCCATAGCCGCTGTTTCTTTTAATCGCAGCGCCGTGGAACTGCATATTGTATTATATACCTTTACATTCTTTGCCTGCTCTATGACCCTCGCTAATAGTTTTTTAAGCGCTTCAACCGGTTGGGTGGTCTGCACCACAATCCCGACATTATGCTTTATTTTCGGAAGCGCATCTTCACTGTCAACAACTATTGCATCATCTCCTGCATAGCTCATCAGACCCTGCACCTCCGGGTGTTCCCTGTCTCCGAGTATTATTACCTGATACCCTTCTTCTCTGAGCAGTTTAGCATAATGCTGGGCTTTTTTCACAAAAGGGCAGGTTGCGTCAATTATGTTGAATCCTGCATCGGAAATCCTGTTCATTATATGTAAAGGAATACCGTGCGTCCGGATTATGATATCTTTTATCCCCGGAGTATTTATGTCCTCAATCGGCAGAATCCCTTCTTGTTTGAGTTTTTCTATGACCTGTGGATTATGTATTATAGGCCCGAGAGTGAAAATGCCTTTCTGTTTTTTCTTTGCAGTCTTAAAAGCCATATCAACGGCTCTCTTTACTCCAAAACAGAATCCGGCTGTCTTAGCTACTATTATTTTCATGTATCTGTGCTTTGTCCTTCAGATTTCTTACTGCTTCCATTATATCATTACCGATTCTCTCCTGAAAATCCTTGCCTGTCGGAGACTCGACTCTACGAGATTCTCTGTTTTTTGTTTCTATGGAGTCGCCGAATATAATTCTAATACTTGAAAGCCTTATAAATTTAGCGCCGGCAGGCAGAACTGTGTTTGTGCCGTCAATATAAGCAGGGATAACTTTTGCCCCTGAAAGCGCTGCTATTAATCCCGTTCCTCTCTTTGCATCAAGAAGACTGCCGTCTTTGCTCCTGCCGCCTTCAGGAAACATAACAATGAGTTCGCCATTTTTTAACCTCCTCACCGCTTCTTTTATCGTAGATGGCTGCGGAGTATCCCTGTCAACAGGAAATGAGAATGTTTTTACAAAGGCACCAATGAGCGGTATCTTAAAAAGCCCGCTTTTTGCCATATAAGTTGCCTGCCTGTGCCTTATTGCAGCGCCTATTACCAGAGGGTCTAAATGACTGACATGGTTTGACACGACTATAACACCGCCTTTTTCAGGGACTTTTTCGATATTTATAATCTTAAACCTGAAAAAGATCTTAAAGAGCACAAAGAACAGAGTTGCAGTAAACCGGTAAGCTAAGGTCAATGGTCAGCCCTTACGATTTTAAGGATATTTTCCACGACCTCATTTATTGTCATCCTTGAGGAATCTATGAGGACAGCATCCTCAGCTTTCCTGAGCGGGGCAATGTCTCTGCCTGAGTCCCTCATGTCTCTTTCAACAACGTCTTTTTTTGCCTCTGATTCGGTTATGTTGATTCCCTTTTCTTTCAACTGGAGATAGCGCCTTTTTGCCCGCTCTTCAACAGATGCATCAAGATAAAATTTTTTCCACGCGTCAGGAAACACGACTGTTGTCATATCCCTTCCCTCTGCAACAAGGTCGGCATTAAGCGAGGCGTTTCTCTGGATATCAAGAAGAAAATCCCTTACAACCTTTCTTGCAGAGAATACAGAAGAGTAATGTCCCATCTCAGTAGTGCGTATCTCCTCTGAGACATCTTTGCCATTCAGGGAAACTTTCCCATTCTTAAAACTGACATCTGTAACTGAAAGCGTATTTTTTAATTTCTCGTCGCTGTCTTCAGGATTTATTCCTTTTTCCCTTAAGGCAAGGGCTGATGCCCTGTAAAGCGCGCCTGTGTCAAGGTAGCTGAACCCAAGTTCTCCGGCAAGGAGTTTGGCAATTGTCCCTTTACCTGCGCCTGAAGGACCGTCTATGGCAATAACTTTCCCCATAAATTAATAATTGATATTCTAACCTAAGTTGAGCGATTTATGTAAGGCAGGAATGCTTCAGCAAGTATCGGCTAAGCCGGATTTCTAATAAATTAATGAAATATCAAAAATCAAGACCTGACCACAAATTCCCTAGTGAAAATCCTCTATTATGAAATCCGATTAGAAAAGGCAACAGGTATACGCTGGAAATTTCTCCATTGCCCTGATTATGATATACTTCAAAGCCTCACAATTTTAAACTGCAACGACTTGATGAAAGGATATGAAAGAAGATGAGCAGCGA
Source organism: Thermodesulfovibrionales bacterium (assembly GCA_049302185.1). GTDB lineage: Bacteria > Nitrospirota > Thermodesulfovibrionia > Thermodesulfovibrionales > UBA1546 > UBA1546. The sequence continues at coordinate 84,212 of JBAQLV010000007.1, read as the reverse complement.
GCCGAATAAGGTAATTTACTCCATGGTCGGGGTCAGCAGGCATTATGATAACAAAACGGTTTTAAAAGATATCTATCTCTCCTATTTCTACGGGGCAAAGATAGGCGTCCTCGGCCTGAACGGATCAGGGAAGAGCTCGCTTCTCCGCATCCTTGCAGGGGTTGATAAAGAGTTCAACGGCGAGACAGTCCTGTCGCCCGGACACACCATCGGTCTCCTTGAGCAGGAGCCGCAACTTGATAACAGCAAGACAGTGCGTGAGATCGTGGAAGAAGGTGTGCAGGAGATAGTTGATACTCTCAAAGAATATAACCTGATTAATGAGAAATTCGCAGAGCCTATGTCCGACGATGAAATGAGCAAGCTTATTGAACGTCAGGGAAAAGTACAGGAAAAACTCGATGCAATGGATGCATGGGATATGGATTCGCGTCTTGAGATGGCCATGGATGCCCTGCGCTGTCCTTATGGAGATACGCCGGTTAAAGTGCTGTCAGGAGGAGAAAGGCGGCGCGTGGCGCTTTGCAGACTCCTCTTGAAAAAGCCCGATATCCTGCTGTTGGACGAACCGACCAACCACCTCGATGCCGAGACAGTGGCGTGGCTGGAGCACCATCTGAAAGACTACGTCGGCACTATTATTGCAGTGACTCATGACCGGTATTTCCTCGATAATGTCGCCGGATGGATTCTTGAACTCGACAGGGGACAGGGGATTCCATGGAAAGGCAATTACTCATCGTGGCTGGAACAGAAGAAGAACCGTCTTGAGCAGGAAGAGAAGTCCGAGAGCGAAAGGCAGAAGACGCTGCAGCGCGAGCTTGAGTGGATAAGGATGTCTCCCAAAGGACGCCATGCAAAAGCCAAGGCGCGCATCACTTCCTATGAGAGGCTCCTCAGTCAGGATATTGAAAAAAGTTCAAAGGATCTCGAAATCTATATCCCGCCGGGTCCCCGTCTTGGTGATGTCGTCATTAAGGCTGATAACGTGAGCAAGGCATACGGCGATAATATCCTTATGGAGGGCATGACATTCTCCCTTCCACCTGGGGGAATTGTCGGCATAATCGGGCCGAACGGAGCGGGGAAGACCACCCTTTTCCGTATGATAACCGGGAAGGAAAAGCCTGATTCAGGCACATTTAAAATCGGAGAAACCGTAAAGCTGGCATATGTGGATCAGAGCCGTGACGACCTCGACCCAAAGAAGACCATATGGGAGATTATCTCCGATGGGCTGGATGTCGTTCAGCTCGGCAAGAGGCAGGTCAACTCGCGCGCCTATGTTGCGCGCTTCAACTTCTCCGGCAGCGATCAGCAGAAAAAAGCTTCCATGCTGTCAGGCGGAGAGAGAAACCGCGTGCATCTTGCGCGTATGCTTAAGGAAGAAGCCAATGTGCTTTTGCTTGATGAACCTACCAATGATCTGGATGTGAATACAATGCGCGCGCTTGAAGAGGCTTTGGAGTATTTTGCGGGCTGCGCAGTTGTCATCAGCCATGACAGATGGTTTCTCGACCGTATCGCTACACACATACTCGCCTTTGAAGGCGACAGCAAAGTAGTCTGGTTTGATGGGAATTATTCAGAATACGAAGCGGACAGAAAGATGCGACTCGGCGTAGCGGCAGACCAGCCGCATCGCATCAAGTACAGGCATTTGACGAGAGGGTAAGATTTCTTTATTTACGATATGCGCGGATATAAATCAATAAAAATCATAAAGGTTTTAGATTTTTTTTAAATGTTTAGGTGATACTTTATTCTTCTGCATTTCTCGAAGTGTTAGCGAAGAGTCGTTCTCCGCGGCGAATCCGTCTGAGTGCGGACACGAGGCGACCGCACTATTGAGCTATCGAAAAACCAGTCGCTGTCCCTATTTTTACTTTATGCGGACAATAACCAGTAGACATGGGGGTTATGTTGAAATGAATTTTTTCCATTGATTACGACTGTTGCGAGAGTTTTTGCAGGTCTGCATCGAAGGTGAACAGGTGGTCTCCGGCGGCAGCGGCTTTGGCACAGAGAATGCAATCAACGATGTCAAGCCCTCGCTCCGAGAACAGGGTCAACGCCCTGATAAGCTCCTGCTGGTCACCGTTGGCTATCCCCTTATAGTGCAGGAGATCAATGAGGCTGCCGGCAGCCCTGTCACGGGGAACTTTATAAATCTTGGTCAGGACATAGATGCACTCCGCTATAACACTTTCAAGGATAACTGCCTTCACGCTGCCGTGCTTCACCTTATCAAAGAAGTCCTTAGCCTTCGCATGCAAGGCTGCATCATCTGCAACGAGATACCGGACGATGGTGTTGGTATCAGGAAGACTTTCTGCTGGTCTTTTCACGGACCGCCACCTCCCACGCTTTATCTTTCATCTGCTTCATTGAAGCGCCCGGCTTGACGTTCCCGGCGTATTCGCTGAGCGAGCCGGCTGCGTCCCGTACGGGTTTTACCATAACAATATCGTCCTCTACTTCGAAATAGACGGTATTGGACTTGAGCTTCTCCCGAATTTCCTTCGGGATCGTCACCTGGCCCTTCTGCGTGAGTTTAACTGCTGCAGTCGTCATCTTACTTTGCCCTTACCTTTCTAATTAGTATTACTTATTCTAATAGTAATACATTTTAAAGGTGTTGTCAATACATAACCTTCTGACCGCGGATTAACGCGATAACTTCCTCAGCGTCTCAAAAAATCCCGGGAACGATATATTCACAGACGATATGCCGTTTATTACAGTTTTACCGCGAGCGATCAATGCCGCAATTGAGAATGCCATTGCTATCCTGTGGTCTCCATAGCTGTTTATGGATGCGCCTTTAAGGTTTGCATTCCCTTTGATGCTTATTCCATCGCTGAGTTCCTCTGCTTCTACGCCCATCTTCCTCATCTCGGTTGCCATTGCCTTTATCCTGTCGGATTCTTTTATCCTGAGTTCTTCTGCACCCCGTATCTCTGTTACACCATCTGCCTGTGTTGCTGCAATGCAGAGTATCGGAAACTCATCGATGAGAGCAGGAACCTGTTCCTTTGTTATATTTACAGCCTTTAAGCCTTTGCCGCCTTTACAGTGTATGTCAGCGACAGGCTCGCCTGCATCCCTTATATTAGTTAATTCGACCGCTGCGCCCATTGTTTTAAGGATATCAAGCATCCCTGTTCTTGTAGGATTTATGCCAACGCCTTTTATCGTTATATCAGAGTCAGGTATCAGCAGTGCAGCGACAATAAAAAATGCCGCAGATGAAAAATCGCCGGGCACATCCATATCTTTTGCCTTCAGTTCCTGTCCGCCTTTAACCTTTATTTTGAGCCCTTCAATGTCAATCCTGACTCCATAGGATGACAGCATCCGCTCTGTATGGTCGCGGGATTTTATCGGCTCCGATAGCTCTGTTTCTCCGTCTGCATAGAGACCTGCAAGAAGCAGCGCTGATTTGACCTGCGCGCTTGCAACAGGCATGTCATATTTTATTGCCTTGAGTTTTCTGCCCCTTACCACTATTGGAGGATACCTGTCATTATCTCTTGCCATTATGTCAGCGCCCATCTGCCTCAACGGGTTTATGACTCTTCCCATAGGTCTTGACCTTAAGGAACTGTCGCCTGTGAGCACAGAAAGGAACGGATTGCCTGAAAGGACCCCTGATAGAAGCCTTATTGTTGTGCCGGAATTGCCGCAGTCAATTATATCTTCAGGTTCTTTTAACCCATGTATGCCGTTGCTGTGAATTACCAGATCAGTAGAGCAGTAGTGCAGTAGAGCAGTAGTATCTTTTCCTTTAGACTGCTGTTCTGCTGCTCTGCTGGTCTGTTGCTCTATGTCTACTCCCAGCATCTTCATGGCATTCATTGTGCTCATTGTATCTTCAGCCCTGAGAAAATTCCTGACAATGCTTTTGTCTTTTGCTAAAGACGAGAGGATAACTGCTCTGTGAGATATGGATTTATCAGGAGGAGGAATGATTTCGCCTTTTAATCTTTTTGCCTTTCTTAATTCAATACTATCTGACATCTTCCCTCAGCGCCTTGGCTTTTTTAAATTCCTTTTCAATAGCCTCAGAATCTGATTTTTTTAAGTAACCGCTGAGGCTGTCGAGATTTTTTTTAAAAAGCTCTATGAACTCAAGAATATTCTCTCTGTTCATCAGGGATATATCGCGCCATAATTCAGGGGAGCTTGCCGCAATCCGGGTTGTGTCTTTAAACCCCTGACCTGCAAATTTAAGATAAGAGTTGTTTGCATCAGCCACTGTGTTGACAATAGCATAGGCAATAATATGGGGGAGGTGGCTTACGGCAGCGTATATCCTGTCATGCTCCTCTGCATCCATAGCAGAAACTGCTGCGCCGAGCGACTCCCATAATGCGGTGATTTTTTTTAGAGCAGCCTTATCCGTCTTTTTCGTTGGTGTTAATATGCATCTTGCGCCTGAAAATAAATTTGCTGTTGCTGTGTCTATTCCTGTTCTGTCGCTTCCTGCTATCGGATGCCCGCCTACGAAACTTACACCTTCAGGCATCAGGGCTTCCATATCCCTGACAAGTTTTCCTTTGACGCTGCCGACATCTGTTACAATAGAGCCTTTTTTAAATGAGCCGTTTATCTTTTTTGCTGTGTCTGTAAATTGGCCGACAGGAATAGCGAATAAAACGAGGTCAGAGTCAGCGCATGCCTTTGATGCGTCAACCTCAAAAGAATCAATTATTTTCATCTCCATTGCTTTCCTGAGGTTATCTTCTCTTCTGCCGCAGCCTGTGATGTGACTGCATAGCCCTCTTTTCTTCATGGCAAGGGCAAATGATGCGCCGATTAAGCCCACGCCGATAATAGTGACTTTATTAAAAATCGGTTTTGTCATAGAAATTAGAATATAAATTCCATAATTTTGAATTTTTAATTTTGAACTTTGAATTTTAGAATCATATCTCTCGTCCAACTGCCCTTGCTATCAGTTTTAATTCAGCCATCAATTTTTTGAATGCATCGGGTTTTAATGACTGCTCTCCGTCTGACATTGCATTTTCAGGGTTCGTATGCACTTCTATGAGAAGGCCGTCTGCGCCGACTGCAACAGCAGCCTTTGCCATCGGAGCAACCAGATCCCATTTGCCGACGCCGTGGCTCGGGTCAACTACAACAGGCAGATGCGTTTTTTGTTTCAGTACAGGCACAGCGCTGAGGTCAAGGGTGTTCCTTGTTGCCGTCTCAAATGTCCTTATGCCTCTTTCGCAGAGGATAACCTCCTGATTGCCTTTTGACATTACATACTCCGCTGCCATAAGCCATTCCTTGATTGTGGCTGAAAGCCCTCTCTTGAGAAGAACCGGTTTATTGCACATCCCGACCTCAAGGAGCAGCCTGAAATTCTGCATATTCCTTGCCCCTATCTGAATTATATCTGTATATTGAAGTATTGTCTCCAGATCTCTTGGATCCATTATCTCTGTGACAACAGGGAGCCCTGTTTTCCTGCTCGCCTCGGCAAGGTACTGAAGCCCTTCCTCTCCAAGGCCCTGAAATGAATAAGGCGATGTCCTTGGTTTATAAGCGCCTCCTCTTATAAACGACGCCCCCGCTGCTTTAACCTTCTCGGCTATGTTTATCATTATGGCTCTGTTTTCAACAGCACACGGCCCCGCAATAACAGGTATTTTTTTGCCTCCGATAACTTTCCCTTTGACTTTTATTATCGTGTTCTGGGCCTTGAAATCCCTGCTTGCAAGTTTATACGGCTTGAGGATTCTCACCACATCCTCAACGCCTTTCATAACCCGAACAGCATTCTCTTCTTCCTCTGTTATCCTTGATGTGTCGCCTATGACGCCTATAACTATTCTTTCGGTGCCTCTTGAGATAGTTGTCTTCAGTCCCTTGCTCTCAAGTTTTTTGAGTAGGTGGGTGATGTTTTTTTCAGTAGCTTTTGGGTTTAAAACTATTATGTCCATTTATTCCTCCAATTGTAAGTTCAAAGTTAAAAGTTATAAGTTGAAAATTGAAATACCAATAACTCTTAACTCTTAACTCTTAACTCTTAACTCTTAACTCTCAACTCTTAACTGTCTTTAATGCGTTTATAAATCTCTTATTTTCCTCAGGCAGACCAATGGTCACCCGTATTGCATCAGGCCCCATGGGCCTGACAATAACTCCGGCATGAAGAAGTTTTTTATAAATATTCATTGAATCGGCAACAGGCATGTAGATGAAATTTGCCTCTGTGGGCACATGCCTTATTCCGAGTGAAGAAAGTTCTTTGTAGAGATATTTTTTGCCTTTGTCGTTTATTCCTTTTGATTTTTTGATATGGTCTTTGTCCTTTAATGCCTCTATTGCGGCTTTCTGCGCAATAGAGTTTGTGTTGAATGGCGCGCGCACCTTGTTCATTCCAGTAATTATTTCCTGATGTGCAATTCCATAGCCGATCCTGAGTCCCGCAAGTCCATAAATCTTGGAGAATGTCCTAAGAATTAATATATCCCTGCTGTCTCTGAAGTATTTAAAGCTGTCGGCGTATCCGGTATCTGTAACATATTCATAGTATGCCTCATCAACAACTACAAGTATGCCGTCCCTGATTTTGCTCATCAACCTGTCAAATTCTTCCTTTGTATTCATTGTGCCTGTCGGATTATTCGGATTTGCTATAAACAACATCTTTGTCTTTGGCGTCACAGCGCTCAACATTGCGTCAAGGTCATGCTTGTAATCCCTGAGCGGCACGTGAATTGCCTTTCCGCCTGCTGCCTGAACAGCCATAGAGTAAACAACGAAAGAAGGGTGTGCCATAACAGCTTCATCACCCGGAGCTAAGAATGTCCTTACCGCTATGTCAAGAAGTTCATTTGAGCCATTCCCGATTATAATCTCTTCAGGTTTAACAGAGAGTTTTTCTGCCAGTGCATTTTTGAGATAATATCCGCTTCCATCAGGGTATCTGTTCAGTGTTTTTTTCAGCCCCGCTGTTATTGCCCTGACAGCCGCAGGAGAAGGGCCTGCAGGGTTTTCATTTGAGGCAAGCTTTATGGAGTTTCTTATCCCGAGTTCCCTTTCAAGTTCTTCTATGGGTTTGCCGGGGATGTATGGCCTGAGCGCACTGATATGTTCCGGAGCCTTTATCACTACTGGCCACCGTGCGGATAAGAGCCAAGGAATTTGAGATAGAGACATCCATCTTTTATATTCTCTATGGCTTTTTTGACTTTTTTATCCTCTATATGTCCTTCCATATCCACAAAGAATATGTATTCCCATGCCTTTCTTCTGGAAGGCCTTGATTCCAGTTTGGTAAGATTTATCTTTGCCTTCTTAATGGGTTGAAGGATGTCGTAAAGGGCGCCGGGTTTGTCCTTAATAGAAAACATGATTGATGTCTTATCTGTTCCTGTTTTCGGGGTGATGTTTTTTGAGATTACAAGGAACCGTGTGTAGTTGTGCTTATTGTCTTCTATGTTTCGCTCCACAAAATTAAGGCTGTATATCTTTGCGGCAAGTTCGCTTGCAATTGCGGCTGATGACTGATCTTTTGATGCAAGCTCTGCGGCTTTGGCTGTGCTTGTAGCTTCAACTATCTCTACATTCGGAAGATTCCTTTCAAGCCAGCCCCTGCACTGCGCTGTCGGCTGGGGGTGTGAATATATTTTTTTAATGTCCTTTTTGCTGCCTGTCAAAGAAAGCAGATTATGCGATATCTCAAGCATAACCTCGGCTGTTATCTTTAGGTCATAATCCATGAACATATCAAGGGTGTAACTCACCACTCCTTCTGTGGAGTTTTCTATTGGCACAACCCCGAATTCTGCTTTCCCTGAATCAACCGCTTCAAATACGCTTTTTATGCTTTCAACAGGCACAAAGTCGGCTGAAGAGCCGAAATGCCTTAACGCTGCAAGGTGTGTGAATGTCGCAACGGGACCAAAATAAGCTATCTTTAGAGGTTCTTCAAGCGATAATGAGGCTGAGAGTATCTCTTTGTAAATTGACTTCAGCGCATCATTCGGAAAAGGCCCTTTATTCAGGGATGTCAGTTTTTCAAGTATCTGCCGCTCGCGTTCAGGCGAGTAAAACTTTGACTTATTGTTGCGCTTTATGTTTGCAATCTCAAGGACAATCCGAGACCTTTCATTGAGAAGTTTAAGTATCTCTTCGTCAACAGCATCAATCTCATTTCTTAGCTTTTCAATCTCTCCCATAAGTCTCCTCTCCTCTATCCTATGGGTCGTAGCCGAGCCATAGGCGAGTCATCGGCTGCTAAAAATAGCTCTAAATAGAAATTTTACTAGTTTTCCCCTTATTTTTGCAAGGTTTCGCTGGATGTTTAAAATAGCAAATACAGCTTGTTATTCCAATTGCAGCGTCTTCTTTAGTTTTTCTTTTACCTTAGTGAAAATATCGTCCTGTAAAGAGCCTAAAGTTTTTTTAACGATAGAAGTATGGACTACTGCAATTTTTTCTGTCTTTATGATCGACTTCTTTTTTAGTCCTGTAACTGTGAAATATTCAGATGTCTCCTCGATAACAAACCACGAATCCTGAATTGTTTCCGGAATTTTTGAAAAGATTCCAAGAATTATTATGTCCTCTCCTTTTGCTGTTATAACTATGGCTGGTCTTACCTTAGAGGATATAAGGTCTGTGAAAGGGAAGTTAACGAGTAAAATATCGCCCGGCTTATACACCACTGTAAATGTCTTCTTCTTTATCTTCCCATTCGGAGAATGAGGTCTGGGCAACGCTCATCATCATATGGGTTTCAAGATACTCGTGGATTTCATGATCTAATTTCAGTATTTGTTCTGCGGTCATCTGCGGAAGAAGTTTTTTTATTTCCTCAGTTGTTACATCGATAGTGACTTTAGGCATCTCTACCTCCTTTTGATTGATTATAGCATAAAGGGGGAAGGGGTTAAGTGGAGGCAGGGTGGGGTTATTAGTATTTCCGGACGAGCCAAAATTATCCACTCTCTATTATCTGAAATGTTTATTTGCGAGGAGCGACACCGATAGGCATTAAAACAAAGTCATAAATAAGGGTGACACTCAATTATCTCACCAGACTGTTGCTACGATTTGCGAGTGGCTGAGGTTTTCATCCCGTGTAATCAAAACGGCTTCATAATATATAGCTGTTGCGGCGATAAGTTTATCGTGCATCTCCATATCAGACTCTATCTTATCAGCGATTTTTAAGATGTCGACATCCAGCGGCGCGATAATAAAATTCTCACTTTCTCCTATTTTATCCAGTGTTTCAGCAAAAGAAATGGTAATTCTACCCTTCTTTGCAATAAACATTATTTCGGCCAATACTACTGCCGGAACAATTATGTTTCCATCACTTTCAGCCTCGGAGAAAGCGGATAATGCTTTGCTGCTCAAGCGTGGGTCAGATGTAAAATACCATACGAGCGAATGGGTATCTGTTACATAATACATAATGCGCCTCAGTGCTTTTCGTATGAAAAGAGCGATTTCTTTGCCTCAGTGAAAAGAGAGTCGTCAATCAGGCTGCCTTTCCAAATTCCCTTTAAGGAAACCCGTTTGCCTTTCTTTTTTGTCACTGTTGTCAGCTCACCGGCCAGCAGATGAATAATCTTGTACATATTGGGCAGCTTCTCATCGGGGATTTTATAAATCTCCTGCAATATTTTCTTTTTATAATCTACTTGCATGGCATCCTCCTTTTGATTGATTATAGCATAAGATGACAGTGAGATTTCAGCGGGTAGTCAAAGCAAAAAGAAGTATGAGAAAAAGAATCCCGATTCCCAGAAAAAAGAAAAAGGCTTTTAAAAAAATCTTAACGTCAAACTCTATTTTCATGGTCGCCTCCTAAAATCACTTGTCTCCTATTACATAAGTCAAGCTTGGTGTCTGACTCCATAAATTGACTTCCATTCACAGAAAACGTCTTTTCATTTCATGAGCAATGTAATGCTGGGGCCTACAAATCAGATTCTGTAGTAGATAAAGGTTCGGAACTACCCCAAAAGTAAGGTGGTCATACGAAAGCACTTCGTGAGGTGCTGTCAATGAATTAAGTCCAGCCCATCTTTTTTCTCTTTGAGAAAATTTATAAATATGTTTCCTCCTTCCCGCTATCAGAATGATTTTGGTAGTTACATATTGGTGTTTAAACACGTTGTTAAAATATATCTCTCTGAATTTTTCCTTTATATATGTTTGATTGGTATTTATCCACATTGCCCAATCTCGTAGCTGCTGTAGAGCTTTATTGAAAGCAGAAGTATATTGATTATCTGAATCCCGAAATACTTTAATAGAAGGAGATTCAATTTCTATCAGAGTGATTTGTACCCTTGACGAGTCTACAGATAGAAAGGCAAAATCTGTTACATATTCGTTGGCAAGCTGGAGCTTAGCAATGACCACATTTCCAAGAGGACCATTATGACGGTCGTAAAGGCCGGGCAAAAAGATGGGATTAGTCTCCAAGAACAACTGCATTTGCTTTTCGGTCTTAGCAGTTTTCAGTAAAGCCGCGTATTTCTTAAGCAGGAAGTTCTCCTCAAATTCTTTATACCTCAGTTCATCTTTATCAAGAAACCCGTGCTTTACCATCTTTGCCGCTCCTAATATTATATTTGAGTGTACAGCCTACTGATGATCCCATGGCAATTCACTTCCAAAATACTCTTGAACAAGCTCATTATCTTTGAAAAATGCACCAGTCAACAATATCCATTCATCATTCGTAATAACATTTTCTCCGTCTACGCGAAATAATTTCATATGTTTTTTTGCTTTTACTCCCGATCGCCTGTTTATGTTTGTTTCCAATCTGTCTTGATAACTCTGAAAGTCGTATATATTCATACACCCATCAAAATGAATGCAGTTGCCGCTTGCAGGAGAAAATTGAGTATGAATATATTTCACACAGATACAATTTTCTCCATCGATAGCTTCTGTGGCTTCTGGTGCAACCAGCTCTTCTATAACAAAATCTTTCGTGGTATCAGCTGTCGTCCACATAAATTCGGTTCTTCTCAAATGTTTCTTAAAAAATGCATTGATATATTTTCCCTTAAGACTATCACCATCGGTATGTCGCCAATGTTCGGTTACACCATCTTTATTAGCAAGAATGTTTTCTCTGAATTTCGGTCCTCGATAATAGTCTTTATAAAACAATGCGGAATAATGGCTTCTCGGCACATACATCCCTGTTTGAAACGCGACTTGAAAACAATGCTTCAGATCATTTTCGTGCATGTGCAAGATTGTGTGTATTTTTCTATTGAATTCATAAGGAACAAAAGGATGAATATTAAACGTAAAATTATTATAGCCGAATTCAAAATCTCCGAGCACCTTGATATACTTCATGTCGAATATCTTATATCTTTTATCAAGGTAGTCCAGCAAATCTGGGCAGTCTCGCAAAAGTGGTGAATTCTTTTCGGGATACTTAAAGGACTTGTCCCATGACGAACGGTAATCCGTTAAATCGATGATGACCTGTATTTCCGCCAATACCTCGCTGGTAAGTTCAAAATTGCCATAAAGACCCTGCAATGTCCTTGCATATTCATAAACTCTTTCTGGATATGGCTGCGGCATACTTGCTCTATTAGTTGTAAGAGTCTCATGGAGTTCTATAAATTTCGATAACTCCTCTTTGCTTCTAAATACACTTTCCATATAACTCTTCTTATCAGCAATGCCGAATAAGTCCCAAGGCATTATAGACAAGGCGGAGACCATTAAGTTATATTGATCGATCAATTCAATGCGATTCAATTATCTTCCTCTCCTCCTCCGTCACCCCATAAAGCCCATAGACAATATCATCAATCTTTTCATCCGTTACAGCTATCTCTCGCTCTATTTTCTCACGCTCTGCTGACGGCGGGCGGAAGTTTTTCTTTTTATGGAGTTCGAGCATTCTGTCAACGAGAGAGGCGAGTTTGTCATGGACGGCTTTTTCAGCAGGGTTGTTGAAGTCTATGGTGTGGATGGGAAGTTGTGAAATATACATCGGCTTGTATTCGAAATAACCGCCTTGCTTTGTCGAAGCGATGGAATGCATGACAAAATCGGAAACCTTTGAATTCAATATTCCGAGAAGATATAAATCATCAGTAGAGATGATTGTGGTTTTATCATTGGAATAAAAACCTTCTCTGTCAAAGGCATATGACGCACTTTTTACTATTGCGGGGACTATTATTTTTGGCTTTTCAAATTCTTCATAGTAATCACACGTTCTCAACTCCCACCAGTATTCGCCTTTGTCGTATCGCTTTTTACCTTTTTCCGTAAACGGTTCTAAGTGTGCGGCAATTGATGGATAATTTTCGCTGAACCATTTCCATGCGCCTGATTCTGTCATTCCGTGCTTGACACGGAATCCAGTTCCTTCCTCTGGATTCCCGCTTTCGCGGGAATGACGGATTTGTTCGCGCGTCCAGCCTTTCGGTATCAAAATCAAATACCGTTCGCTTTGCGGTAACTCATACCGCTTTATATCACGCCCCAAAAGAAATGGCTTAATCAGTTCTTTGCTTTTAGAATCTTCTTTTATTAAACGTCTCTTTGTCTCTTCATCAATGACAAACGCCTCATTAAGACCTGTCTTTATGCCATAGAAAATCTTTCCTTTTACATACTCACCCAACGGACTACCTGCTTTGCGCAATTTGTTCAAAAGGTTCTGAGACTGTTTATTGACCAGTGACCAGCCTTTGTCGTCAAGGGACGACTTTTCGATTACAAAGGAATTTTCTGAGACATAGTCGGAGAGGTTGTTAAAGTTAAGCATCTTCACCTGTGTAACTGAAAAGGACAATGCTTTTGTCATTCTGGCTTGTCCAGAATCTTTCTTTCGGACGGATTCCCGACGAGCGGGAATGACAGATGGAGAGCCCTTTCGTATCCTCAGGATGCATGGATAAGTTGTTGCGCTTTCGAAAACAGGCAAATCGCCAAAGTCTGTTATCTCCTCAATGCGCTGCTTCTTCATCCAATGGCGGAGTGGTTCGCCGTAATTTGCCCGCAGCCATTTGTTGGCAACAATATAGCTGAAGATTCCGTTTTTATTTAAAAGCGAAACTCCCTTCTCAATGAAATAGGCGTAAAGATCGGCTGTCCCCTGAAAAACTTCATAGTGATTCTTGAAATAATCTTTGAATTCCCCAATCATCTCCTGCCTCACATACGGCGGATTGCCGATTACGACATCGAACCCCCCTTCACTTCCCCCCTTGGCAAGGGGGGACTGAGAGGGGTTTATTATCTCCCCAAATCCCACGCTCTTTGAATTCCAGTCAAAGGGATTAATGCGGGATTTATCTTCATCAGACAGTCCAGCCACAGGGACAGTCCCGAATCTACGGCCTTCGCCCCGTAATTCTGGGACAGTCCCTTCGTAAAGTTGCCCCTGTTCAAATATGTCATATCCTATAAGGCTGTTTCCGCATTTGATGTTGTTGCTCAAAGGAGGAAGAAGGTGCTGCTTTTTCGGAAGCATCCCGCGCTCGCCTTCCAATGCCTTCAGATAAAGGCTCATCATGGTTATCTCAACAGCCTGCGGGTCAATGTCAACTCCGAAGATATTGTTTCTTAATATCATCGCCTTTGTGCGTAAGGGCAGCGCCATGTCCTCCGGCCCTACTTTATGGTAAAAGTCAAAGAATTGTGTCTGCGCCTCTTTTGTATGCTTGCGATAATATTCAAGATGATAATCCAACAAGTACTGATATGCTCCAAGGAGGAATGAGCCTGAACCGCACGCAGGGTCAAGTATTTTTATTTTTTCTATCTGTTTCGGTGTCTTGCCTTCAATGAGTTTTCCGACTGTATTTTTGACAATGTAATCAACAATATATTTCGGAGTGTAATAGACGCCTCCTGCTTTTCTTACTTCCGGCTTTTCCTCAACCTTCACCCTCTGCGGAGTTACCCTTATCGTGCTTCCTAAATAACGCTCATAGATGCTTCCCAAGAGTTCAACGCCGATGGCATCAAACCTGTATCTGCTCTTCGGGAAATAGAGGTTCTCTATAATCTCTGCAATGAGGTTTGAATCAACATCTGCTCTCTCACATGCGTGAGGTTTAAAAATATCGCCATTTAAATCATCGTTCACTTCGTGGAAGAGGTCAAGGAGATGGCTCATTATGGATTTTCTCTTGCCTTCTTCTTTCCAGAGGGCAACAATCTCCATTAATTCCTTGTCAGGCCTTATCCTTCTGTCCTCTGCGATGCGGATGAAGATAATCCTGTCGAGGAGTTTCTGGACAACATCGTTTAATAACTTCACATCAAATTCAGGATTTCTCTTGTGGATGTCCTTTGCAAGCTCTGTCCTCCATCCTGTTAAATCTTCAAGGAATGATTTATCAGGCGGAATTCTGAGCCTCTTGCTCTTTGTATCCTTAGGCAATAGGGCTTCCAAAGAACCCTGTTCAATGCGCTCTTTTGAAAGCTCCCAAAGTTTTTCTATGTTATTGAGGTAATCAGTATGTTTAAGTCCGAGGATTAATCCTTCGTCAGGGAATTTTGGATTTGGCTTTAAAGATGCGTCATAAAGCCTGAACTCTTCAAAATCAGTGAGGACTACAAAATAAACCTCTTTTGTTGACCATGCGTAGCTTTTTGCCTGAAGTATGTGGTTTATGTCATCAAGGGCAACAGACGGCGCTTTTGCCTCAACAAAAAATTTTGTTGCTCCGTTAATCCTGAAATTATAATCAGGCCTTCCTGTTGTCTCAGGTGAAAGCTCAACTATAACATCCCGTTCATGCGGAGGTTTCTGCGCTTTGTTTTCAATGTCCCAGCCAAGGGCTTTGAAAAATGGATTCAGGAAATCCAGCCTTACCTGAGCTTCTGGATAGCCTTTCGAGACATAGTGGGCTTTGTCCTTCTCGAACTTTGCGATCAAGGACTGGAGCTTTTCTCTGAAAGAATTGATGTCTGCCATATTTAACAGAACAGAGTATTTCAGACATTATAGAGGTTAGTTAAAGACAGGTCAAATTATTTTTTTGAATATTGAATTTTTAATTTTGAATTGTTTCTTTTTTAAACTCTCTCCCTTTCCACAGCATATAGATGGCAGGATATATAACCAGTTCCAGAATTGTTGAAGTAATAACCCCGCCTACCATAGGAGCAGGTCACTATCGGATGGCTGATAGCCCCCGCTGAGTTTACTCGTTCACCATAAATCCTTATCAATCTTCATTTTTCAAAACTGCGGCTTTATAGGGGAAAGACAGAAGCGGAAACTACTTTATCTTGTATTCTTTTATCTTTGTCCTCAGCGTATTCCTGTTAATGCCAAGAGTCTTTGCTGCCTTAAGCTGATTGCCCTTTGTCTCCTTAAGGACAATGCTTATCACAGCCTTTTCAACCTCAGACATTACAGTTGTGTGCAGGTTCGCTGTCTCAAGCTGTGTCATGTCTTTTAGATATTTCTTTAATTTATCCTCAAGGAATTCCTTTATTGAATAAGAGTTCCCTTCATCCACATGTAGGTCGCGTTTTTCTATTGTTGTGCCGTTTGACAGAATACAGGCGCTTTTTATTGTGTTCTCAAGCTCTCTGACATTGCCGGGCCAGTCATACTTGGCTATGAAATCTTTTGCCTCTTTTGAGAGTTCTTTCTGTCCTGTATTGAATTTTTTCTGCGCCTCTTTGAGGAAATGCTTTGCGAGGAGAAGGACATCTTCCCTGCGGTCTCTTAATGAAGGCAGTTTAATCTGCACAACATTAAATCTATAATAGAGGTCTTCCCTGAATAACCCCTTGCTTACGGCATCTTTCAGGTTTTTGTTTGTTGCGCCTATTATCCTTATGTCTGCCTTTGTAACCTTGTTGCTCCCAAGAGGACTGAATTCATTGTCCTGCAAAAACCGTAGAAGTTTTGCCTGAAGGTTCATGTCAAGTTCCGATATCTCGTCAAGGAACAATGTGCCGCCGCTTGCTGATTCTATCTTTCCGATGCGTTTGTCTTTTGCCCCTGTGAACGCGCCTTTCTCCCATCCGAAAAGCTCTGCCTCAATGAGGTCTTTTGGCATTGATGCGCAGTTTATTGCAATGAAAGGGCCGGAACTTTTTTTGCTGTTGTGGTGTATTGCCTTTGCAACAAGCTCTTTGCCGGTTCCGCTTTCGCCTGTTATGAGGACCGTAATGTCCTTTGCCGTAACCCTTCCTATTTCTTTGAATACCTTAAGTATCTTTTCGCTTCTTCCCACTATCTCAGGCGCTTCTGCCTCTGTCTCCTTGAACTTTTTGAGTTCTTCCCTCAATGCCATATCCTTAAATGCCTTTTCAACGACTATCTTGAGTTCCTCAATATCAAATGGCTTTTCAATATAGTCATAAGCGCCTTCTTTCATCGCATCTATTGTGCTTTCCATTTTCCCGTGAGCTGTTATCATTATCACTGTTGCCTCGGGATTGGATGATTTAATTTCGCGGAGCCCGTCAAGGCCGTTTCCGTCAGGCAGGATAAGGTCAAGCAGTATGACCTGCGGCTCGTCTTTTACGGCTTTCATGCCTGAAGAGAGTTTTGTGTGCGAGACGATCTTATAGCCCTGCGGTTCAAGAGCCTTCTCTATGACCCACGCTATGCTTTTATCATCGTCAATTATCAGAACTTCTTTGTTCATTGTTTTGCTCCGAAAATGTCATTCTCTGGCTTGACCCCCGCATCAAGTGGGGGGCAGGCTCCGAATCCAGAAGACATAGGAACTGGATTCCCCGATTAAATCGGGGAATGACAAGATAATTTTCATACCCCTTTGTGAGCCAAAGGTTCGTGTGGGTTTTACTAAGATATCTATCTTACTCTCATTTCCCCTCAAAAGGTATATAAATATTAAATGTGGTTCCTTTGTCAAGATGGCTTTCAACCTTAATGAATCCCTTGTGGTCAAGGACAATTTTTTTTGACAGGGCAAGCCCTATGCCTGTTCCGTGCTTCTTCTTAGTATAAAACGGAAGAAATATTTTTGGAATATCCTCGGAAGGAATTCCCTCGCCTGTGTCCTTTACGGAAGTGACAGCCCAGCGTTTTGGTTTGCCCTTCTGCCGCACATATTCACTTGATATACCTGTCAGGACTGTCAGGCTTCCTCCTTTTTTCATCGCCTCTATGGCATTTTTTATTATATTCAGAAATACCTGAAGCAGTTTCCCTTCATCTCCCATAACTCTCGGAAGGCTCAGGTCATACGTCTTCTGCAAGATGATGCCCCTGTCTTTTATCGGGATGTCCATGATAGATAATGCCTTTTCCAAGACCTCATGGATATTAAGCGAGTGGAATGACGGTTTTTTGCAGATTGTCAGATAATTCTGAAGTACTGAATTCAACCTGTCCGTCTCTTTGATTATAAGATTAGCGTATTCACCGATGCCTTCGGTCTGTGTTTTTTGGCGCAGGAGCTGCGCTGCTCCTTTTATGCCTCCGAGAGGGTTTTTAATCTCATGGGCTAAAGCGCCGAGAAGATATATCAGGGAATCAAACTGGTAATCCTCTCTCTCGACAATGGCGATATTTTCCTTAAGCGAAAGGACAGCGCCCTGAGTTTCTCCCTGAACAAAAAATGGTGAGATGTTAAAGTCAGCGTTTATCATTTTGCCGATGTTTATATTTACCCCCCTGCCGCTGAAAGAACGTTCTTCAGATATGGACTTTCTTATCAATCCTGCTATGGTTTTTTCTTCCGAAAATAATTCTTTGAACTTTTTCCCGGTTACTTCTTTCAGGCTTTTCCCTAAAAGCTCCTCACCGGTTCTGTTCACGAATTTTATCACAGCCTTTCTGTCAAACAGAACAATGGCGTCTTCAATACTGTTTATTAGCGCCTCAAAAGAAAACACTGTCACTCTTTTTATTTAATCCGCTGCGGATGCGTATAAACATTGAGCCTGTCCCCACGGACAAATCCGACAAGCGTAATCCCCCTTAATTCTGCGATCTCAATCGCAAGATGCGTTGGCGCTGTCCTGCTTGCAACTATCGGGATGCCCCATCTTGAGCATTTTGACGCAATCTCAGATGAAAGCCTTCCGCTTGCGAGCATCAGCTTTCCTGCGAGACCTATGTTTTCAAGCACGGAGTATCCTATGACCTTGTCAACCGCATTATGCCTTCCTATATCCTCTGCGAATGCAATAATATGCCTGCCGTCTGAAAGCGCAGCGCTGTGAACACAGCCCGTAAGCCTGTAAAGGTCAGATCGGAGCTGGAATTCCTTGAAGATGCTGAGAAGGCTCTTTGCCTCGATTGAAAATTCATCTGTTATCTTTTCATCCTCCATTTTTTTTACGAATGTGATACCGCCTATACAGCCTGATGTTATAACCCTGTTCTCTTTAGGGATGACTGCGTCTGCTGAATTTATGTTGACAACAATATCATCACCGTATTCTATGCTCATCCTGTCAGCGCACCATTCACCTTTAATAATACCCTCTGTCATGAGTATGCCGACCACGAGCTCTCTTATCATAAAAGGAGTGCAGTAAAGGCTTATAACCTCTTCACCGTTTATAAGTATTCTCAGCCTCTTTTCAACGGCTACCGCGTCATCTGCCTTTGTGACAGAATTTCCGCTAATCTTGAGTATTGTCTTTTTTGTTGATGCATTCATCTTAAAAAACCCCTAACGGCATTCATTTATAATGACATTTTCTACTAACAAAAAAGTATAAATGTTTGTAAACTATTTCGTCAATTAGTGTAAAATATAAAAAGCATGACCTACAGCGATGCGATAAAAAATGGTTTCAGGCTTGTAAACAAGAACTGGCAGCTTGTGCTGATCCAGTTCGGCATGATGCTCGTAAACTGCATAGGGTTTTTTGTATTTGTCGGTATCCCGCTTGCTGTTGCCTTTGTGATATTCGGACTTGACCTTACAGAGATGACAGAGTTCAAGAATCTCCTCGGGGCGATGAGAGATGCCTCAGAAATCATAACAAAATATCTCGGATTCATTATTGTGCTGGTGGTGAGTTTTGTTGTCTATTTATTTGTTGCGGCTTCGGTAGGACTTTATGTTTTTGGAGGTTCCGCAGGCATGATAGGCAGGGCTGTAAGGGACAGCGCCGACAGATTTAATATGAATACCTTTTTTTCGGAGGGTAAACGGCTTTTTTGGCCGCTGGCCGGATTCACTGCGATAATAGGAATTATATTTTTAGGGGTTGCCTTTGTTCTTGGTGTTTTTGCAGGAGGAATAGGAGTTATCATATCTATTGCCAAAGGGTATGAAACGACACTGGCTGTTGTCCTCGGGATATTCCTTTCACTTTTGTTGTTCTGCATAGGACTTGCTCTTATTATTTCCTCAATTGCCCTTACATTGTATGGGACTGCCGCTATTGTCCTTAAGGGAACAGGGCTGTGGCAGGCTACAAAAGACACCATAAAATATCTATATCGCAACCCTGCCGCATTATGGCTTTATTGCATTGCCTTTGGAGGATATATCCTCGCAAGCTTTCTTCTTATTCTTCTTGGCACGCCGTTTAGCCTGATACCTCTAATCGGCGCTATAATAGCTATCCCATATCAGATTGTTTCTTATGCTCTACAGAGCTATTTAGGCTTGGTTATAGTTGCTGTAATATTTATATATTATTTTTCCACTGAGGTTAAGCTCTCTGAAACGCCTGATGAAGGGACTGAACCTGTTTCCGGAAATTCCATTCCTCTGTCCGATACTTCTCAGAATCAAGCTCCCGAGCAAGAACCTCCTCTTCCTGAGAAGGAATAGATGAGATAAATTCTATATTAAACGCCTCTTCAAAAGAAATCTTTACTATATTCCTGAACTTTTCATCGCTTAAATCTGGAACTGCCTCCATAAGTCCTGCCATTGCGCCTTTTATATCCTTAATAGAGTGAAGCCTGAAGATTTTTAATACTTTGAGTTCGTCGATACAATACGGTATTGAGCCCTGCTGCAAAAGTCCGTCAGTCCAGCGTTTTTGCGCAGAGCCTATCACTTTTTTGCCGTTAATGGTTATCTCACCGTAAGATGCTGATTGAAAGCAAAGCGGGCTATAAGAAAAGTTTTGAGTTTTGAGTTTTGAGTTTTGAGTTTTTTCCTTCATATTAACTTCTGGCGAGAAACCTAACTTTTTTAGGGCAAGATAAAAAGCCGCGCTTATTTTTTCATAGCTGTCAAAGATGCCTTTCGAAAATAAAGCATTATCAGTTTTTACAGAGAAGCTGTAAGTCAGTTCTTTATTGTGAAGTATTGCCCTCCCGCCTGTAGGCCTTCTTACAACAGGGATTGATGCATCACGGCAGTATTCGGTGTTTATTTCTCTGATTTTCTGGAAGCAGCCAAGAGTTACGGATGGCCTGTCCCAAGAATACAGCCTCAGTGCAGGCGGCGAACTGCCTTTTCTGACAGAAATAGCAATTGCCTCATCCAGCGCCATGTTGTAGGATGCGCTGCCCGGACCCGAATTGATAAGACGCCATGTTTTGTGGTAATTTATCATGTTTTTTAGGTTGCGGTTTCGGTTATAATTATAACAGAGAAGATAAGAAGTGAGGAGTTAAGAGTTTGGAGTTTAGATGGAGGATAGGTGCTTAGATATATAAATGTAAGAAGCAGCCAGAGAAGCGAATTTATTGACATAACCGAAAAGATTAATGAGGTCATTAAAGAGGCAGGAATTCTGAGCGGAATATGCTATGTCTATATTCCGCATACAACAGCAGCGGTAACAATAAATGAAGGTGCAGACCCCTCAGTACACCGCGACATACAGAATGCATTGACCAGACTTGTCCCGCAGGAGATGAATTACTCCCACAGGGAAGGAAACGCCGATGCGCATATAAAATCGAGCATTATTGGGACATCACAGCTTGTTATCATTGACGAGGGCAGGCTCGTTCTCGGCACATGGCAGGCAGTTTACTTCTGCGAGTTTGACGGCCCCCGCCACAGAAGAGCAACACTAAAACTTATAGCTGATAAATAAAACTAAGTCTTTCTTTTATCTGCATGGTCATAACTTCTTATTGACCATTCCGCACTGATAAATATAAAATGATGCCATATGTTTTGATTGGCAGACACACATTATGCTGAAATCATACTTTAATCGAATATTCGATGTTGCAAAAAGGGGAGATGCAAGAGAGGAAAGTTACTATTCCTCGCTCGAAGAACTCCTTAAAAACTACGCTGCGTCTATCAATAAAAAACAAGTTCACATTACCACCCTTCCAAAAAAGACAGATGCAGGAAATCCTGATTTTAGAATATGGGACGGAAAGCAGCAGATTGTCGGCTACATCGAAGCCAAAGCGCCAACCACGGAGTATTTAGACCAGATAGAGACGTCAGGTCAGTTAAAGCGTTATCTGAATATTTTCCCAAATTTACTCTTGACCAATTTTTTTGAATTCAGGCTTTATCGCAGCGGCGTTTTGATAGATAAGGTTTTTATCGGCAGACCTTACCATATATACAAACTCAAATCTGTCCCCTTGGTTGAAAATGAGCAGAAGTTTTTAAATCTGCTTGAGAAATTCTTCTCCTTCTCTCTGCCGAAGGTCTATGATGCGAAAAATCTGGCAACAGAACTTGCAAAAAGGACGCGTTTTTTAAAGGATGAAGTAATCTCGCAGGAATTAGAAGAAGAAGAGAAAAAGGGCAAGGGGAATATTCTCGGTTTTTATAAAGTCTTTAAAGAGCACCTTATAAGTGGGCTTACAAAAGAAGACTTTGCAGACCTTTATTCGCAGACCATCACTTATGGGCTGTTCGCTGCGAGAACCAGAACAGAAAACGGCTTTAACAGAAAGCTTGCATATGACAGAATCCCAAAGACAATCGGAATTCTAAGGGATGTTTTCAAATTCATTTCTTTAGGAGAGCTGCCCCAACAGATGGAATGGATTATTGACGACATCTCGGAAGTTCTGGCTACTACCGACGTTTTCAATATTCTCGATGAATACTTCAGCAAACATAAAGGAAAAGACCCAGTTGTCCATTTTTATGAAACCTTTCTTGCTGAATATGACCCGAAGATGAGAGAGAAAAGAGGCGTCTATTATACGCCTGAGCCTGTTGTCTCTTACATTGTCCGCTCTCTGCACCATATCTTGAAAGAACACTTTGATAAAAAGGATGGTTTTGCGAGTCAATCGGTAACAGTCCTTGACCCTGCGGCAGGAACGCTGACGTTTTTAGCAGAGGCAGCAAAACTGGCTGTTGAGGAATTCACTTCTAAATATGGTGAAGGGAAAAGAAAAGGTTTCATCAAGGAGCATATTCTCAAAAATTTTTATGCCTTTGAACTCATGATGGCGCCTTACGCAATCGGCCATCTGAAGATGTCGTTTCTTCTGGAGGAACTCGGCTATAAACTTCAGGCAGACGACAGGTTCAAGCTCTATCTCACCAATACCCTTGAGATGGAAGAACTTTCCCAGACAGAACTTCCGGGCATGATTTCATTGTCAGAAGAATCGCATCTGGCAGGGAAGGTTAAAAAAGAGCAGCCTATTCTCGTCGTCCTCGGCAATCCGCCGTACTCAGGTCATTCTTCTAATATTGGCGACTGGATATCAAAAGAGATTAAGGCTTACTTTCAGGTTGACGGAAAACCGCTTGGCGAAAAAAATCCAAAATGGCTTCAGGATGATTATGTCAAGTTTATCCGTTTTGCGCAGTGGAAAATTGATCAGGCAGGCGAAGGGGTCTTAGGCTTTATAACAAACCACAGTTATCTTGACAATCCGACCTTCAGAGGTATGCGTCAGTCTTTGATGCAGAGTTTTGACGAGATTTATCTGCTTGACCTTCATGGCAACAGCCTCAAAAAAGAAAAATGTCCTGATGGTTCTAAAGATGAGAATGTCTTTGATATTCAACAGGGTGTTTCTATTGCTTTGTTCATAAAAAAGGAAGGGATTGTTTCGCCTGCAGCTCGCAATGACAACAAGTGTAAGATTTCTCATTCTGAACTCTGGGGCATAAGAGAAGACAAATACGCTTGGCTCAACAAACATGATGTTAAAACAACAAAATGGAAGACGATTAAACCTAAATCCGAGTTCTATCTTTTTATTCCGCGGGACGAAGGTCTTTTAAAACAATATGAAACGTATCCTAAAATCACTGATATTTTTCCGGTAAACAGTGTTGGGATAGCAACTGCAAGAGACAATCTAACTATAAAGTGGACCACGAATGAAGTCTGGACCACAATTCTAAATTTCTCTAAACTTGATGTAGAAACAGCAAGACAAGCTTATAATTTAGGTAAAGATGTAAGAGACTGGAAAGTTGAATTTGCGCAGAAAGATTTAAAAGAAAGTGGTATGGATAAAAATAATATTGTGCCAATTCTTTATCGCCCATTTGATATAAGACACACCTACTATACGGGTAAATCACGAGGTTTTCACTGCATGCCTCGTCCTGAAGTAATGCGTCATCTTATGAGAGAAAATTTAGGGCTATGTGTAGGCAGAGCAGGACAAGTTGTAGGATTAGAAAAGCCATGGAATGTGGTTTATGTCTCTGAAAATATTGTTGATCTTAATCTTTTCTATCGTGGTGGAGAATCTGTTTGCCCTCTCTATATATATCAACAAAAAGACAAACCTAAAAAACGTTCCCTGAGCAGTATCATGATGCTCTTTGAACCACAGGCAGAATATGGCGTGAAGAAGCCGAATTTATCTCCTGACTTGATTGAGAAATTATCAAAAGAATTCAAAAAAGCGCCTTCTCCTGAACAAATCTTTTATTACATTTACGCAGTGCTTTACTCAAATATCTACAGAACAAAATATGCTGAGTTTTTGAAGATAGATTTCCCGAAGATTCCATTCACAAGTGATTACAAGCTGTTCAAGAAAATGTCAGATTATGGCGAAAGGCTTGTAGATCTTCATCTTCTTAAATCAGCAGAGATTGATAAACCAATTGCCAAATTTCAGGGCAAGGGGAATGATAAGGTTGAAAAACTTAGATATGAAAAAGGGAAGCTTTACATTAATAATGAACAGTATTTTGAGGGTATCACTCAAGACATTTGGGAATATCAGGTCGGAGGTTATCAGGTATGCGACAAATGGCTTAAAGACAGAAAAGGCAGAGCGTTATCACTTGAAGAAATAAAGCATTACTGTAAGGTTGTGACTGTCCTGAAAAAGACTATGGAAATTCAAACCAAAATTGACAGTGTATATCCTGAAGTGGAGAAAGAGACAATAGAGTTTTAGGTAAATATCAGATGAACTTTCATTAATTAGGGTGGTCAATGGCTGAGAATGAAGAAATCCAGGCGCTCCGTGACGAGATAAAAAGACTTAGAAAAACTATCTCTGAACTTACCCCTTCCCTGGAAGTCCTTCTCAGACACCGCGGATTCCGAATATACAAAAAAGAACCTTCAGAGGACCTTGTGCTTCCTGCAAAGAGATTCCTTGATGATTTTTATGAAATGCTGAAAAAATACTCTTTCCGCCTTTTTATCAGAGACGTGATAAAGCATCAGGAATATTTTACGAAAGAGCAGGTCACAAGATATGCGACATCCGATGTGACGGATGCTTATATTGATTTTCTTCTTTCTGTGAGGGTGGTTGAACCGGCAGGCGATGGCTTCAGGCTGATAAAAAGGCCGGTAAAGAGTTTTGGCGAGACGCTTGAATGGTTCCTTTGCAAAATCTTCAGAAGAGAATTTGCGGCTGAGGCAGCATGGGGAGTAAAATTTAAAAGGCCGAGGGTCGGCGGTGATTATGACGTCATTGCGAAGATTGACGGGTCAATCCTGTATATGGAGGTGAAGTCTTCTCCTCCCAAGCAGATTTATAACAGCGAGGTTGCGGCTTTTCTTGACAGGACATTTGACCTGTCCCCTGAAATAGCGGTATTTTTTATGGATACGGAACTGAGAATGAAAGATAAGATTGTGCCGATGTTTGAGGAAGAACTGAAGAAAAGGTTCACCTCTCCACCTCCTGTTGCAAGGATTGAAAAAGAACTCTTCCAGATATGGAATAAAACCTTTATAATAAACTCTAAAGACAGCGTTGCAGGTAACATAGAAAAGGTGTTAAGCTGGCATTTCAGGACAGGCAGAAAAGAGAGGGCTTAAAGGCTGTAAATAATAAAGATTTGCTTTATGTCATTCCTGCCCCGTATCAAAGTACGGGATAAACTCCAGCAGGAATCCAGGAAAAAAGGGAATCTGGATTCCGCATCAAGTGCGGAATGACGGAAAATGAGGGGAGGTATAATGGATGTATGTGCAGTCTGCGCATGGCGGGAAACATGCCAAAAAAAATTTTCAGTATCAGGCAAAGATCTCCGGTGTCCTGACTTTGCAAGGGATGTAACTATTAAAGAAAAGACAGAGGAAGATAAGGAAGAAAAAAAGAAGGAGGGGCAGGGTTGATATACAATAAGTTCTTCGGTTTCAGGGAAGAGCCGTTTGGTGTGACGCCTAACCCAAAGTTCCTCTACATGAGCAAGAAGTACGAGGAAGCAATTGCTCATCTTGAGCTTTTAAAGCTCATAAATTATGATTTTGGCGTTACCGCCGCAGGCAGTACAGAAAAGGACCATCTTGAGGCGCTTAACAATTTTCTCCTTGACGTATTTTCAAAAAATGAAAAGGCAGTCCTCATAATAGACGAGGCTCAGGCTTATTAACCTTGCGTGTGACAGGACGCTGCTAATATATTAACTGAAAATTTATTTCATAAATCTGCAGGAGGATAAGATGGATCTAAAAGAGCTGAAGGGTATTCTATCTGTCAACAATGGCATTCTGGAGTTAAAAGATAAGGCAGGGCTGAA
The DNA here is from genome assembly GCA_049302185.1 of Thermodesulfovibrionales bacterium. Classification (GTDB taxonomy): domain Bacteria; phylum Nitrospirota; class Thermodesulfovibrionia; order Thermodesulfovibrionales; family UBA1546; genus UBA1546. The sequence continues at coordinate 58,383 of JBAQLV010000007.1, read as the reverse complement.
AAAAGTAATGAATGAGCTTATATATGAGGCGGTATTCACAGAAGATAAGGACAGGCAGATTGCGCTTTTTCTTTTAATTAAAGAGGCTGCAAAGGCAGCAGGCGCTGTCCCCGCGTCAATACAGGGGCTCTATGAAGAAATGGGAAGAAGCTATCCGGGTTTTACTGTGCCTGCAATCAATATCAGGGGGCTTACCTATGACACCGCGAAGGCAATATTCAGAAAGGCAAATGAGATGAACGTCGGAGCAGTCATATTTGAGATTGCGCGTTCAGAGATAGGTTATACAAAACAGCGGCCGCTTGAATATTCCACTGTTGTGCTTGCCGCTGCTGTAAAGGAAGGATTCAGCGGGCCTGTGTTTGTGCAGGGAGACCATTTCCAGCTTGTAAGAAAAAACTATCTTGCTGACCCGAAACCTGAAACAGACTATGTAAAAGGCTTGATAAAAGAGGCGATAGACGCAGAATTTTATAACATTGATATTGACTCTTCAACGCTTGTAGACCTTGAAAGACCGACAACAAAAGAACAGCAGACGCCGAATTTTGAAAAGACAGCGGAACTCGGGGCATATATCAGGGGAATTCAGCCGAAGGGTTTTGATATTTCAATCGGAGGAGAGATAGGAGAGATAGGAGGGAAAAACAGCAACCCTGATGAACTCAGGACGTATCTTGAAGGATTTAAGGAAACATTTAAGGCAGGCAAGGGATTGAGCAAGCTCAGTGTGCAGACAGGCACAGCCCATGGAGGAGTTGTGCTTCCTGACGGCACGCTCGCAAAGGTAAAGATTGATTTTGAGACTCTGCGAACGCTGTCTGATATGGCAAGGAAAGAATACAATCTTTCAGGCTGCGTTCAGCATGGAGCATCAACACTCCCTGAAGAGGCATTTCACATGTTCCCTGAAACAGGCACATCAGAGGTGCATCTTGCGACAGGATTTCAGAATATCATGTATGACTGCAATGCCTTGCCTTCAGAATTCAGGAATGAGGTCTATCAGTTTATAAAGACAGAATACGCAAAGGAATGGAAAGAAGGTCAGACAGAAGAGCAGTTTATGTACAGCACAAGGAAAAAAGGTTTTGGCCCTTTAAAGAAAAAGTGGTGGGACTTGCCGTCAGATGTAAAGAGTCCGATAATGAAGGAGCTTGAGGACAGGTTCGGGCTTCTTTTTGACAAGCTGAAAGTCGGGAACACAAAAGAGATAGTCAGCAGGACGGTAAAGCCTGTGAATGTAAAGAAAGAGATTCCAGAATCTTTACGGAAAGAACTATGAGGATATATAAATTAGGAAGTGCATGGTATCCTCGCTCATTCTCGCCCCGAATGCTTTCGGGACTCCGAGGTTTTGCCCGCTCTGTATCTGATATTTGTTATAGGAATTGCGGTCAAAAAAACCGCTTAAATACCATGCCCTTCCTTGAATGCAATTTTATAAAATGATATGAAAGAAACAATTGCAATAGTTGTCGGAGGAGGGCCTGCACCGGGCATCAACGGCGTTATAAGCGCTGCGTCTATTGAGGCTATAAAAAAAGGCAAGAAGGTGATAGGCATAGTCGGAGGATTCAAGAGCCTTTTTGCAGGAGATAAGAAGAAGGTTTTAGAACTCACTTTTGATAATGTAAGCAAGATACACATCACAGGCGGTTCAATCCTTAGAACATCAAGAGATTTCCCTGAGAAGGCGAAAGAGCGTTTCAGAGTTCTTATGTCAACTTTGAAATCACTCAAGGCAAGGTATCTTATTACAATCGGCGGAGAAGGAACGCTCTACATGGCAAGGTGGATAGAAAAAGAGGCGAAAGGGAGCATTGCAGTTGTCCATGTTCCTAAAACAATAGACAATGACCTGCCTATGCCCGGCGGAATGCCGACATTCGGTTATGAAACTGCAAGGCACTGGGGGGTTGAACTCGTAGAGAATATTCTTGAAGATGCGCGGGCAGCCGGAAGGTGGTATTTTGTGACAACGATGGGCAGGTACACAGGACATCTTGCGCTCGGCATAGGGAAGGCAGCAGGAGCAACAGTCACGTTAATCCCCGAGGAATTTAAGGAAGAAAAGCTTTCATTTAAAAAAGTCGCCGACATACTTGAAGGCTCTATTATCAAAAGTCTTTCAATAGGCAAAGATTACGGAGTTGCCATTCTTGCAGAGGGCATTGCAAACAAGTTTGACCCTGAAGAGCTTCTGAGGCATGAATGCGTGGAGAAGGATGAGACAGGCAGGGTGAGGCTATCCGAGATTCAGCTTGGAAGGGTGATGAAGATGCTTGTGAATAAAAGCCTTGAAAACCGGGGCATAAAAGTCACAATTGTTGATAAAAACATAGGCTATGAACTTAGGGCTGCAAACCCGATTCCGTTTGATGCTGAATATACAAGAAACCTCGGATACGGAGCTGTGAGATTTCTCTTAATGGGCGGCACAGGCTCCATGATAGTCTTTTATGAGGGGAAGCTTAAATCAGTGCCTTTCTGCGAGATGTTTGAGCCTGAGACAGGGAAGCCGAAGATGAGATATGTTGATATAACCTCTGAGCCGTATCTTGTCGGAAGGGAATATATGATGAGACTGGAGAAGGAAGATTTTAAGACTGAGAATATAAAGAAAATAGCATCTTCGGCGAATATGAGAGTGAAGGAGTTTAAGAAAAGGTTTTTGTATATTGTGTGAACTATGACCATTCGTGAACAGACAGAGGAGATTGAGAGAAAGACCCTTCACCCAAAGGCATGTCTGAGCGCAAACAGCAAAGGCAGGATGAAGCCTGAAAAAGAAGGCGAGATAAGGACATGCTTTCAGCGTGATAGGGACAGGATTATCCATTCAAAGGCATTCAGGAGATTAAAACACAAGACACAGGTATTCCTTGCGCCTAAGGGCGACCACTACAGAACACGCCTCACCCATGTCCTTGAGGTGTCGCAGATTGCAAGGACTATTTCACGCGCATTAAGATTAAACGAAGATTTAACAGAGGCAATTGCCCTCGGACACGACCTTGGGCACACACCGTTCGGACATGCAGGCGAGGCAATACTGAGGGAGATACATCCTGAAGGTTTTGACCATTATAAACAGAGCCTGAGAGTAGTGGATTTTCTTGAGCAGAACGGGAAGGGACTGAATCTCACTTATGAGGTAAGGAACGGCATTGTAAAACATTCAAAAGGCAAGGGCATGATTATTCCTGAAACAAAGGCAGACAGGGCAGAGACACTTGAAGGGCAGGTTGTGCGCGTCTCGGATATCATTGCCTATGTTAATCACGACCTTGATGATGCATTGAGGGCAGGGGTTATAAAAAAATCAGATATACCAAAGGATATCACGAAGGTGATTGGTGATACCCATTCAGGGAGAATAGACACAATGGTAAAGGACTTCATATATCAATCCCTCAGCACAGACCTTGAAAGGCTCTCTATGAGTTCTGAGGTGTCATCAGCAACATATATGCTGAGAGATTTTCTTTATGAACGTGTGTATGAGAGCGATACTACAAGAATAGAGTTCAGGAAGGCAAAAAAGATACTGGGGGATTTATACGAGTATTATCTTGAACATATTGAAGAGGTCTTTAAGGATATTCCCGCTGAGAAGAAACTGAACAAACACAGGATGGTTTGTGACTTTGTTGCAGGCATGACTGACAGGTTTGCGATGATGACCTACGAACGCCTGTTCCTGCCCCAGCAGTGGACAGTTGTTTAGCCTTACTCTTCTTTCTCATTCAACCCGTAAAGTTTTCTGATTGTTGCAATGAGAATGTCCTTGTCCTCGGAGTCTTCTTTTAGAGCAGCGGTCGGAGGGTGAATTAGTTTGTTTATGATTGCATTTGCCATATATTCAACAGCCTCTTTTTCTTTTTCTCCAAGTGCAGGAAGTTTATTCAGGAGTTTTTCAATCTCTTCTTTTTTGACGGCATCCGCCCTGTCGCGCAGGGCAACGACTGTCGGAACAGAATCAAGCGATGCCAGCCATTTTTGAAAGGTTTCTATCTCCTCAGCTATTATTCCTTCCGCCTTCTCAGCCTCTTTTTGGCGCTCAAGCTTGTTTGTATCAACAATCCCATGCAGGTCATCAACATCATAAAGATAGACATTGTCTATGTTATTTATCTCAGGGTCTATGTTTCTTGGCACAGAGATGTCAATTATAAAAACGGGTTTATGCCTTCTTTCTTTCATAACCTTCTGCATCTGTTCTTTCATGAGCACGTATTTTGATGCGCCTATTGAACATATGACAATATCTGTGTTGACAATCTCATGTACAAAATCCTCAAATCTTACAGCCCGTCCATTGAATTCTTTTGCAAGTTTCTCGCCGCTCTCATAAGTCCTGTTTGCAACGAGGACATCCTTAACTCCGCTGCTCATGAGGTGTCTTGCCGCAAGTTCTGCCATGTCACCGGCGCCGAGGAGCATAAAAGATTTTGTTGAGAGGTCTGTAAAAATCTTTTTTGCGAGTTCAACAGCAGCAAAGCTTATTGATACTGCATTTTCGGCAATCTTTGTCTCTGTGCGTATCCGTTTTGCAACAGATATTGTCTTCTTCATGAGTTTATTGAGGAGTATCCCTGTTGCTTTTTTCTGGAGTGAAAAATCAAACGCATCTTTAATCTGACCGAGTATCTGAGGTTCGCCGACAATCATTGAATCAAGGCTTGATGCAACCCTGAAGACATGCCTGACAGCGTTTATGTTTTCGTATGCGTAAAGTGATGTTTCAAGTGCGCTCCTGTCAATTCCATGAAACTCAGAGATGAAATTTTTTATTGTCTCATGCGTAGCTGCAGCGTTGGTTACAGCGGCATAGATTTCAACCCTGTTGCATGTTGACAGGATGACGGCCTCTTTTACATCAGGAAGGGTTTTAATCCTCTGCAGGCCTTCCTCAAGTTTCTGTCCGTTAAAGGCAAGCTTTTCCCTGACATCTATGCCAGCTGTTTTATGGTTGAGTCCGACAACAAGAATGTTCATAGAAAGACATGAAGACCTTTTCTTAGTAGTTTAATGCCGAAAAATGCGATGATGATTGTGAGGAAACCGATTATTGAGAGTATTGCAGCCCTCTTCCCCCTCCAACCGGCAATAAGCCTTGTGTGAAGCACTATTGCATAAATGAGCCACGTGACGAGGGCCCAGACCTCTCGCGGGTCTCCCCTGAGATAGCTGCCCCATGCCTTGTCAGCCCATACAGCGCCGGTTATGATTGCAAGTGTGAGTAAAGGGAATCCGATGGTGATGAGCCTGTAACTTATCTCATCGAGGCTCTGAAGGCTCGGCAGTCTCTGGAAAAGACCGCTCGGATGTTTGGATTTTACATAGTGTTCCTGCACAAGATACATGATTCCAAGGCCGAACGCCATTGCAAATGATGCATTGCCGAGGAATGCAAGCACTGTATGAATCCCGAGCCAGTAGCTTCGGAGGACAGGATCTAAAGGTTTTATCTCTCTCGGAAGCATGGAGGACGAAAGCATCAGCACAAATACAACAGGCATTATAAAAGAGCCGAGAAGGCCAATCTTATACCTGAATTCAAGGAAGAGGAAAAGAAGCACGGTACACCACGTAAAAAAAGACGTCGCTTCATGAAAGTTTGTTATCGGTACATAGCCTGCGTCGATGTAGCGATAGATGATATTCACTGTATGAAGTAGAAAACCGACAACCACTGATGAAAGCATTAACTTGGCTGTTGTCTTTGACCCCTTGAATAGTTCGACAATGCTTATTATCATTGCCGCAAAATATAATGTCAGGGCGAGTTCAAAAAATATTATCTTTGCATCCATCAGAAACACCCCAGACTGCAGTCCGTGATTTTTATCTTGAGCCTGTCAGCGGCATTACCGACAATTTTATAGGACACTCCAATCTCCTCTGCGATTTTCCTTGCAGCGCTGCATGAAAGCCTGCCTTTGACAGCCTTTTTTTTAATCGCTTCTTCTATTCTGTTTTTCATTCGCATCTCATTTCAGCAATTTCTGTATGTAATCCAAGCATTCATCAAATCCTGACATCGGTGTAAAAACAACCTTAAATCTCTTTGCCTTTGCAGGCAGTTTCATGGGAGGTTCATCCTCAAATAAAATTATGTCTGCAGTTTCAAGAACTCTTTCAGCGCTTTTCTTTAAAGCGCCGCCATGCCTTCCAGATACAAATATTACAATATCAGGTTTCAAAAACTCAATTGCGCTGTTGCCTTCCACTATTATCCCTCTGACATTGGAAAGCCTGTCAACAGCCATGGGAAGAACCTCCTTGAGTTCTTCCGGAGGCGATTGAACCCACAGCACTTTTTCGGCGCCTGCGTTGATGAGCCTTGCAGTATCTTTGCTTTCCTGCGTTAATGTCTCCGGGTCATCAATTATTGAGGCGTAAATGGCAGTTTTTGTGTATTTGATTGCGCCCCAATCCTTACAAGTGACAAGTGACGAGTGACGAGTGATGAGTGATTCCCTGTTTTTTATTTTTGAACTCCGGACTCTCGCCTCGGCTCTCCTCGGCGAGTCCGCCCGAGTGCGGACGAGTCGTCCGGGGCGACCGGACTCCGAACTTTGAGAGGTAAGGTATTTCAGAATCGCCTCGGCAATGGTCGTCTTGCCGGCTCCGCTGTGGCTGCCGCCGATGCCTATAATAAAGGGTCTTTTATTGGCTATGCCGTTGTCTCTTCTAATTGATTGACCTCTTCTCGTTGCGAGTCGATTCCGACTTTATATCCGCAATCTTTTTTATGGCACTGGAGTACCTTGCCTGTCTTTTTGGAATATTTTTCCGCAAGGGGAAAAAGCATTCAGCAGGCTGTTTTTCTTATCCCGCCTTGCGGGTTTTGGCTTTCGTTTTTCCCTTTGCGCTTGCAGCTTTGGGTTTTTTCTTTTCCTCGTTTAATCCCGACAGGGCAAGGCATTTATCCAGCGTAATATCCTGCGGCTTTTTGCCGGCGGGGATGCGGAAGAATTTTTTCCCGGACTGAATACACGGGCCGTATCTGCCGTTCACCACGCGCACCCGCGCATCCTCATCCCACGATTTAATGATTTTATCCAGCTCTTTCTTCTCCTTCGCTGTCACCAGTTCAATGGCGCGCTCCAGTGTTACACAGAGCGGGTCTTCCCCTTTGCCGAGGGATGCAAAGATGTTTTTGTATTTCACATACGGGCCGAATCTCCCTTTGGCCACGATGATGTCTTCATCCTTAAACTTGCCCAATACCTTGGGCAGGCGGGGGCCGTTCAGAATTTCCTTCACCCTTTCCAGCGAAATCGTGTTCGGGTCTTCGTCTTTCGGGAGGGACACATATCCGTCCTGATATTTTATGTACGGGCCGAAACGGCCGATATTCACGATCACCTCATCGCCTTCGTGCGTGCCGAGGTTGCGGGGGAGCTTAAATAGCTCCATTGCCTGTTCAAAGGTGATGGTATCCATGCGCTGATCCTTGCGAAGCGAAGCATAGCGCGGTTTCTCCTCGTCATCCTGGTGCCCGATTTGAACTATAGGCCCAAACTTTCCGAGCCGCACAATCACCTGTTTTCCCATCTCAGGGTCTTTGCCGAGCACGCGCTCGCCGCTCTGGCGCGCGGATGTTTCCGCTGTATCCTCCACGGTTTTATGAAAGGGCTTGTAAAACTCCGCAAGCATCTTTGTCCACGCTAATTTTCCCCCGGCAATTTCGTCAAACTCCTCCTCCACCTTTGCCGTGAAATTAAAGTCCATAATGTCTTTGAAATTATCCATCAGAAAATCATTCACCACCATGCCGATGTCAGTGGGAAAGAGCTTTGATTTCTCAGCGCCTGTGTTTTCGGATTTTTCTTCTGCCTTGATATTCCCATTCTTCAAGGTGAGACAACTGAAATTCCTTTTCACGCCATCGCGGTCTTCTTTCACCACATAATTTCTCTTTTGAATGGTGAAGATGGTTGGAGCATAGGTTGAAGGTCTTCCGATGCCGAGTTCCTCCATCTTGCGCACAAGTGTAGCTTCTGTGTACCGGGGCGGATGATGCGTGAATTGTTCTGTAGCAGTTATTTCCCTGCCGGTGAGTTTCTCGCCGATTCTCAAAGGAGGCAGAATGCCTTCTGCGTTTTTCTCATCTTCATCGTCTCTTCCTTCCAGATAAACTTTCAGAAATCCTTCAAACTTCAAAACCTCGCCCTGCGCAACAAAGTTTTCAGCAGCCGTTGACACGCGGATGGTTGCTGTGGTTTTCTCCAGCAGCGCATCGCTCATCTGCGAGGCGATGGTTCTTTTCCAGATCAGGTCATAGATACGCCGCTCCTGCGCATCGCCTTCAATTTCGTAAACGCCGAGATAGGTCGGGCGGATGGCCTCGTGCGCCTCCTGTGCGCCTTTGCTCTTGGTTTTGTAACGGCGGATATTCACAAAGTCTTTGCCGTACAATCGTTCAACCTCTATTTTCGCCTGACACAGCGCAGTGTCGGACAGGTTTACCGAATCCGTGCGCATGTAGGTTATCTTTCCGCTCTCGTAAAGTCCCTGCGCAATTCTCATTGTTTGAGCAACAGAGTATCCGAATTTTCTTCCCGCCTCCTGCTGAAGTGTTGAAGTGGTAAAAGGAGCGGATGGAGATTTCTTTGCGGGTTTTGTCTCTATGTTGGCGATGGAGAACTCCGCACCTTTGCATTTTTTGAGGAATGATTTCGCCTCTTCTTTGGTTTGGAACTTTTTCGGCAGTTCCGCTTTCACCATCTCGTTTTTCTCATCCAGAAAAACAGCCGACACTTTGTAAGATGAAACGGATTTGAAATTTTGTATCTCTCTTTCCCGCTCCACAATCAATCTCACGGCAACGCTCTGCACCCTTCCTGCCGATAGCGCAGGCTTCACTTTCTTCCAAAGGATTGGCGAAATCTCATAGCCAACCAATCTGTCCAAAACTCTGCGCGCTTGTTGAGCGTCAACTAAATTTTTATCAATTGTTCTCGGATTTTCAATCGCTTTTTGAATTGCGTCTTTCGTAATTTCAGAGTAAGTAATGCGTCTCGTTTTATTCTCGCTCAAATCCAGCGCTTCCGACAAATGCCACGCGATGGCCTCGCCTTCGCGGTCTTCATCTGTTGCGAGCCATACCACATCCGCGCCTTTGGCAATTTTTTTCAATTCGGCTACCACTTTTTTTTTCTCGGCGGGAACCTCATACTTGGGCTGAAAATTGTTGTTCACATCCACTCCAAGTTCTCCCTCCACCAAATCGCGGATATGACCAATGGAAGACTTCACCGTGAAATCCTTTCCAAGAAATTTATTTATTGTCTTTGCCTTTGCGGGCGACTCAACAATAACTACGGAATTCATTTATTCAATTACCTCCAGCTTTTCTGTTCACAATGTTCATGCAAGGAAAAATTTCTTTCCTTCTGCTTGCTTCACAATCCCTTTTAATTCAAGGCTGAGAAGGATTCCAAGCACCTTTTGCGCAGGCATCTTGCTTTCTCTTGAAAGCATATCAACATGCTTAGGTTCTGCTGTCATTATATCACAAAGTCTCTTTTCCTCAACTGAAAGCTCTATGTTTGCCTTTTCCCTTGTCCGTATGTAACCCTTCAGGACAGGCGCAAGTTCTTCTATTACATCCTCTGCGCTCTGCACGAGTTTTGCCCCTTTCTTAATCAGCTCATTCGTGCCTTTTGAGTTTGCAGAATTAATATTGCCAGGCACTGCAAAAACCTCCTTCCCCTGTTCCAGTGCGCAGCTTGCTGTTATCAATGAGCCGCTGTCAGCAGTTGCTTCCACAACAAGCACACCGAGGGACAATCCGCTTATTATCCTGTTCCTTTTCGGGAAATTTTCTCTTTCAGGCGGTGTGCCAGGCGGAAATTCACTTATCACACATCCTGAAGCTGCTAATTTTTCCATTAATCCTCTGTTCTCAGGAGGATATGGCACGTCAATACCTGAGCCCAGAACAGCAATGCTTCTGCCGCCGGAATTAATAGCGGCAGTGTGTGCCAGCGTATCAATCCCCCTTGCCATACCGCTCACAATGGTAAATCCCATAGAGGAAAGCTCCGAGGATAATTTTTCAGCGGCAAGTTTTCCATACGGGCTGTATTTTCTTGAACCGACAACTGCAACAGCGTATCTGTCTTCTTTCTGGATTGTCCCTTTGATGTAAAGTACAATCGGAGCGTCTTCTATATTCTTCAGCATTTCAGGATAATCCTTATTGCTGAAACTAACTATTTTTATGCCGGTGGCGTCAAGTTTTTTAAGCTGAGCATCTATCTTTCCCCATTCTGAATATCCTTTTATGTTTTTTGCTTTTGCAGGTCCTATGCCGCGGATGTTGGCCAGTTCTTTATACGGCGCTTTAAAGACTGCCTCGGGTTTTTTGTAGATAGCAAACAGTTTTCTTGCTGTCACAGGCCCGATATCAGGCACATCACTCAACGCAATCCAGAATTTAGGGTCAGACATAATTTTATAAGTATAAAGTTAAAAGTGAAAAGTTATCTCAATTATATTCAGGAAATTTTTAACTTTGAATTTATTTTCAGTCTTAATGCATTCAACTTTATAAATCCCTCGGCATCCCTCTGGTTATAAACCTTCTCTGCCTCAAAAGTCGCAAGTTCGGGCTGATAAAGTGATTTCGGCGATTTCCTTCCGACAACCTGACAGTTTCCCTTGTAAAGCTTAAGCCTCACCGCGCCTGTGACATTTTCCTGAGCTTCATCTATCATTGTCTGGAGCATTTTTCTCTCAGGGGAGAACCAGTATCCATAATATACAAGCTCGGCATACTTAGGTGTCAATGAATCCCTGAGATGCATAACCTCCCTGTCAAGCGTTATTGATTCAATTGCCCTGTGTGCGATATGAAGGACTGTGCCGCCGGGTGTTTCATAAACCCCGCGTGATTTTATTCCGACGTATCTGTTTTCAACTATATCAGCCCTGCCTATTCCATTCTTTCCTGCTATTGAATTAAGTTTTTCAAGAAGTTTTGACGGAGACATTTTTTTGCCGTTTATAGCAACCGGGTTTCCTTTCTCATAACTTATCTCAATATACGTAACTTTATTCGGCGCCTTTTCAGGAGGGACAATCATGTTAAACATATCCTTTGGAGGCTCTGCCCATGGATCTTCAAGAATTCCTCCCTCATAGCTTATATGAAAGAGATTTCTGTCGGTGCTGTATAATTTAGCCTTTGTCACAGGAACAGGAATGTTTTGCTTTGAAGCATATTTGATTAATGACTGCCTTGAATTAAAATGCCATTCACGCCACGGAGCTATTACTTTTATGTCCGGTTTCAGCGCATAGTAGGTTAGTTCAAACCTCACCTGATCATTGCCCTTTCCTGTAGCGCCGTGGGACACTGCATCTGCCTTTTCTTTTTTTGCGATTTCTATTTGTTTTTTAGCGATTAACGGCCTTGCTATTGATGTGCCAAGCAGATATGTCCCTTCATAAACTGCATTTGCCCGTAACATTGGGAAGACATAATCTCTGACGAATTCTTCTTTCAGGTCTTCAATGTATACTTTTGAGGCGCCGGTTCTCAATGCCTTTTTTCTTACGGCATTAAGGTCTTCTCCCTGACCAAGGTCTGCACAGAAAGCAATTACTTCTGCATTATATGTCTCCTTAAGCCATTTTATGGCAACAGAGGTATCAAGCCCTCCGGAATATGCAAGAACTATTTTCATAAAACCTCCACGAATGTGAACCCCGCTGGAAATTCCTACGGGGTAAATATAACATAATTCTGTGTTTCATTCTATCTTCAACAATTTTCTCAGCCTCTTATCCGCCCGCACAACTTCATCAGTATCATCTCCTGAAAGTTCCCACGAATATTTACCTTCGGCAGAGCGCTTCAGTTTTATCTTAACAGGCTTCTTTGGTTTTACCTGCTGTATCTCGGGCTGTTTCTTTATCTGGAAGCTGTCTTTGTCTGCGGAGAAGGCAGGACTAAAGACAAGAAGAATAGACAGGACTGCTAATAGAAAGAATTTTTTTTGCATGAATAGCACCTCTCATTCTGTCTGATAATTTTAACCCCCAAAATGCATTATTCGGGTTAAGACATTATAGAGTTTAAGATGAGAGAGGTCAATAGGCGCAATTAAAAATGGTGGACGGTAGGGGATTCGAACCCCCGACTTCCACGTTGCGAACGTGGCGCTCTCCCAGCTGAGCTAACCGCCCTTTAGTATTATTTTGTAATAGCGAGATTAAATCCTAAGCTCTATTGCATGGGCGAAGTGATATTCTGTTCCATGTTTCTTCGTCTATCTCGTCAAGATACTCTTTTAGCGGGTATTCTTTGCCGCATTCCATGCAGCTAAGAGACACTGTTCTTCAGTATGTATGCAATCTTAAATCGCTTTTGTATTCTCTGCATTTCATTTTCACATTATATACAATCTGCCGTGGTTTTGTCTCGGCTGGCATTAAACTTAGAATACCTTGACATTCTAAGTGGTGATGGCTATACTTTTAAAGTAAAACTTTAGGTGGAAGGATAAATGTAAGAAAATAGGTGATTTTGCTGCGGTTGGAGCTGGAGCTGGCGGAGCAATAGGTATAGGTATTCTGGCGAAGAATGCGATACTTGACCTCCAAGATTCCCCTGATAGAATGGCTGTTCAAAAAAGAGACTAAAACAAAAGATAAGGCAGAACTCCTCATATTCATAACCCCCCGCGGATTATTAAAGATTAAAGCAGCCGATGGCTCGCCTACGGCTCGTAGAATAGAGAATAAATTTGATGACAAAGATTCTAAGGAATATATTCAGCGTTAACCTCGGCGTTAAAAAAACAGAGAGTGTTCTTATATTCACAGATATCACTTTCAAGGGAGAGGTTGTTGAGGACGCTGACAGGTGCAGAAGAGAAAGACTTCGCGATATAGCTATTCTCACCGCTGAGACAGGAAAAGGTTTTTGCAAAAAGATTCTTTATCATGAATATCCTGCCACAGGCAGCCACGGCGCAGAGCCTCCTAAGGAACTATGGGCAATGGCATTCGGCGAAAAGGCTTTAAATGAACTTAAGGCGCAAAAACTGTTAGCTCCCCTCATAAAGAAAAAGGCTAAGGATTCGGATATGAGAAGGGCAGAAGAGATTATAGCCCGTTATAAAAGACATGCTGTGAATGCTGTGATTGCGCTGTCAAATTATTCTACAAGCCATACGAGGTTCAGAGACCTTCTGACAAGGATATGCAAAACACGGTATGCAAGCATGCCTTTGTTTGATGCGGCTATGCTTGAGGGCGCAATGAATGTGAACTGGAGGGCAATTGACAGGAGGACAAGGGACATTGCGAGAATTGTAAATAAGGCTGAGGCTGTAGAGATAAAGACACCGAATGGCACCTCTATTTCATTTTCAAAAAAGGGCAGAAAAGCAGAATCAGACACAGGGATTCTCACAGCGCCGGGAGCATTTGGAAATCTTCCGGCAGGCGAGGTATATCTTGCGCCGGTGGAAGGCACGGCAAACGGAAGGCTTGTCCTTGAGTTTGCGCCAACGAGGCAATTGAAATCACCTGTGGCATTAACAGTAAAAAACGGATTTGTTGAAGAAGTGTCAGGGGATGAGGAATATGCCGGTTACCTGAGAGAAAAACTGTCAGAGCGCGTGGAAAATGCAAATATAGCGGAACTCGGCATAGGCACCAATGATATGGCGAAAAGACCTGACAATATTCTTGAATCAGAAAAAATCCTCGGCACGATTCATATTGCGCTCGGTGACAACAGTTCATTTGGAGGGAATGTCAGCACGCCGTTTCATCAGGACTTTGTATTCTTCAGTCCCACCGTGATATTGATTCACAAGGACGGCACAAGAGCAGTACTTATGAAGAATGGGAGATTTAGTTTTACATTGAAATAATGCAGAGCATCTGTATTATTATGGGGGGAATTCATGGAAAACATAGCAGTCTTTATCACAGCATCAGGCGAGGATGAGGCAGCGAATATTGCAAGGGCGCTTGTTGAAGGAAGGCTTGCCGCCTGTGTGAATATAGTAAGGAATTTAAGGTCAATATATAGCTGGCAGGGCAAGGTAGAGGATGAATCAGAAGTTCTCATGATTGTTAAAACTCAAAAGAAACTTTTTCACAGCCTTTCTCAGAAAGTCAGGGAAATGCACAGTTATACTGTGCCTGAGATTATTGCGCTGCCGATTGTTGAAGGGTCGGAGGATTATCTGAAGTGGCTGAAAGAGGTTACAGACTGAAACTTATCAAATACTATGCCCTCTCTGGGTTAGTCATCGTAAGTTTCTTGGCAATAGCATGTGACAGAGAAGGGGCAGTACAAAAAAATGTAAAGACAAAAGAGACAAAATATGCTGTGGCTGTTCTGCCTACTCCTGTTTTGAGCACGCCTGATTTCAATTCTGTATTCGGAGGCAGTGACAAAAGGACATTAAAGCTCACCTCAAAAAATCTGATAGAAGAGGTTGAATTTATTGCCCTGCCGCATACAGTGTTTGTTATAGAAGATACAATCATGAAAGGCAGCCGTGAAATACTCAAAGTAACCACAAAAGATTATCCGTATCATGCAGTGAGCGGTTACTATATAGACAGCCGCTTTGTGGAGAAGAGATTTGAAAAACCGCAGGAACGCCGGAGGAAACTGCCTGACAAAGATACGATAATTAAAAAATTGATTGCTGCTGATGGCGCTATATATGTGTGGGGAGGCAACTATTCAAAGGGAATTCCTGAGATGCTTGAGTTTTATAAACCGTCAGGAACATTGCCCAATGACGCATTGAAGATGTGGACATTGAAAGGCGTTGATTGTTCAGGGCTCCTTTACGAGGCAACCGGAGGCTATACACCGCGCAATACAGATTCCCTCTTTTCTTTCGGGATTTCTGTTGATGTAAAAGGACTGTCTCCTGATGAAATAGCAAAGAAGCTCAAGCCCCTTGATATTATTGTTTATAAAAGGCACGTAGTAATAGTCCTTAACAGCAGAGAGGTAATTGAAAGTACGATTTCACAAGGGGTGCATATCAAAAATCTACTGAGCGCAGTCAGGGCTGTCAGCGAAATAATGCAGCCTGCCAATGATTATAAGGGCGATGGCAAGGGAGATAAATTCGTTGTAAGAAGATGGTATCCCGAATAACAGCCCTGAAAAATGAAATCCCTAAGACGCCTTTTCCTTTGCCTGCAGTTCAATCACGTTTGATTCTTCCCTGATCATTGAAGAACTGCCGTCAAACATTGCGCCTTCTGCAATGCTGAGTTTGCTTGTTGTAAGCTCGCCTGTAACCTGTCCTTTAGTCTTAATCTCTATAATTTCTCTGGCGTTTAGATTGCCGTCAACCCTGCCTCCGACAATAATGCCTTTTGAGACAGCATTGCCCTTAAGATGCGAGGTTTCTCCGAGTATGAGCCAGTCAGTTTCAATATTGCCTTCAACTGTGCCGTCAACGCGCAGTGTCCCCTGTGTTTTTATGTCGCCTTTAAAATTACTGTTGATGCCGATAAATGATTCAAGCTTTTCTGTGTTTTTTGAAAACATTGAAAACATCTGCTAATTCCTCCCTTCTATAAAAGATTTAGGATTAACAGGACTGCCGTTTTTCCATACTTCGTAATGAAGATGCGGCCCTGTTGTATTTCCTGTCGAGCCGACATAGGATACGACATCTCCCTTCTTTACACGCTGGCCTACCTTAACCGCAGTCATCTTGTTATGGGCATAAAACGTTGAATATCCGAAGCCGTGCTCAACAACTACAAGATTGCCGCTGCCGCCGTTCCATCCGGAAAAACTCACTATGCCGTCAGCAGTGACTGTAACAGGATTGCCCGGAGAGGCGCTTACATCTATTCCGTTGTGAAAATCTTCTTCACCTGTTTTAGGATGTTTTCTTTTCCCATAGTACGAGGTTACATTCCCTGTGAGAGGCCAGCCTTTGGGTGTTGCCATGTAAAGGTCTCTTTGCTGGCTCAGATAATCCTTTATATCACCAACGTCTTCAACCGTCTTTTTAATCTGCTGTTTCAGAGCTTCCATGTCAATTGCGCCGCTGTCTGATGTGTCCATATTCTCAAGAACCTTCTCTTTGGATTTCAGAGAAAAGAGTTTCCTGAACTCAGCCTCCGCTTTTTTAAGCGCTGACATTGTTGTTTTCATTTCCATAAACTGGCCGGAATAATACTGAACCTTTTCCTGCATCTTGTAATATTCAAGCGTATCAATAGCTATTGAGAAGACATAACCAGTTCCAATTAGCCAGAGAAGTATTGAAATGAATATGCCGACAGAAGGTATCTTGAGATTGAACGGTTTTCTGTTGCTGTGAGGTATTACCATTATAGTTATCGGAGTAAATGCCTTTTTAAGTAAAAATCTCATTCTATGCATATCTTACGCCCTGACCTCCTTTCTCAATATTGCCTATCACAAAAGAATCAACCCCTGCCGCATTTAGAATAGATATTGCATTTTTTGATTCAGCCTCGGGGATGGCAATAATATACCCTATTCCCATATTAAAAGTCATCCTCATGTCGTCAAGGGGCACATTGCCCATCTCTTTTATCAGGTGGAATATAGAAGGAGGCGTCCATGAACGTTCATTGATAATGGCGCTTACTCCCCCTGGGAATATCCTCGGCAGATTCCCTGAAATGCCTCCGCCTGTAATATGAGCCATGCCTTTTACCCTGATTTTATCTTTTATAATGTTAAATGCCTTTACGTAAATTTTTGTCGGTTTAAGGAGTTCTTCTCCGAGAGAGGTTCCGAGTTCTGAGATGTAAGTATCAGCATCCATTTTCTTTACGTCAAAAAACAGTTTTCTTACAAGGGAATATCCATTGCTGTGAAGCCCGCTTGATGCAAGCCCTATGAGAACATCGCCCTCCTTTATATCAGAGCCGTTTATTATTTTATCCTTATCAACCACTCCCACGGCAAAGCCTGCAAGGTCGTATTCTCCTTCAGGGTAGAATCCGGGCATCTCAGCAGTCTCTCCGCCTATTAAAGAGCAGCCTGCCTGTTTACATCCTTCAGCTATTCCCTTGATGACCTCTGCTGCTTTTTCAGGTTTAAGTTTGCCTGTTGCAAAATAATCAAGGAAGAACAAAGGCTCTGCGCCGCTGGTAAGAATATCATTTATGCACATGGCAACAAGGTCAATGCCGACTGTGTCATGCTTGTCCGTCATGAACGCTATCTTCAGCTTTGTGCCTACGCCGTCTGTGCCGCTGACAAGCACGGGCTGTTTGTATTTATCTGTGTCAAGTTTAAAGAGCGAATTGAATGAGCCGATGTCTGTAATGACCTCAGGCCTGAATGTCTTTTTTGCCATTGGAGAAATCAGGCTTATAAATCTGTCTCCCTCATCAATATCAACACCAGCCTTTTTGTAGGTAAGTCCATCCATTAAATGTAAAGCCCCCCGGTTTTGAATTAAGCCCCGTTAGAGATTTAACTCTAAACGGGGTAAGCAGGAAAAGTGTTCTTGATGCTATCACATTCGCACTGATTTTGGAAGAGGAAATTTTAAGTCCTTCCGAATTCCTTCATTTTCAGTTCCTTTCTCTTTATTTTTCCGCTTATGGTTTTAGGCAGGTCATCAACGAATTCAATCTTGCGCGGATACTTATACGGCGCTGTGCGGTTCTTCACAAATTCCTGCAGTTCTTTTATGAGGGCATTCGAGGGTCTGAATCCCCGCGTTAAGACAATAAATGCCTTGTCTCTGTCTGCCCGTAACCGTCATAAATATACATCCCTCTTCTCTCTTTCCAGATCCCAATTATCTCTTTGTTAAGAGGCTCACCAGCTGCAACAAAATGGCGCATGGATTTAAATGTGAAGTCTTGAGATGCAGGTATCTCTTTTACCATCATCCTGTAAGCTGTCGGAGGCCCGCAGAATGTTGTTATAGGATATTTCTGCAGGATTTCCATTGTCAGTGAAGGATCAAACTTTTCTTTTCTGTAAAATGAAAATATTGCCGCTCCCATATGCCACGGGCCAAACAGGCTTGACCATGCTGCCTTTGCCCATCCGGGGTCTGAGAGATTCCAGTGGATATCGCCGGGCTTAAGGTCAAGCCAGTATTTTCCTGTTATCATGTGCGCAAAAGGGTAGGATGCCTGCGTATGAAGCACCATTTTCGGCGGGCCTGTTGTGCCTGATGTGAAATAGATTAGTGCCGGCTCTGATGAAAAAGTACTTTCTCCTTCAAAGGCGTCTGCTGTATCTCTTTCTTTAATGTAATTATGCCATCCCTGTCTTTTACTATATAATTTCCCTATTTCCCCTTTAATAACCCCCCTCAATCCCCCTGTTTTTGAGAGCGCTTGCGCCTTTTGATGAGAGGAGTTTTAATTCATCAATGCCGTCTGTCCAGTAAAGTGCCTGTCTGTCTTTCCACTTGTCAAAGACATCAAGCGGAAAAGAGAATTTTTCAGGTACCGTAAAGGAGAAATTCCTATATTCTGTCAGATAATCTCTCATATTTATACCAATGCTACCATAATTTATTCCCTCTTTCCATCTTACTAATCAGTTCATAAGTAAAGACACATAAAACTTTATCCGTCATGCCCGAAGTTTTTAATCGGGCATCCAGTTCCTTAACTGTCTGGATTCCCGCTTACTGACTGCGGGAATGACAAACTATGAGGTTTTACTTATGAACTCCTTAGTATTATGCCAGCATGTTATGGATTGTGATACAATATTTAATGGTCATGACTCGTAGAGCTGTTATCCTTGTCACAAATGATGATGGAGTGCATTCGCGGGGGATTATTGCGCTTTTCAGTGCAATGAAAGAACTTGGAGATGCCTATATTGTTGCGCCTGACAGGGAAAGAAGCGCTGTAAGCCACGCATTAACATTGCACAGGCCGCTGAAGGCTGAAGAACTAAGTGACCATATTTATGCAGTCAACGGAACTCCGACGGACTGTGTTGCAATAGGCGTTAACAAGATACTGCCTGAAAAGCCCGCGCTCATTGTCTCAGGCATCAACAAAGGCGGAAATGTCGGTGATGATATTACCTATTCAGGCACTGTATCGGCGGCTATAGAGGGCACTATAATGGGAATACCGTCTTTTGCCGTCTCAATAGCAGGCGAAAAGGATTTCCACTTTGATACAGCGGCTTACTATTCCATTGAAATCGCAAAGTATGCGCTTGAAAAATCGCTTCCTTACGATACCCTTCTTAATGTCAACCTGCCGAATGTAAAAAAAGAAAACATTCACGGGGTGAAATTCACAAGGCAGGGGAAACGCATATATGACAATGCTATCCAGGAGACATATGACCCGAAGGGAGAGAAGCATTTCTGGATAGGGGGAGGCACTCCTTACTGGGAGCACGGAGAGGACACAGATATTAATGCCGTTCAAAAAGGCTATGTCTCCATAACGCCCATACACCTTGATCTGACGAATTACAGCGCGCTGGAGTTTTTGCAGAAAACCTTGTTTCCAGTACACAAGCAAGCATGAAAAAATACGATGTCATAATAGTCGGCGCAGGCCCTGCGGGTATTTTTTCTGCGCTGGAACTTGTTAATAAAAAGAAGAGTGCAAAGGTACTCATTGTAGAAAAGGGCAGGGATATAGACCAGAGAAAATGCCCAATGATGATAAAAGATGTATCCTGCAAGGCATGCCCTGAGTGCGCTCTTCTCAGCGGATGGGGCGGGGCCGGCGCATTCAGCGACGGAAAACTGAACCTCTCGCCTGATATCGGCGGATTTCTTCTAAGATATACAGACAACGATACGCTTCAGTCGTTGATAGACTATGCCGACAGCATCTACATTAAATACGGCGCCCCTAAAAAGGCTTACGGAGGAAGCAGAGAGGAAATTCAGAAAATAGAGAGGCTTGCATCCAAAAACGATATTGTATTCATACCTTCAAGGATAAGGCATATAGGCACGGACAGGTGCAGGGTTTTGCTTAAGAAGGTAAAAAAGTCGCTGAATGATAAAGTTGAAACGTTATTCGGCGCAGATGCTGAAAGTGTTCTTGTGGAAAAGGGAAGGGCTGTTGGAATCAGACTCAAAAACGGAGATAAAATCTACTCTGATTATGTGATACTGGCTCCCGGCAGGGAAGGTTCAAGGTGGCTTGAAAAAGAAGCAAGGCGTCTTCATCTTACCCTGCTTCAGAACCCTGTTGACATAGGAGTAAGGGTTGAAATCCCTGCCTCTGTTTTTGAACATCTTACGAGCATTACATACGAGCCGAAATTAATCTTCTATTCAAAGAAATTTGACGATAAGGTAAGAACCTTCTGCGTTAACCCTTACGGCGAGGTCGTAAAAGAATATCTGAAAGGTATCTGGACAGTGAACGGGCACAGCTATGCTGACAGAAAAACCGGCAACACAAATTTTGCCCTCCTTGTAAGCACATTTTTTACAGAGCCGTTTGATGAACCCATATCTTACGGAAGATATATTGCAAGGCTGGCTAACTTCATCGGCAGGGGCGTTATTGTACAGCGGCTTGGAGACCTGCAGACAGGAAGACGTTCAACGCCTGAGAGAATAGCGAAAGGAATGGTCCAGCCCACTTTGAAAGATGCAACTCCCGGAGATTTGAGTTTTGTTATACCTTACCGTTATCTCTCGGATATCCTTGAGATGATTGACGCCCTTGATAAGATTGCGCCGGGAGTGAATTCAAAACATACGCTTCTTTACGGAGTGGAGGTTAAATTTTATTCAATGCAGTTAACCCTGACCAGAAACCTTGAGACAGAGGTTAAAAATCTCTTTGCTGTCGGAGACGGCGCAGGTGTGAGCAGAGGGCTGGTTCAGGCATCGGTGTCAGGGATTATAGCGGCAAGAGAAATCTTAGAAAGGATGCACGATTCATGATGCAGGATACAAGTTGTAAGAGTAGAGACAAGTATCATGCATCCTGTATCATGTATCTTGCATCGTGAACGATATGGAAGATTTTAAGAGATTAAGAGATTTGATGGTTGATACCCAGCTTATTCCGAGGGGAATAAAGGATGAACGAGTCCTATCTGCAATGAGAAAGGTGCCGAGACATCTTTTTGTTGATGATTATATGCAGCACAATGCTTATGCTGACATGGCGCTTCCAATCGGCGATGAGCAGACAATCTCACAGCCGTATATGGTTGCGATAATGACAGAACTTCTTGAGCTTAAGGGGGATGAAAAAGTCCTTGAGATAGGAACAGGTTCAGGTTATCAGGCAGCAATCCTTGCAGAGCTTTCCATGGAGGTTTTCACAATAGAGCGAAAAGCTTTGCTTGCTAAAAAGGCAGAGGAGAGGTTTCAGGCGCTGGGATATAATAATATCCGTGTCATAACAGGCGACGGCACGCTCGGCTTGCCTGAAAAGTCTCCTTTTGACAGGATACTGATAACAGCTGGTTCACCAAAGATTCCAGAGCCTTTGATAGAGCAGTTATCTGACGGAGGAATAATTATTGCCCCTGTTGGAATACGGTTTTCGCAGCAGCTTCTGATTGTAAAAAAATCCAAAGGCGCTTTGTCGGAACAATTGCATGTGCCGTGTGTGTTTGTGCCTTTGATAGGTGAATACGGGTGGTCAGGTGATGAAGAAGACTCTTAGAGGAATCTATTAGTGTGCTGTCTCTAACAGTTCTTCACCGTTATTTGTGTCTGTCATTTATGGAATAGAATGGTAGAAATGTCAGTTATTAATCTTGTTGAATCGCTTGAAAAAGACGACAGGTTCAACCCCTCAATAACAGAGCACAGGTATATTCATCCCGTAGAACCACTGTATAAAAAGATTGACCTTGATGAGAGATTAAGAAGGGTTTTTAAGAATCATGGGATTGAGTTGTTCTGGAGCCATCAGGTTGAGGCGATTGATTTAATCAGGCAGGGCGAGAATATTGTTGTAATGACTCCGACTGCAAGCGGAAAAAGCCTTATCTATAACATACCTGTTATTGAATCCATAATTGAAAATCCTGAAACCAGAGCCCTGTATATTTTCCCTCTGAAAGGACTTGAGCAGGATCAGGTCAAGAACCTTAATGAGCTTTGCGAAGCTGTCCTTGGTGTTAAGGGAGATTTCGCACGTGGGACAAAGTCCCCATTGAGATTTGGAGAGGTCTATGACGGAGATACTACAGCATACAGAAGGGGAAAGATACGAAAGGTTTTTCAAAGGGGGATCGCGGGGGAAACAGAATTTCCCCCGCGCGTTAATGTCATATTCACAAACCCTGATATGCTCCATCTTGCAATAAACCCCTTTCATGCAAAATGGGAAGGGTTTTTCAAAAATCTTAAGTATGTTGTTGTTGATGAGATACACACCTACCGCGGGGTGTTCGGCTCTAATGTTGCCCATGTATTGCGGAGGCTCAGAAGGATATGCAATTACTGGGGTTCAAACCCTCAGTTCATTGCCTGTTCAGCTACGATTGCGAATCCGAAGGACATTGCAGAGGAACTCATCGGACTGCCTTTTAAGACTGTGACAGAAAGCGGCGCTCCTCAGGCAGGAAGACACTTCATGTTCATAAATCCGTTGCTTGAAAGCCCTTACACAGAGGCAACCGCTTTATTCATTAAATGCCTTGAGGCAGGATTGAAGACCATTGTATTCACAAAGGCGAGAAAGATTACAGAGCTTATATATAAGTGGACTGTTGACAGGGCTCCTAAGTTTGCCGAAAAAATTAGCCCCTATCGCGCAGGTTTTCTTCCGAAGGAAAGAAGAGAGATAGAGCAGAAACTCTTCAGCGGTGAACTCCTCGGCGTTGTTTCAACAAGCGCCCTTGAACTTGGTGTTGATATAGGCGGGCTTGATGTATGCATTCTTATAGGTTATCCGGGTTCAATATCAAGCACATGGCAGAGGGCAGGACGGGTTGGAAGGCAGGGGCAGGAATCTTTGATAGCGATGATTGCGATTCAGGATGCGCTTGACCAGTATTTTATGAGGCATCCTGATGCCTTCTTTGAAAAATCTCATGAGGCTGGAGTCATAGACCCAGAGAATAAGAATATCATTAAAAAACATCTTCCCTGCGCCTCATCCGAGATATATCTGAGAGCTGGGGACAGCGTTTATGATATTGAAAAACTTATGCCCCTGATAGAAGAACTTGTTCAGGAAGGGATGTTAACTCCCGGCAAAAAAGGCGATATCTGGTTTTCAAGAAGCAGGACGCCGCACAGAGAGGTTGAAATTAGGGCAATTGGAAAGCCTTTTGATATAGTGGATGAATCCGGAAGGCATATCGGAGGTTTGAGCGGGGCAAGGATATTCAGAGAGGCATTTCCGGGTGCAATCTATCTCCACCGCGGAAGGCAGTACAGGGTATCGGAACTCCTGATTGAAGAAAGAAAGGTTATCTGCAAGGAGGTTGATGTCCTGTATTACACTCAGGCGCGCACAAAGGATGAAACAGAGGTTATTAAGGAGATGGAGATTAAAAAGTTAGAGATAATCCCCCCTCACCCCCCTTTAGTAAAGGGGGGGCGGGGGGATTTTAAGGTGAAACATCTGGAAGTTTTCAGAGGCAGATTAAGGATGAAAAACAGGGTGACAGGGTATGAGAGGAAGAATATTTTTGACAGGACAAGGCTCTCAAGGCATGACCTTGATATGCCTGAATATATTTTTGATACAGAGGGATTGTGGTTAAGGATAGATAAAGATACAGAGAATGACATGGAATCTCTCAGCTATGACCTTGCAGGGAGCCTTCATGCATTTGAACATGCATCAATAGCGTGCATGCCCCTTTTTGCCTTATGCGATAAGGGAGACATAGGAGGATTGAGCTATCCGTTTTACCCTCTATTTAAAAAGCCTGCGGTATTTATATATGACGGATATGAAGGCGGAATCGGGCTGACGAAAAGGGCGTTTGATGTTATGGATGAGTGGTTTAAGGCAGCGCTGACAGTTATATCAGAATGTCCGTGCGAGGAAGGATGCCCCTCCTGCATTCAAGACCCTCAATGCGGCTCAGGAAATCAGCCATTGGATAAAGAAGGAGCGAAGTTTTTATTGGAGAGATGGGTGAGGTAAGTTGCCGGCTTATCTGGCAAGGCTTTCAACAAGTCTCTTCAGGGATTTCATCTCTTCGTAAATAACGCTCAGGATAAATGCTCGCAGGGTATTCAAATCTCCCTTGTTTGACTTCCGCACTGCGGCTATATATTCTGCCCGCCTAATCGGAGGAACAATTACAGGACAGTAGCCGTTCTTCATGCTCAGGATACTTAAAAGAAGTCTTCCGATTCTACCATTGCCGTCTGTAAATGGATGAATATACTCAAATTCAGCATGCAGATCACTTGCTTGCTCAAGAATGTGTTTATTTGTAATTTTTCTGCTCAGGTTTTCAATATGTTTTTTCATCAGTTCAGGAACTTTCTGAGAATCAGGAGGCAGGTAATCGGTTCCGGTAATGATTACATTTTTTTGCCTGTATCTGCCTGCATTCTCAGGATCTATCTGCTGAAAAAAAAGCTTGTGCAGGGACAAGACATCCTCTTCGGATATCGGTTTTCCGAGCAGAGAGTAAATATGATCATAAGCCTTTGCATGTCCTATAGCCTCGTAATGCTCTCTCATGGATTTACCGCCAATGGTTATGCCATCTTCAATGACAACCTTTGTCTCTGACTCCGTAAGCGTGTTGCCCTCAATTGCATTGGATGTATATGTCAGTCCTATGCGGTAGTAGTCCTTAAGTTGTTTGACAACATGGTCTGAAAAAGGACGATAGCCGTCAAGGATGGATTTGATGGAGGCGATTTTATTTAAGATGTCTTTATTCATTCACATTCGTTCAGTCAGATTCAATTCCATTGAGATGATCTATAATCCAGTCGGTATCAATAAGGTATTTCAAAGTTTAACCTTTGACCTCGTAGATGATCTTCCCCCGATTTAACGGACACTGAGTTAAGTTAGGTTGCCATGGCCTCCAGTTCAAATGATACCGGTGAACGGTACCCCAGGGCTGAATGCCTCCTCTGTCGATTATAGAACATCTCAATATATTCGAAAACACTTTGTATAGCCTCTGCCCGTGTTTCATACCGATACTCATACACATGCTCTGTCTTTAACGTATGAAAAAAGCTCTCCGCAACCGCATTGTCGTAACAATTACCCTTCCTGCTCATGCTCTGGATAAAGCCATAGTCCTTTAGTACATCTCTGAAATCAGCGCTCGCATACTGAACTCCTCTGTCAGAATGAAGTATACATCCGGAAGCTGGCCGCCTCCGCCCTATAGCCTGATACAATGCCTTAATCACAAAGTCCGCAGTCAATCTGTCACTCATGGCCCATCCCACTACCTGTCTGGAATAGAGATCAAGAATCACTGCCAAGTACAGCCAGCCTTCCAAGGTCGCAATATACGTAATAAGTGACCTTTGCCGGGGAAACTGCCTGCAGGGTCTTCTTTATGTTTCCGTTTCCATGTATGTAACAGATTCTCATGAATCCCAAGACCATGGGCTACCTCTGTTACTGATCGTCTGCCTTCTGTCACAAGCCGTACTGCTTCTTCTTTGAACTGCTGATCGAATTTCCTGTGTCCTTTGCTCTCTTGCATCTTACACCTCCCAAGGTTATAAGGTTATATTGTAACCTAACCTTTCGGTGTGTCCGCTAATTCGGGGGAGGTTCACTGCTTCACAAGATAAAGCATGAAGCGGTTTAATCTATTACAGTCACGGTACTGGCTTGCGGTCCCTTTTCCCCCTGTTCTT
Organism: Thermodesulfovibrionales bacterium; assembly: GCA_049302185.1. Lineage (GTDB taxonomy): Bacteria > Nitrospirota > Thermodesulfovibrionia > Thermodesulfovibrionales > UBA1546 > UBA1546. The sequence goes on along the minus strand of JBAQLV010000007.1, from coordinate 32,602 downwards.
CGACAAAACGCACCTTTGTTCCAACCTTTAAGTGTTTGAATTTATAATTTATCAGGCTATGTTCATGAAAATAAATTTCTCGGCCATCAGGTGTTGTCAAAAAGCCATAGCCTTTATCTGTGAACAATGCAGTTATCTCCCCATGAGGGGTTTCCTCGTGATGTTTTATACCGCCGCGCTGTTGTCTTACGAAATCTTCTAACTGGCGGCGGGCTGAATCAAAAGCATCTCTTATTGCCACATCCAGGTCTTTATCGGGTTGTTGTTTTATTACTAATTCTGCATCTGGCACCCTTATCTCAATGCGCACATTGTATAACACCCCTTCATGGTGATGGCGGTGTGGTGACTCTACTACAACTCTACAGCGCATGATATGGTCGTAATAGGTCCCTATCTTTTCAATTTTCTTACGGATATCTTCTTTGATTGTCTCGCTGAGTTCAAGATTACGGGCAGTGATTTGCAGTTTCATATTATTCCTCCATCAGAAATGATGATTCGTGCTGATTACTAATCTTGGTTGAATTTTAGCATGATTCGTAAGGCATTTCAATGCATAAGATAACGAATAATTTTTTGATGAAAATGGCTTCAAAAAGTGCTATGCTTTAGATAAAAAAGCAGGACTGAATATAAAAACAGGTAGATAAATGATAAACAGGCGGAAATTTATGTTGGCAGCAGGGGTAGCTCTATCAGCAGCGGCTTTAGGAAATAAGGACATTGCATCCTCTAAGGAAAAACCGGTAAATTTGTCTATGGAAAATAAAAAATCAAAAATCTCCCTTGTAAAAACTCCGGACAGGGAATCAGGCATTAAAAGGGCTATAGACATCCTCGGGATAAATCCCGTAAAGGAAAAGGAAGTCCTGCTTAAACCAAATTTCAATACCGCAGACCCTTTCCCTGGTTCTACACACAATGATACCCTTACTAACCTGATATTACATCTGAAGAAGATGGGCGCAAAAAGCATAACCATTGGAGAAAGAAGCGGCCCCCCGAATACAGCTGATGTCCTTAAAGAAAAAGACATATACAACCTTTGTAAGAAACTTAACGTGGGATTTATAAACTTCGAGGAACTTTCTTCTGATGAATGGGTAAGGATAAAACCCAAACAGAGCCACTGGAGAAATGGTTTTGATGTAGCAAAGCCGATACTTGATTCAGAATGCATTGTTGCAACCTGCTGTCTGAAAACGCACGGTTACGGCGGGGTTTTTACAATATCTCTCAAGTTATCTGTAGGAATTACTCACAAGAGAAGCATGTCTGAACTCCATTCGTCTTTTCACAGCATGAGAAAGATGATAGCTGAGATAAACCAGGCATATAAACCATCTTTGATACTACTTGATGCTATGGAGGCTTTTGTTGACGGAGGACCTATGACAGGGACAAAGAAGAAAGCTGATGTCATAGTTGCAGGAACTGACAGGATTGCAATAGATGCGGTCGGGTTATCCATTTTGAAAAAACTCGGCAGCAACAGGGCAATAATGGAAAAGAAAATTTTTGCTCAGGAACAGATAGCAAGGGCTGTTGAACTCGGACTCGGTGTATCACAACCAGAGGATATCGAGATATTAACTGATGATGAAAAGAGCAGAAGGTATGCAGAGGAGCTACAAGGAATATTATCAAAAGGCTAAATATAGTTTATTTATGATGCATTAAAACGAGTTCTGCGCTAAATCACCCAGTTTATATTGTATTAGCCTTAACCCTATACTCAAACTCATATTTAATATCCTTAAAATTCAATGGGTTACCTAAAAATATTTTTAGGCATTATTTTTGCAAGTAGATATGCAGGATGCAGATAGGGAAAAGAATAGAAAACGCTATAAGATTTATAAAAAGGTATGAGAGCAGAAAAGATGAGAAATGAGTTTAACAAAGAGCTTTTAATGGAAAGCTGCTATAGGTTTGGGAAGATTGCAATAGATATGGGATTTGTAACTATAGAGCAAGTATTAATAGCCTTAATCGAGCAAGCAATGGATAATTTTTAAGCAACGTTAAAAAAAATTTTAAACGCTCAATGTTAATCTTAAAACTTGGAGAAAACTGCCATAGAATAACTCTTAATTTTTTTTTAAATTTAATGCCCTTTCAAAGAATATTTCTAAAGGCTCTTGAGGATCTAAGAGCCTTTTTATGTGGGTGATAAACCTGCTGCCTTTTATTGAGAAGACAAAGTCAGAGGGTGTTTCGTTATGCCATTTGCTGAAGGTGCTGGCGAGAGGGAGCCTGTAAAAAGTAACATTTAACTCTACTGTGTTAAATATTTTGCAGTAAAAATCAAGCCATTTCTTCTGTGGCAAATCAGGAGGATAAAAATTCCCTTTCCATCCCCCGTAATTAAACCCGCTGCAGCCGATTTTTAATTCAGGCATGAGTAAATTGTATCATCAAAAAAGGAAATTGGCTATAATGGATAATGAATTTACAAGCTATTGTTAGAAAGGCAGAATATAGGATTAAGGAATGATAGAAATAGACGGCAGTTACGGAGAAGGGGGAGGGCAGATAGTTAGAAGTGCCCTGAGCCTTTCGTGTCTGTTTAGAAAGCCTTTCAGAATATTCAACATCAGAAAAGGGCGGAAAAAACCAGGGCTCATGCCGCAGCATCTCACCTGTGTAAGAGCTGCTCAACTTATTTCTGGCGCTGAAGTAAAGGGTGACCACGCAGGTTCAACAGAGCTTTTATTTTCCCCGAAAGAAGTTAAAGGCGGATATTTTTCTTTTGACATCGGTACTGCCGGCTCCACGTCACTTGTTTTTCAAATGCTTATTCCCGCGTTTGCTTTCTCACAGCAGAAAACTATTTTAACGCTTAAAGGCGGTACACATGTCCCTCTCAGTCCCTCATTTCATTATCTTTCTGGAATCTTTATTCACTTTCTGGAACAACTGGGGATAAGGGTTCAGATTGCTATAGAGTCTTACGGATTTTACCCAAAGGGCGGTGGAATAGTCAGGGCAGATATATTTCCTCCAAAAAATATCAAACCTCTGAGAATTATAGAAAGAGGCAGCATTTTAAGATTAACAGGATATTCAGCAGTCGGGAATCTCCCATTGTCCATAGCAGAAAGACAGAAGGATGCACTTGTAAAAAGAATAAACTACGAGATTAAAGATATTAAGGTTTCTCCGCTTATTGAATTACTGGAGGTCCCTTCAATAGGGCAGGGGACATTTGTCTATCTTGAATCCAGAGCACAACATTCAATTGCAGGTTTTACTGCGCTTGGCGCAAGAGGCAAAAAAGCTGAGGTTGTAGGAGAGGAAGCAGCAGAGGAATTTGTCAAATATTATACTACAGGTACTGCTTTAGATTATCATATGGCTGACCAGATAATATTATACCTGTCTATGTGCAACGAAGAATCATCTTTTACCACCTCAGCCATAACAAAGCATCTCATAACAAATTTATGGGTTATAGGATTATTTCATAAAATCCAATATTCAATTGAAGGGGAAGTAGGAGAGAAGGGTTTGGTAAAAATTAAGGGTAAGAAGGATAAATAAGGCAGACATTGGCTCGAAAATTTATATGTCTTAGCATGCAAATTATTTAACTTGATAAAAATAGAGATTTTTTGGGGTCATGAATTCAACGAATCTTTGAATCAAAATCTTTCATTGCCTTGATAAGCCCTGTCCATTTATATGATTGCAGGTTGCAGACCTGGGTATGGATAAAATTGTTTTTTATCGCCTTGAGTTTTTCGGCTTCGTCAGTTATTCCATAAAACGGAAGCATAACTAAAAATGCCTGATTTGTATAATCCTGTATCGGCGTCAATACATCATCTCTCCTTGTGTAATAGGGGTCTTCGCCTTCATCGCAGGGTTTGTTAAAAACATTAAATTGCCTGCATGAAACAGGGCGGATGGGATATATTAAGCATGAGGAATTTATCAGAAATGGACAGTGCATTTCATTACCATGACTTAAAAGTTGTTTTTTTAGAATTTCACGCACAGGCTGGTCTATCTTTTCCACAGAGTACCAGTAAATCCCGACAAGCTCAAGAGGATAAACTGTATGTCTTTATGCGTGCGGCAGCAATTGTCACAGCCTTTTTTGCAGGATAGTTTTGCATTGCGCCTGTTTTCTTCCTCTTTTATGGCAAAGGCAATTCCCTTGTCAATGATTGCATACGCATCAAGGAGCATCGGAAGCCATGAAAATTTTTCTTCGTCGTCATGGAAGCGCAAACGCATTTGAGCACATTCGGCATCTATTTTTTGAGATAAGCTCATAATAATCCTTTCATATCAGTGAAAGTTTGGCATTTATGAAATTGCGAAGAATATTTTTGAACACTAACATAAATGTACGGGAAAATACAAAGACCAACTCAATGGTTTGCAAATAAAATTTGCGGGGAACGATGATTTTATGAAGAAACAAAATCAATCATAAAACCTGTTGCCTCACGTAAAAATCTATACGAAATGATTACTGGTTGCCTCACATAAAATCTGTATGAAATTTCTATGCACATTTTTTATTTTTTAGATAATTTTGTTTTCTAATTGTCTCTTTTAAGAACACGAGTTTTGTAAGTTTATGCTGTAATTTAGTTATCTGTCGTTTTAACTCTGCTTGTTTCATTAGTGCATGTTTTTCCTGATACGATACGTAAGAAGAATCAAGAACTCTTTTGTAAGGTGTTTATGCCCTGTCATACTTTTTTTGCACCTTGCTGCCTATCCTCGTCTTTTCAATAAGTTTCATCACAGGCTGGAAAAAGTTCGTATAAAGCCTCAGATAACCATAAAGTTCATTGATTGTCTTCAATTCTTCTTCCGTGTCATACCGATAATAACCTACCGATCTTCTGACTATGGAATAATTTTTTTGTTCTACAAAACAACTGTCATTCTTCCGGTAACTCCTTGATCTGGTAAAGGTTATCTTCCCTTCCTTACAAAATCTTAAAAGATGATGATTGATAAACTCAGAACCATTATCTGAGTCTATTCCCAATAATGGAAATGGTAAACGCTTCTTTATGCCCCCTAATGCCTCAAATACCCATACCTGTGCCTTGTTCCTGACTGCCTGCGTCTCTGTCCAACCACTGCAAACATCCGTTACATCCAGAGTCTGAATAAACTCACCCCCTGCGTCTCCCCCGTCATGCCCTACAAGGTCAATCTCTATAAACCCAGGCCTTTTTTCATCCCATTCTGAAAATGTCCTTATAGGTATCTGGTTCTTCAACAGGGTCCCGGGCTTTGTTAGAGACCTGCCTTTAATATTCAGCTTCTTCCTTGGTCCTGACAACATTCGGTCTATCGTGGCAGGGCTTATTTTAAAAAGCTTCTGCCGGATGCCTTTGTCAATTGCAATCTCTTTGTGCTTCTGTAATTTTAACACTACTTCTTTCAGTGCCGGTGCAAGTCTCTTGCCGCAGATACAATCCATTATGAGCCATATCTTCTTGAGAACTTCAAATACCTTCTCGTCATAATACTTCTGTCGTTTCCTTTTACGCCTCTTCCTAATATCTCCTTCTATCACTATGGCTCTGCTGACTCTTATCTGCTTGTATCTGCCTGCCATGATTACGCAATACGTAGGATGCATAACAGCGAGTGTACCCCGTAAGTTCGATAAATTCATTGAGCATGACTCCTTTTTGTTTTTTTGTTGCCTTCTGATACCTTAATGAAACTTCCTTTGTTACTACCTGCCTTTCTTTCATCGTTAACCCCATTTCTGCCTCCTGTCTTTTCCTTAACAGAAGACATTATTGTGCTTTTTTCGTATAGATTTCTTATTTGAGGCAACGATACGTTTTTATATAGATTTTTGATGAGGCAATTCGAAGTATTGTTTTATTACATTCATCTAATATAATATTTATCTTAAAACTGGATATTACGCTGATGCATATAAAAATTTTGAGGTGATTTATGTCTTTGCCTGCTAAGAAGCAATTTAAATGCGAAATTCTTTCGTGGAGAGCAGTTGCCGGAGATGCAAAGAAACTCTCAAGAATGATACAGGATTCAGCATATAATCCTCATATTGTTGTAGCAATAGGAAGGGGAGGTCTTGTCCCGGCGAGGATATTATGTGATTATATGCACATCAAGGATTTAACAACCATAAAAGTAGAGCACTGGGGAATTGCAGCTACTCCGGATGAAAAAGCAGTTATTAAATTTCCTCTCAATGCAGATATAAAAGATAAAAAAGTTTTGCTTGTGGATGATATAACTGATACCGGCGACACCCTCAGGGTCTCCATTGAATATTTAAAAGGATTTAAACCGAAGGGAATAAGAACCGCTGTACTTTTGCACAAGACCTCTTCAGATGTAATTCCTGACTACTATGTTAAAAAAATTGCAAAGTGGCGATGGATAATTTTTCCATGGCATGTATGGGAAGATTTAACAAGCTTTATTAAAAAGATTAAAGAATGCGGAATTTATTCTATAAAAGATATACGCCGTGAACTGAAGAACAGGTATTGTATTGATATAACTATTGAAACAATCAGAGAAATCCTGTCAGAAGTAAAACAATAATTTTTTTATCTTACTCCTGATCATTAAAATCTCTTGCCTTTTCTCTAAACCATCTGAGAATATCGTCGTATGAAGGAGGCGTTACAAGGAACACTTCTATATCTGACGGGAACTGGAGTTTTGCCCTGTCCTCATTTTTCATGATAAGCATGCCGGCCTCTCCCTCTGCGAGATTACCTTCTATCATGTTCATAATATGCTGAAGCCGTTTATCTGAAATCTCTATAAAAAACTCAAAGACCTTGGTAAAAACCTCTGGCGTCCTCACTACTTTGAGGCAATTTGCCCAATCCACAAATGGACTAAATATATTCTTAGTTTCAATCGGCAAAAGAACAGCACCTTCTTCAATTTTTTTCTTAATGATGTGCAACGCCTTCTCATTAATTTTGGCTAATGCGTTAATGGCCTCTTCTCCCTGAACATAAATGCTTTCGCAAAATATCTTTTTTATCTTTCCTGCAGCTTCAAGTTTTTCTGTCTGTTCGGTTACTTCATCCCAGTATTTATTAATTAGCGCTGTATAATCAGCAGGCGCGTTATGAACAGGATAAACACTTGACACACAATAAAGTTTTCTCTTTGTCCTGAAGCTTTCCACTGTTGTGATCTTCCCCCGATTTAACGGACACTGAGTTAAGTTAGGCTGCCATGGCCTCCAGCTCAAATGATACCGGTGAACGGTACCCCAGGGCTGAATGCCTCCTCTGTCGATTATAGAACATTTCAATATATTCGAAAACACTTTGTATAGCCTCTGCCCGTGTTTCATACCGATACTCATACACATGCTCTGTCTTTAACGCATAAAAAAAGCTCTCCGATTCGACTATTTCATTTGGGGTGTTTATCTCACCGATAATATCAATACGGTTTAAATCTCCGAGACGGCTGTTTCTTGAAAGTGGTTCATTCGAAGTATAAAGAGTAAGTTTGCCTTGAGGATATTTTTCACTGACAAGCGAAACAATTTCTTTATCTCCATCTTCATCCCAAATAAGGGTCAGAGGGACAGGAATTTCTACAGGTTTTTCAAATTCAGTCATTGGGGGAATTTCTTCTGAGACTGTCTGCAAAACATGCGGAGGCACTGTTTCAAGGGATATGCGTATGACCTGTATAAAGTGGTGCCCTGCGGCAAAAGAGTGTGTTGACGCAGAGAAATATGAAAGGCTTATCAAGGCGCTGAAAGATTAATTAAAGCTGATTCCTGCCTATTTTGCCCAGTCGTATCTTCTTCTGCTCCTGTGCGTGATATATCTTTCAGCAGAGAGGGCTGCCACGCAGCCGTTTGCTGCAGCGACAACAATCTGCCTTACCTCTGTGCATGTCATATCGCCTGCCGCGAACACTCCTGGGATTGATGTCTCCATCATCCTGTTTGCGATGATGCATTCTTCCTCGCTGAGTTCAACATTGCCGCCGAGGAAATCTACTACAGGTTTATTCCCGTGGAGGTATGCAAAAACCCCTGAAACCTCAAGGGAAGTCTCTTTTTTGTCTGCACCGGACATCTTTATCCGTTCAACAATCTCAGTGCCTTCTATTGCTGTCACTGACTGCCCGAGGAGGATTTTAAGGTGTGGCTCGCTTAAAACAGGATAGTCATCTTCAACCTTTAGTCTTGATGACGGCGAGATGAGATAAACAGTCTCTGCAAATTTTGTCAGGAGCCCTGCCTCTTTCACTGCCTCTTCAGAATCTCCTATTACGCATACGGTCTTGCCTTTATAAAACGCAGCATCACATATTGCGCAGTAACTTACTCCCTTTCCGAGGAATTCCGCCTCGCCTTTTATCGTAGGCTTCCTTCCCATGGAGCCTGTTGCTATGATTACAGTCTTCCCGCTGTAGTTCTTATCCATTGTAAAGACTTCTTTTACATTACTGCTGAGATTTACCCCTATGACTTGAACCTCAGCGTATTCAGCTCCGAAATTAGTTGCCTGTTTTCTGAATATGTCTAAGAGTTCTTTTCCTGTGAGCGGCTCGGAAAGGCCCGGATAGTTTTCTATCCTGTGTGCAAATGCAAGGGCGCCTGCTGTTCTGGATTTGTCAAGGACAATTGTTTTCAGTTTTGCCCTTGCTGCATACTGTGCAGCGGAAAGGCCTGCAGGCCCTCCGCCTATAATTATCACATCATAAAGGTCGCTCATTTTTATTAAATAATTATAACAGAAGATGTTTTTATTGTGCTCTGCCCGTAATTCTCTTGATTAAATCTATTTTGCCGATTATGCCGAGGATCTTTTTTCCTTTAACAACAGGAATAAGATGGACCTTCTTTTCAGACATTATAGTGGCGATGTCCTGCACAGGCGTGCCTTCGGTGACAGTTATGACCTCTTTTGTATATATGTCATTCACTGCAATCGCTGTCATTTTTTTAATCTCTTTTTCTAGATTGCCCGGGCTTTCAAGCATGATAAATGAGTCAAAGAGTCTCATTACGGTCGGAATGTGAAGCCTTTTGTTCTGGCTTATCAGGTCGTTTTCTGTGACTATGCCGATCAAGTCCCCATCATCATTCACAACAGGGACGCCGCTGATTTTATGCTCCATGAGTATCCGAGCCAGTTCTTCTATTGTGGTTGTTGCTCTGACTGTTGTCACATTCTTTGTCATTATGTCCTTAGCTGTCAGCATTGTTTCTCCTTATCATCTTTTAGAGATATAATACTGTGTGCAGGAAGCAAAATCAATAATCTAGTGTCCTGTCCGCAACACTTCTTTACACTTTTGTGTAGTGTCATTCTGGCTTGCCCTGATTAGAAAGTCTTTTCTAACGGGGCTTGTCCAGAATCTTTCCCCTTTTAAAAGAAGGATTCCCGACAAGCGGGAATGACATAATTGTGTAAAGTTATTTGTGAGACACTACACTAGTGTCCTGTCAACCCTTTTGCCCTCAGGCCAACATATGCTGCCATCTGCATTGCAGTTGCGCCGGGAATGGACTGGCAGAGAACAACTCCATCCTTAAAGGTATCTTCATCGATCCCCTGGTGACGATTGACCGACATCTCCTTTATATAGGCGACCATGGAGGGACCGCCGAAGGCCGTCAGGCCGAGCCTGAGAAAGGATTGGAAAAGGCTTCCAATTGTGGGTTGCTTACTCAAAGATAAAACCTCATTTTGCGGTAATTTTATTCCGTCCCGTCCTTTACTTCCGATTTATCAGGTCTTCCAATTTCTCTATATCGGTTGATCGTACCTCAACCTCTGCATCCGAAATGACATATGCAGGGCCCTTTCCCTCAAAATCTTCCTTTGTATAAAGAATATCTATTCCTTTTTCAACGAGTAATTCTGCAAGCTTTATCCCTCTGCCCCTTTCAAGCTCTAAAAACGGATTTTTAAGCATTTCCTCTGATATGACTGCTGAGTCGGAATCCCTTACATCCCATATTGCATGGATGATGAACATATGTTAATATTCTCTCAATTACTTTCCTGCCGGTGATCCCGTGTCTTCAAGATTATAGGTTATCTTTACGTCCATGTCCTTTCTCAGTGAGTTGTAGACTGAGCAGTATTTTTCATGCGACAGGGATACCGCACGGGCAATCTTATTGGCATTAAGGTTTTTCCCGGCAATATGAAGGACCATTTCTATTGTCTTAAAGTATTGAGGGGGTGTTATGTTCCTTTCTCCTTTGATATCCATCTTGAAACTCTCGAAATCCATCTTCATCTTCTGCAGAAACATCACTATATCGATCCCCATGCACCCGGCAAGGCTCAAAAGAAGAGAGTCTGTCGGTTTGCATCCCCACTGAACATGGGCATCAAATTCTATCTCATATCCTTCCTGTGTTCTGCCGACAAAGATCAGCTCCTTGTCCCATCTCAAAGTGGCTTTTGACAAAGGGTTAATCTTTTCCTTATATCCCTTTAAATTTTCTTCAAATGATCCTTGTATTTGCTTACTCACTTAATACACACCTCCTTTTTTCTGCGGAATTTGCAAAAGAGATACATTTGGCGCATAAAGGATCTTTTTGTTGGTTCTCCAATATCCCCAAAATAAAATGAAAACCCCTCAACTGATTGATTATTGTTTCGCTCTGCATGGCTGTCTCCTATATATGATGTATTCTCTAAGTTTTTGTTAATAATGCTCCAAAAACGTTAATGGGCACACCCTCCTTCATGCCCTCCACAGCAATGCTGAAGTGTGATCTCCGGGAGGGATTGCGACTTAAACATGACCATATTGTCTTTAACGACCTGTGCCTGCGCCTGATAGACCCTGATGCCGGACTGATTCAATTTGCTCAGCGCGCCCGCTCCTATGCCTCCTACAACAATTGCGTCAACGTTCTGCCCGTCAAGGGCCTTGATAGGATTACAGGCCCCATGCACATGATGCATGTCTCTGTTATTGATTATAGACATCTGGTTCGTTTCCGTATCAACAACGATAAACATTGTTGCAGAGCCGAAATGGCCGTAAACCTCACTTTCAAAACCGTCATTCGCCTGTACTGGAAAACATACTTTCATTTTATTTTTCCTCCTTTTTGCATATGGTTTCTTCAAACACAATGGCCTTGCATTCAGCAAGAGCCGTTGCTACCTTTTTCCGTGCACTGGAAAGAATCCTCTGGACGGTCCCTCTCGATATTTCCATTCGCTTGCCTGCCTCTTCCTGAGTAAAGCCCTCCATATCACAGAGTCTCAAAACCTCAAGCTCGTCTCGATACAATACAATCTTTTCAATCTCAGTCATGGGAATGCCTGTCGGTTTAAAGGCCTTTCCCTTAAATTTGCATTCACAAAACCTCGGTTTCTTATATCTCGGCGACATTTTCCTTGCTGCCTTTTTTGTGCATATGCACATTGTAAGGTTTGAAGCGATAATATGTCAAGTTGTAACTTTAGGTAAAATAATTGCGACAGTTCTGTGTTCTATAGGTAAGATTTTTAAAAAAAGCCGGAGGTGAGGCGCGTCGCCACCTCTCCCATCTCGTCGCCGCCCTTCTGCCTTTGCTTTGCAAGCAAGTAAATCTCCGCATATTCGGATACTCTGCTAAGCAGCGAAGCGAGGTGTGCATCCGACACCGAATATCCGCAGATCTCCTCAATACAGCTCAAAATATCACCCCCCATGCCATCTTCGCGGCTATTGCATAGAGGACAATTGCAATAACCTTTTTCACTTGTGCGGCGTTGAGTTTCCTGTGCATAAGCCACGAGCCCATCAGTGCGCCTGCTACTGAACCAACGGCGGAAAATGCCAGCAATCTCCATGGAACGCCTCCTGTTGTTGCGTGACCAAAAAACCCGCTGAAGGAAGAAAATATCACGATGAACGCCGTGGTAGCCGATGCCTTCTTTGGATCGAACCCGAGCCAGACCAAGGCCGGGACAATGAAGTTCCCTCCTCCGACACCGAGGAGACCTCCCAGGTACCCCGCGCCGATGCCGACTCCGACGCCGGTACGGAGTTGTTTTCTCCCATTTTCATGAGGCGTCTCCTTAGTTTTGTTGGTTAATAGTATGAGACTGCCAAAACGTACAAACATTTCTATCACCCTTCGGTCCACCAGCACTTGCAGATTACGGTGAAACTCCTTGCCGTTCTCCCTGTCTTTTCGGACATCCACAGAGATGACCTCCAGTTTGCGCTTGTAATTCGTTCTCAGCTTGTCCATCACCGGTTTCATCGAGTTCTCCGCATTAAGCTTTCCTCGTATTCCTTCGCAACTCGATCTGTCGCGTCCAGAAGACAATGCATGCGCACAGGGCGCACGCACCCGCAAGAATAAAGAACGAAATCTTCACGTCGTTCAGCAAAGCGGGATTTAAAAAGAGTACTCCACCGAGGCCGAGCATCATAGTGCCGGAGGCCAGCTTAAGTACCCGTCCCTGCCACTCGCTCAGCTTTCTTTTGCCGAGGGTGATGGTGAAAACAGTGACGATGATGAGAAGGGGAATCACGTAGACCACGTTATAGAGGATCAGGTAGAGATAGTACAACGGGGTCGAGAGATCGTTCAGTGTGAGTATTCTCGTAAATACCATCGGGAACCCGGCAGTGCAGAGGAGTTCATAGGAGTTTGCGGCAATCGCAAGGACCGCTGTCCCCGCGGCGATTGACAGCAGGGATGTTGACTTCAGAAGCCTTCTCATCCTGTCGAAGATTTTCGGTTTTGCGCTGTCGGGAATGGTGAGCGATACTCCTTTCTTGAAGGCAAAAAAGTCTTTTATGTTGATTCCCGCTATCCCGAGTGAAACGGCGCCTGCTATTTTCGTGATCGCTGCAACCTGACCCGTAATGAGGAAGAAGTTGAGCCATGCCGACATGAAAAGGAAATAGATAAACCCGGAAAAGAAGACAAATATCCCTCCAATGAAGAACATCTTCTTGCGGGACTGGGCGTACACGAGCAGACCCAAAAGTGAGAAAAGCACAAAAAATGCACAGGGGTTGAAACTGTCAAGACCTGCGATGACGAGGGTCATGATGGGTAGCGACATCTCAGATGCATCGAGCTTGCCGATAAATGGGATATCAACTGAGATGTTCTTCTTTCTGCTCTTGTAGTCGTCCTCTGCTTTTGTCTTCCTTTTTGAGACGGCCTGTGTAGTGCTTTCCCTATCCACCGTTACTTCTGGTACTGGTCGGATATCACTCAGAACTTTTGGCTCCGTCTCAAGTTTTTTGTTCATCTTATCCATCGGGTTAATACACCGCTGCGAGAAACAGCTCTTGATCGTATCTTCCAGATAGTTTCTCGACTGGTCAGTGAAGCCAACGAAGGCTTCACCGTCAACAAAGGTCACGGGAACACCTATCGTTTTCAATCCATAAGCCTTCGCCATTTTCTCAAGAAATAGGGCATTTTCCTTGTTGTACCAGACCTCGTAGTCCCTAATATCGATCCATGGATATTTTGTTCTCATTTCTTCCAGGAAAGACTTCTCTTTCACACAGTGCGGGCATCCCCGCCCCCAGAAAAAGTAGATGATTAACGATTTTCCGTCCACAGAAGATTGTTCCGGTGTACTTGAGGCGCTCTTTGGGATACTTGGAAGGACAGGGTTCTTTACCGTCTGATCCGCTATCCCTAAGACATCCTGCTGCTCTTGAGAAAAAGGTATCGCACTGCCGCCTTGGCCGAGCTGGTCCTCATCACATCCCGACTCGGCTTCGACTGTCGGGTTGCAGAGACCCTCTTGGGTTAACGGCTGAGAGGCATGGACAAGAGTCGGCAACAAAATCATGCTGAAAAGTAAGAAATGACAAAGAGCTCTTTGGATCGCACTTTCCATAGAAGAAACAAAAGTGAGGAAGTGCTTGATATGCAACCGCTCATTATTCATTCTCTCTCCTCACTATTGCGTCTGTATCGCCGCAGGCAGATCTGTTGAAAGTTTCACGCTTATCTCCTCTTCTAAAAGTTCGATAGGCCGAAATACAGGCCAACCACGATAAGTAAGGCTCCGCTCAATCTTTTTGAATACAGCGAAAAGTTCTTTAGCCCCCTTGAACTTATAATGCTTTCGGTTAGGCCGATTGATAACCCGGCGAAAAAAATGAGTGCGCAGTGCCCAAGGGCATAGACAAAGAGCAGTGAACTCCCGTAGAGGACATCTCCCTGTGCTGAAACGTATGCAAGGATGACAGCAAGCACGGGAGTTGCGCACGGAGACGAGACAGTGCCTGTCAGAAGTCCAAGAAGAAAAGCTCCCATAAGTCCCTTTGTCTTTACTTCCCGTGTTTTTTGAAACGGTAGGTTGAATGACAGAATCCCTGTGAGTTGAAGTCCCATCATTATTGCAATTACAGCCGCTCCGAGATAAAGCCATCGTCCTGTGAATAAGAGGGCTTGTCCCATTACAGAGGCTGCTGCACCAAACAGGGTGAATGTGATTGAGAGGCCGAGAATAAATACAAGGGAATATAGCGCAGCCTTCTTTTTGTTGCCGTCTGAATAACCGCCGACGTATCCGATTATTAGTGGAATAGCAGCAAGCACACACGGGCTGGCTGCTGATATGATGCCGCCGAAGAAAACGGCTGCAAATGCCAGGCCGTGCTGGTGCTGAATAATCGTTTGTATGTTTTGAAATAGTCCTTCCATGCTTTATCCCTTCACATCTTCACCTAATCTATAATCCGGCTTTTTTCAGTACAGGCGCTATTTCCTCGTAGGCGTAATACCCGATATGCCGGTGAAATTCCTTGCCATTCTTGTCCAGAAAGACCTGCGTCGGGATCATGGCAACGCCGAATTTTCTGCCGCTGTCCCTGTCTTTTCGAACATCAATAAAAATGACCTCCAGCTTGCTCCTGTAGTTCGTCCTGAGCTTCTCCATGACCGGCTTCATCTGCTCGCAGGGGATGCAGCCGACAGAGCCCAGCTCCAGCATAACTGTTTTGCCTTCTTTTTTTGCCTTGTTTAGTAAACCATCAATTTCATCTGCATTGGTGCATGCCTGAGACAACAGAACTGTCATAAGGACTGTTAAGAAAATCAGTCTTTTGCCCAAAGATTCCTCCTTTGAAATATATTTTCAATCGAATCCCTTATTCTGAAAAAGTTTGCGCTCAGTGTGTTTCGCGAACCATACAAGGGAAAGCATTACCGGCACCTCTATCAAAGGTCCTATGACGGTTGCGAGCGCTACTGTGGGGTTGAACGCAGTGATGGCTATTGCTATGGCTATTTCAAAATCCCTGCCGGTTGCGTTAAAACCTACAGCTACCGAGTCTCTATAGTTCAACCCGAACTTCCATGCCGTAAGATATACGACTATAAACATTATCCAGAAAAAGAGCGTCATAGGTATCGCCATCTGGACAATAAGCATCGGCTTTTCGAGTATTAAATCGCCTTTCAGGGCAAACATTACGATAAGGGTAAAAAGCAGCCCTACGATAGACATGGTATCAAGATAGAATTTCAGCTTGTGAAACCACTCTTCGCCGAATCTTTTTACGCCTAAAAACCGTGTAAACATTCCAGCAATAAGGGGAATGCCGAGATACAAAAGTACGCTTTCGCCTACAACCCATACATCAAACCCTACATTGCCTAAAAGGAGTTTGGCATAGACCGGAATCAGCATCATCTGGATAATGGAGTTAATCGCAACGAGGATTATTGCCAGCGGCCCGTTTCCGGCTGAAAGGTAGGTGAAAACAATTACCATCGCAATACATGGTGCGAGTCCGTAAAGCACAAGACCTGTGTATAAATCCTGCTCACCGCTCAAAAATATTTTTGCGAGAAGGAGCATAAAGAACGGGGCGACTGCATAGTTAAAGAACATGACGATGAGCAATTGCTTAGGAGATTTTGCAGCCTTTCCCAAATCCTCAAACTTTATATTTGCCATAGCCGGGTACATCATCATGAAGAGACCGACTACAACACCAAGTGCAAGCGTATTTGGAATGCTGAATTCATAAGCGCCGTGGAATATGGATTTGATAGCAGCAATCGGAGGTGTGAGTTCAAAATTTGAAATCCCATACCATTTGCCTATGGCAATACCTATTACCATACTGACAATTACAAATACCGGCAGAAGCCTGAAGTTGTGAAGTTTTTCAAGCAATCCTCTGAGCATCTCTTACCTCCTCTATAATAAATCGAACAATCTTATCTTTTATCGCATCTCTTGTTTTTCTGAACTCATTCATGATTTTTTCCTCAGAACCGATGGTCCCGACAGGGTCAGCTATCGGCCAGTGGATGCGCCTTATCTCAGGCGGAGTCCATGGGCAAGATTCTTCTGCGTTGCCGCATAGAGTGATGACAATATCCATTTTTTTCAAGAGAGATTCGTCTATGCCTTTTGATTTTTGTTTTGATATGTCTATTCCTATCTCTTTCATTACCGAAACAGCTCTTGGATGCAAGCCGGCAGCCATAAGCCCTGCGCTGAATGGTTCTATTAAGCCACTACCGAATTCCCTTGCAAGCCCTTCCGCCATCTGGCTTCTGCAGGAATTCCCCGTGCACAGAAACATTACTTTAAGCATGATTACCTCTCGCGGTATTTTTAAGATTGATGCAATCTGTTTTTGTGTTTTTGCTCTTCAGAAACCTCTCAAGCCGTTTTTTATCCTCTGCGGCGGCAGCATTAGATGTTCTTTCAAGCACAGACAGAATTAAAGACCTTTTGAACATATCCGAGTCATCAAGCCTGTAATGAATCCACCTTCCGTGTTTTCTATCCTTTATAAGACCTGCTTCTTTTAACACTCCGAGATGAAAAGAGACCTTTGGCTGAATCATGTCCAGAGCTGCGACAATATCGCAAACGCACATCTCTCCATGTTCAAGCAGCTTTAATATCCGCAGCCTTGTCTCATCAGAGAGAGCCTTAAATATTGTGAGGATTGTTTCCATGGATGGTTACGCCTCTTGCCTGATCAGTTCCTTCACCTTTTCAATGTCTGGTAAAGGTTTGCCTGAATGTCTTAGTTTGCCGTTTATCACAAGACCGGGAGTTGACATCGTATACTTCATTATCTCTGCAATGTCAGTAATCTTTTCAATCTTTACTTCGATGCCCAAAGCTGCCGCAGCTTTTTTTGCCATCTCTTCCATCCTGTGACAGTTCGCACAGCCGGGACCTAATACTTTGATATCCATAATAGAATCCTCCTCCTGTCATTTACTCTCAGCACTTTTTGGATAATAGCTTAATTGCTGATTTTCGCTGATCCACTTGAGGCAGTTTCACATTAAAGACCTGTGATGCTGCAAGAAGCCCTGCCTTGACGATCAAATCAGCCGGGATAGTTTCATGGGTCTGATCAGCATATTCAACAGTTCTGCATTCTGCATCGCCACAAACCTCACAGCAAGGACTTTGCCCAGTTCCCGCACCCAGCCACTCCTCAAGGGTCTTTCTTGCAATCAGGATTTTATTCGACTGCAAAACATCTTTTTTGAACCTCTCGGGATCGATTGCCTTTTTCACCAGGCTGACATCAATCCCCGCAGAATTGAGGACCGGTTTCAGACTCTGCACCGCCTTTTCAACCTCCTGCTCCGTTGAACCACACCTCGGGCACGTCTTATTACGTTCATCAAGTAAGCGCTGCCATTCAATAATTAGTGTTTTCATAGATACACCTCCTATAAAAGCGCATTAAATAAATAGCCGACAGCTATTATAGTTACCGTCATAATCCCGACAAATACGCCGAGCAGAGGCAGTTTTATTACTTTCCTCAAAATTATCATCTCAGGCAGTGATAAAGCTGTCACTGCCATCATAAAGGCCAGCACTGTGCCAACAGCAAGTCCTTTGCTGATTAAGGCTGAGACAATAGGGATGACTCCGGCTGCATTCGAATAGAGAGGAATTCCGATAATAACTGCTATGGGAACTGCAAACAGATTGTCAGGTCCTGCGTATTTGAGCAAAAAGTCCTCTGGAACGTATCCATGGATAAAGCCGCCGATGCCGATCGCAATAAGAATAAAGAGCCAGATTCGCTTCAGGATATCGATTGTATTTTGCCGTGCGTATTCAATTCTTTCCCTGAATGTACGGTTTGGTGTCTCAAGATTCTCAGCAGTGTGGATTTTATATACATATTCTTCGACCCACTTTTCGAGCCGTAATCTTCCGATAATGATACCGCTCAGTATTGCAACAATTAGCCCTGTTCCAATATAAAGCGCGGTAAGTTTCCATCCGAGCAAGCCCCACAAGAGCACAACTGCGATCTCATTAACCATGGGCGATGCAATAAGAAATGAGAATGTAACGCCAAGAGGAACGCCGGCCTCGACAAAACCGATGAACAATGGCACTGCAGAACACGAACAGAACGGAGTCGCAACTCCAAGTAAGGCTGCAAGGATATTTCCTATAAATTCTTTTTTATGCGAAAGTATGCGTCTTGTTTTTTCAGGCGGAAAGTAACTTCTGAGAATTGATATGAAGAAAATGACAATAGAGAGGAGGAAGAATATCTTTATAGTGTCATAGATGAAAAAAACAAGTGCGTCAGCAAGACGCCCCTGCTCCAATCGAACTATATCGTAAGTTAAATATTCAGCAAATTCTTTGAGCATACACAGGCCTTATATATAAACTATATTTTATGCGTCAGCAAACCTAAAGTCAAGAGACAGGGGTGCTTCAGTTAATTTCTCGGATGTTTTTCCCTGAATTCAGAAGGTGTGCTGCTGCCCCATATGCCAAGTTTTTGTTCACGGGCATTGTGCTGTGCTTTTCTGAATTCATCAACATGGCGTACATTTGGCGGGATGGTAAGGAGCACTGCGTAACCGTGTTTCAGCATCTGAAGGTTTATCATATTTTTGTCAGTTGAATATACATAGCAGAGGAGCCTTCCGTATTTGTCCCTTCTTTCCACATCAAATTCAAGGATGACTGTACGGTTAGACGCTGTCAGCATTTTTTCAAGGTGTTTTCTTGCCCTTGTCCCCCACGGTCTTTGTTTGATTTCCGGAGCGTCTATGCCTATCAATCTTACCTTTTCCTTCCTGCCGTTTAGAATTACGCTTACAGTATCACCGTCATGCGCTTTAATAACTCTGACATGCCCTTGATCGCCAAATGCCAGGGAGCTGCCGTAAGCGCAGAGACTGTAAGGCAGTATTGCAATTAATATTGTGAATAGCGTGCTTGTCTTCAGACATCTTCTATGCATGTATTAATTATAAAGCATGGATGGGCTTAAAAGAATAATTCTTGATAATAATCTCATGTTTAATGATAGAATATTTATGATGGAAAAGAGGAAGGCGAGAGAGATTAAACAGAGATTTTTTATGGCGAAAGAACTGCGCCTTTCAATTTCGCTCATAGTTATCTGGTCGCTTCTTGTAGGAATCATCTTTGCGTATTTAACCAAAGAACTTGGCGCGAGGATAGAGCATGGAGTTTTTTCTTTTATAGCCGTGTTTTTGGGTTATGTGATTATTGTTGTTGTATTGGCCCTGTTTTTCACGCACAGGTTTATCGGCCCGTTTGAGAGATTAAAGATGGAGATGAAACTTATACTGACAGGCAATTACCACAGACGGCTTTCTGTACGCAACAGCGATGACTTCTATGTCAGGTCGTTTGTTTTAGAAGTGAACAAGATGCTGGACGAGTTTGAGAAGAAATCCTTTGATAGAGACGGCTTTCGTAAAAGCATTGATTCTGAATTGCTGCATGTTATGGCGCTTATTGAGAAGGAGCATGTTTCAAAGGATAAACTGAGAGAAGCCCTTCTTTCATTCCACGAAAAAATGGAAGCATTGTTAAAGAAGAAGCAGTAAGGGGTAATCCCGCATCTAATATACAAGCCTCAGAGCGTCAGGCACAATCTCAATTTTTGCCGGTGTCATTCCGAAATAATCTCCGTCTATCTGTATGTGTGCATTGCCCTTGACTTCAATATTCTCTGCCTGCTGATATGTTATGTCTTTAAACTTAAGGTGTTTTTTCGTAAGTATCCCGGAAATATATCTAAGAATATCCAGCCTGTTTCTGCTATGCATGATGAAGGCGTAAAGATTGTTTTTGTTTATATCTGCATCAGGCGCAATCCTGAAATTGCCTGCATATTTTGATGTCTTACAGATTATTGCAGAGTATCCTTCACAGGATTTGCCGTCCATGGTGAAGGTCAATTTATCAGGCGCCCATCTAAGCAGTGTCTTTAGCCCGCTCAGAATATATGCTCCTTTTCCTGAGTATTTTTTAAGCCCCTTCTTTATTCCATAAACTGTTTCGCCGTCATATCCAATCCCTGCCATCAGTAAAAAGTGACGAGTGAGGAGTGAGGGGGGATTACTAGTTATTTTCCCAAGGCAGATAGTATGTATTTTGCCATTCAGGGCAATATCAACAGCCTTCTCTACATCTTCGGGTATGTTGAGTTCTTTAGCAAGGACATTTGTTGTTCCGAGAGGGAGTATCGCCATTGGTATGTTGGTGCAGGCAATGCCGTTAATCACCTCATTGTATGTTCCATCACCGCCTGCAGCGATAACTAAAAATTCTGGGTTTGAATACCCCCCTTTCAATCCCCCCCTTACTAAGGGGGGGACAGTGGGGGGGTGACTCTCGACTGCTGACTGCCGACTAATCTGCCTTGCGAATGACTCAGCATCGCCTCTTTTTCCGGTCAGCAGCATCTCAACATCGTGTCCCCTGTTTTTAATAATTGCTGCCGCTTCATTGATTTTCCTCAGAGCATTCCTGCCTGCTGCGGGATTACCTATGAGGAATATAGTTTGTTTCATCTGTATCGGAGAGGTTTTTTCTCTCAATCGTTTTTTGTTTCCATCCGCTGTTTTTTATTGATTATATAATGATAGCAGGTTTTCTTTCCAAATAAGAGATTAAGCCGGCAATATCAGCAGTTTCCCTGATAAAGAATACCCTGCCTCCGTGCATTTTCTTTTCTCTCTTGATATTCGGTATCCTCAGATATCCGAATTCCTTTGATGCGATGTAACCGGTAGTATAATCAGGGTCATCGGAGATGCAGACCTCTGCGATAACATCAGGCCATGATGCCGCCTTTGATGCAAGAACTAAAGCCTCTTTCACCCGCCTGAGGCGGGTTGTATTTATCTTTGCTCTTGACAGTTTTTCTGATAGATTTTTTTCAGTTGATTTTTCAATTCCCATTCTTGAGACTCTTACGCCTCTTTCCTTGTCGGGTTCAACGCGTGCTCCTGATTTCAGGAGTATTAGCGATGCGCCCCGCATTGTCTTTTTTGAATTCAGAACAACAAATCCATTGTCAATGGCTTTTTTTGAAATGCCAAGAGATTCTAATTTCTGTGTTATGATTTTCCTTGCTTTCTCAGGAGAGTTGCAGTCAAGCGTGATGACAGGCAGCAAGAGAATTGTTTTCGGCTTCTGCCTTATTTTTTCAATTGTGATTGCAATCTCGTCAGGTTCGCCTCTGGGATGGGTTAAAGCCCTTTTGATATATTTCTTGCAGACTTTTTGTATCTCTGATTTTTCGTATATCCCCTCAGCTCCGGATATATGCTCAGAGTTTAGAGTTGAGAGTTGAGAGTTTAGAGTTTTTCTGATTTTGAGTTTTTTGATGCCGACAACTGATAGCTGATGGCCGATAGCTCTTGATGCCCGCATACGAATGCTCCACATCTCAGCCTGTCCTAAGCCCGTAATCCTTTATTAGCAGCTGGTCGTCACTGAATGTCCTGCCTGTTGTTGTAAGATAATTTCCTGTAAGGAGAGAGTCTGCTCCTGCCATAAAAACCATTGAATTAAATTCCCCTAAAACCTGCATTCTTCCCCCGCATATGCGTATCTCCTTTTGCGGAAGAATGAACCTATAAAGGCTCACGATTTTTAGGGCTTCAAAGGGATTGAGCATGTCCTGTTCTTCCAGCGGTGTACCCTTGACAGGAATAAGATAGTTTATCGGAACAGAAGCTATGGGCAGTTTTTTTAGCGTAAAAGCCATGTCAATCCTGTCTTCCCATGTCTCACCAATTCCGAATATACCGCCGGAGCAGACAGAAATGCCTGCTGACATGGCTGCATCTATAGTGTTCAGTTTATCGCTGTATGTATGGGTTCTGCATATTTCAGGAAAGAATCTCTCGGATGTTTCAAGATTGTGGTGGTATCTCTCAAGACCGCTGTCTTTTAGAAATTTAAGTTCATCTTTGTTAAGCAGACCGAGCGTTGAACACGGCAGCAGCCCAATTTCCCTTATATCGTTTATCATCGAACATATCTCTTTCAGTTCGTTTTTCCCTGTCTTTCTTCCGCTTGTGACAATGCAGAATCTTTTTACGCCTGCATCCCTCGCTTCTTTTGCCTTTTCAATTACAGCGCTCTTATTGATGAGAGGGTAAATGGCTGTTTCAGTCTTGCTCCTTGAAGACTGGGCGCAGTAAGAACAATCTTCAGGGCATGCGCCTGATTTTGCGTTGACTATTGCACAGAGGTCAACAGAGTCTCCTCTGAACGTTTGCCGTATTCTGTTAGCTGCGGCAAAAAGGTCAAACATCTCTGTTTTTGGGAGTGCGCTTATTTGAACGGCTTCTGCTTTTGTTATAGATTGGCCGCTTATAACCCTGTCTCTCAGGTTGTCAATCATGGGTTATTTTTCAGGAAAGGCGCATGAATTGTCAACTAAAAGTCGGTTATCGGTTTACATAAGATTTACGACATTTCTCCTTTGCCTTGACAAAATTTTTTTCTAACCTTGACTATATAGCAGAGGAGATTATAGATTATAGCAATCAGCGCATTCAGAAAATAAAAAAACAGGCGAAGGCTGGCGTTGATAAGAGCAAAACAATTAAATCATAAGATTAGTGGTGTGTACACATGATGATAATTAGACTTTTTTTTATTCTTATATTTCTGTTTTTTGCTGGAATATCCCATGCAAAAGAACCTCTTGCGAATAAGGAACATAAAAAGGTAACAAAAGCAAGTGGGAAAATATATTACAAGGGTACGTTTGACACCTCCGCAGAAAAACTTCCTCCAAATTTCAATGGACATAATATAGAAGAGACATATAATTTGTTAAAGTTGAAGGCGTCAAAAAAGGGTGAGTATGAAACAACCGAAGAATACAAAAAAAGAATTGCACAAATAAATTCAGAAAACATCTACGCCTTTAAGATTGAGGATAGCCGGAGCGTACAACAGACCTATTATGCAGATTCCCAATTACTAAGAATTGAAATTGAGACAAGGCCGGTTGATGCGTCTGCTGATTTTTATAATAAGCGGGAATCATTTATAGTTAAAGAAAAACGTCTGACAGAACGTTCTTATATTGGAACTAATGCCTTTGGCGTCTCAGTTAGGATAAGAGAAATCCAGAGTTTGCAATATGGTCTCGCATTGGTAAATGGGAAAGGGGAGTTTCTAAATGGAAATGGACACGAGATATATCAACTGGGCATCAACATATCTCCAGATAAAGCTAAATTTTTGAAAGAAAAACTGGCATTTCTAATTATATGTAAAATAAATTCTCAATATGGTCCTATAGTATTTGATGGTCTAGATTATAGTGAACCCACACTAAGCAATCCGATAAAATTGGTCTATAAGATTAACTATTTAAATGTAAAAGCCTTAGAGATTTGGGCATATAATGAACAAACCGGAGAGATATATTTAAAAGAAAAAATTTATATATATAATAGATAACACAAAACCTTTTAAATGTGGACAGCGCCCGTTTTCTCGTGAAAAGTATCTGACATAGTCCATTTTTTGGTCAGCGATTCGATCTCGCTTAATGAATCTTTAATTCTGCTATAATAAGCCACTTAAAGAAGTGGGGCAAATGTTTTGAGCAAAGCCGAAAAACTGATAGAGAAAATAAAAGAAAATCCTAAGCATGTTCACTTTGAGGATTTAACCAAGGCGTTGAAAACTAAGGGTTATGATATAATCAATATAAAAGGAAGCCATTATTCGTTCTCCAATGGAGAGGCGACTATAACTCTTGTCAAGCCGCACGGCGGAAGGAAGTTCTGTCATGTGCTGGATGTAAAGGAGGTCATCAGAAAATGTTTACTATAGAAGATTATGAGATAGTAATTGTGCCGTCTCAGGAGAAAGACGAGCATTGGCTTTATGTGAGATTCCCTGATATTCCCGAAATCCTCACCGGCGGCAGCACCATTGATGAAGCTATAAAGAACGCTAAAGAGGCATTTGACTGTCACAGGGAAGCCCTCCAGAAACAAGGGAAGAAACTCCCGGAACCGAAAAGATCGTTTGCGCTCGCATAAAAGGATTGCCATGGACATTTTAAAGAAAATAAATGAAGACCTTGTGACAAGCATGAAGAGTAAGGAAGAGGGGAGTGAACTGAGGACATCCACTCTTAGGATGATGAAGTCCTCAATAAAGAACGCAGAGATTGCAAAACGCGGAAAGGGTGAGCTTACTGAAGAAGATATTACGGGTGTGCTTTCTACAATGGTCAAGCAGCGCAAGGAATCTGTAGAACAGTATTTAAAGGCAAACAGAAATGACCTTGCAGAAAAAGAAAATAAAGAGATAAACATTATTCAGGTATATCTCCCTGAGCAGCTTTCTCCTGAAGAGGTTGATGAAATCATTAAATCAACAATTCAGGAGGCAGGGATTGCCGGTATGAAAGATATGGGCAGGCTGATGAAGGAACTCATGCCTAAACTTAAAGGCAAGGCAGACGGCAAACTGGTAAGCCAGCGTGTAAAAGAGATTATTGAAAAGACAGGATAGCGCAGAATTTTCTCCCAACCCCAATCCTTGACAACCCTTTTTCTGTTTGATAGGATTGTCTTATGAAGAGACAACAAGACAGTATGTGCGCTTTCTGCGGTGAACTGGCTAAGGCGCGCAACCTCGATACCACCCTGAACATCCTCGCAAAAAATATCACAGAGATTATGGGTGTTAAAGGCGCTACAATCAGGCTGCTTGATGAAAAGAATCAGACCCTTGAGATTGTGGCTGCATACGGCCTGAGCAAGAAGTATTTAAAGAAAGGCCCTGTTGTTTTGAAAAAACATCCTGTTGACCGGAAGGTTCTTAAAGGAAAGGCTGTAAAGACCAAGAACATATTGAAAGAGCCTCATGTTCTATATCTTGAGGAGGCTAAAAAAGAGGGCATAAAATCAGTGCTCAGCGTTCCGCTTATGGCGGAGAAGAGGGCTATAGGCGTTGTGAGGGTATATACAGCAGCGCCTCATGATTTTACTGCCGGAGAGATAGAGAAGCTCAGGGCGCTTGCATTTCTGGGAGGCATACTTGCAGGCAGGGCAAGGATATGGGACGAAATGCGCGCTTTGATAAAAATATCACAGTCAATAAGTTCAACACTTTCCCTCGAGGAAGTTCTTCAGATGATAGTGGAAAATGCTGCGAAAACGTTAAGGCTGAGGGCTTCGTCAATCAGGCTCCTTGACGAGGAAAAAGGGACGCTTGAGGTAAGGGCAGCTTACGGCCTGAGCAGTGCGTATATGGGGAAAGGGCCTGTTGAAGTGGTGAAGAGCCCCATAGACAGAGAATGTCTCAAATGTAAGGTTGTATCAGCGCCTGACATCAGAAAGGACAAAAGACTTCAGTATCCTGATGAGATAATCAGGGAGGGGATAATGGCTCTTCTTTCTCTGCCCCTTATTGTCAGAGGGAAAGCAATAGGAGTTCTCAGAGTATACACATCTGTCCCATATACCTTCAGCGAGTCAGAGATAGATTTTCTTTCTGCCCTTGCATGCCAGGGCGCTATCGCAATAGAAAATGCACGCCTGTTTGAGCATATAAAAACCGAATATAAAGACCTGACAAGGGATGTCTGGAAATGGTATGACTGGGGAACGCACTTTCCAAAAATTTAAACGTCTGATTCCCAAAAAGACTTTTCTCCTATGGCTTGATTCCTTGAAGAAAGATTACAAGCTTATAGGTCCCGTCAAAACAGGCAATTATGCTGTTTTTAAAGAAGTGAATTCTTCAGGAGAGCTTTTTATGGAGTATGAAACCACTATGCTCTCTCCGGGAAAACTTTTTCTCTATAAACCGAATGAAGAGCTTTTCAGATTCACATTTAATGAAAATAACCCCTCCCCCATCCCCCTCCCTCAAGGGGAGGGGGCGAGGGGGAGGGTGGCAGAGATTTTTTCATCCGGAAAAATCTCTGTAGACGAAATCCACCCAATTGCAGAAAAACAGATAATTATAGGAGTGCATCCATGTGATGTGAATGCGATACTCTACCTTGACAGGACATTTCTTGGCGCATTTAAAGACCCGCACTATGAAGCAAGGAGGAGAAATACTCTAATCATCTCGTTGAACTGTACACGTGTGGCAGAAAACTGTTTCTGCTCATCAGTTGGCGCCGGACCTTTTCTTCACGCAGCAGGAGGTTATGACATGCTCCTCACCGACTTTGAAAACGAATATCTCGTAGAGATAAAAAGCAGAGAGGCAGAGGAATTATTTGGGCTTGAAGGCAGAGGCGCCGGCAGGGATGAGATGAGGCTTAAAACAGAGAAGGAAAAATCAATGCAGGGTAAATTCAGGAAAACTATAAATGTTTCAGGGCTTGATAATATTTTTGCGGAGAACATGGATCATCCTGTCTGGCAGAGGACAGCGGAAGAGAAATGTCTTTCATGCGCAAACTGTGTCATGGTATGCCCGACATGTTTTTGTTATGACCTGAGAGATGAGATGAGCATGGATCTTAAGACAGTAACAAGATACAGATGTTTTGATGCATGTCAGGATAACAGATTCGCAGAAGTCCACGGAGGCAATTTCAGGCAGAGGAGGGCTGCAAGGCTCAGGCAGTTTGTTACGCACAAATTAGACCAGATAAATCAGTACGGAGTTTTCGGGACTGTCGGATGCGGCAGGTGCATAACATGGTGTCCGACAGGGATTGACCTTACGGAGATAACAAAAGAGATACAAAAATTCAAAATTCAAAAGTTAAAGGTTAAAAGTTGAAAAACCCGCTAACACCAATAAAAGCAATAATTAAGGATATAAGACCAGAGGCAGAGGGAGTTAAGACATACACCCTCTCAACAGAGTTTTCATTTTTAGCAGAACCGGGTCAGTTTAATATGATAGGTTACCCGGGTGTTGGCGAAGCGCCTATTTCCCTGAGCGCAATTATGCAGGTCGGAGACTCGACTCTGCGAGACGGCTCTTTTAAGCACACGATAAAGTCCGTAGGAAGAGTGACGGATTTTTTGAAGGATTTTAAAAAAGGCGATGAGCTTTTCTTCAGGGGGCCCTATGGCAGGGGCTGGCCTGTTAAGAAGGCAGAGAAGAAGGATGTTCTCATCGTTGCAGGAGGTGTGGGGCTTGCACCGCTCAGGCCTGTTATTCAGAAAGTCTTAAACCAGAGAGAATTTTTCGGAGATGTGAGCCTCATCTACGGCGCAAGAAATGAAAAGAATATGCTCTTTATGGATGAGTTTGACGGATGGGCGGAAAAGACAGCGGTTTATCTGACAGTTGACGAAGCTGTGCAGCCGGACAGATGGAAACATCATATCGGTCTTGTTACTGATTTGCTTGACAGGGTGAAGATACAACCTAAAAGAACAATTGCTTTTGTCTGCGGGCCTGAGATAATGATGCGTTTTATATGCAGGGGGCTTATCATGCATGGCATGTCACAGTCATCGCTTTATGTATCGCTTGAAAGAAGGATGAAGTGCGGTATTGCCCAGTGCGGGCACTGCCAGCATTCAGGTTTATTTGTGTGCAAGGACGGCCCGATATTTTCATATAAAGAAGTGCGCGGGCTGCCGGATGGGGTGCTGTAAGTTATGAATAAACTCAGGCTTGGATTCTTTAAGTATTCATGCTGCATGGGATGTTCTTATTTCTTTGCATATGTTCATAAGCATGTACCTGAAGTGCTTGCGAGTTTTGATTTTGTATTTATAAAACTGCTTTCAAGGAAAGGCATACCTGAAGGGCCGTTTGACATAGCCCTTGTTGAAGGCACAATAACAGAGGCATGGCAGGTTGATGAGCTGAAGATGATAAGAGAACAGAGCAAAAAACTTTTTGCGATAGGATCATGCGCGGTAATCGGCGGCATTCCAGCTATAAAGGCAACAGCGCCGGAACTTGAGGTTGAGAAAAGAGTTTACAAAAATCTCTCTTCAATACATTCAATTAAACCCCATGCAGTGGATGCATACGTGAAAGTGGACGGTTATATAAGGGGATGCCCTCCGGCTGAGAGGGATTTATACGAAGCTCTTACATCTGTTCTGACAGGAAGGAAGCCTGATTTCCCTCAGTACAGCGTTTGCATTGAGTGCAAGCTGAAAGGCAATATATGCGTTTTAATTGCCGATAATCTGCCGTGCATGGGGCCTGTGACAAATGCAGGCTGCGGCGCGCTCTGTCCTTCAATGAACAGGGCGTGTTATTCATGCTTCGGTCCTATGAAGCAGGCGAATGGCCCTGCGCTTGCGAAAAAATTCAAGGCAATGGGAATATCGCGGGATGACATCATAAGGAAGTTTACAGAATTCGGCGCTGATACAATTGAGTTCAGAAAAGCAGTGGAGATGGTGTATGAAGATTGATATAAATTACATAGCCCGCGTTGAGGGTGAGAGCTCTGTAAAGCTTGAGATAGAGGAAGGAAAACTCAAAGAACTCAAGCTTAATATCTGGGAGCCTCCGCGTTTCTTTGAAGGTTTTCTTGTGGGAAGGAAATTTGACGAGGTTCCTGACATAGTTGCAAGGATATGCGGGATATGTCCCGTATCCCATATGACGACAGCGATAAGGGCGATAGAAAATGCGTTCGGTTTTACGCCTTCTACTGAAGTTAAAAGAATACGAAAGATACTTGCCTTAAGCCAGATTCTCTCAAGCCATCTTGCGCATCTTTATGTCCTTGCGCTTCCGGATTTTTTCAGGCTTAATTCCATAGTGGAGATGCTGCCGCGCTTTGACAAAGAGATTAAGAGATTCCTGAGATTAAAGGAAGCAGCGAACAGCATTACCGCCCTTTTCGGCGGCAGGGCATTGCATCCTGTTTCAATGGTTGTTGGCGGTTTTACAAAGGTTCCGTCAAGGGATGATATAGAGAAAGCTGTAAAGGAACTTGAAGCTCTGCATGGGGATGCTCTTGAAACATTAAAGATGGTGTCAGAACTTAAATATCCTGCTCTGGGAAATAATGCGGAGTTCGTGGCGCTAAAAGGTAAAGGTGAATATGCGGTAAACGAAGGCATGATTTCATCAACAAAGGGGCTGAATATCAAGGAGCATGAATATGCCTCTTATTTTATTGAGGACGAAGTTCCTTACTCAAATGCAAAGAGGACAATTATAAAAGGTAGAGGCTCTCTCATGGCAGGAGCGCTTTCAAGAATTAATCTCGGATTTGATAACCTCTTGCCTGATGCAAAAAAGGCTTCGGAAACTGTTGGGTTTAAAGGAGGCACCAACCCTTTTCTGAATAATATTGCACAGGCTGTTGAGATAGTCCATGCTTTGCAGGAGTGCGCCGCACTTCTCAGGGGGCTTTCGTTAAAAGATTACTTTGCTGATTTTAAGGTTAGGGAGGGCGCAGGCTCTGCTTTGACAGAGGCGCCGCGCGGGATGCTTTATCATCACTATGAGATGGACAGGAGAGGAATAATAACAAAGGCAAATATCGTAACGCCGACAGCGCACAACTTTCTTAATCTTGAAGAGTCTCTCAAAAAGCTTGTGACTGAAAATATAGATAAGCCGGAAGATGAACTGATTCTCACGTGTGAGATGCTCGTGCGGGCGTATGACCCGTGTTTTTCCTGTTCGGTGCACTAAAAGCGTGTCTTACGCTAAGAGTATATTCTGTTCGTCAGCAGCTTCATCTTTAAACAGCGGAATCCATTTATCCTTTTTTGTCTGGATAAATGTTGTTTCTTTCTTACAGGTTTCGCATCTTCTGATTTCTGCTGCTTTAATGCCAAGAGACATCGCTTCGGATGTAAGACCGGGATGGGAAACAGATGTAAACTTATGTATGTGTTTCATTTCTCTGCCCTCCTCTTTATTAAGGATAAATCTGTGAAGCCTTAATGTCAATGTTTGTTTTAGCAGGCTTTTAAATACCTTTTCAGGAGGCTGTGTCTGTATTTCGGCAATATTAAACTATCTTTGTAGAAATGCCAATGTTAGTACTATATATTAATATCTTACAAGTTCTTCGGGCGGGGCTATCCGCTCCACTTCGTGGAGACTTCAGCCCCTATTCTGACCGACCCGTGAATCTTGCCTTAATCCAAACACAGCCTCCTTATACATGCCTGACATAGAAGTGATTGAACAGTATTTTATTGGGCGGTGTTTCTTTTTAATCTGCTATCATAGTGAGATGACGAACCTTAAAAAACTCATTGACATAATGTCCGCTCTCCGCGGGGACAAGGGGTGTCCGTGGGATAAGGAGCAGACAAGGGATTCTCTTAAGCCCTTTCTTCTTGAAGAGACTTATGAAGTCCTTGAGGCTCTGGATGAAGGAGACGGTGAGAAAATAAAGGAAGAGCTTGGAGACCTCCTATTTCAGATAGTCTTTCACTGCCAGCTTGCAAAGGAAAGGAATGAATTTGATCTCGATGATGTTATAGAAAAGATAAGCCGGAAAATGTTAAATCGCCATCCCCATGTATTTGGAAAGGCGAAATATAAAAATAAGGAAGGGCTTCGAAAACAGTGGGATGAAGAAAAGAAGAGGGAGGGGAAGCACAAGGAATCAATTCTTGAAGGAGTGCCGAAGGCGCTGCCGTCACTTCTGAGGGCGCATAAGCTTCAGAAAAAGGCTGCGAGAGTAGGGTTTGACTGGGAAAAGACAGAGGATGTCCTTGAAAAGCTTGAAGAGGAGGTTAAGGAGTTCAAAAAAGCGCTTAAAAAGAAAAAACAATCTGAGATAGAAGATGAACTCGGAGACATATTCTTCATGCTTGTGAATATCTCCAGATTTGTTGGCGTCAATCCCGAGGACGCGCTGAGAAAGACTATAAGCAAGTTCATCTCAAGGTTTCGCTATATCGAGATGAAGGCAGCGGATAAGAAGAGAAGTCTCTCTGATATGACACTTGAGCAGATGGATGCCCTCTGGGACGAGGCAAAGGAGAGGGAGAAGTAGTTTACTTATTAAAAATCGGATACAGTTTGTCGTATGTCTCCATTATATGCTCTGGGATCACCCTTATCTCTCCCAATACTGACATGAAGCTTGTATCTCCTGCCCATCTCGGCACCATGTGGAGATGAACATGCTCTTCCATCCCTGCTCCTGCAACAGCGCCGATGTTAATCCCTATATTAAACCCTTCAGGCCTGAATATTTCTTTGAGGCTTTTCAAGGAGTGCTGTGTGACTTTCATAAAATCCAGCAAGACTTCATCAGTCAGATTATCTATTGTTGACGTGTGGATGTAAGGCACGACCATGATATGCCCGTTGTTGTAAGGGTATTTGTTCATCATCACAAAGGTATGACTGCTTCTGTATATAATCAGATTTTCCCTGTCATTCTTTTTTTTCGGATAGGAACAGAATATGCACTCAGGCTCTTTCTTGCCGAGTATGTACTCCATTCTCCATGGCGCCCATAGGGTTTTCATAAATATCTCCTTAAGATAATGATGCAATAAAATTATATCATTTTTCACTAATCTTCAAGTTTTTAAAGATATGTTAAAATCCTTTGTGGAGAACAGATTGAAGGTTGCGGTTATTACAGGAGCGTCAAGGGGGCTCGGAAAAGAGATTGCCTTAACGCTCGGGAAAAGCGGCTACAATGTCGCCGTGAATTACCTTGCATCAGAGAAAGAGGCGATGAAAGTGGCTGATGAGATTGCCTCAGATACACTATTAATAAAAGCTGATGTCGGTGATATCAGGCAGGTAGAGAAAATGGCAGAGGCAGTTTATGAGAAGTGGGGAAGGGTGGATGTCCTTGTAAATAACGCAGGGATAACAAAGGATGGTTTGATGATTAAAATGAAAGAGGAAGAATGGGACGAGGTTCTGAGGGTAAATCTTAAAGGATGCTGCAATACTATCAGGGTATTCTCTCATTTTATGATAAAATCAGGAGGAGGCCATATTATAAATATCTCCTCGTATTCAGGGCTTAAAGGAAGAGAGGGGCAGGCAGCATACAGCGCCTCAAAGGCTGCGGTTCTCGGTCTGACTTATACTGCAGCGAAAGAGCTTGCTGAATACAATATCAGAGTTAATGCGCTGCTTCCGGGATATATGCAGACTGAAATGGGAAAGGCATCGGAAGCTGCGATGACGACGGCAAGAAATGAGAGTATTGCAGGGAAATTGTCCAGTCCGAAGGATGCAGCAGGGTTTATTGCTTATCTCTTGACGACAGGTAATATAACAGGACAGGTTTTCAGCCTTGAGAGCAGGATTGTATGATTGGAGGGGAATGCCTAAAGGTTTTTTTGTGACGGGGACTGACACAGGTGTTGGCAAAACCGTAGTTGCAGCAGCGCTGATAAAAGCTGCGGGTCTTCTTGGAGTGAAGGCGTGCGGTATGAAGC
>JBAQLV010000006.1:0-25307 GCA_049302185.1 Thermodesulfovibrionales bacterium | reverse complement strand
GAGTAAGGGGGGTGACTTGTCACTCGTCACTCGTCACTCGTTACTAATTAATGAACTTGAAGCCGCAGTCAATGACCTAATTAGCCTCGGCATTCGTAATTTTCTCTGGTTCTGGAGAAATCCTATGCTATTGCAGTGGCGCAGAGGCGTAAGAGGGCTTGAATACTGCACTTTGTATGTGATGGTGAAAGAGCTCTCAGCTCTCAGCGGTCAGCTCTCAGCCAGAGATAAAGAGAAATTACACAGAATAAAAAAACTGCTTATGCCATTTACAGAAAAAGCAAAACAGCTTTTGATTTTAGAAAGGCATGCCATGCAGAACGGGCACCTTACCCCCCTTAGCCCCCCCTTAACAAGGGGGGGGTGGGGGGGTGATTATGACCCTGAGATTCAAAAATTAAGAACAGAACTTTTCGGAGATTCAAAAAGCCATGGTGGGCTGTTCAAGAAACTGATAGATGAAGTAGATAAACTTTTATATACTTTAACAAAAATGGAGGCAGAAGGACAAAGAAAACATTGTCCTTCCAGTCATTCATAGGGATTCCAGAGATGGCATGAAACAAACCTGCCCTTTGCTTCTTGATCCTGAACTTGTTTCAGGACAGGAACTATATTATCGCAGGGCTCGAATCTCTTAGGACACCTCGGATGGAACGGACATCCCGAAGGGATATGTATCGGACTCGGAACTTCACCAATCTCTTTTGGTGAATGGGCCAATGGATGAATGGGTGAATGGGCAATACGAGGCGCCGACGCAAGCAGTATGTCTGTGTATGGATGCATTGGTTTGCTAAACAACTCTTCTGTTTTTGCATATTCAACTATCCTGCCGAGGTACATCACAGCTACGGTATCGCTGAAATAATGGACAATCTTAAGGTCATGGCTTATAAACAGAAACGTTATCTTTGTTTCTTCCCTGAGCTTCTGAAGCAGATTGAGTATCTGCGCCTGTATTGAAACATCAAGCGCTGAGAGCGGTTCATCTGCAACTATAAGTTTCGGATTCACGGCAAGCGCCCTTGCAATGCATATCCTCTGCCTCTGTCCGCCGCTGAATTCGTGAGGATAGCGGTTCATCACATCTGCTCCGAGACCGACTTTTTTCAGGAGTTCTGCGCTTGCGTCTTTGAAGTATTTTTTGTCAACGATCCTGTGTATCTTCAGCGGCTCTGAAATCGTATCAAAAACAGTCCTCCTCGGATTAAGCGATGCAAAGGGATCCTGAAATATTATCTGCACAGATTTCCTGAATGCCTTCAGGGAATCGCCTTTAAGCGCAAATATATCCCTGCCCTCAAAAAGTATCTCTCCGGAGGTAGGCTTCATAAGTTTCAAAACAAGACGCGCAACAGTTGATTTGCCGCAGCCGCTTTCGCCGACAAGCGCAAAGACCTTATCCTTCTCTATTAAAAAATCAATACCGTCCACAGCCTTAAGCCAGAGCGGTTCGCCTGCCAGCTTCTTTTTCACAGGGAAATATTTTTTTAAAGCCTTTACGCTCAGTAGTTCCATATAATCTCTTCCGCTCTTATACACCTTGCAAGATGTGTAATTTCCTTTTCTGTTGATATCTGCCTGAGGTCAGGCTCTCTTTCTTGACATGCAGGGATAACAAACCTGCACCTGTCAGCAAACTTGCAGCCGTCAAGAAGCCTGTCAGGACGCGGAACAGTTCCCGGGATAGGATTAAGAGGCTTGCCTTTCTCCTTTGGCAGTGAATCAAGAAGCCCCATTGTATATGGATGCCTCGGGTTACTGAACAGCTCATTTACATCTGTGAGTTCCGCAACCCTTCCTGCATACATTATCGCAACCCTTTTGGCGTTCTCCGAGATAATGCCGAGGTCATGCGTTATGAGAAGCACCGACATCTTTCTTCCCTGCCTTAGCCCCTGAAGGAGTTCAAGTATCTGAGCCTGTATGGTCACATCAAGCGCGGTTGTAGGTTCATCTGCGATAAGCAGAGCGGGGTTGCATGCAATTGCCATTGCTATCATCACTCTCTGCCTCATGCCTCCCGACATCTGGTGCGGATATTCTTTTATCCTTATCTCAGGCGACGGTATTTTCACATCGCGCAGCAGTTCTATTGCCCTGTCGGAAGCCTCTTTTTTTGACATGCCGAGATGCGTTGTCATAACCTCTGATATCTGATACCCGATAGTCAGAACCGGATTAAGCGATGTCATGGGTTCCTGAAATATCATTGCCAGTTCTTTCCCGCGCAGGCGGCGCATGGGTTCTCTGTCAAGTTTGAGGAGGTCTGTGCCTCTGAAGTTTATCGAGCCTTCAGCATAAGCATTTGGAGGAAGTATGCCCATCAAAGCAAGAGCCGTAAGGCTTTTGCCGCAGCCGCTTTCGCCGACAAGCCCAAATACCTCGGATTCATTGATATTAAAAGACAGGCCGCTGACTACTTTTATCGGCTTTGCTGAAGTCCTGAATAAGATATCAAGTGAGTTTATTCCAAGCAGTGACACTGCTTCTTACTGTTCCTTTTTCTTTAGGAGTTGAATGTATGTCTTTGCTTCTTTTTCATGCAGTTCATGCAGATGAGAATCCATGATTATTTAATATATGGATTCAAAGAGCCTTTGTCAACATTCAGTGTCAGTTGTCAGTGTCAGTCACAGACACTATTCACTGACACTATTCACTTTATTGACTTTTTATATAACCACATCAATTATTACTGGTCTTTTATCCGGAGGGATCTCGCCAGCCTGAATCCCTGAAAGAAAAACTTCCTCTGCTTCCTTTATGTATGTCTCGTCATTGTAATGAAAAATAGCAACAGGCTCATCAGGAGTTATGGAATCCCCTGTTTTCTTATTTAAGACTATGCCTGCAGAATGGTCAATCCTGTCTTCAGCCTGCCGTCTTCCTGCGCCAAGAAGCATGGACGCTGTGCCGACTTTTTCAGCATCCATCGCCTGTATATAGCCCTTATCGGGAATCCTTATCTCTTTTACTCTTGTGGCGGATGGAATCATATTGGGTTTAAAAGCTACTTCAGGGTCGCCGTACTGGGCGTCAACAAATTCAACAAATTTTTTAAATGCATCGCCCTTCTCTATGAAATCCATAAGTTCTGCCTTGTATTTTATCAGCACATGCTCTGAAAGCCTTGATATTGCTACTTCTTCTGTAACGCAATCAGCCGCATAAACCATCCATGACCCGAGCGTAAGAACCACCTCTTTTAAATCATCCGACATCTTCCCTCTTAATGCAGAGATGCATTCTTTAATCTCAAGCCCGTTTCCAACGGTTTTCCCAAGAGGCTGATTCATGTCCGTAATAACTGCGACTGTCTTTACTCCCATTGAATTGCCTATGTTAACCATTGTCCTTGCAAGGTTTCTTGCATCACCGATATTTTTCATAAATGCGCCTTTGCCAGCCTTCACATCAAGCACAAGCCCGCCAATGCCTTCTGCAAGCTTCTTTGACATAATGCTTGCCGCAATCAGCGGGATTGACTCCACAGTTGCAGTAACATCCCTGAGGCTGTAGAGTTTTTTATCAGCAGGCGCAATCTCATCTGTCTGGCTTATTATGGAAAAACCTAGGTCCCTGACATTCTTTTTAAACTCCTGCGCTGAGATGTCTGTCCTGAATCCGGGAATTGACTCAAGCTTATCAATTGTCCCTCCTGTATGGCCAAGCCCCCTGCCTGCAATCATCGGGACTTTTACGTTCATCGCAGCCATGAGAGGAGCGAGTATTATGCTTGTCTTATCACCCACCCCCCCTGTTGAATGCTTGTCAACCTTGGGGATTGAGATATCTGAAAAATCCAGCCTATTGCCTGATGAAAGCATCAATCCGGTTAAGGCAATTGTCTCGGCATCTGTCATTCCGCTGAAATAAACAGCCATCAGAAAGGCGGACATCTGATAATCAGGGATTTTATTGGAGAGGTATTCTGTGATGAGGAATGATAGTTCTTCTTTTGAAAGCTCTGCTCCGTCACGTTTTTTCTTTATTAAGTCATACGCGCGCATAAAAATCATTATATTATACAACAGTTCTTTGCTTATCTGACATAGGAAGAAACCTGCAAATAAAAAAGGCGTCCCGATTTATCGGGACGCCTTTGAGTTCTTTACCCCACCCATCCTCCCCTTACAAAGGGGAGGAGCAAGGAGGGGTTAGTATTAGAAGCTGAGTGTAATTCCGTGCCTGATTGCGTAGGCATCATTTGCGAAAGAATATCTGTAATATGGCTATTAACGCGCCTATTTGACCTGCCCAGAAAATGAACATCCACTTGATAATGTCAGAGCGTATTTTTTCCATTTTAATCTCTAAATTTGCTATTTCTTGTTTTGTTGCTATTTCCAAATTCATTATGTCCTGTTTTGTTGCTAATAAGTCTTTCTTCTCTTCAAACTTTTTTTCAACTTTGGTTTCAATATACTCAACTAAAGTCTTGGCTTCTTTGTCGCCAATCTTTTCTTTTAGAATCTCATAAAGTTCAATCTCTGCAACGTGCACTGGAAACTCCTCCGTATTAGTTTAAATAAAGTTTAGCAAAGAATATCTTAAAAATCAAATAAAAAGGCGGGTCGCATTTGCGACCCGCCCCTTTTTTAACTTCTTATCCTCTCAACCTCTTAATCTTGTCATTCCCCGATTAAATCGGGGAATCCAGTTCCTTATGCTCTGGATTCGGAGCCTGCCCCGCACTTGATGCGGGGGTCAAGCCAGAGAATGACAGAAAAGACAGATGCCATTGCCATTTAGAAGCTGAGTGTGATTCTGTGAACTAAGGTTTATATCACATCAATTTCATAACTCGTAATCCATATATCTATTTGCTTAAACCTTTCCTTCAAAACTTCTTTGTATTGTCTAAAGAATGTTTCGCTGTTATCTGATTCAGGAACATCAATGGCAATCCTTATCAATTTGTCCTGATAAAGCTGATTTTGGTAAACCCAGCGGCCAACAATCCTTGCCGAATCTGTTGTGGTTGCTCCAAATTTATCAACAAGTTCTTTATTACTATTTTTCTTTTTCTATATTCTGACCGTCATTATAAAACAATGGCAGGAGTATTTCGTATCTTCTCAGTCTCACTTAGAACATCCTTTTCCGCTATTTCGTAATTAATATTCTCAGCGTCGAGATTTTTAAGCATAAAATCGTTTATCTCATATAATCCACCCCTGATGCCACGAACGGTACCCTTCAATGCAAGGAGGTAATAACCCTTTACCTCGTCGTTGTGAGTTTTAAATTTTATAACTACCATTGCTTGTCCTCCTTCTTAAAAACAATAGCACAGGAAACATGAAATTTCAAACAAAAAAAGGCGGTGGGCAATGCCCGCCGCCTTGAGTTTTTACGCATCACGCTTTACGCCTGACGCATTGTGCCTCGCTCTTGCACCTCGGAGGTGCACGTTTATTCAAGGCATAAAGCCTTTATTCTTGATATTTCCTTTTGATAGTCGATCCGTGATAATACAAATTCTTTGTAGCTTTCTGGTTCTATGTTAAGGTGTTTAGTATAATTACATATTTTTTTGTCTTCGTCTGCTTCACCAAGAAATTCTCTATAAGAAGAGAGTTTCCAATCTTCGGGCTTCTTGACTAAATTGTCACTAACTGGATTAAGGTGAAGATACCTTGTTAGATGCAGGAGTTGTTCGTCTGTCTGCACTCCGATATTCTTAAACCTGCTTTGCCATAGAGGACCTTTTCTTTTATATTTGGTGTTGAAATATCTGGTGTAGCTATTTAAAACATTGCCCATAAAAATAGAAATTCCTTCTTTCTTCAGTTGGGTTAGAATAAGATGGATATGGGTAGGCATAAGACAATACGCAATTATGTCCACTAAAAACTTCTTATCAGAACAGTAATTCTGATAAAATTTTTCTTTGTCTTTTATTTCTAAAAAAGAGGAATATCTTGTGGGTGGATTTTCCATCCTGTAAAATTTCAAAAGGCCCTTCACCCTTTCATAATCCATACTGTTCCTGAATATTTTAAATCCCTCAATACTTCTGGTAAAGATATGGTATATCTGGTCTTCTGCTAAAGGTATTCTTCTCATCTTCGCCTTTCCCGGTGAACCTGCACCTCGGAGGTGCAAGTCTGAGGGCTTAGCAAAAGGCGGGGCATTTGCCCCGCCTTTTGCCGCATCACGCATTACGCGTAACGCATTACGGCCTTTAGAAGCTGAGTGTAAGTGCGTGCATCATCTGTGTGATGGCCTTATTGTTGGCTGATGTTACACCTACAGTGTCTTCCCACCACTTACCGGGATCAAGAATACCGGCTGTAATTGAGTAGGTGAGGTTTTTGTCGATCTTGTAGGTGAGTTTTGCATTATACTCAGTACCGATGTCCTTTGAGCCTGCCGCTGCTTCGGTGGCTTTCAACATGAAGTAGTCAACAGATGCCTTAAGGTCTTTTGTGAGGTCAGCGTCAAGCCCGAGCCTGTAGTATGTGGTGTTGGAAATACCATTGGAACGGGTTACCTGGGCTATATCACGGTTAGATGAAGCATCTCTTGTAGTAAATTCATAAATGAATGTGTAGTGGACGTCGTTGCCGGCTGTAACCTGGAAGTCCTTGTTCTTGGTGGCATCGTTGTTGCCTGCGTCGCCGCTGCCCCTCGCATAACCGGCCCTTACAGTTACAGGCTTAATGTCATATCCAAGGTTCGCGAATATTCCGTAGCCTTTGAACTTCACGGTATCTGTCTGGTTGCCGAACTGAGTGTCATACTCAACCGCATACTTAACGTCGGCGATCTTACCATTTGCATGGAGACCAAGGTTCTGGAAATTATACTTATTTCCTGCGGTTGTTACTGTAGCGCCGCTGTCGTTTATAAGGGTGTAGTTTACGCCAACAGTGTTGTCCTTGTTAACCTTGTAAGTAGCAAGAGCTACATAACCGGTTATATCAGCCGTGCTGGCAGTACCTGTCGAACCTTCTGCGAATTTAGCGGTAAGCAATCCGATATGGAGTTCCTTTGTCGGGTTCGCAAAGAGCACGATTGCATCATCGCCGAACTTTGTGTGATCAAGGAACTGCTTTTCGCCAAGCGCCAATGGCATATGGCCGACCTTCACGCCTGCAGGAATTCCAAGAAGTCCTGAGCCTGTGTGCAGAATCCATGCCTCAAGGATTGTGAGGTCTGTGGAGGGTTTTGTATTAAGAGTACCCCATACTGTTACATCACTGGCAAAATTTTCATTTGGCGCTGATTCAAGCTGCACAAAGCCTGTTGTATTCTTTGATACATCAGCCTTTAGGCTGAGCCTTATCCTGCCGTCATACCAACCCTGAGAAGGCCCGTCAGCAGGGTTAGATACAGCTCTCCGCGTTCCGGAGGTGTTGTCTGTATACCAGCCTCTGAACCTTAATTCACCACCCAGTGTTATCTGGCTGGTGTCCTTTGCAACAACTGCCTGTGTCTCTGCCGGAATCTCGGCAGTGATGGCAAAGGCGCTAACTGCAAAACCGAGCGTAAATATTACGCCCAATACTAATGCCAAATACTTTTTCATTTGCTCTCCTTCACTTCCCCTTATTAGAGTTTAGAGTATAGAGTTATGAGTTTAATTTTTGACTCTGGACTCCTGACTCTTAACTCTTAAAAGGGTTCAGTATTTGTCCCGTTAAAAACGGGATTTGCCCTTTTACCTTTGTACTGCTTTACTTCTACTTCAGTTCTTGCTCTGCCGTCACCTCCTTTTCTCATGAGATCATCTCCATAAAATGGAGTTCCGAAAGAGCTAATTTCCCAAAATATGGAAACTTTACTCATTCCCCACACCTTTTGTCAAGCTAAAAATACAGTGTCAAATAACAATACACAATAAAATGTCATTCCGTCCGCCTGAGGCGGAATGCGGAATCCAGTTCCTTATAATCTGTAAATGTATAAAGCAATAAGTATGCCCATTATGCCTGATTGAAAAATAAAGGTTTTCTGTAAAAAGATAGCATAACCCCTGTATCTTCTCTGCAACAGGGTGTGGCGGTAGAGCAGCAGGGCAGTAGACCAGCAGAGCAGCAGGACAGAAGGGCGGCAGAACTGCAACCTCCCCTATCCACTCCTTAGTAAGGAGGGGGATATAAAAAGGTTCCTCGGTAAGGAGGGGATATGAAAAGTTCCTCCCATTTACAAGGGGAGGTTAGGTGGGGTAATCTATGCTTAAAATGACAAAAATATTTAACATGGCCGATGAAAAATTTAAACGAAAGATGTTGAGAAAAAATATGCCTCCAGCAGAAGTCATATTGTGGTCAAAGCTGAGGAATAAAGGGGTGAAAGGATATAAGTTTAGACGCCAATATGGTATAGAAAAATTTGTGATAGATTTCTATTGCCCACAATTAAAATTGGCATTGGAAGTTGATGGGGATTCGCATTTTATAGAAGGATCGGACTCGCGGGATAAGGAACGGCAATTAATTATAGAATCTTTTGGAATAACTTTTTTACGCTTTACAAACAGAGAGATTTACGGAAATATGGATGGAGTATTAGATAAGATTGTTGCGCACATTGAAGATAACCTCCCCTAACCCCTCCTTGGTAAGGAGGGGGATATAAAAAGGTTCCTCGGTAAGGAGGGGGTATAAAAAGTTCCTCCCATTTACAAGGAGAGGTTAGGTGGGGTAATCTATGTTGACAAAAAGAGGATTATTCGGGATTTCACTATGACAAAGTTATGGAAATATGATTTTGATATTGCCAAGTACACCAAGGCAATAGAGTTGAACCCTAACGACATCAGGGCGTATAACAACCGTGCAATCGCTTATTTTAAAAAAGGGGGATATGACCTTGCTATTTCGGATTTCAACAGGGTTATAGAATTAAATCCGGATTACGACCTCGTATATGTAAACAGGGGAAGCGCGTATCAGGCCATAGAATATTATGATAATGCGATAGCCGATTTTACAACGGCTGCAGGGCTTAATCCCAAAAACAGCATGGCATACAATAACCGCGGTTTTTGCTATTTATTGATGGGAAATCTGGACGAAGCGGAGAAAGACATCGGAAAAGCCCTTGAGATAAGTCAGGGGAATCTCTACGCTTTAAACAGCATGGCTGAACTTTGTGCCGCAAAAAATATCCCTGAAGAGGCCTGCAAATGGCTAAGGAAGGCTATAGATAACGGATTTAATCACTGGTCATATTTAAAGACATCAAAGACTTATGACAACATCCGCAATTTTCCCTGCTTCATAGAGATAATATCAAGGCATGTCGTAGACTCGACTCTACGAGATTCTTCTCATCCTGCACCTGCCGCCGCTCCAAAGCACAAGGAGTTACCTTGACTAAAGCTCGCCTTAAAATTTAGAATTTAATACTAAAGAGGGGCTGTAGCTCAGTTGGGAGAGCGCTTGAATGGCATTCAAGAGGTCGTCGGTTCGATCCCGATCAGCTCCACCATTAAGAATTCAACATGAAAAAGACAAAGAAACAGATTGCAGATATCGCTAAAAATATAAAGCTTCTGATTCTTGATGTTGACGGAGTTCTTACGGACGGAAGCATTATTCTTGACAATAAAGGCAACGAGTTCAAGGCCTTCCATGTGCGCGACGGGCACGGCATAAAAATGCTCATCAGGGCAGGCATTCACGTTGCCATAATTACAGGAAGGAGCTCAAAGGTCGTGGAGAGAAGGGCAAAAGAGCTTGGCATTGCCGAGGTTTACCAGAAATGCTATAACAAAATAGAAGCCTACAATCGTATTAAAAGCAAGTTTTCTCTCAGGGATAATGAGATAGCATACATAGGTGATGACATAGTGGACTTGCCTCTGCTAAAGAGGGCCGGGCTTTCTTTTGCTGTTGCTGATTCGCCTGATGAAGTCAAATCTCTAACCTCGGCAGTCACAAAAAATAGAGGCGGCAGGGCCGCTGCAAGAGAAGTCACGGACATTATCCTTAAGGCCAAGGGGTTATGGAATAAAGTCATAGATGGGTATCTTAAAACTTAATATCCCGACAGTCCTTACATTAAGCAGGATTATCCTTATCCCGGTTTTTGTGATAGTAACTTATCAGCACCCATTCTGGGGCGCAGCGATATTCGGCATTGCGGCAGTAACAGATTTTCTTGACGGCTATCTTGCAAGGCGTTCCGGACAGGTAACAAAGTTCGGCATTATTCTTGATCCCCTTGCAGACAAGTTTCTTGTTATATCGGCTCTTGTGGTATTAGTGGAT
The DNA here is from genome assembly GCA_049302185.1 of Thermodesulfovibrionales bacterium. Classification (GTDB taxonomy): domain Bacteria; phylum Nitrospirota; class Thermodesulfovibrionia; order Thermodesulfovibrionales; family UBA1546; genus UBA1546. Next base: position 15,078 of record JBAQLV010000006.1, on the reverse strand, counting down.
ATGGCCCGGCTTTCCGCATGGATGGCAATAGTTATAATTGTCAGGGAATTCCTTGTAACAGGACTGCGCGTTGTTGCTCTTTCAAAGGACATTATTATCCCTGCCGAAATGGGAGGGAAACTCAAGACAACAGCGCAGATAACATCAATCCTCTGCCTGATTCTCGGGGGAAGCATATTTGATATAGATCTTTATGATGTCGGCATGATTTTTATATGGGCAGCGCTCGTCCTCTCTATAATCTCTGGAATCCAGTATACAATCTCTTTCTGGAAGAAGATAAGATGAAGTCTGCTCTGCTGATAGCCTTGGCATTTATCCTCGGTTCAATTCCTTGCGGCGTCATAATAGCAAAGGTAAAAGGCGTTGACCTGAAAAAAATTGGAAGCGGCAACATAGGCGCAACAAATGTGCTTCGGTCTTTAGGAAAAGGGGCTGCTTTGCTTACGCTTTTGGGAGATATGCTAAAAGGGACAGCAGCCGTGGCAATAGCAAGGGCTTTCGTTTCCGACCCCGGATTTTATGCCTCATCCGCCTCAGGCGGAGGAGCAGGAATCTTACAATCCATAACATCAAACCCTCAGGCCGCGATTGAAGGGCTGGCGGGACTTTCTGCAATACTCGGCCACAATTTCTCACCGTTTCTCAGATTCAGAGGCGGTAAGGGCGTTGCCACAAGCCTCGGTGTTTTAGTGATTTATTCTCCTCAAGTTGCTATACTTACACTTATAATATGGCTTGTTGCAGCTCTTATAACAAAATATTCTTCTCTCGGCGCGATTGTATCATTCGGGCTTCTTCCTGTAAATGTATTTCTGTTTGACCCTGTGAGGATAAAAGTACTAATCTCAGCCATGATTGCGCTTTTGATTTTAGTGAGACACATTGGGAATATAGAGAGGCTTATAAAAGGGACTGAAAGAAAGATTGGCGAAAGGTCTTCATCGTAAAAATAAAATTCAAGGGGCAAGATGAAAGACTATAACGGAAAATTAAAACTCACATCCCCTCTTATATTTGCGTTCTTACTGTTAATTTTCACGCTTCCCACATTTGCTCCGCTCTCTTATTCTGCTGAAGACATCTATGAGTCACGCCTTGACAGGGGGCTTGAAAACAATGAGCCTTATTCGTATGTCTTGATAAAAAAAGCCAACGCTGACCCGTCAAGAGCCAAGAGCCTTTTAACAGAGGCGATAAGGCATTCTCCGTATCTCCCCCCCGCATATTTTGAAATGGCAAAGATAAGTTTTTCGCCTTCGGCAAAAGGCATATTTGAGAGCCTTGATTATACCATCAAGGGATTTAAGGCTTACAAAAAAAATTTCTGGTGGCTGATGAGTATATCAGGGCTTTTTACCGCAAGCTTCATGCTTTCTTTTGTTATTGTGCTTGCTTTGGTTTTAGCTGTAAGGTTTTTTATAGACATCCCTCTCTTGTCTCATGATATTAAGGAAAACAGGAAAAAGATTTTAATTGCCATGTTACTTGTCCCGCTCTCTTTTCTCGGCCCTTTATTCTTCATGGCAGGCTCCCTGCTTCTGCTGGGGCTATATTTCAGAGGAATGAATAAGGCTCTTGTTTATGCATCTGCCTTGCTTCTCCTTCTGTCTTCTCTCTGTTTGGGCTTTATAAACATGTTTCTCTCAGTTCCCTCTTCTGAACTCAGGGCTATTGTGGCTGTCAATGAAAGCAGAGACAATAAATACGCCGCCTCCGTTCTTAAAAATAAAACTGATTTTGTATCTCTTTTTTCTTACGGGCTTGCGCTCAAACGGGAGGGAGGCCATGAAGAGGCAATAGCTGCCTATAAAAAACTTTTGGCTTCGCATCCAGACCCAAGGGCTTACGTCAATCTCGGGAATTCCTATGTCAGCGTCAATGATATGGCTGCTGCAAAAGAATCATATAAAAAATCCATAGAATTAAAACCGCTTGCATCAGCTTATTACAATCTCAGCCAGGTATCGCGAGAAACGCTTGACTTTGCAAAGGGAGAGGAATATTTCACCGAAGCCATAAAACTCAGCAGAGAATCCGTATCCCAATTCTCGTCAGCCGCAAGCCGGAATCCAAACAGATTTGTCATTGATGAGACCCTTCCAATGTCAGCTATGTGGGAATATGCAAAAAACAGCGCTCAGGATTCGATAAAAGTCTCCCCTCTGAATTCTGCATCTTCGGTCATTGTTTCTATAGCCCTTTTGATAATGTTTTACATAATGGACTCTACTTTCAAACAGAGGGCATACAGGTGTCAGAGGTGCGGTGTAATACTCTGCGGAAAGTGCGGAAAAGGAAAGCTCTGGGGGGAGATGTGCTCCTTATGCTATAAGTCTCTTATTAAACTTGATGCCCTTGATTCAAGAGTACGGGTGGCAAAACAGCTTGAGGTGCAGGAACTCCAGAAGAAAAAAAGGCGCACAATCAGTATCCTTTCTTTTGCACCGCCGGGAATAGCCCATATTTATTGGGGGAGAATTCTCTCAGGAACTTTATTCCTGTGGTTATTTCTTTTCCTGCTGCTTTTGATATTGCTTAAACCGCTATTTTTTACAGGACTTTCACTGTTTTCACATAGCTGGCTTACAATTCCGGCAGTGATACTTATGGCTTTTTTATACCTTATCTCCAATATAGATGCGCAAAGGAGGCTGAAGTAGGATATGTCTTTAGAGGGTTCCTTAAAAGAATTCGGCCTGGCAGACATACTGCAGCTTATATATTTCCAGCGTAAAACAGGCGTCTTCACGCTTGAAGGCAGGATGGACAGGGTTCGGCTGCTATTCTATGAGGGCAATATTATATCAGTAGAAACAAGGAGAAAGGTTGAGGCAAACCGTTTTGGAAAACTGCTCTTAAAGAAGGGGCTTATCACAGAAGATGACCTTCAGAAAGCCCTTGAGGAGCAGCAGTCATCCGGAGAAAAGCTTGGCAGCATCCTTATAAAAAAAGGCGTTATTGGAAAAGAACATATACAGGAGATTCTTACAACGCAGATAACCGAGATAGTTATCCAACTCTTCGGCTGGAAGGACGGAACTTATGAGTTTTCTCCGCAGGGAGTGCCTGTTGACACGGAGATGCCTGTATCGCTTGATACGCAGCATGTCCTGATGGAAGGACTCCGCATCGTTGATGAATGGTCGCTGATAGAGGGCAAGTTAACGCCTGACACCATATTTGAAAAAACAGGCAAATCAGGCGCTGCGCTTACCTCTGATGAAGAAGAGATTCTCGGGCTTGTGGATGGCGAAAGAGATGTCAGCGCAACAATTGAATCCAGTCATATGGACAGTTTTCAGGCATCCAAGTCTCTCGTATCTCTTATGGAAAAAGGCATGATAGAACCTAACGAGACTGCTCCGGTAGCTCCTGAGATTGCCTTGCGTGGGACAGCGCGACCAGTGAAAAAAGGCATCCCCTACCCCCCATTTATTACTCCGGTTATATTTTTGGCCAGCCTTTTTATTACAATAATCTCATTTCCGCCGCAGCGGTCTGACTACACTGACAGAATTAAAACATCAGCGGACATAGATAACATAAGATTTATTATTGAGGCATATAAATATGAGAACGGCTCTTATCCACAATCAATCGATCAGATAACAAAAACGACTGATTCGTGGGGAAGACAATATATCTATAAAACAGAGGCCGGTGATTTTATCCTCTTCAGCGCAGGGCCGGACTGGAAAGAAGGCACAGAGGATGATGTTTACTAAAAAAGATGCAGGATTCAAGATGCAGGATTTTAAGTATTTATACGCAGGATTTACTTTTATCATGTATCATGTATCGTGTATCATGCATCATAATCTATCTTTATGAAAAAAGCGGTTGTCCTTCTCAGCGGCGGGATAGATTCCTCCACAACAGCAGCAATAGCAAAAGACGAGGGTTATGAAGTATACGCCCTGAGTTTTGATTACAATCAAAGACATAAAATAGAGCTTGAGGCGGCAAAAAAAGTCGCCTTATCATTAAACGTAAAAAAACATCTTGTAATAAAATTTGATTTAAGAGAGATAGGCGGCTCAGCGCTGACATCAGAGATTGAAGTGCCCAAAAAGAGTCAAGAGTCAAGAGTCAAGAGTCAAGATAAAGAATCTAAACTCTTAACTCCTAACTCTGAACTCTCATCCATCCCCGTCACCTATGTCCCTGCACGCAATACAATCTTCCTCTCATTTGCGCTTGGATGGGCAGAGGCGCTTAAGGCTGAAGATTTATTTATCGGCGCAAATGCGGTAGATTACAGCGGCTATCCTGACTGCCGTCCCGAATATCTGAAGGCATTTGAAAAAATGGCAAACCTTGCAACAAAGGCATCGGTGGAAGGAAAAATCAAATTCAGCATTAAAGCCCCTCTTCTTCATCTTACAAAGGCAGAGATAATTAAGAAGGGCACAGCATTAGGGCTGGACTATTCCCTGACATGGAGCTGTTATGACCCGCAGCCTGCTACCGCAGGAGTTCAAAGTTCATCCCGATTTATTCGGGACAAAGTTCAAAGTAAAGATAAAAACGATAAACTCTTAACTCTAAACTCTAAACTCATAACTTCTTTTATCCCCTGCGGCAGGTGTGACAGCTGCCTCTTCAGGGCAAAGGGATTCAAAGAGGCAGGGATAAAGGATATATGAACCAGTTTTTACCCCAGTTGCAGGAATTCACAAAAGACCCGAAGATTGCCTATTTCTCAATGGAGATAGGTATTACCAATAACATCCCATCTTACAGCGGCGGCCTTGGAGTGCTCGCAGGTGATACGATTAAATCAGGCGCTGACCTTAAACTTCCGATGGCTGCTGTAACCCTTCTCAGCAAAAAAGGATATTTCACACAGGAGATAGACGAAAGAGGAAGGCAGACAGAATCACCCACAGTATGGGATCCTTCAAAATATATGACTCTGCTTCCGCCAAAGGTATATGTTCAGATAGAAGGAAGAGACGTTGCGGTTCAGTCGTGGCTTTATGTTGTAAAAAGCCTTACAGGTGGAAGCATCCCTGTGTTATTTCTTGATACTGATGTTGATGGCAACACGCCTGAAGACAGGGAGATCACTGCTTATCTTTATGGAGGCGACCATGTATACAGGCTTAAGCAGGAGATTGTCCTCGGCATCGGCGGCGTGAGAATGCTTCATGAGCTTGGATTCGAGATTAAGAAATATCACATGAATGAAGGCCATGCAAGTTTTCTTACATTGGAACTGCTTTTAAGATATAAAAGGCCGATAGAAGACGTGTGGGATGAAAGGCTCGTGTGGGATGTTAACAGAGTAAAAGACATCTGCGTCTTCACAACCCACACGCCTGTTGAGGCAGGTCACGACAAATTTTCCTATGACCTCGTATCAAGAATAATGGGAGAGGTTATCCCCTTCAATGTCATGCGCGACCTTGGAGGCAAAGATAATCTTAACATGACTCTTCTTGCATTAAATCTTAGTGAATTCGTTAACGGCGTTGCTAAAAAACATGGCGAGGTCTCTCAGCACATGTTTCCCGGTTATGAGATATCTGCAATAACAAACGGCGTGCATAGCTATACATGGACATGCGACAGCCTGAAAAGGCTTTATGACAAATACCTGCCGGGCTGGGCAAACGAACCTGACCTTTTTGTGAGAGTAGGCCGCATCCCTGATGACGAATTATGGACAGCCCATATTGAAGCAAAAAAGATTCTGATTGATTTTGTAAATTCAGAGACTAAGGCCGGCATGGATTATGACACACTTACAATAGGATTTGCGCGAAGGGCAACCGCATACAAACGCGCTGACCTTATTTTCAGCGATATTGACAGGCTTGAGAGGATTGCCTCAGGAAAGATACAGCTTATTTATTCAGGCAAGGCGCATCCGAAAGACGACTACGGCAAATGGCTGATAGAAAAAATCCATGCCATAAAAGAAAAGTTAAAAGGAAAGATTAAAATCGCCTACCTGAAAAACTATGACATGGAGAAAGCCCTTAAGCTCGTCTCCGGTGTTGATATATGGCTTAATACGCCTCTCAGGCCGCGCGAGGCATCAGGCACAAGCGGAATGAAGGCAGCTCATAACGGTGTGATAAACTTCAGCGTGCTTGACGGCTGGTGGATAGAGGGCCATATTGAAGGTTTTACAGGGTGGGCTATTGGTCCAAGCCCTACAGAAACAACGCTTACAGACGATGTTGACGCAATAGATAAAAGAGACGCTGATGATTTATATAACAAGCTTGAAAATATCATAATCCCGATGTATTACAACGAAAGACACACATGGATAAGAATGATGCAGAATGCCATAGGTAAAAATGCCTACTACTTCAACAGCCACAGGATGATGAGAAGATACGTCACAGAGGCGTATATAAGATAGACAACACTACCTACACAACCTCCACAAGCTTGATATCAAACACCAGATTCTTTCCTGCCAATGGATGGTTGCAGTCCATGATAAATGCCTTCTCTGTTTTGCCGGTGACTTTAACTGTTATAGGCATACCATCAGCCCTGTACATCTGAAGCTGCTGTCCGATCTCAGGATCAAAGTTTTCAGGCGCCCTGTCTCTGCCAAATTCAAAAACCTTTTCTTCCGTGTAAATGCCGTATCCTTCTTCTGCGGGAATTCTGATTGTCTTTTCATCTCCGATTCCCATTCCTATGACACCGTCTTCAAGCCCTTTCAAAAACTCTCCGCCGCCTACCTTGAATTCCAGAGGCGCGCCGCTCTCAGAAGAATCAAAAACTGTTCCGTCTTCAAGTTTGCCTGCGTAATGGATGCTTATTGTGTCTCCTTCTTTTACCTTTGCCATTTTTTCTCCTTCCCCTTTAAAAGTCTCTCCTCCAGCGCTATATGATCCGCCTCTATTTCTGAAAGAGCTGTAAATACTTTTTTAACTCTCGGCTCTCCCGCCTCTTCTGCAGCCTTTCTGTAAAAAGCCGTCGCTGCCTTTTCCCTTTCATGCGCTGCCTTAAGATTCTCCATGTCATCATCTGTGGCAGCCTCTTTCCCTTTCTCAGGCTGCAGCAGTTCACACTTCAGAATCTTTTTAACTGTTAATGCGTGTTCAGCCTCAACCTTGGAGAGATATTTAAAAACTCCCTGAAGCGCTGTATCTTTAGTCCTTGACATTGCATCACGGTAAAAAGGGGCATTATTAACCTCGAGCTGGAGCGCCTTTTCAAGATTCCTCTTTGAGATTTCAGAAAGCGCATTAATGCTGAGGTTCTCATCAACCCATTCAGCGGCAGCAACGAGATATTTATCCTTTGCACCGCAGAACGGGCAGTTTGAAGGTTTCTCCTTCCCCATATAAACATCCCCGCATATCAGGCATCTGTAAAAGTTCATTTTTTATCCTCCTTATTATTTCTTTGACAGGGCGTTATAGTATTCAATCTCAAGCAGCCTCCTTTTTATATCAACGCCTGATGAATAGCCTCCGATTGAGCCGTCAGACTCAATTATCCTGTGGCATGGCAGGACTATCAAAATTGGGTTTCTGCCAAGCGCCTGTCCTACTGCCCTGCTTGCCTTCGGACTCCCTATTTTTTCTGCAAGCCATTTATAACTGCGCGTCTCTCCGTATGGAATTTCTTTTAATGCAAGCCAGACCTTTTTCTCAAAATCCGTGCCTTCCAAAAATACAGTGCCATGCTTAAAATCTTCACTCTTTCCTTCAAAATAATTTTTCAGTTCTTGCTTACATGATTCCGGCGCCTCTCCTCTTCTGCAATCCGGCTTTTCAAAAAATACCCCTGCAAGATTTTTCCCTGAAAATAAAAGGAACAGCCTTCCAACAGGGCTTTCGAAGATATCAAAGAAAAGTTCACTGCCCAACTTTTTTGTTTTCATATGAGGCTCTTGCAAAAGTCCAAGTTCGTCATTCCCGAGGTCTTTATCGGGAATCCAGTATTCATTAAAAACAGTGCCCTCTGGATTCCCGCTTTCGCGGGAATGACAGATAAGCAATACTTTTGCAAAAGGTTCATATTAATGACTTTAGTTCAAGCACTTTTATTTTATCACAAGACGCATCTTCTTCCCTATCTCCTCCCAGTCTCTAACCTCCTCTGCTCCTTCAACCTCACCAAAACTGAATGCTTTCGGCGTGAATTCTTCTGCTGATTCTATAACTGTTTTACCGCCTATTACAAACTTAATCTTCAACCCTTTCTTGTCCGCTTCCTCAAACACATTTCCATCTCTCCATTGAAGCAGAGGCGCATCTATGAATTCATTTTCCTTCAGTAACTTTTTTAATGTCCTGCTATCAAAAATACCTGCCTGAAGATAAACAACAGGGAATCTTTTTGCTATTGCCTTAATTACTTTCCGGCTGTCTTTCTTCGGGTTGCCTGACATGGGCGCAAACATGCTTCCCTCAATATCAATGAAAACAATCTCTGCGCCTTTTTTAAGAGAGAGCATGAAGCCGCTGTCTCTATCTTTGCCGGATACTACGGAGACTTTATGCAGTCCTGTTTTTTCCGCTCTGAATTCCGTGAAAGCAGCGCCGTCACCGCCTGAAAGCGACCTGCCTATTGATTTCCCGTCAACAGAAAATTCAACCATCTGCCCGCCTTTGGTGAAGATATTTCCCTTTGTCACAGCCTTTAGCATTATATTCTCATCCTTCAGGCAGACTGAATCATAAAATATTACCTCTGCATAGGATTCCACAGAAAAGAAGAGAATGAATGCAAGGAGTGCAAGAAATATACAGATGACTTTCATTACTTCATTGTGATAGCAATTTTGCAGAGGAGCCAGGCTAATAATGCACATGCAGGTAAAGTAAATACCCATGCCAGAATAATCTTTCCTGCAATCCCCCATCTGACAGCAGACAGTCTCTTTGTTGCTCCAACACCCATGATCGCCGTAGCTATAACATGTGTCGTGCTGACAGGAAGACCAAAATGACTTGCACCAAGAATAATAGCTGTGGCTGAAGTCTCTGCAGCAAAGCCATGGACAGGCTCCAGCTTTAACATGTGGACACCCATAGTCTTAATTACCTTCCACCCTCCCAATGCAGTCCCAAGTCCCATTGCGAGGGCGCATATCAATATGACCCAGAACGGGACATCTACGGAATTGAGATATCCGCCGCTTACCAGAGCAAGGGTGATGATTCCCATAACCTTCTGAGCATCGTTTGAACCATGGCTGAAAGCCATAAAGCCAGATGAAAGAAGCTGCAGCCTCCCGAAATTTTTATTGACAGTTCCGGATGGCAGCGTTCCGAAAAATTTCAAAATCATTTTCATAAGAAAAAATCCGAAGATTATTCCTAAAATCGGTGATACGAGCAATGAAGAGAATATCTTAATGAGTCCTGATGTGTTGAGGATTCCAATGCCTCCGTATGATACGGCTGCGCCAATAAGACCTCCGATAAGGGCATGCGATGCGCTTACGGGAAGACCTATTTTTGTCATTGCAGTATTCCAGAAAAACCCGGAAAAAAGCGCTGCCGCCACAACGACCTCTGTCACAGCCTTCGGGTCAACAACGTCTTTGCCTATTGTCTTTGCTACCGCGGTCGTAAAAAAAGCGCCGAGGATATTCATCCCTCCGGCAAGCAGAACTGCCTTTTTAGGAGTTAGCACCCTCGTTGAAACAACAGTTGCTATTGCATTTGCAGAGTCATTCCACCCATTGCTTATGTCAAAAAGGAGGGCAAGTATTACAATGAGGATTATTACTTCATGCATACTTCAGGACTATGGCTTCAAGGACATTGGCAACATCCTCGCACTTGTCAGATGCATCTTCAAGATGTTCGTATATTTCCTTCCACTTTATTATAAGGATAGGGTCTTTAATATCGTCAAATAATTTGCCAAGGGCATCCCGAAAACTCCTATCTATCCTGTTTTCCAGTCTGTTTATCTCTATGCATAATTCCTGCACATGGGAATAATTCTTTTCCTTGAGTTTCTTTATTGCCTTATGTATAGCCTCAGCAGTTGTAAGAAGGTCTTTAGACATTGCAACAGCCTCTTTTGTCGGTTCGGTTATCTTGAAAACAGACAGCCTGTCAACAGAAGCCCATATCAGGTCAAGGACATCATCAAGGCTTGAGGCAAGGGCATGTAAATCTTCTCTGTCTATGGGAGTGATAAAGGTCTTGTTGAGCTTTTTCATGATGTCATGCGTCAGCATGTCGCCGTCCTGCTCAACCTCGTATATCTCCTTTGCCCTCGCTTCAACATTGTCAAAGTTTTCCATAAGAGAAACAAGGAGGGTAGCTGCCTTTGTGACATTTAATGCAGCCCTGTCAAATATCTCGAAAAAGTCTATTTCTTTAGGAAAGAATTTCATATCTGTTTTTGTTATTTAATAGCATATAAGAAACAAAAGCATGATGTCAAACAAAACCTGAGACAATCCGCACTTGACCAAAATGCTCCTTAAAATTTACAATTACTACTTGCAGGGCCCATAGCTCAGTTGGTAGAGCTACCGGCTCATAACCGGTTGGTCCCAGGTTCGAGTCCTGGTGGGCCCACCAACTAATTTCGCAAAGCGAAATCAGAGTTAAGAGTGAAAAGTTAGAAGTTGAAAGTTAATTTTTCTTAACTCCTAACTCTCAAACTCTTAACTTTTTGCAGTCGGAGGGTGCGTGCAGGAAAATATAAGACTACTTATCGAACTTCAAGAAGCAGATTCCACTATCATAAGAAAAAAAGCTGTTATTGATTTGCTGCCTTCCAAACTCTCGTCAGCTGAGAAAATATTTAAAGAAATCCAGTCTCTCTATGAAAAAGAAAAACAACGATGCGAACTTCTTGAGAAGAAAAAAAAGGACAAGGAGAGGGGAATTGAGGATATAAATGAGAAGATAAAGAAAACAAAGGCCCACGCTTTAAATATAAAAACCAACAAGGAATATCAGGCGCATCTTAAAGAGATTGAAACCATAGAGAAAGAGCGGTATGCGATAGAGGATGAGATACTCTCCTTCATGGAAGCAATTGAGGCTGCAGCCAAAGAGGTAAAAGCTGAAGAGCTTAAAATGAAGGCCGAAAAAGACAAGGTAGAGGCTTTCAGAAAAGAGGTTGAGAAAGAGACAGCAGAAGCAGAAAAGGAACTGGGAGAACTCAAGGTCAGGCGCATAGCGATAGTCGATAAGATTGACCCTGATGAGTACAGTAATTATATGGCCTTGCTTGAAAAATGCAATGGGCTTGCGGTAGTAGAGGCAAGGGATGAGATATGTCAGGGCTGCAATATGAACATACCGCCGCAGATGTTTGTTGAGCTGAAGAAAAATATTGAGATAATTCAGTGCCAGCTGTGCGACAGAATCCTTTACTGGAAAGAAAGAGGCGAATGAAAGCCCCGAGCCGCTCGGGAGAAGGTGTTTTGTACTGTGATGGGGCATCCAGCGGGAATCCCGGGGAATCAGGTATTGGCGCAGTCCTTCTCCTTGAAGGCAAGACATACGAGATAGCGGAACACATCGGGATAGCAACAAACAACACTGCAGAATACACGGCGCTTATAAAGGGGCTTTCCATGGCAAAGACATTAAAAATAGAAAGGCTGAAGATCTTTCTTGATTCTGAACTCATCGTGAAGCAGATTGAAGGAAGCTATAAGGTAAAAAGTGAAAATCTGAAAGCGCTGTATCAGGAGGCGCTCTCGCACCTGAAGTCTTTTAAGGCTTACACCATCAGTCATATCCCCAGAGAACAGAACAAAAGAGCAGACGCCCTTGCGAAAAAAGCAGCAGCCAAAATCTCTCATTGAATTATTTTTTTGTTTTATTTTATAATTAGTAAAAGTTATGGGAATGGAAGACCATAAGCTAAAGGTTTTCTGCACAGTTGCGGAGACAAAGAGTTTTTCCAAGGCATCTGAGATAATATATCTCACCCAGCCTGCTGTCAGCCTTTTAATCCAGGCAATTGAAGAAATATATGAGACAAAACTCTTTGACAGGGCAAGCAATACAGTCACCCTCACGCCTGCGGGGGAGATGCTCTACAAGTATGCAAAGGAGATACTTAATCTTTATGCAGCAGCTGAAAAGAGCATCGGCGAAATAACAGGTTTTGTGAAAGGCAGCATAAGTGTCGGTGCAAGTTCAACCATAGGAAACTACCTCCTGCCCGGAGTCATCGCAGCCTTCAGAAAGACGCACCCAAAAATAAAAATTCATCTTCTTGTCGGCAACACAAAGCGGGTGGTGGAGCTCTTGAACGCCGGCAATATTGATATTGGACTTGTAGAGGGAGATGTCGCAAGGCAGAAGATGGTTGTTGATAAACTTGTCGCAGATGAGCTTGTCCTGATTGTGCCTCCGCTTCATCCATTGGCAAAAAAGAGAAATGTCTCTATCTTTGAAATTACGAAAGAACCTTTCATATTCAGAGAGGAAGGGTCAGGCACAAGACAGGTAATAGAAAAATACCTCGGCAAATACAGTATCACTCCTCAGAATATGATGATTTCTATGGTTTTGGGGAGCACAGAGGCAATAAAGGAATCGGTTGAAAATGGCATTGGCATCGCCATTGTGTCAAGATGGGCTGTAAGAAAAGAAATCAAATACGGGACTTTAAAGCCTTTGAGCTTTAAAGAAGAGAAAATGCTGAGGGATTTTTCCCTGATATTCCAGAAAAAGGCGATATCATCCCATGCAGTGGATGAGTTCCTGTCGTATCTTAAGGCTTATCCTTTTGACAACCTTCTTTCGCTGTCTGAATAGACGCGATAATCTATCTCCGGAAATAGTTTGTCTTTATTCTCAATCTCAAGCAGCCGCGCCTCGTTTATATCGCCTTTCCTGATTGCCGCGTATAAACCGTTAAATCTATCTATATGTTCAGAGAGCCTCTTTGAAGCGTATTCGGCTGCTGCCCCTGTTTTTATTATAAATGCCCAGTCACTATGCTGTGACAGAAGAATTTCTCTTGCAGCCTGATTAAGCGCCCTCTTCAGCAAACCATCAGCACGCGGGAACATATTTGCAAGCTCTGTCATTTTTTCGACTGCCCTGTGCAGATGCCTGTAAATCCAGCTGTTTGAACTGTTAAGCCACACCTCGTTATACCCTTTATAACCCCAACTTGACATTGAAGGCTCTATGCGCTGAAGCTCACTATGTTCACTTAAATATTCTGACGGCGTGATTGTCCTGAAAACATCCTGTGCACGTGCAATCTTTCTCATAAGGGAATCAAGCCAGTCCGGCCCTTCAAACCACCAGTGTCCGAAAAGTTCGGTATCATAGGGAGCTGTTATCGCAGGCTTAAACCCCACATTGTTGTACAGAAACTCTATCTGGCGTTTCTTGCTGAGCATAAAGTTTTCAGCATGCTCTTCCGCTTTAGCTAACGCCTGTTCTCTTACATAAGGCATCTTATCCTCTGTCTTGCCTGTTATCCGATAGTATTTTATGCCTGTATATGTTCTTATGCCGTCGGGATGTATGTGTGGTTTCAAATAATCTATCGGCAGGTCAAATCCGGCATCTCTGTAAAAATCCCTGTAAGCAAAATCTCCGGGATAGCCTTCTATTGAACTCCAGACCTGCTTTGATGACTCAATATCCCTTCCGAATGCGATAACTCCTGAAGGGCAGGCTACAGGCTTGTATGCGCCGTATCTCGGCGTTGGTGTTCCGTTCAGTATCCCATGTGTATCCATAAAAAAGAATCTTATGCCTGCTTCTGCAAGCAAACTATCTGCCCCATTATAATAGCCGCATTCAGGCAGCCATATACCAGCAGGCGCTTTTCCGAAGTTTTTTATGTGATTCTCCTTTGCAACCATTATCTGAGCCCTTACTGCCTGGGGATAAATACTTAGGACAGGCAAATACGAGTGAGTGGCAGCAGTGGTTATAATCTCAACCTTTCCTGTTTCCCCCAATCTTCTAAAGGCAGCCGTCAGGTCTTTTTTGCAGGACTCTTCGTATAGAAATTTGACTCTTTTGAATCGGTTGTTATACATCCTTGCAAGAGGCTCAAATGATATATCACCTCTGTTTCTGAGAAGCTCTTTTTCTGAAAGCTCGATGAGATTGTTTATATATCTCAGATACCTTTCTCTTAGAAAAGAATCATTGAACATCTCAACAAGCGTTGGGCTCAGAGAGAGCGTAATTCTGAAATCAATATTGTCATTAAGAAGCCTGTCAAATACATCAATCAGAGGCATGTAGCTCTCTGTTATTGCCTCGTAAAGCCAGTTTTCCTCAAGAAAATATTCGTGTTCAGGATGCCTGATATACGGCAGATGGGCATGGAGGATAAGAATAAGATAACCTTTGTGCATTCTCTAAAATACACGATTAAGGATTGATACGACAACTGTTTCTTTAAGGCAAAGTTTTTGATAATACAATTTAAGCCTTGGAGAAAATCCTGTTAAGCAATCTGAGGGTTCCTTTGATAAATTTGAGGTCTTGCGGGGATAATTTTGAAAAAGGACTTTTTTCCTTAACTGTAACCTTTAAAGTCGGCTCTTTCCCATTTCTGAACAGGTCGCTTACATGCATCTCAAGCGCTTTAGCTATTCTGAAAAGAGAATCTAAGCTCACATTGACTTTGCCCCTCTCTAATTCACCTATAAACTTGTAGTTCAAATTTGCTTTTTCTCCAAGCTCTTCCTGTGTAAGCCCGCATAGCTTTCGTAGTTCTCTTATTCTTTTGCCGACATCTTTTTTTATGTTTTCCATATTATCTCCGATTTGGAGAATTATATGTGTTTTTTGGCAAGCAATAAACCATACATACATACATATAAGTCCTTTGACAAAATCGTATTGACAAACAATCAATATTTTGATAAAAAATAAATATGCAATATAAAGATAAAACAAAAGAGCAACTTATAAATGAATTAACAGAACTGCATCAGCGTATTGAGGATTTTGAAGCAGAAGCAACCGAACGCAAGCAGTTGGAAGCGGAAATCCATGATGCCCGCGAGTACGCCGAGAGCATCATCAACACCGTGCGTGAACCCTTAATCGCTCTGGATCAAGATCTTAGGGTGGTTTCCGTCAGCCGTTCCTTCTATGACGTCTTTAAGGTAAAACCTGAAGAGACTGT
>JBAQLV010000005.1:0-15033 GCA_049302185.1 Thermodesulfovibrionales bacterium | reverse complement strand
TAGAGGAGTGGAAATCATACTGCGTAATGCACTGAAAGATAAATGCTTCTTTATATGCATGAAAATAATACTACTGCATTTGAGGGTAAGAAGTCTAGAATTATTTTTCCTAATAAAATCAAATAGTTACATGGATTATTTTGAAGTGATATAAAGAATGATCTATATCTGAAAGTTGGCTTACTAAAGAAAAAGACTTTGCGAAAAATATATTCTCTATGCCCCTAAAAGGCTTATGAAAAAGATATCATATAGTTCATCGAGAATTGCTGGGTGGACATGGTCATCCTTGACATTTGTGTGGAGCCGATGAATGGTTTTGAAACAATATCACTTATCAGGCAGATGCCTCAGCATAAGGATATTCCTGTAATAGCATGGGCTGTGAAAAGCACTCCTGATGTGATGGAGCAGGCCATGAATGCTGGCGCCACTATATTTCTTCAGAAGACGACAACCTCGCCCATAAAGATGAGCGAGAACATTAAGAAGTTGCTGGAAAAATAACTAAAATGCTCCCTTCAGAGATTGAGAGATTAGTAAAGGAAGCAAAAGCAGCAAGAAAAAAGGCTTTTGCGCCTCACTCCGGTTTTACAGTCGGAGCTGCACTAATAACTAATGGCGGTAAAATCTACCACGGCTGCAATATAGAAAACCCATCATTGATGCTGAGCTTTTGCGCCGAAAGGGCTGCGCTTATCAATGCCCTTGTGGAAGGCGAAAAAAAATTCAAGGCGCTTGCAATTGTATCAGGCGATAAAGATTACTGTTTTCCGTGCGGCGCTTGCAGGCAGATGCTTGCCGAATTTGCGCCTGGCATTGAGATATATCTTGCAGCTGACAAAGGCATAAAAAAGTTCTCTATTGCCGAACTTCTTCCGCATCAGTTTAAAAAGTGTAAGGGCGGAAAATGTTTAAAAGCCTTCCAATAAATGAGTGCGCACTGTCAATGATTCCATGCTCAAAATAGCATCACCTTTCCGTGTGCCAATGTAAAAAACTCATACCTTTGCTATCAATCTCTTAATTAGCCTCACACTTTCTTCTATGGGCACAACATCTGTTTCTATTGCAAGTTCTGGATTTCGAGGTTCTTCGTATGGCGCCTGAATGCCGGGCACAGGCCAGCCCTTTGCGCCTTTTTTGTAAATGCCCCGCGGAGCCTTATGAGTCTTGAGTCTTTTTCCCTCCCGCTTCATACATATCTCCAGCGGGCATTTGAGATATATCTCTGCATATTTCGGGATTAACCTTCTTGCAAGGCTTCGCCACTTCCTCAGGTTTCCTGTTGCATCTATTATTACGTTATGCCCATGCTCAGTCATTATCTTTGCGAGATATACAAGTGAGAGGTAAACGATGTCCCTCTCAAAATCCGAATAAGTAGGCGCTGGGGTTACCACCTTTCTGAACTCATCCATCCTTAATATGATAAATTTCGGATAGATTTTTTTAATTCCGTCAGCAAGCGTGCTCTTCCCGCTTCCCGGAAGCCCTGTCAGCCATAATGCAAAGCCCTTCATGTAATAAGTTTAATACCAAAGGAGAAATATGGCAATTCAATAATCCCGTGTGGTATCATATCTCATCTTTTTTATTTTTCTTCCAAGAACATGGCTGAAATTATCCCTTTCAAGGGAGTCCTCTACAATATGTCTAAGGTTTCAGGGGGGGATGTAATTGCCCCTCCTTACGATATTATTGCGCCTGAATACAAAGAAAAACTCTACAGCAAAAGCCCTTATAACATTGTAAGGATTGATTTCGGCAAGGAACTTGAGGGCGATAATGAATTACAGAACAAGCATACAAGGGCGGCAAACAATCTCAATTCATGGCTGAAACATGGAATTCTGCATAGAAGTAAAACTCCTGCTTTTTACGCTTACGAAGTGGATTACAGGATTAAAGGCAGCCTTAAAAGGCTCAGAGGTTTTTTCAGCCTTGTGCGTCTTGAGGAACTCGGCAGGGGCGTATATCCGCATGAATGCACGCACTCAAAGCCAAAAGCTGACAGGTTAAACCTTTTAAGAACATGCAGGGCAAATATAAGCCCGATTTTTTCGCTTTATAACAGTCCTGAGAAAAAGGCATCCGAAATAATGAGCAGGGTTATGCTCCGGAAGCCATATATGGAGGCAAAAGATTTTGACGGCGCAATCCACAGGCTGTGGGTTGTTGAAGCTGAGAAGGATATTGAAATAATCCAGAATGACCTGAAAGGGAAGCCGGTGTTTATAGCTGACGGCCATCACAGATATGAGACAGCGCTTGAGTTTAAAAAAGAGATGAACAGGAGCGGCGGCTGGGATTACGTTCTTATGTTCCTTGCCAATATGTCAGATGAAGGGCTGACAATACTTCCCGCGCACAGGCTTGTTAAAAATCTGCCTGAGAACTCTTTTGATATCCTCTCAGGGTATTTTGCTGTGGAGAGTCTTGCCGCAGATGCTGACATTACAGGGGTATTATCCGGATATGAACATGCTATCGGCTTTTGTTATCGCAACAGCGATAAGCTGTATTTGCTCAGGCATAAAGGTTCCGGGCTTGAAAACATAAATCCTGCATTAAAAGAACTTGATGTTATCATACTCCATGAACTAATATTTAAGAAGCTGCTGAATATTACTGAGGTAACATACGAGATGGACACTGCGGAAACAAGGGAGATGGTCAGGAAAGGAATTTATGACGGGGCATTTTTCCTGAATCCTACTGGAGTTAAGGATGTTGAGAGGGTTGCTCTTTCAGGCGAAAGGATGCCGCCAAAATCTACATATTTTTACCCCAAGCTTTTAACAGGCATGGTTATTTATAAATTCAGTGAATAGCTTACGGAACAGATAGTTCACCGTTCACGGTTCACTGTTCACGGCAAAAGATGTATTTCTGTGAACTGTGAACTGTCAGCTGTGAACTTTTAAAAAAGGAGGATTTTTATGTCGGTTAAAGTAGCTATTAACGGATTCGGAAGAATTGGAAGGGTTTTTTTAAGGGCAAGCGCGTTATGCAAGGATTTTGATATTGTTGCAATAAATGACCTTACAGACGCAAAGACCCTTGCGCACCTGCTTAAGTATGACTCTGTGCACGGGATATTTAATGCAGATGTAAAAGTCACTGACAGCGGGATAAGCGTCAACGGAAAGGAAATAAAAATCCTTGCTGTCACAGAGCCTGAGAAACTTCCATGGAAAAGTCTCGGCGTTGATGTTGTCCTTGAGTCAACAGGAAGATTTACAGACAGGGCATCCGCCTCAAAACATCTTGATGCAGGAGCAAAATGGGTGATAATATCAGCGCCTGCAAAAGACCCTGATGTTACAGTATGTCTTGGAGTAAACGAAGAAACGCTTGACCCTTCAAAGCACAAAGTAATCTCCAATGCATCTTGCACAACGAACTGTCTTGCGCCTGTGGCAAAGGTGCTGCATCAGGAATTCGGCATAGTGAGAGGCTTGATGACAACAATCCATTCATATACAAATGATCAGCGCATTCTTGACCTTCCGCATAAAGATTTAAGGCGGGCAAGGGCTGCTGCAATGTCAATGATACCGACTACAACCGGCGCTGCAAAGGCAGTGGGCCTTGTTTTGCCTGAACTAAAAGGCAAACTTGACGGCATGTCAATAAGAGTTCCGACCCCCAATGTATCTGTTATAGACCTTGTGGCTGAACTTAAAAAAGATGCGACTGTCGAGGAAGTGAATGCAGCCTTGAAAAAGGCGGCTGAAGGAAAGATGAAGGGGATTCTTCAATATACAGAAGAGCCTGTTGTATCAATAGACTTTAACGGCAATGCTCATTCTTCTATTGTTGACGCGTCTGTTACAAAAGTTCTGGAAGGCAGGATGGTGAAAGTCATTGCATGGTATGACAATGAGACCGGTTACAGTTCGCGGGTGCGCGATCTGATAATCTATCTCACAAAGTCGGGATTGACCCGTACCGGGAGGAGTTGATCTGCCATGGCAAGGAAAAATAACAATCACAATCCTGTACCGATTAAAGATGTTCTGAACAAACTTACAATTGAAGAGTTGAACATTAAAGGCAAGAGGGTTTTTATAAGGGCGGACTTTAATGTGCCGCTTGATGACAACCTTACCATAACCGATGACAGCAGGATTCGCTCCACTCTGCCTTCAATAGATTATGCGATAGACGAAGGAGCAAAGGTTATACTTGCTTCCCATCTTGGAGGGCCCAAAGGGAAGGTTGATCCCAGATTTACCCTTGCGCCGGTTGCAAAGAGACTGCAGAGGCTTCTTGGCAAGGAGGTTATCTTTGCGCCTGATTGCATAGGGCCGCATGTAGAAAGCATTGTTTCAAAGATGAAAGAAGGCGATGTCCTTCTTCTGGAGAATCTCAGGTTCCATCCCGGCGAAGAAAGAAACGATGAAGAATTTGCCAGGGCGCTTGCAAGGCTTGCCGACTATTATGTTAACGATGCATTTGGAACAGCGCACAGGGTGCACGCATCAGTGGTCGGCATCACAAAGTTTCTGCCGTCGGCGGCAGGCTTTCTGATGAGAAAGGAAATAGAATATCTTAAGGGGACAGTGCACAATCCTGTAAGGCCGTTTGTTGCCATACTCGGAGGCGCAAAGGTCTCAGGCAAGATAGGCGTTCTTGAAAATCTTGTTGATAAGGTTGACAAGGTAATAATTGGCGGCGGAATGGCATATACTTTTATTAAGGCAATGGGATACGAAGTCGGAGATTCGCTTGTAGAAACAGAGATGCTTGAATTTGCAGAGATGATAAGAAAAAAACTGGTAAAAAATAATGTGAAGTTTTATCTTCCTGTTGACAGTGTGATAGCACAGAGCATGGAAGCCGGTTCCGAGACAAAACTGGTTACTACGCAGGAGATTCCAAAAGGCTGGAGGGCGCTTGATATAGGCCCGGCGTCTGTCAAGCTTTTCTCAGAGGCGTTGCAGGATGCAAAGACAATACTATGGAACGGCCCCATGGGTGTTTTTGAGATAGATGCATTCTCAAGGGGCACTTTTGCTATTGCCAATTCCGTGGCTGATGCGTATGCTCTCACAATAGTCGGCGGAGGAGACACTAACCTTGCAGTGCACAAGGCAGGCGTATCAGATGCGATATCTTTTATATCAACAGGCGGCGGAGCATCGCTTCAGCTGCTTGAAGGCAATGAACTGCCGGGCATTGCAGCATTGACGGATAGAAAAGAGGAGTAGAGGGCGATTAGCTCAGTGGGAGAGCGCTTCCTTCACACGGAAGAGGCCGCTGGTTCAATCCCAGCATCGCCTACCATTTTAATTTATTGCTTCAGACTTTTCCATCTATTAAAAAGCAGAGGGGTAAACTTTTAAAATGTTCCTGTCGTCTTTTTGTTTCGCAACTATTAGGGACAGGCTGTGGAGAGTTACAACTTTTTGGGAGACACTCGATTCCCCATTTAGTTTCATCTAAAGCGAGACTATAGGTAATTAGAAGCATTTCTGCATTTTCTTTTTAGATTTCTGAGGAGGCTCAAGAAGTTGTTTTATGGCTTCAAAGACTACCTTGAAGAACTGAAAATTGATTTGCCTTATCCGCCGATTTGTGACATTGCCTGAAAGATATTAAGGTCGCTTCGGTCGCTGATATTGTGCCTTTCGGGTTTTATCTCGATTGCAAGCCTTAGGAGCCTCTCTATTTCATCATCAGGAGCGCCGCCTCTTAATGCTGGTTTTAAATCAATCTCTGTTTCAGAGAATAAACAAGGCTTCAATTTCCCGTTTGAAGTCAGTCTCAGGCGGTTGCACTCTTCGCAGAAGTGGTGGGTTATTGCGCTTATAAAACCGATGACGCCTTGCGCATCTTTAAGCCTGAAATATTTTGACGGCCCGTTTTTTCTGACGCGCACAGGCGTAAGTGGGCCCAGTGTCTCAACAATGGATTTTATCTCATCGCGGGGTATGTACTTATCTGCACTCCAGAACCCGCGGCTTCCGAAGGGCATGAACTCTATAAACCTGACATTGTAGTCGCTGTTGAGAGTTATTTTTGCAAAGTCTATTATCTCATCTCCGTTGAGCCCTTTTATGGGAATCATGTTTATCTTTACAGGCAGCAGCCCGCTTTTCCTTGCAGTTTCTATACCGCGTAGAACCACGTTAATATCCCCGCCTCTTGTTATCTCTTTAAACCTTTCAGGCCTGAGTGAATCAAGACTTACGTTGACTCTGTCAACGCCTGACTCCATGAGCTTTTCCGCATACTTCTCAAGCAGGATGCCGTTTGTTGTAATGCTGAGATCTTCTATGCCGGGGATATTTTTTATTGAGGAAGTCAGGTTTGTAATGTCTTTTCTTGCCAAAGGCTCGCCGCCTGTTATCCTGATTTTTCTGACGCCGAGCCCCGATGCTATTCTTATTATTCTTAGTATCTCTTCGTAAGACAGAATCTCTTTGTACTCTATCAGACGCAGTCCATCAGAAGGCATGCAATAGACACAGCGCAGGTTGCATCTGTCAGTGATGGATATGCGCATGTAATCTATTGTTCTGTTAAACTTATCCCTGATTTCTGTCATTGCATCTTACTTCTTGCCCTTTTTGTTCATCTCCTCCAGCTTTTTCTTTGCGAGGGCTGCTTCTTTGGATTTCGGATATTTTTCTTTAAGCTGTTCAAGAATTCCTCTTGCGGCTTTCTTATCGCCCATCTCAATGAATGAATACCCCTGTTTTAAAAGAGCGCCCGGAGCCTTTTCACTGCTTGGATAGTTTTTCAGGAGCGCATCATATTCAACAATTGCGCCTGCATAGTCTTCTTCAGCGTAATAGGCTTCAGCTATCCAGAACTGGGCATTGCCTGCAAGTTTATCTTTCGGGAACTCTTTCAGAAACGCCTCAAATTTTTCTCGCGCCTCTTTGTATTTTTTGTCTTTGAAGGAGGCATAGGCTGCCCCATATACTTTTACAGGATCTTTTACTTCAGGGGTTTTTGTCTCAGGAGCTTTTGTCTCTTCAGTATCGGTTTTCTTTTCTTTTTTTACATCAGGCTTGTCTTTTGCCGTAGTGTCTGTTTCTGTTTTTGCAGAGAGCTTTGTCTGCATTTCCTTAACCTGTGTTTCAAGGGCGGTTATCTGAGAGCGGAGCAGGTCTATCTCCGAAGATTTGTCTTTAAGAGACTTGTCAATAAAATATTTACTCTCATCAAATCTCCCTGTCAGAGATTGGAGGTCTTTTGAGATTCCTGAGACCTCTGAGCGCAGTGATACCATACTTTCTCTCATTGCATTAAACGAGTCTTCTTTTGCTGATTTTTCTTTGATCTCAGCAATCTCTGTCTTAAATGCAGATTTTGTCTCTGAGGTCTCTTTCTTTATATCAAAGGAATCTTTTTTAAGCTGATTAATGTCAGCCTTCATCACCTCAAGCTCATCAGTTACACATCCTGCAAGAAACAACAGGAGGATTATGGTAAACCTTTTCACTTATTTACCTGCTTTTCCTGATGTGGTTTGAATGATAAACTGTACCCTTCTGTTTTTCTGCCAGCAATCTTCAGTCTGCTCTTTGCAGAGCGGTTTTTCTTCGCCATAACTTATTGTGTCAAGCCTGTTCTTTGTCACGCCGGCTGATACGATGTAATCCATTGCAGACTTTGCCCTTTTTTCTCCGAGCGCAAGATTGTATTCGTTAGTGCCTCTGTCATCGCAATGCCCTTCAAGAATCATTGCTGCAGATTTATTTTTTATCAACCAGTCTGCTGCAGACTTCAGGGTTGGCTTTGCATCTTCCCTTATAGTGTATTTGTCAAAATCAAAAAGTATATTTCCGAACTGGGCAGGTTTTGCCTCTGTGACTTCCTTTACCGGCACGGTTTCCACCTTCTTAGGCTCTGCCTTTGCCATAACCGGCTCCTCCGCCTTCATCGGTGTTTGCTCAACAGGCGCGGCTTTTTGAGCCGTTTCCTTTGGCGCTTCCTGCTCAACAGGCGTGGTTATCGCTTTTTTTGCGCATCCCGCAAAAACGAAAACTAAAACAAAAGCCAGAAACAATAAAAAAATCCTTTTCATAAAACCTCCTCCTTTATTTAATTGGGTGACCACCTTGGGCCAAAGGCCCGTAACCACGGTGGGGTTATTTTTTTTTGTGATTCTCCGTTTGCCCGCATTATGTAAATGCCGCTGCCTCCGTTTCTGTCAGACGAGAATATTATAAATCTTCCATCAGGAGAAAATGAAGGGTCTTCGTTGTTCCATTTGTCTGTGAGCCGGGTAAGCTCTGAACCGTCAAGCGAGATAATGAAAATCTGCTGCTTGCCTGAGACTCTGCCGACGAACACAATCTTCTTGCCATCAGGCGACCAGCCTGGAGAGGTATTGTACGAGCCTTCAAATGTCACCCTTCTTGTGTCATATCCGTTCCTGTTCATTATGTATATCTGGGGAGTCCCGCCGCGGTCTGATACAAGTGCAACGAGTTTTCCGTCAGGCGAGACAGCAGGCGAAATCTCTATCCATCTTGCAGTGGTTATCCTTGTAAGTTTTGAATCTGAAATTCTTAAATTATATATGCCGTATGTCTCATCCTGTGATGATGAAAACATAATCTCATCTCCATCAGGGGAAAAATTGCCTGTGATATTAATGCCCCTTGAGGCAAAAACTTTTTTTTCTGTCATTTTCGTAAAGTCTAACAGATATATCCCCCATTGTCCACCCCTTTCAGAGGAGTAAACGATCTTGCTGCCGTCCTGCGACCAGTGCGGTCTGAGGACAAAATTTCCTTTAATTCCAAGCCGTTTAATGTCTGTGCCGTCCCAGTCCATCAGATAGAGACCTTTTTTGCCCTCATCTTCTGCAACAAAGGCTACCTTTGTCCCGAATATCCCTTTTTCTCCTGTTATATGCTGGTATATATCGCTTGCAATGCTGTGGCCAAGATGCCTTATCGAAGCCCTTGCTCCTTTGTATTCTTTCCTTAAGACCTCTCTCCCTTCGCTTGTATCATAAAGCGATACAACTGCTGTAAGGTTTTGTTCTCCGTGCACAGCTCCCTTTATAACAGCCTCTGCGCCGATTACAGTCCAGTTTTTAGGATTGAAAGCCTCGGCAGATTTCTCTATATAGGCAGCCCTGTCAATGGAGAGGAAAAAACCTGTAAACTCAAGGTCATCCCTTATGATGTCTGCAATCTGTTTCCCCTCTGTGCCGCTGAATTCCTGAATAGCTATCGGGAGTTTTTTTATCGCAGGAGAGGTTATGTCAATGTATATCTTTGCTTCAGCAGCAGCAGACAGCAAACAGCATACAGCAAACAGCGCAGAAAAGAATATGGCATAGCATTTGAGCGGTTTTTTTTGCCGATATTCAATGAGGGTATTTAAAAATAAAGAGACAAAAGCCTCGGAGTTCCGAGCCGCTTCAGGCGGACCGGAACGAGAATGAGCGAAAATATTATGCCATATTTGTACCACCATCAGTTCTTTTCTTTCACGGCATAAACCTCAATCCTATTTCCATCTCATGCGGAGGAGGAGAGACAGGGCTTGCTTTATTAATGGCTCTCAGAACAGAGCGGTCAAAGAGGACATTGCCCGAGCTTTTTTCGACACTGTTTATCTTAACAGTTCCGTTCGACATTATCGTTACCGAGATTACTGCTTCAAGATTTTTCCCCCATGCCTCGGGGAATGCCCAGCGCTGCCTTATCTCTTTTCCTATCCTTTCAGAATAACCTTCTAATATTGAAGTTTCATTGCCTCCGTTTTTTGCAGGAGGAGAGATTTCTTTTGTATCTTTCTTTTGCGTATCTGCTCCTTTGATGGAGATTATATTTCTCAGTTTAACAACGCGCTTTGCCTTTCTTGTTGCCTCTATTGCTGCGATTCTGTCCGAGATGTATTGCTTTGAATCCTCAGAGGCTTTGCTTTTTGAAGGCTCTGAAGGCAGTTTCATTTTTTGTTCAGGTTCTTCTGTCTGTGACGCTGTCCCTTCTTTACCCCGTGCAGGCTGTCCGCTGACTTCAGTGCTGACGAGGCTTACAATATACGGAGAGGGCATTGTAAAGTGATTTGCATTTTTAATTGTTATCAGCGCTGTAAAGATAAAGGTCAGGTGAAGCAAAAAAGAGAAGAATGCCGTGACTGGAAGGCTTGGTTCCTTCATTTCCCTTCTATGTTTATCGTGGGCTCGGTTATCATTCCGAGTTTCTCTATCCCTGCCTCCTTTATGTCGCTCATCACTTGAACAACAAAGCCGTAAGGCACATCCTTATCAGCTCTAAGAAAGACATTCGGGTTTAATTTGCTGATTGCAGTAAGCTTCTGCTTTATCTCAGACATAGACATAGGTTTGTCATTCATATAAATAACGCCGTCTTTTTTTATCACAAGCGTTATCCTTTCTTCAGAAGGCAGGTCTTTGCCTTTTGCCTGCGGAAGGTTTACGTCAATGCCCTGCTGGAGCAATGGCGCTGTCACCATAAAGATTATGAGCAGCACGAGCATTACGTCCACGAAGGGCGTTACATTTATCTCTGAAAGCACGCCTCTGTTTCTGTCAGACTTCATTCTGTTCCCTTAGAAAAGAAGTCAAGGAGCTCCTCTGAAAAGTCCTCCATCTCTATAATCATCTGGCGCGCCCTGCTCAGATAATAGTTATAGGCGATTACGGCAGGGATTGCCGCTGCAAGGCCTGCCGCTGTTGTAATCAATGCCTCTGCGATGCCTGGAGCAACGACTGCCAAAGACGCCGAGCCTGCTGCGCCTATCCCTCTGAAGGCATTCATTATTCCCCAGACTGTTCCGAACAGGCCGATGAACGGCGTGGTAGAACCTGTGGTTGCGAGGAAGCTCAGGTATTTCTCAAGCTTTGCTGACTCAAGCGCTGAGAATCTTCTGAGCGACCGTTTAATCTCAGCTTTGTCAACAATATTTTCTGAGGATGTAAATTTAAATATATTTGCCAGAGGGCTGAGATTAAGGGCTCGGGCGGCAGTTAAAAGCCCTTTCAGGTCGCGGCCTGCCCTGTATGATCTCAGGAATACGTCTGTCTCTTTGTTAGCCCTTGAAAGGTAGCGGTATTTATAAAAAATGATTGCCCATGATACGACAGAGAAAAACAGCAGGATAATCAATACCACTTTAACCACATAGCCTGCCTGAAGAATCAATTGTATTGCAGAGTGTTGCATAAGCACCTCTCTTTTATTTTGATATTATCGTTAACTGTTAAACTTTAAAAAAATTTTGGGCTAAAAGTCAATTGCACGTCTGCTCAGCACCCTTTTCTTGCCTGAACAATTTTTTTAGCGGTTGTGCGAATCACCTCTGCGATATTTCTGTTCTTTTCAAGAGAAGCGAGGTCTCTTATCTTTAAGCCGTATAAAAGCGGAACTGCCACTCCTGCAGGTGTTTTTGGATTACTCACAACTGCAAGAAGCACCCCGTAATTTTTCATCCACTCTTTAGTTCTGGTAATGGCCCTCAGCGCTTCATCAGGGATAGAGCGGGAACGCGCAAACATCTCCACCTCCGGCTCTTTTATCTTAGGGTTATCAAGAACCGCCATGACTATCTGCTTATTTGTATCTTTTATGAGAATTGACCTTGCCTCGCGCCCGCCTCTCATTGCAAGCAGTCTTTTCTCAGCGACACTCAGCCCCTGCACCTTCTGGAGAAGGGTTTGAGTGCGCTGCTCAGCGGCCTGCTCTGTTTCTTCAGGGAGCGCGGATACTTCTATGGGAATCTGTAAGATTTTTGCAGCCTCTTCCCTTATGTTTTCAGGGGTGTATGGGCTTTCTGCCAACAGCCTGAGGATGTCATGCCTCCGGGTATTTGCCTTTAAAACCTCCTCAAATAGAGACGGCTCTCCGGACTCTGAAATCAGGGCCTCTATCATCTCCTTGGATGCGATGGAGAGGTCAACTCCTATGCCTTTCTGTTCTTCCATTCCGCTTATCCCTTCTTCAAATACAGGAAATATTCTATATTGCCCTTCTGTCCTCTGACAGGCGACTCAAACACGCCTATAGTGCGCAGTCCGGCAGCCTCAATCTCTGCTCTCACAAAACCAACTGCCGCAAGCCTTTTTTCTTCTTCTCTTACAATGCCTCCCTTGCCTACCTCTCCTTTGCCGACTTCAAACTGAGGTTTTACAAGCGCGAGTATTTCGCCGTTCTCTTTTAGAAATTCTAACACTTTGGGAATAACCTTTGTAAGAGATATGAAGGAGACATCAATTGTTGCAATGTCAATAATATCAGGAATCCTTTCTCTTTCAAGATGTCTGATATTTGTCCTTTCAAGAAGGATAACCCTCGGATCATTCCTTAAAGACCATGCGATTTGTCCATATCCCACATCAATGCAGTATATTTTTTTAGCTCCCATCTGAAGCATGCAGTCCGTAAAGCCTCCTGTTGATGAGCCGACGTCCATTGCTGTTTTATCTTTCAAGTCTATGTTGAAAAAATCAATTGCAGCCTTGAGTTTTAACCCTCCCCGGCTTACATATGGGATGTCCTCCGATTTCAGGGTTATTGAGGAAGCGCTGTTTATCATAGCGCCTGCTTTTGTAACAGGAGAGCCGTCAACCAGAACATTTCCTTCCATTATCAAAGCCTTTGCCCGCTCCCTGCTTTTAACAAGCCCACTGTCAACCATTATCTTGTCAAGCCTGTTTTTCATAGTTTTGTCAGTTCCAATAGTGCGTTGCTCTTAATAATTATACTGTATGGAGGAGATAAAAATTGCGGTAAAAACAATTATTGAAACAATCCATCCGATGTGCTATATTTCCCCTATGGAAGCTGTAAAAGGGAAGCTGGGATAAGTAATAGTTGGGAGATACAATGAGCCGTCTACCAAAATTTCGTTCTAACTCCAGTCAGGTGCTGACATGCCAGAGTTAGTAGCCGATTGCCCACGCTGCACCTCAGCACAGACATAATATACCGCGCCTTTTCACCGGATAAGGTTATCCTGTTACCTTATAATCGCTTCTTTTTTCAATATAATTCGCATTTCGTCCTTTGACTGTTTGTATTATATCCCTGCAAAAGAGAGATTGACAAGAAAAAGCACTGTTGTTAGAATTCACTTGATGTCAGAGAAAAGGAGATTTATAAGGTTTTGGCCAAAGGCCGCATATCGGCATTGCGTCTATCCCCCCATTTTGGCGGTGTATACGCAATTACTTGCGGATGTGAAGAAGTTATTAGCAACCCTATGACGACACTGCAATACATAAACTTTACCGCTGACAACAACGGACAGGACAGTTTCGGCAAAGCCGTTTGGCGATCGCTTCACAAAATGCAAAAGAGCCACACGGTTTTTTTATTTTTGATTAAGGTGTGTGGCACATTTGCATTTTGCCCAACCGCACAAAAACCGTTTCAACAGACAACTAAGTGCTTTAAAATTTATCTTTGACAAAAAATTAATAAAGGACTAATGACAAAATACGAAAACCTTGATGCAAGGACTGGATTAGAGCAGACAATGACTGCCGACTTTACGAAAGCATTGAAGAAAAGAGGTTTTGATGTAAAGCACTACGGAAAGAAAGATAGCCACACGCCAGGCGGACTTCCCGACATCTCCGCTACCAGCGACAAAATCATTATCAATATTGAAGTAACCAAACTCAAAAAATCTACACAAGACAGGGAATTTCAGTCCATCCGTGACCACTTAATGGACATTAAACAAGCCAACCCGAAAAAAAATTGTTATTGCCTTTTCATTTCTCCTGAAACATCGCAGAGAACTATTGATAGCATCAAAGACCACAACAAACAAAGAGAGAATGAAGGCAAAACCGATTTACGAATTCTCCCGATTGATTTTTTAACTTGTGAAATCCTTACAAAAAAATTAAGCGAAGCTGACGCTTTGCTTTATCCTGTTAAGGATTTAATTTCCTGCTTTGAAAAACACAATTCATTCATTGATGATTTGCGTATTCGTAAACTCATCATTCATGAAATGTTCCCTGATGATGATGAATTAGAAAACGAAGTTCACAAACAAGAAACAGAACATGACGAAAAAACTTTGGAGGAACTTATCAAAGACCTCACAAAGATTGAAAACTATATGCGTGAGAATGGCATCGCAACAGGTTCTGATGCTATTGGCAATTTAATTTTTCTTGTATTCCTGAAATTGTATGAAGAAAAAAGGGAACGAGACAAAGGAACTTCAAACCGTTTGCGTTCAGCCGAAAAATTTGAAAGCTACCGTCAAGACCAAAGCGAAGACCTGATAAAAAAAGGCAGATGCATCCACCACCTTTTTGAAACTATTAAAGGCGATAAAGAATTTCGCCAATCAAAACTTTTCACTGAATTTGACAAACTCCGAGATGAAGTCGATGATAAATTTTTGACTGGGTACATACTACCGATTTTTGAAGAGTATAACTTTTACGGAACAAAATTGGATGCTCTCGGGGCAGTTTATGAAGTATTGGCTTTGCGGACAGAGAAAGATGTTAAGGTTGGACAATTCTTTACTCCCGAAAATGTTGTTCGCTTTATGGTTGATTTAACTGAACTCACAATTAACGACAGAGTATTGGACCCCGCATGTGGCACAGGTCGTTTTCTTATTCATGCAATGCACAACATGCAGCGAAAATTAAAACTTTCGGATGAAAAAAATAAAGATGATAAAGACAACCATATAAGACAGCATCAATGTTTCGGTGCAGACATTGACACACGAATTGCAAAGATTGCCAAAATGAATATGTGGATTAACGGTGACGGAAAATCCAACATCTTCGGAGGAAAAGATTACAACGGTTTGTTGCTTCACAAAAAAGGGTTCAACGGAGAAAGAACATTTGACAACAACTTTGATGCAATACTAACCAATCCCCCACTTGGAGAACTCAATTATCAAGTCCTTGCGTAAGCTTCCCCATGAGGTAGACAGTTGTAAAATAGAGTTCCCAGCATTTTGCTCCATGTATTCAGCCGGTGTCAAGTCCCCTAATGCATCATGGGGACGGTGCTCGTTGTAGTCGATCATCCACCAGTATGTTGTTTCACG
>JBAQLV010000004.1:0-33724 GCA_049302185.1 Thermodesulfovibrionales bacterium | reverse complement strand
GTGGATGATCGACTACAACGAGCACCGTCCCCATGATGCATTAGGGGACTTGACACCGGCTGAATACATGGAGCAAAATGCTGGGAACTCTATTTTACAACTGTCTACCTAATGGGGAAGCTTACGCTATGACGTTTCTATATGGCGCTGGACAGAAAATAGATATCTGAGATTGAGCTATACAGATAAACTGAGGTGATCCATTAAATGCACGGGATATTTTAAAGAGTAATTATTATGTTTGAACATCACAAAAAACCGTTAATCAGCCGAAGGAAATTTATCCACAGACAGTTACGATATGCCGGTTTTTCTGGTATAGTTTTAATTTTTTCGATTGGGCTCGGAGTGGCAGGCTATCATTACTTTGGTGAACTTTCATGGATTGACTCTTTTTTAAATGCCTCAATGATACTGACAGGCATGGGGCCGGTTGATCATTTGAATACGAGTTTGGGGAAAATGTTTGCAGCATTTTATGCATTGTTCAGCGGAGTATCATTCCTCACCTTTGTCGCAGTCCTTTTCGCTCCGATCTATCACCGATTTTTACATAAATTGCATCTCAATATGGAGGAGGATGGGAATCAGCCTGATTGATCACAGGGAACTTATGACAACCTACAATCTCTATAAACTCCTGAAAGAAGAACTTAAGAATGGTTCCAGCGATCTTGTCACGCGGCAATCAGGGCAGGTAATAAGGGAGAGGATAGAGAGAGATATTGCCAGTGAAAAAGACGGAGAGGTCATCGCCCTTGATTTCTCGAAAATCGGGGTTATTGATTATTCCTGCGCTGATGAGATTGTGGCAAAACTCATCTCAAGACTTCAGAGCGGTGAATACGGAGACAAGTATATTGTCCTTACAGGTCTTAATGAGAATCAAAAGGAAAACATAGAGGTTGCTCTTGAAAGGAAAGACCTTGCTGTTATGGCAGAGATGAAAAACGGTAAAAAGATACTCATCGGCAGTCTCAATAATTATTTGCAGGAAACGCTTAACTTTGTATCTAAAAAAGGAAAGATAACAGCTAATGACCTTTCTGCTGCCTTAAAACTCCCTGCAAACACGAGCGGCACAAGACTCTTGAATCTTTATAAAAAGAGACTTGTTAAAAGGATTGACGAGATAAGGGACGGCGGAAGGGTTTGGGTGTATGCACCATGTTTGTAGTATAATCTAAAATTGTTTAAATTAAAAAACTGGATTCCGCATCAAGCCCCGTTAGAAAAGATTTTCTAAGCGGGGCAAGTGCGGAATGACATAATAAAAGGAATTAAACTGTGTCTGAACTGACCCCTTTAATGAAACAATACTCAAGCATCAAAGAGAAATATAAGGACTGCATCCTTATGTTCAGGCTCGGAGATTTCTATGAGATGTTCGGTGATGATGCAAAAACCGCATCCAAGATACTTCAGATAGCCCTCACATCAAGAGACAAATCAAAAGAAGAGCCTGTTCCTATGTGCGGCTTCCCGCATTTCGCCTCTGAAACATATATAACAAAGCTGATTAAGGCAGGACACAAGGTCGCAATATGCGAGCAGATGGAAGACGCCAAAGAGGCAAAGGGCACAGAAAAGGGAATAATCCAGAGAGACGTGGTAAGGGTAATAACACCCGGCACACATACACCGGAACATCCAAAAGAAAACAACTACATTCTTAGTTTCTTTCCTGACGGCAAAAAACACGGCATCGCAGCAGCCGATGTATCAACAGGAGAGTTCATTATTTATGAAACGTTCGAGCCTATCGAAGACGAATTCAGCAGGTTTGAACCTAAGGAGATTCTATATCCTGATACCCTGAGACAAGATATCCATTACTCGGAATCTCTCAAAGACTTTTACAGCACAGCTTACGAAGACTGGGCATTTGACTATGCAGAAGCTTATAAAATCCTCTTAATGCATTTCAAAGTCTCGTCTCTGGACGGTTACGGATGCGAGGGCATGTCCGCTGCAATATCCGCTGCCGGCGCGCTTATAAACTATCTTGATAAAACGCAGAAAGAAAATCTGAATTTCAGAAAGATTTCCACAATAAACCAGACATCTTTTATGTTCCTTGATTCTGCAACGCAGAGAAACCTTGAATTAATCCGCAATCTCAAAATCAGGACGGAGGAGAACACTCTCCTGTGGGCAATTGATGAGACACTGACGCCTATGGGCGGAAGATACCTCAGAGGATTAATCCTCAGGCCCTTCATAGACATAAGCGAGATACGAAAAAGACAGAATGCCGTAGAATACCTCGTTGAGGATTACGAACTAATTGAGACACTGCGCAACAATCTCAGGAAGTTGCAGGACATCGAAAGGCTGTCAAACAGGATTGGGGCAAAGAGCGCAAATCCAAGAGACCTGATAGCAACAAAGAATTCCATAACGCATCTGCCTTCCATAAAGAAAGCGCTTATTTCTTCAAAAGATGTATACCTCAAGTTGATAGCAGACGAAATATCCGAATTCTCTTCACTGAAGTCGTTGATAGAGTCGTCCATCACGGATACGCCTCCGCTGAGCCTCAGAGACGGAGGGATTATCAGGAATGGCTATAACAAAGAGATTGACAGTCTGAGGAAAATAGCAACAAGTGGGAAAGACTTCATCGCAGAGCTTGAGATGAGCGAAAAAAAGAAGACAGGAATTTCATCACTCAAGGTTGGGTATAACAAAATATTCGGATATTACATTGAGATTACAAATGCAAATCTTGACCAGGTTCCTGAGCATTACATAAGAAAGCAAACCCTCGTGGGCGGAGAAAGATTTATAACGCCTGAGCTTAAAGAATATGAGTCAAAGGTCATAGGCGCAGAGGAAAGGCTGAAAAACCTTGAGTATCAGATCTTCAATGAAATACTGAATGAGGCTCAGAAAGAGTCTCCGAACCTTGCAAAAACAGCCCATTCCATTGCAGCCGCAGATTTTCTGACATCACTGGCAGTTGTGGCAAAGAGGCATAATTACGTAAAGCCGAGCATAGACGAGAGCGGGATAATTGAGATAACAGACGGAAGGCATCCTGTGCTTGAAAGGATTCCCGGAGAGGAACGGTTTATTCCCAACAATATTTATCTTGATAATGAAAAACAAAGGCTTATGATAATCACAGGCCCCAATATGGCGGGAAAGTCCACATACATGAGGCAGATAGCCCTCACAGTCCTTATGGCGCAGATTGGAGGTTTTGTCCCTGCTTCAGAGGCAAGGATAGGGATAGTTGACAGAATATTCACAAGAATCGGAGCATCTGATTTCATAACAAAGGGCCAGAGTACATTCATGGTTGAGATGATAGAGACAGCAAACATCCTCAACAATGCCACATCAAAAAGCCTCATAATCATAGACGAGGTCGGAAGGGGCACAAGCACATTTGACGGGATAAGCATTGCATGGGCTGTCGCAGAGCATATAGCAAAGACGATTAAGGCAAGGACTCTATTTGCAACCCATTACAATGAATTAACAGAACTCGCTATTACACTCGACGGAGTAAAGAACTATAACGTAGTTGTGAAGGAATGGGGAGACGAGATAATATTTCTCAGAAAGGTTGAAGAAGGCCCTGCTGACAAAAGCTATGGCATTCAGGTTGCCCGTCTTGCTGGTCTTCCGCTTGAAGTAATCCTGCGGGCAAAAGAGGTTCTTACAAACCTTGAAAAAGAAGAATTAAATGAGGCAGGCGAACCGAAATTTGCATCCCGCAAACAGAAAAAGGGCGCTGTTCAGCTTGACCTCTTTGGAGCAAAAGGGGATTCCCTGCTGTCTGAGTTAATGAGCACGGATATGGAAGCGCTATCTCCGGAAGATGCATTAAACAAACTCAAAGAACTAAAGAAGAAATGGGTAAAGTCCTAATATGCGTATTCCTATAGTCCGTTCATGATTTAAAGCCTTTCTTTAAGTGTTTTATCCCGGGCAAAAATATTAAACCAATCTCTGAGGTTATGGCTAAAAAGCGGCAGTATTTCATAGAGTAAGGCTATCTGCTCATTCCTGCATTTATTCAGGTCTTAGTCCGCAATATCGTCATTACACTATCTCCATTCCTGCATTACTTAAAGTTAAACTTAAAGTAAGTTCTTGCCCTCAAAAAAGTGCCAGAAGAATGATTGGACTGTATTTTCAGAGTATATAAAAATCACTTGCTAATTTTAACAAGGAGAGAATATTATTAGACGTACATCAATTATATGCCGGAAGGGGGTGGTCGGGCAGAGAAGCATACCGTTGTTTATCACTCTTATTTTTCAGACTGGGTATTATTAAAATAATACCTCAGCAGAAGAACTGGATCGGTATTGCCAACATTTTAAAACCCTAATGATAAGGGAGGTAAAACTGATGGAAGAAAAAAAGAAAGGCATTGACTGGTCGAATCTATGGAAGAATGAAGACTGGTTGGCAGTGTGGATAGGATTTATTCTTATAGCGCTGGTTATTGTTGCCCACCAAGGGAAGCTGATAGACCTAACAAAGGTCAATCCGAGTTTTAAATGGGCTACGGATGGCCAGATAGAGAGTCGTATAGATAGTTGGAATAAGGCAATAGACCCGCTCATAAAAGACGCAGAGGCAAAAGGTGAGCCTGGAACAGTAAACCGTCTCCAAGCCCTTAAAGAAGCCCTTGCTAAGAAAGACAGAAAAGAGATCGCATCAGCAGCAGAAAAGGTTCAAAGAATTGGAGGGCTTCCGGCACAGGTAGCTCAAGAGATAGGTGGACATACCAAGGCTGTTCCCAATAAGGTTTTTACCGCGGATAATATTACCAGAGCCGTTAAAATTGGAGTTGTATACCTCATCATAGCCACTATTGGTTTGAAACTCTTTGGCGGGGTTCCTCTCGGGAAGTTCATTATAGGGTTTCCTATAGTATTCATCCTCGCCTGGCTCTCTCGATTTATTGCCGGCAATGCCTTACCTACTGACTATGGGTTTGAATATGTTGTCTTCTGTCTCATCGTTGGTCTTCTCATAAGCAACACTGTTGGGGTCCCTGAGTGGCTGATGCCTGCCGTAAGGACCGAATACTACATCAAATCAGGTCTTGTACTCCTGGGGGCAGGCATCCTTTTCTTTGAGATCATGCAGGGTGGAGCCCTCGGAATAATTCAGGGGATTCTGGTTGTGGCTGTCATATGGTATTTCTGCTTCTGGTTTGCAACGAAGGTGCTCAAGGTAGATGACGATTTTGCAGCTATGCTCTCTTCGGCTGTTTCTATCTGCGGGGTCTCTGCAGCCATTGCAACCTGCGGAGCAATTCAGGGCGATAAAAAGAAACTCTCCTATGTGGCATCCCTTGTATTGATCGTGGCTGTTCCGATGATGGTCATTATGCCATGGATAATTAAGGCATTCGGAATGCCCGAAATCGTTGGAGGAGCATGGCTTGGCGGTACCCTCGACACAAGCGGCTCTGTTGTGGCAGCCGGCTCACTTGTAGGCGAGGCAGCAATGAAGACAGGAGTTATCGTTAAGTTCTCACAGAATGTCCTGATTGGCGTGGCAGCATTTATCCTTTCCATTGCATGGACTTTGAAGGCATGTAAAGCCGGTGAGGCAGGAGCTGAAAAACCAAGCGCCAGAGTTATCTGGGAGAGATTCCCGAAGTTCGTCCTCGGCTTTCTTGTTGCATCAGCGGTTTTTTCGTTCTTACTTCATATTGATACCGTGAGTGCTACAAAAAGTCTATTGGGTGAACTGAGAACATGGTGGTTTGCCCTCGCCTTTATGTCTATCGGACTTGAGACACGTTTTCTTGATATGGCAAAAATGGAGGGTGGCAGACCCGCAGCCGCATTCATAGTTGCACAGGCCGTAAATGTTGTCTGGACGCTGATACTGGCATATCTGCTCTTCGGCGGGATTATCTTCCCGGTGCCGGATATCAGATAGGACTATATTAGTTCGTGGACCGTAAAGCGGTATGTAATTTAAAAATGAAAGGAGGTGACCGAGAATGAAGGCAATGAAAAAAGGTTTTGTAACGGCACTGGCAGTGCTCTTCGTGATGACCGGAGTGGCATTTGCCGCGCATAAGTACTCAGATGCAGTCATGAAGAAGGCAGATGAAATGAAAAACCTCGCCGGTGCAAAGAAAGAGATGCCTGCGGAAATGGCAGGAGTGAAGAAGATCACGTCTGGCGAGCTGAAGAAGTGGCTGGATGAGGGGAAGGCTGTTGTAATCCTGGATAACCGTCCAGCAAAGGAATACGATGCGGAGCATATTCCAACTGCTAAGAGAGTTGGTGTGGATGAACTGCTCAAGAATGGACCAAAGGAGGCTGAGACAGCAGGAGTCAAGAAGGACGATATCATCGTCAACTACTGTAACGGGATTAAGTGCTGGAGGTCTCCGGCTGTAGCAGCGCTGCTTCTGGATGCAGGATATAAAAACGTATATTGGTATCGCGACGGCATTCCTGAGTGGATAAGGAAAGGCTATGATACAGCAACGGGTAAGGAAGTGGGGACATGGAAAAAATAAACCTACTTTTCTTATAAGGTAGAAATATTTTCAGGCCCCACAACCCCCTCATGAGAGAGGTTGTGGGGCTTTTTGTGACTATATTACACAAAAGATACGGAGATTAATTTGGATTTGGGTATATTCGGCACTATTAGTTTTGACTGGCAGTTTTTTTCTGCCCTTTTCAGCATTGTAATAATTGACCTTATCCTTGCAGGAGACAATGCCGTTGTCATTGCCATGGCAGTAAGGTCGCTTCCGCATGAACAAAGGAAAAAAGGAATTATATTTGGAGCAGGCGCTGCTGTTTTACTCAGGGTTATGGCTACTTTTTTTGTTGCACAGCTTCTCACAATAAGTTTTATAAAACTTATTGGAGGCATATTAATATTATGGATAGCTGTAAAACTCTTTATGGAAGGAGTGCCGGAAGACAGCATAGAAAGAAAGGCAACAACAACAATAGCGCAGGCTGTGAAAATAATAGTCATTGCAGACATTACCATGTCAATTGACAATATGCTTGCAGTTGGGGGCGCTTCTCATGGTAATCTATTTCTCCTCATTTTCGGACTTGGACTGAGCGTCCCTCTCGTTGTCTTTACGAGCAATTTATTGTCAATACTGATGGACAAATATCCAATTATCATCTACATAGGAGCCGCAATATTAGGAAAAGTCGGCGGAGAAATGATAATTACAGATCCGTTTACTGTGAATATCCTTAACCCCGGCAAATTGTTTATATATTCAGTGGAGGTTATAGGTGCAGTTGGTGTTATTGTTGTTGGAAAACTCTGGATGAAGTGGCAGATATCAAGAGCAGAGAAAGAGGAGCATGTTCATGAAACAGATTAGAACCAACAATATAATTACGGAGGAACTATGGCAATTTTAACCATATCAAGAGAGTTTGGAAGCGGCGGCAGGGAAATAGGTCAGGCAGTCGCTAAGATTTTGGATTATGAATATATCAACAAAGAACGGCTGGTTGCTGACATAGGCTCTGCCGGCAAGGAATGGAAAGAATACGGGAAAGAACTCGACGAACACTGTCCCACCATCTGGGAAAAATATGATTGGTCATTTAGAGGCTTCACTGCCCTGCTTCAAAGCCATATCCTGAATTATGCGCTCAAAAATAAGGTAGTAATCATGGGTAGAGGTGGAAACTTTCTGCTGAAAGATATTCCTTATGCGCTCAGAGTCCGCATTACAGCGCCTATTGAACAGAAAGTTGAAAGAATCATGAAAAGAGAATCTATGGATAAAGACACTGCACACTGGCTTATTGAAAAGACGGATAATGAAAGGTCATGTTTTATACATCTTATATACGGCAAACACTGGGATGACCATGTAGAATACGATATGGTTTTTGATACAAGTGTCAAGACACTGAATGAAATAGTAAATATTGTTAAAGATACGCTTTTAGAGAAAGAAAAATTCAATACAGAAGCGGCAAGAAAACTTCTTCAGATAAGGGCAATAGCAGCAAAAATAAAGGCGGAGATTCTTATAGACCACGGTTTATTTATTCCAACTCTTGATGTTTACCCTGAAGGAGAAAATCTCATTCTTCGTGGAGTCATACATAGTCCGAAGGAGCATAAAAAGATAGAAGATAAAGCAAAAAAGATCGCGGGAGATATACCTCTGAAGTGTGAACTGCATTACAGGGGATAACCTACACCCCGAGCATCTTGTGGCATGTCCTGCATTGAGCAGGAGGCTCGGGCAAGGGTGTTATCTCGAATCTTCTGAGCCTTTCCATGTCATAGAGGGATAGACGCATATCATCAACCTTCTTTTTTCTGAGCATAAAATATTCCCTGAATTCAGTATACCTTCTGCTATTCCATATCGCATGGAACGGCTCTCTGAAGGCATTCCCAAAACTGACCCTTTCTAAATAGAAATCATTACCGCAGAATATCCTTTTAAAGGGCGAGGATACCGGCGGATACAGATAGACACAGGGTGACACCTCTCCGTCCACAGAGATATATAGATTCCTCAAAGGGTTTTCTGCACATAAAGGGACATCAATAGGTGATAAAGAAGGCCGCCTGATGTTTATCTTCAATTCTTTAGCCTTGGCCTCAGCTTCTTTAAGGAGTTGCTGGTATGAAGGATTTAAGGGTTCATTGTTGCACCTATACACCCTCTGACCCTCCTGCCATTCATTAGTTATGTGGTTCAGGTTTATCAATACAACTTCGTCGATGCCGATCTCTTTAGCGAGTCGGGGAAGTTCAGACACCTCAGAGATATTGTCCCTGAGCATGAGGTATACGATATGTAGTCTCGGGCAATTGAGTCCCCTTTCTTTTTTAATCTCATTGAATGTCTGCATATGTCCGATAAGGCTTTTGAGGTCTGAGTTAATCCTTATCGAATCATGCGTCACCGGAGTAGCCCCTGATAGAGAAAAGCCGATAAAATCAACGCCTGTGCTGATGATCTCCGATATATACTCCCTGTTTAACACCCTGCCGCTTGTTACAAACCCCGCCTGTGCCCCTTCTGCCTTCACCAGCCTTATTGCCTCAAGGATATCTTTGTGTAGTAAGGATTCGCCCCATCCCTCAAGCACCACAGTCTCCACATCCTTAAAATAGGGGGTGAGCTTCCTGAAATCCTCGATGTTCATATCGCTTGAAAACCAGTCTTCGGCCTCATCCCTTATGCACATCCTGCATTTCAGCGGGCATCGCGTAGTGAGTTCTATCTGCCATGCAAAAAAGGTCTTTGCATGCCCCGTAAATTTGGATAAGTTAAGCAGGCTCATAAAATTTAAGTCTTCCTTGCTCAAATAATAACACAGATTTTTTGCATGTTCACTGACATAAGCCGCCTTTTTGTTTTATAATAAGATAATTTTATGGAAAAAATCAGAAGAATTTTATTTGAGATCTCATTAATACTTGTGGTTTCACTGCTTTTATCCATTATTTACAGTGTTGTCTCTCCTGCAGGAATGATAATTATGAAAAGAATATCCAAGAAGAATGCTTCGGTTGAGAGAGCAGTTCACATATCTAAAGTTGATGTGCCTGTGGTAACGATGCAGGAGTATTTGTGATGGCTGCCGCATTTTCACTCTTATTCAGAATACTGCTGGGTCTAATTTTCCTTTTTGCAGGGCTTGCGAAGATTTCAGATCCGGTAAGGTTTATGCTGACACTCAGAGAATTCGGACTGTTTCCCGAAACTGTAATCCCTTTCCTTACCCTCTATCTGCCATGGCTCGAATTCGTCCTCGGGCTTTTCCTGATGATAGGTCTGCTTTACAGGCCGAGCGCATTCCTGCTTGCGTGCCTGAATACATTATTTGGAATTGCAATTCTAACTGTCATTGTGAGAGGTATGGAAATAGACTGCGGCTGTTTCGGTCTCCTTGCAGACATCTTAAAGATTCCTGATATGGCAGATATGAAGGCCGTTATAAGAAATATAATTTTTATCGGCATGTGCCTTTATATTTTTTTTGCGAAGAGAACTTTGCTTTCTCTGGATGATTACAGACAGTGGAATCGCAGTGTATGAAAATATGCTCGAAGAATCCGGGCAATGAGCAGATAGATGAAAATGATTACTGTTTCTTCCCAGTTACTTTCCACACATGATAAGCCCTTTGTATAACTGTCACATGCGTAAGGACGAACATTACCCAGAGCACAGGGACAAACCAGCCTGTCAGCGCAGCAAGAATCAGAAGGATAATCCTCTCAGGCCTTTCCATGATGCCGGTGCTGCATGATTCGCCAAGTCCCTCTGCCCTTGCCCTTGCATAGCTGATTAAAAGAGCGCCAACCAATGTGCCAAGGCTCAGGAAGGCTCCGGTATGCTCGCCTTTTGAAGCAAGATACCATGCAACAGAAAGAAAGAGAAATGCATCAGCATACCTGTCAAGCAGAGAATCAAGAAAAGCGCCGAACCGCGTTGCCCTGTTATTGACTCTTGCTATAATACCGTCAAGCATATCAAATAACCCGCCGGCAAGGATAAGCAGACCGCCAAGTTTTATGTTACATGGAAGGACAAAAGCCGCAGTTATGGTTACAACAAAGCCGGCCACTGTAAGCACATTAGGATTTAACGAAATCTTTTTTACGAAAGGAGTTAAAGGCTTGTCAAGGAAATGGCCGAATTTAGCGCCAATCATCTATCCCTTTTCCCAGCAATAAATTCTTCCAGCATATCACGCGCCTTTTCATCGGAAAACTGTTTAATGGGATGCTTCATAAAATACGCAGAGGAAGAAACAAGCACACCGCCTATCTTTCTGTCACGCGCAATCCTGCAGCATCTTATTGCATCTATAACAACCCCAGCGCTGTTTGGTGAATCCTCCACAGACAGCCTGAGTTCAAAGTTAACAGGGATATTTCCGAAACCCCTCCCTTCCATCCTTAAAAAACAGACCTTATTGTCTTTAAGCCATGGAATATAGTCCGAGGGACCAATGTGTATATTGTCGGCATCCAGCGGATTCTCAAGCTGGGACTGAACAGCCTCTGTCTTTGAAATCTTCTTGGATTTCAGCCTTGTATGGTTCAGCATATTCAGAAAATCGGTATTGCCGCCGACATTCAACTGATATGTATTATCAATCTTTACACCCCTATCAGTAAATAATTTTGTAAGCATCCTGTGTATTATCGTTGCGCCTATTTGGCTCTTGACGTCATCTCCTATTATTGGGATATTTTTTTCCTCAAAGCGCTTTGCCCACGACTTGCTGGATGCTATAAAGACAGGCACGCAGTTAACTAAACTTACGCCGGTTTTCAGACATGCCTCTGCATAAAAGGCAGTTGCCTTTTCAGAGCCTACAGGCAGATAGTTTAAGAGTAACTCTGCTCCACTCTGCTTTAAAACTTTTGCAACATCACACGGTTTTTTATTGGCAGCAAGAAATCTGCGTTCCTCAGGATAATCTTTCATGTGCTGTGCTATGCCGTCAAGTATTTTCCCCATCTTAACGGTAATAGGATAATCATGGAGCTTCTTGTTAAATACCTTTGTGCAGTTTGGCTCCGCAAACACAGCCTCTTTCAGCGGTCTGCCCACTTTTCTCCTGTCAATATCAAATGCGGCAACTATGTCTATATCTGCTGGCTTGTATCCTCCGAGGGTATAATGCATCAAACCCAACGACTTGTCAGGATGCCTGTCTCCCAATCCTTTATAATATTCAATTCCCTGTATCAGAGAGCTTGCACAGTTTCCGATTCCGGCAATCGCAATGCGTATCTTACCTTTCATCTTTTTCAAGAACCTCCATTCATTTCTCTATTTTTGGTCGGGGCGACCCGATTTGAACGGGCGACCACTCGCACCCCAAGCGAGTGCGCTACCAGGCTGCGCCACGCCCCGATTTACTAAATCTTACTCAGAATCTCTCTGAGCCTTTTCCTGACATGCTCTAAGATTTTATCCGGCGGTGGGTTATCAGCCGCTTTAGACTCTGCGGCATGCTTAACATAGGTGGTTTTTTCTCCAAACCTTTTCCTGACGCCTTCAATCGTGTATCTCTCCTGATAAAGAAGTCTTTTTATCTCCAGAATAAGTTCAAGGTCTTTTTTAACATATACTCTCTGACCGGATTTATTCTTTCTCGGTTTTAAAAACGGAAATTCAGTCTCCCAGTATCTGAGCACATAAGGCTCAATATCTGTAATCCTGCTAACCTCTCCTATCTTATAAAAGAGCTTATCAGGGATAGGATTCCGGGCTTCAACAGTTTTAACAGAAGGTTTATACATGCCTTACTCTATGATTAACTTTAATTTGTTGCTTGCCCTGAATGTAATTACCTTGCGCGGCGATATCTCAAGGTCTTCGCCGGTTTTGGGATTTCTCCCCCTCCTTGCAGCCTTTTTCCTGACATGAAAGGTTCCAAAACCGGAAACCTTCACAGACTCGCCTTCTTTAAATGTCTGTTTGAGCGTATCAAATATTATTTCAATTATGTCCTGCGCCTCTTTTTTAGAGAGGCCTACCTTTTCAAATATCGAATCTGCAATGTCAGCTTTTGTCATATTTACTCCTTAAATCATATGTTATTTAGAACACTATTTTTCTTAATTATATTAAGGAGATAGCTCCTTGTCAAGAAGAAATTAGTTTAAATCTTAAAATAGCCAACAATCTGTCCTCTGTGCTATTATAACAAAGAGGAATTTTATGGCATACAGAGATCTCAGGAATTTTATAAATCTGCTTGAAAAAAGAGGACTTTTGCATCGCATAAAGGCAGAGGTTGACCCCTTGCTTGAGATATCCGAGATTACAGACAGGATGTCAAAGAGTCCGAACGGCGGAAAGGCATTGCTGTTTGAAAATGTAAAAGGCTCTTCTTTCCCTGTTGCCGCAAACCTCTTCGGCTCATTTGAAAGGATGTGCATTGCGCTTGAAGTAAGCAAGCTTGATGACGTAGCAAAGCGTATAGAGGACTTGCTGAATCAAGCGCCTCCAAAGACATTTCTTGAAAAAATTGCAATGCTTCCGAAGCTGATTGAGCTTTCGAAGTATCTTCCTAAATATGTTAAAAGCGCGCCATGTCAGGAGGTCATAGAAAAAGACAACCCTGACCTTTCAAAATTTCCAATAATAAAATGCTGGCCTCATGACGGACAGGCAGAAGATGAAGGAAGATTCATCACACTTCCGATGGTCTTTACAAAAGACCCTGAGACAGGAAGGCCCAACTGCGGGATGTACCGCATCCATATATACGATAAGAGAACAACGGGAATGCATTGGCATATACATAAGGACGGAGCACGGCATTATGAAAAATACAAAAAACTAGGCACGCGGATGCCTGCCGCAATTGCCGTTGGAGGCGACCCTGCCGTAATTTATTCTGCAAGCGCGCCGTTGCCTGAGGCAATAGATGAGATGCTTTTTGCAGGCTTTTTGAGAAAGGCTCCGGTAGAAATGGTGAAGTGCGTAACAAATGATATTCAAGTCCCTGCAAACAGCGAACTTGTCATTGAGGGTTATCTTGAACCCGGAGAAACACGCATTGAGGGGCCATTCGGAGACCACACAGGTTTTTACTCTCCCGCAGAACCCTACCCTGTCTTTCATGTGACATGCATCACGCACAGAAAAGACATGATATACCCAGCAACGCTTGTAGGGAAACCTCCGATGGAAGACTGCTATATGGGAAAGGCAACCGAGCGGATATTTCTTCCATTACTAAGGCTGGATTTCCCTGAGATAAAAGATATAAATCTTCCGATGGAAGGCGTATTCCATAACTTTGCACTTATCTCCATAAAAAAGAGCTACCCGGGCCATGCGAAGAAGATAATACACGGGTTGTGGGGAAAGGGACAGATGACGTTTGCCAAGCTGCTCATCGTTGTTGATGATGATGTTGATGTTCAGAACCTTTCATATACTGCATGGAGAGCGCTTAACAATGTTGACTGGAAGAGGGATGTTGTAATTTCAGAAGGCCCACTTGATGCGCTTGACCATGCCGCAAACTGGCCAAGATATGGCGCTAAGATGGGCATAGATGCAACGAGGAAGACGCGTGAAGAGGGGATGATGCGCGACTGGCCCGAAGAGATTCATATGACGGAAGAAATTAAGAAACTTGTTGATAGAAGATGGAAAGAGTATGGATTTTAAATTAAAAGAGACAGAA
This sequence comes from Thermodesulfovibrionales bacterium, assembly GCA_049302185.1. Classification (GTDB taxonomy): domain Bacteria; phylum Nitrospirota; class Thermodesulfovibrionia; order Thermodesulfovibrionales; family UBA1546; genus UBA1546. The sequence goes on along the minus strand of JBAQLV010000004.1, from coordinate 19,559 downwards.
TATGGCGTTTTAGCTCATTCTCGGGCTATTGCCCTCCGAGGCTTTTGCCTCATTTTTATTAAAATCTATCTGGGAATATCGGCAAAAAAACCGTTCAAATGCCATATCCTGTCTCTTGAGTTAATACCATGTCTCGCATTTTCATAAAATGGCTCATAAACACAATAGCAATAATGCTTGCTATTAAATTCGTTCCGGGGATTACTTTCTTGGGTGAGTGGTGGGGTATTCTGCTCACAGGCGTTGTCTTCGGCCTTGTGAATACATTCATACGACCGCTCATAAAATTCTTTACCCTGCCGCTTCTCATATTCTCACTTGGACTCTTTACATTTGTGATAAATGCCGCAATGCTCGGCATCACTTCATGGGTATCGGAAAGAATGAATCTGGGTTTTCACGTTGAAGGTTTTAAATCTGCCTTCATAGGAGCGTTTCTCATCAGCATCGTAAGCCTGGCGCTCTCCTGCCTCGTTCACCCCGTTACTCCCCGCCCTGAAGGGCGAGAGAATTAATGGGCTGAAGGGTGGGCTTTGTGGAGTAACGGGGTGAACGGAGGAGACAGAAAGCAGCAGCCTGAAGGCTGAGAATTCGTATATTTTTCTCTTGTTTACTCTTTAAGACAGGTATAAAATATAAAACTTAGAGAAGCAACAAAGACAATCACAATGGAAAAACAATCACAAGCAAAGGGTATAATCAGGTCGCTGGGTCTTGTCTTCGGAGACATCGGCACAAGCCCTATATATACAATTACAGTCGTATTTCTTCTGCTTAAGCCGACTCACGATAATATTCTTGGCGTCCTGTCTTTAATAGTCTGGACACTTTTAACACTTGTCACTATACAGTATGCCTGGCTTGCTATGAGCCTGAGCAGAAGAGGCGAAGGCGGCACAATCGTTTTAAAAGAGATACTGACATCTCTTCTTTCCTCTAAAAGAAGTGCAGGCATTGTCCTTATAATTTCAATCGTAGGGATTTCTCTTCTTATCGGTGATGGAGTAATCACACCTGCCATCAGTATATTGAGTGCTGTAGAAGGTTCCCGTTTAATCCCAGGACTCAAAAATCTTCCCAATCTATCTATTGTCTTTATTGCCGGGATAATTGCCATTATACTATTCTCATTTCAGCGCAAAGGAACAGAAAAAGTCGCAGGCGCATTCGGGCCTATCATGGTTGTATGGTTTTCATCCCTTGCGCTTGTAGGCGTCACTTCAATATTAGAGTCGCTTGAAATTCTCAAGGCTCTGAATCCATACTACGGGCTGAAATTTCTGGCAGACAACGGCTTTATGGGGTTTATTGCCCTCGGTGAGATAATTCTATGCGCAACAGGAGGCGAGGCTTTATATGCTGACATGGGGCACCTCGGAGGAAAACCGATAAGGCAGGCATGGTCAGGGGTCTTTGTTGCGCTTGTGCTTAATTACTTAGGACAGGGGGCCTTTTTGTTACGGCATCCCGAGGCAAAAACCATACTCTTTGAGATGGTATTCCATCAAATACAAACCCTCTATATACCGTTCCTGTTATTAAGCATAACAGCAACTGTGATTGCATCTCAGGCAATGATAAGCGCCATGTTCTCAATAGTCTATCAGGGGATAAACACGAGAATCATGCCCATGTTCAAAGTGGATTACACCTCCATTGAGAGAAGGTCACAGATATACTTAGGTTCTGTAAACTGGTTTCTTCTTATTTCAGTGATCTTTATCATGTTCGAGTTTCAGGAATCAAGCCGTCTTGCTGCCGCCTATGGTCTTGCCGTTACAGGGACCATGTCACTCACCGGCATAATAATGACATGGATATTCCACAAAAAGAAACAGCATCTTCTTGCGCTCATTTCGCTACTGGTTACATTTGTTGACATGGCATATCTCGGCGCCAACTTCTATAAGATACCTCATGGCGGTTACTGGTCTCTGATACTCGCATCAATTCCGCTTGCGATGATAATCCTTTACACAAAAGGGCAGAAAAGGCTTTTCAAAAACATGAACTTCATGCCGTTAGAAGAATTCCTCCACAAATTTACCAGAGTATACCAGACAACAGAGAGGATTGAGGGGACAGCGCTGTTTCTTATAAGGGATGCAAAGGAGATTCCGTTTTATATAACACAGACTATGTTTTATCACGGCATCTTATACGAAGACAATATATTTGTATCCATAATCAAGAGAGACGACCCTTTCGGCGTTACAGGCTTCTTTAAAGAAGACCTTGCAAGGGGACTCAGGGTATTTGAGATACAGATGGGATATATGGAAGTAGTTGACATAGAGGAGATATTAAGAGAGGCAGGCGTAGAGGAGAGGTCTGTCTTCTACGGCGTTGAAGAAATAACCACAAGCAATCCAATTTGGAAGGCTTTCTATTTCATAAAGAGAAATACCTCAACGGTTATCCGTTTCTACCAGTTCCCGCCCAAAAAGCTTCACGGCGTCATTACAAAGGTGGAGTTATAGTATGCGTGATAAATGCGGCGGCGCAGCAAATCTGAGAACCCCTATCCTTAAGGTAAAGCGGTGTCCTGAGTGTGATGCCGATGTGGAAATCTTTTCAACCGATATTGAGACAAGATGTGGCAAATGCGGATTTATCATATACAATGAACTTGAGTCATGCATCCAGTGGTGCAAATACGCAAAGGAATGTGTTGGAGAAGAACTCTACACGAAATTGAAGAAACAATAAAAGCAGGGCATATTATATTAACCCTAAAAAGCACTTTAATCACTTTTACGGCAGGCATGTGGGCTGAAAAAGCACACATTACGTAAGAAGGCTGTGGCTGGATTGAGGCAAGATTCACGGGTCTGTCAGAATAGGGGCTGAAGTCGCAACGAAGTGGAGCGGATAGCCCCGCATGAGAACTTGTAAGAGCAAAATATATTGTACTAACATGCCACTTTTGCAACGATAGTTTAATATTGCCGAAAAACAGTCGCAGCCTTCTGAACAAAATCCCGCTGCGTCGTAAAGGTTTTGAGGCACATATGCCTGTCGTACATTCTCCCAACTGCATTTTTCGGGTTTAACTACCTCTTATCCGTTTATACTCTTCTGCCATCTTTATCATCCCGCTTGTCCATTCAGGCGTTCCGAGTGCGTGAGTATGCGTATAAGTTGCAAGGACATTCTTGTAGCACAGACCGTCCAGTTTATCTGTAATCCCCTCTCCCCTCTTCATTCCAAAGGCAAAATAGATATTCCTTGCATTGAATTCTGAGACTGCTTCCGGATTAATGACGCGGGAATAATGGAACTCATGCCCTTTAAGCACAGCGCCCTCCGGATAATAGGGATTGGCTTTCTGCGCCTCTGCTATTGAATAGCCGTGGGCCTGCGGTTTCTTCTCAAGAGAAAAACTAAATGGGAAAATTCCTGTCATTGGATATGTTATGTCATCTATGACAAGGGATTTACCTAAATACATCAGCCCTCCGCATTCAGCATAGACAGGAAGTCCCTTTTCAACGGCTTTTCGCAGGGAATCCCTGAAATCACTGTTTTCAGCAAGGGCTATTGCATGTGTTTCAGGAAACCCTCCTCCTATATAAAGCGCATCAATGTCAGGAAGCGACCTTTCTTTCAATGCGCTTATCTCAACGATACCAGCGCCTCTGCTCTCAAGCTCTTCAAAGTTTTCGGGATAATAAAATTGAAAAGCAGAATCCCGTATAACACCAATCCGTAATCCCCCCATCCCCCCTTTAGCAAAGGGGGGCAAGGGGGGATTTTTTAATTGCTGATTGCTGATTGCTGATTGCTGACCGCTGACTTCAAGCTGACTTGCCTTATTCGCAATCTTCAAAACTGCATCAACATCAATGTATTTCTCAGTTATCTCAAGCGCTTTATCAATTGCCTTCTGCGCCCCTATATGTTCCTGAAAAGGCACAAGCCCCATATGCCTCTCAGGGAAATTTCCTTCCTTCATTCTGGGAAATGCTCCAAGGACAGGAATATTGCAGTATTTCTCTATGGAGTTTCTGATTATGGATTCATGCCTGCTTCCTGCGATATAGTTCAGGACAACGCCCTTTATTTCAACACCTGCATCAAACTTCTGAATGCCTGATATTATCGCCGCAATCGTCCTTGTTGCCTTTGTGCAGTCAACGATGAGCAGGACAGGCGATTTAAGCATCTTTGCAAGCTCTGCTGTGCTGTGAGTGCCTTGCTCATCCATCCCGTCATAAAATCCCCTGTTGCCCTCTATAACAGCGATATCAGCAGATTTCGCATGATTCACAAACGAAGGGATAATCCGAGATTCACTGATTAGAAATGTATCAAGATTATAGCACGGGGTTCCTGCTGCCGTTGAAAGCCATCCGCCATCAATATAATCAGGGCCCTTTTTGAAAGGGATAACTTTCATGCCTTTCTTTCTGAATGCAGCTATCAGCCCAAGCGAAAAAGTTGTCTTGCCTGAGCCGCCTTTCAAACCCGCAATAATAATTCTTGGATATTTTGATTTCATTCACTCATCCCTTTGAATATGATATATTGCCTTAAATCTTGCTGAGAATCAACATATCATTCCTCTTTTCTTCACAGATTTGTTAAGTTTTATGGAATTATGTTTCCCTGCTAAAAACCTTTACAAACCCCGCAAAAAATTTGTATTTTCCTCCCCCCTAAACCAAAAAAGGCAGTGAAAGCATACTGCTCTCACTGCCTTTTAAAAATCAGTTAATTAAACCGCTAAAGTTACTTTATAAGTCCTTTTTCCCTGAGATACTCTTCGCTTGGAATCTCCACTGAGCTTGCGCCGCCGCCGTAGGAGTACATGAGCTTTCCTACATCAATCATACCCCTGAGCGCCTTTTTTACTTCATCTGCAGGCGCTCCCTCAGCTTCTGATACGCCCTTGATTATGTCCCTCTCTTTAAGTTTCTTTTTTCCCTTTGCCGCTTCACAGAAGGCATAAACTTTGTCCTGAAGTTCTGCTATTTCCATATCCCGTACCCCCGTGATAAATGTTTTATAAAGTTTATAATAAGGCAGTCCCGATTCTCGGGACTGCCTTTCCATCGTCAATTTACCACTTGAATGTTGATGCTGTTCTCATCGTATCACGCATGAATGTGAAATCGTCTATGGACTGGAATGTGAACTCAATGCCTGTAAGAGAGAAGAACCTCTCCCAGCCTACCCTCTCTATCCACTCTCCAATCCTCTCATGCTTCTTCGCATTCTTGGCGTATACTTCAACAATATGCTTTACTGCTGCAACAACCTTGGGCCATCTCGGCGGCTCGTTTGAGATATAAGGGATAACAAGCTTTGAGAATTTCGGATTGGACCTTAAGCTGTTCACCTTTCCTCCAACTACTATTGCAATGCCGTCTCGCTCTGCATCCTTGATGCTTATCGGCGGGCATACTGTGAAGCAGTTACCGCAGTACATGCATTTTTCAGCGTTGATCTTAACGCTCTTCTGAGCAGGATCAGGGCTTATCGCGCGAGTCGGGCATGATGAAATAACTGTCGGGAGTTCGCACTTGTTCTTAAAGTCAGCATGGTTAATATCAGGCACCTTTGTATGGACCGCAACAATTGCTATATCCGAGCAGTGGACAGCCCCGCACATGTTAACACAGCATGCGACTGCAAGCCTTACCTTGTTAGGCAGTCTCTTATTGTCAAAATATTCATAGAGTTCGTCCATCATGGATTTGACAAGACCCGATGCATCTGTTGCAGCGCCATGGCAGTGCACCCATCCCTGGGTATGTACAACATTGGTAATACCATAACCTATGCCGCCCATCTTAAAGCCTTTGGCTGTAAGTTCTTTCTTCAGAGGTTCAAGTTTCTTTTCATCGGATACAAGAAACTCTACGTTGTTCCTTGTTGTATAGCGGAGGTACCCGTCACAATATTTTTCTGCGATATCACACTGTTCACGGATAGTATCTGTTGCGAGTATCCTGGGTGATGCGACTCTGACTGTCCAGAGCTTGTCACCGCTTTCACCTACATGAACCATAGTAGTAGGGTTAATCACCTCATGGTATTTCCATTTGCCATAATTTTTCTGTATTACAGGCGGCAAGAATTGTTTATAATGAGGCGGGCCTATGTCTGTTTTTCTCTGAGGTAATGCCATTTTTATATCCTCCTTAATTTATTTTATTTAAAATTTGTATTTCCCGGTCTTCTTTTCTTCTGCTTCTTTTGCCTTAAACCTTGCAATATCTTCATCGGTGTAGAACATGAACGGGTCTTTTCTCGGTTCCTTAATCTGCTGCGGTTGAGGAGGCACGCCTATTGCCTCAAGGAACGACCTCATGCCCTTCGCCTCAATAAGTTCGCCGATTCTTTCTCTTGGTTTCGAATTATCATTCCACCAATCCCAAATCTTTCGTATCAGGTCTTTTAGTTCTGTATACGGGGGCTCAAGCTTCATAAAGGGGACAATAACCCATGAAAGCATTGAACCGACAACGATCGGGGCCTTACTTCCCATACATATTGTAACTCCTCTCTCGCCGCTCGGCCTTAATGCCTTTGTCATTCTTGTTATGCAATGCATGCATCTGTTGCAGTCTGCATTGTTTATCTTAAGCTCTTTGCCGTCATAACTCATGCACTGGGTCGGGCACATGCTTACGACTTCTGCATTGATATCCATCGTCTTGGCGTAATTCTTAACTTCATTCTGATCAATCTTTATATCGCCCTTCCATGTCCCGATAAAAGACATATCTGCCCTAGCTATAGACGCCACGCAATCACAGGCACATCCTGAAAACTTAAATTTAAATTTATAATTGAATGATGGCCTATGGAGCTCATCCTGAAATTCCTGTGTAAGATTGTAGCAGATATCGAGCGTATCATAGTTTGCCCATTCACAGCGTGCAGGACCAACGCAACAGCTTGGGGTCCTCAAAGCTGAACCTGAACCGCCAAGGTCCCATCCGCGTGAGGAGTATTCGGCAAAGACCGGCTCGAGCGCCTCTGTCCTGCAACCCAGAAGAACCATGTCTCCTGTTGAACCATGCACATTTGTAAGACCGCTTCCGTACTTGTCCCAGATATCACAAATCTCTCTTAATGCCTTGGAGTTGTAAAAGAATGCGCTCGGCTGGTTTAATCTTACGGTGTGGAAGTGCGCTACTCCGGGGAATTCTTCGCCTAATTCAGAATACCTTCCGATAACTCCGCCACCATATCCCAGAACTCCGACGATACCGCCGTGTTTCCAGTAACCCATTTTGGTGCTGTAGCATTTTTCGAGATGTCCAACTGCATCGTTTGCCATCTCGTTTTTCTTGCCGGCCTTCTTCATCTCAGTGACAAAGCTCGGCCATGGACCCTTTTCAAGGTCGTCAATCAAGGGCGTATTATACTTCTTCATCAAATTCCTCCTTTGTGTGATTTTTATAGCCTAATTTTCGTGAAAAAATGTAAGCTACACAGATTAAAACACCTTCTGTCTAATGGTCAAATAAAAAAAATTAATCTACAAATCATAATTATTTATCCCTCTTTCGCATTTAAGTTGAAAAATACAAACTGGATACTCCGGTCAATCCCCCGATCAAGTCGGAGGAGGAGTATGACAGCAGGGGTATGACAGAATAAGAAGTTATCCCCGACCTGTCAAATCCGTCATTACCCTGTCTCCCAATTTGTCATTCCCCGACTCGATCGGGGAATCCAGAGGGTTTGTCATTTTATTATGATTTTCAACTTTTTTGCGAAAGAACCTTATTTATTATCATTTTGTCAAGGATATTACGCATCTCTGCTGAGAAATCTTATTGCTTCTTTTACCTTCTCTAAATCAACCTGAGTATTGAGGCAGGGGCCAAAAGGCCGTTCGTTTGGAACACCCAGTACAGGCAGAGGATAGATATCAACAATCCCGCTGCTAAGGTCTGTTTCGCAGGCAACAGCAACTATTGCCTCGGGCCTTAAATCCTTTACAATCCTCCTTGCAAGCGTACCGCCTGTAGCAACAGAAAGATTAAGCTTATTCTCATCCGCAATCTGAATAAGGTCTTTTATCTCGCACTTGCCGCATCTCTCACAGTTATAAATCTTATGCGTAAGCCTGATTGTGCATTCATCTATCTGAATACAGTGCGGCAAGAGAAGCAGTATCTTCCTTGTCTTCGGATTTTCAGCCCTGACAAGTTTATTGTTAAGGTTTATGATAAACCGCTGAAGCTGTTCTTTCTTATCCTTTCTGAAAGAACCGATAACCATAAGCATTGGGTACAAAAACCTCAACACCAATCCCCTTATCCACCTACGCTTCATCGAAATACATCCCTTCGTTTATGTTTCTTCCCTGAAGAAAGGCCTTCGCCGGCATCACTTTTTTGTTCTGTGGCTGAAGTTCAACAATAGAAAGCAATCCGCTGCCTGTGCCTGCAATAAACTCACCATTATGCGCTTCTTCTATCCGCCCGGCCATTCCCGAACCGGCAATCGCCTTAACATTAATAAGTTTAATCATTTCCCCATTCAAATAACAATACGCCCCGGGCCATGGGTGCATTCCCCTCACAAAGTTGTACAGTTCTGCTGCTGTCTTTGACCAGTTGACCAGACCATCCTCTTTTTTGATAATAGGCGCATAAGTAGCCTCACCTGACTGTTTCTGTGGTTTCAATGAGCCGTCCCTTATTCTGCTTATCGTCTTAAGCAGCAGCGATGCTCCAAGTTCAGATAACCCGATACTCAGGGTTTCAGCTGTATCCTCATCGCTAATCTCAAGCTCTTCCTGAAGCAGAATATCGCCTGTGTCAAGCCCTTTGTCCATAAGCATTGTCGTAATGCCTGTCTTTTTCTCGCCGTTTATTATCGCCCATGCAATCGGAGCGGCGCCCCTGTATTTTGGAAGAAGCGATGCATGAACATTTATGCAGCCCAGCTGAGGAAGCCTGAGGATCTCCTCTGTAAGAATCTTTCCATAAGCCACAACCACTATAAGTTCAGGCTTGATTGACGAAAGTTCATTCAGAAAAGCAGCATCATTCATTTTCTCCGGCTGAAGCACGTGTATCCCGTTTTCTACTGCGAGGTCTTTTACAGGTGACTGCGAAAGCAGATGCCCCCTTCCCTTTTTTCTGTCAGGTTGTGTTACAACTGCAGAGATTTCTTCTCCAGCCTGAATTAACGCTTTAAGTGACGGGACTGCAAATAAAGGGGTACCGAAAAAGACTATACGCATTTATCTCCTCTACGAGCCATCGGCGAGTTTAAAATTAAAAGTTAAGAGTTAAAAGTTATGATTTCTTAGATTTTCCACTTAAAGTTTTTTTATAGCGCTTTTTAAAAAACTCTCTCTTGATGGGGCTCAATCTGTCAATGAAGAGTAATCCGTCAAGATGGTCTATCTCATGCTGAAGCGCCCTTGCAAGAAGGTCTCCGCCTGCTATCTCTATGGGTTTGCCTTTTCTGTCAAAACCCTTTACCAGAACCTCCTCTGCCCTTTTTATTTTTGCCCTGTACTCATGGATGCTCAGACACCCCTCTTCATCCTCAACAGAGCCTTTTCTTTCAACAATCTCCGGATTTATTAGTACTATAAGGGGTGTTTTTTCATCAGCCACGCTGATATCTATCACGCAGAGCCTCTTTGAAACTCCAACCTGATTAGCTGCAAGGCCAACCCCTTTCGCAGCATACATTGTTTCTATCATGTCATCTATCAATCTCTGGATGCTGCTGTTTATATCAACAACAGGAGCAGTTTTTTCCTTTAATATCTTTTCAGGATATTTTTTAATCTCAAGCAGCGCCATTTTTTATTATAAACCATTTTAAGGTAAGTGAAGAAATGATAATTAAAGGAACAAGAATTCTCATGGTTTATGATAACGGAAAATGTCTCCATTATTCAAATCTGTTAGAATATTCCATGCATCCGATAGAGATAATCAGGAAATACTATAATCCCGAATCCGAGGCATATAAGTTCCTTATTCAGCACAGCAGGATGGTGGCAAAAAAGGCAGTTGAAGTTGCTGAGAGGGTCAGGCATCTGAATCCTGATATAAAATTTATTGAAGAGGCAGCAATGCTGCATGACATAGGAATATTCCTCACACACGCGCCTCACATCGGCTGTCATGGAGATAAGCCGTACATCTGTCACGGCTATCTCGGCAGAGAACTGCTGGAAAAAGAAGGATATCCGAAACATGCAATTGTATGCGAGACACATGTAGGAGTGGGGCTTTCAACTAAAGACATCGAAAAAAATAATTTCCCGCTACCCAAAAGGGACACGACGCCAACCACTATAGAGGAAAAAATTATATGCTTTGCCGACAAGTTTTTTTCAAAGGACAATGAACCGCTCAAAGAAAAACCGATTTCAAAAGCAAGAGAATTCATAGCGAGATTCGGAGACGATAAACTTAGGCAGTTTGATGAGTGGGTAGAATTGTTTAAGGAACCATTTTAAACTCAAAAATTAATGAATTCTTTAATTTTACATTTTAAATTTTCTTGTGCAGCGCCCTTTCCACTGTTCTTATTGCGCAGAATTCCCCGCACATGCTGCAGACTTCACTTTCCGTTGGAGGAATCTCTGCCCTCCATTCTTTTACCTTTTCAGGATTAAGGCTTAAAGCAATCTGGCCGTTCCAGTCAAGCGCCTTTCTGCATTTTGCCATCTGAATATCTTTATCAATAGCGCCCTTAATGCCTTTCGCTATATCAGCGGCATGCGCAGCGAGCTTTGATACAATTACCCCTTCCTTCACATCCTCTATGGTCGGAAGCCTTATATGCTCTGAAGGCGTAACATAACAGAGGAAGTCTGCGCCTGCCGCTCCTGCAATCGCTCCTCCTATGGCTGCGGTTATGTGGTCATAACCCATTCCTATGTCTGTTACCAATGGCCCCAATACATAAAACGGCGCGCCCTTGCAAATCTCCTTTTCGAGCCTTACATTCAGTTCAACCTGATTCAATGGAACATGGCCCGGCCCTTCGATAATAACCTGAATATTTTTCTCTACAGCCATATCCCTTAATTCTCCGAGTGTGAGGAGTTCCTCTATCTGAGTTCTGTCTGTTGCATCTGCAAGGCATCCCGGACGCATCCCGTCTCCGAGGCTCAGGGTCATGTCATATTTATAGGCAATCTCAAGAAGCCTGTCATACTGCTCATAAAGAGGATTTTCTTTCTGATTGTATATCATCCATTCAAGGAGAAACGAGCCTCCCCTGCTTACTATGTCGAGAATCCTTCCTTCTTTTTTCAATCTCTCTACTGCCTTCATTGTGAGTCCCGAATGAACAGTAATGAAGTCAACGCCCTCTTCTGCATGTTCTTCTATTACTTTAAAAAGGTCGTCTGCTGTCATCTTTGCTATTGAGCCTTTCTTTTCAGCAGCACAAACAGCAGCCTCATAGATTGGAACTGTTCCAACTGCAATAGGAGATTTTTTAATCATCATCTTCCTAAGTTCTTTTATAGGCCCTCCTGTTGAAAGATCCATCACAGCATCAGCGCCATACTTAACAAGGACTTCAAGTTTTTCCATCTCATCGTCCACTGAAATCCTGTCTTTTGAGGTGCCGATATTGGCATTTATTTTTGTGCGCATGTTCTTCCCGATACCCAGAGGCTTTATTTTGTGGGTTATGTTTATCGGAATAACGCTCACGCCTGATGCAATATCTCCTGAAAGCTGTTCAGGCGTTAACCCCTCTTCAGAGGCAACAAGCTTTACCTCATCTGTGATAATCCCCTTTTTTGCCAGTTCTATTCTTGTCATTTCAATAACTCCAAAAACTCTCTTGTTTTTTCTTTAATATTCTCTGCGCCTAAAATTCCACTTATCAGCGCAATGCCATCAGCGCCTGCATCCATAACCTCTTTAACTCTAAACTGGTTTACTCCGCCAATTGCAAAAACCGGAATTGAAATCTCAGCCTTTGTTTTTCTGATAATATCAACTCCGAGAGGCTGGCCATATTTCAGTTTTGACGGTGTTTTATAAACAGGTCCGAGTGTTATAAAATCAGCGCCTCCTTCCTCTGCTTGTTTTGCCTCTTCAATGCTGTGCGCTGATACGCCTATCATAAATTTATCTTTGACAATTTTTCTTACAGCATAAGTAGGTATGCTCTTCTGCCCAAGATGAACACCATCAGCCTCAACAGACAGCGCAATATCAACCCTGTCATTAATAAATAATTTCGCACCGTATTTATCTGTTATTTCCCTCATTCTGTACGCCATATCCAGCAATTCCCTTGTGCCTAAATCCTTCTCCCTGACTTGCAAAGCCTTAACCCCGCCCTTTAATGCCTCTTCAATAGATCTAAGAAGTGAGAAGTGAGAAGTGAGAAGTTCTCTATCAGTAATTAAATATAATCTAAAGTCAACAGTCCTGATTTTATTCTGACTTCTGACTTCTGACTTCTGACTTCCCACTTCTTACAGCATCCCCTCAATCGGACTGCTCGCAGCAGCATAAAGTTTTTTAGGAATTCTGCCTGCCTTATACGCAAGCCTGCCTGCAATCACCGCATGCTTCATAGCGCTTGCCATCGCAATCGGATCTTTTGCCCCTGCAATCGCAGTGTTAAGAAGCACCGCATCACAGCCTAATTCCATCGCAACAGCAACATCAGACGCAGTTCCTACACCAGCGTCCACAATAACCGGCGCCTTCACTGTCTCTAAAATAATCTTGATATTGTATGGGTTCCTTATTCCAAGTCCGGAACCTATCGGAGCAGCCAACGGCATTACAGCAACAGCGCCTGCATCAACCAGTTTTTTCGCCATGATAGGGTCGTCATTGGTGTATGGGAATACAAGAAAGCCTTCCTTTGCGAGAATCTCTGTTGCTTTTAGCAGGCCGATAACATCAGGGAAGAGTGTTTTTTCGTCTCCTATTACCTCAAGCTTAATCATATCCGAAATACCTGCCTCTCTTGCAAGCCTTGAATATCTGAGGGCATCATCAACATTGTAACAGCCGGCAGTATTCGGAAGAATCTTGTATTTCTTGGGATCAATATAGTCAAACAGGTTTTCGGACTTCCTGTCTATGATGTTAACCCTTCTTACAGCAACAGTGACAACATCAGCGCCTGATGCCTCAATAGCCTTCCTTGTCTCTTCAAAGTCCTTATACTTCCCTGTCCCAACCCAGAGACGGGATTTAAATTCTATTCCTTTAATTATCAGTTTGTCTTCCATCTTCACATTCCTCCTCCAACAAAATTCACAATCTCAATCCTGTCCCCATCTTTCAGCCTGCAACTGTCATAATCAGACTTCTTTATTATTGAAAGGTTTACCTCAACAGCAACCCTCTCAGGTTTAATGCGAAGCTCTCCAAGGAGCTCCTGAAGAGTCTCAGCCTTTGATACTTCTAAATCTTCTCCGTTTATAACCAGCCTCATAAAAACAAAAAACCGCATCCCTTAGGAATACGGTCAACAGTCCCTAATTCCTACGCCGGTATTACCCGTATCAGGTTCAAGGGGTCTCCCGATAAAATCGGGACTCTCAGGCTTTAAGCCTCCCCCTAAGGGTTGATTTAAGTATAAATTAGTTTTTAAACCAATGTCAAACTAATGTATTTATCTTATGCGCCAGACACCCTGCTCCGAATCCATTGTCCACGTTCATGACAGCAATTCCGGGCACGCATGAATTGAGCATTGCAAAGAGCGCAGTTAATCCGCCGAGGCTCGTGCCGTATCCTGTTGATGTAGGCACAGCAATTATAGGCTTGTCCGTTAATCCCCCTACAACCGATGGAAGAGCGCCCTCCATTCCTGCAACAACGATGATAACCCTGGCGTCTTTAATATATTTCTTATTGTCCATAAGCCTGTGAAGCCCGGCAACTCCGACATCATACAGAGTATTTACATTGCTTCCAAGAAACGAGGCTGTGACAGCTGCCTCCTCTGCAACGGGGATGTCTGATGTTCCTGCTGTAAGAACAAGAACATTCCCGGTTTTTTTCTTTTCCTCTCCTATTGAAATAATTCCTGACGCAGGATGAAAAACAGCGCCTTTGACCTTAAGGGCATTATAAATGCTTTTGGCAGCTTTAGTAATGAGGAATCTTTTGCTTTTTTTATACATTGCCTTTGCAATGCTTATCACCTGTTCCTTTGTCTTTCCTGACGCAAAGATAACCTCAGGCACTCCCTGCCTCAGATGCCTGTGGTGGTCAACCTTAGCAAATGAGATGTCTTCGTATGGAAAGTGTTTAAGCTTTTTTACCGCGCCTTCAACAGAGATGCCGCCGCTTTTTACCGATGAAAGAATCTTCTTTATTTTGTCGTTGTTCATTCCTGAAATTAAAACTCAGACTTCAACGCGCGGTTCATGAGGTCATTGACTGCCTCCGCAGGGCTTTTGTCCTCGTAGAGGACTTTGTATACCTGCTCCACAATAGGCATCTCAACATTATATTTTTGGGAAAGCTGATAGGCTGATTCAGCAGTATCCACTCCTTCTGCAACCGCCCTTGTCTGTGAGAGAATATCAGCGAGTTTAATGCCCTGAGCGAGTTTAACTCCTGTCGTGTGATTCCTTGAAATTACGCTTGTGCATGTCAGCACCAGATCACCAAGCCCGCTTAATCCGGAAAAAGTCTCCTCTTTTGCGCCCATCGCAAGACCAAGCCTCCTCATTTCGGCAAGCCCTCTTGTTATCAGCGCTGCGCGTGCATTGTTGCCCAATCCGAGACCATCAGATATTCCTGATGCAATAGCCATCACATTTTTCAATGCCCCGCCAAGCTCAACGCCGATTAAGTCATTATTAGTATAAACCCTGAAATGATTTGTATTTAAAATTTCCTGAAGCAGCAAGCCTGTATCCTTATCTTCTGTTGCAAGCGTTACTGCCGTAGGTTTTTTCATTATCGCCTCTTTTGCAAAGCTAGGGCCTGAAAGCACAGCGATCTTATGCCCTGTAATTTCTTTGAATATAGAAGAAACTGTCAGAAGAGTTCCGCGTTCTATCCCCTTTGATGCGCTTATGATTACTGCCTCATCGGGAATATAAAAATCCGCCTTTTTGAATACTGCTCTTGTATATTGTGTCGGGATAGCGCTCACAACATATCTGGCCTGTCTTACGGCTTCATTCAATTTATGCGTAATTCTTATGTTGTCAGGAATAGCGATATCAGGCAGGTAAATACTGTTTATTCTTGTGTTCCTTATCTCTTCGGCAAGGGATTCCTCGTATACCCATAGAGAAATGTCATAACCTTTCTCGGATAAAATACACGCAAGGGTTGTACCCCAGCTGCCGGCGCCTATGACTGCAATATAGCCCATACCTAATTATCCTCTCCTATCAAAATTAATGCTGATGTAATGTCTGCATTAATCTATCCTACCATTTTATCAATGCCGATGCCCATGTAAGCCCGCCGCCGAAAGCCTCAAGAAGAACATAATCTCCATCCCTTACCCTGCCCTGCCTGACAGCCTCATCAAGCGCAATAGGAATAGAGGCGGCAGAGGTATTCCCATATTTATCAATATTGACAAAGACCTTTTCCATCGGAATATTAAGCCGTTCAGCAGTTGCCTGTATGATCCTCAGATTTGCCTGATGAGGTATAAGAAGGGAAATCTGGGATGCCTTGAGCTTGTTTTCTTCGAGGGTTCTTGCCACAAGATTTTCAAGTGTCCTTACAGCAACCTTGAAGGTCTCGTTGCCTTTCATCTTAAGATAGTGCTGTCTCTTTTTCAGTGACTCTTTAGAGGGAGGATTAATCGAGCCTCCGCCCGGCATATGCAGGAGTTCCCACAGCGCTCCGTCAGACCTTATATGTGTAGAAACTATTCCCCTGTCTTCATCCGTGGCTTCCAGTATTACAGCTCCGGCGCCGTCGCCGAAAAGCACGCAAGTTGTCCTGTCTTCCCAGTCAGTAAAGCGGGAAAGTACCTCTGTGCCGACAAGCAGTATTCTTTTATAAGCGCCGCTTTTTATAAAACTGTCTGCTATCGAGAGCCCGTAAAGAAATCCTGAACATGCAGCATTTACATCAAAGGCAGCAGCTTTTTTTATGCCGAGCTTATGCTGAAGATGACAGGCAGTTGCAGGTGTAGGCATGTCTCCCGTGACTGTTGCAACAATTATCAATTCAATATCTTTTGCTTTTATATCCGCTCTTTTCAGAGCCGCCTTTGCAGCCTCATACGCAAGATCAGATGCTGCCTCTTTCTCGCTTGCTATCCGCCTTTCCCTTATGCCTGACCTCTCCATGATCCATTCATCAGAGGTATCAACCATCTTTTCAAGGTCAAAATTGGTAAGCACACGCTCCGGTACATAAGAGCCTGTTGCGATAATCTTAGTCCTTAACAACAGTCTTCTCCTTTGCGCGAAGATTCAATATCTCCTCCGAGATAATCTCATGCACTTTTTTTCTGGAAAACTCTACGGCAACCCTGATTGCATTTCTTATTGCGCGCGATGAAGATCTCCCGTGGCTTATTATACATGTGCCGTTTATTCCGAGCAGAGGCGCGCCTCCATACTCGGCATAGTCTGTTTTCTTTCTGAAGTTCTTCAGAGCAGGCTTCATAAAAAGATACCCAATCCTTCCTGCTGCCATTCCTGCAATCTCTCTCTTGAGCATTTTTATTATCACCTCAGCAAGACCTTCGCTGGTTTTCAAGACTACATTTCCTATAAATCCATCGCAGACCACCACATCAGCATCGCCGGAAAAAACATCTTTTCCCTCTATATTTCCTATAAAATTCAGATTTGTGCCTTTAAGAAGTTTGAATGCCTCTCTGGTAAGTTCGTTACCCTTCACATCTTCCTCGCCTATGCTCAGAAGCGCCACCCTCGGCTCGCGTTTGCCGAAAATCGCCTTGCAATATGAACTGCCCATCAATCCAAACTGAAGCAGATTCTCTGCCTTGCAGTCAACATTTGCACCGGCATCTATCAGAACAAACAGGCCTTTAAGTGTAGGCATTGTCGCTGCAATTGCAGGCCTGTCAACGCCCTTTGATTTCCCGAGAACAAAGAGCGCCGAAGCCATTGCAACGCCTGAATTGCCTGCGCTCACCACTGCGTCAGCTTCTTTATTTTTCACGGCATCAACAGCGCGCCTGATAGAAGAATCCTTTTTTTTTCTGAGAGCGGTAACAGGAGACTCATGCATTCCTATGACCTGAGATGTGTGCCTGATATGAATGCGGTTGGATGTGCAGCGCCTGTCCTTCAGTTCTTTCTTGAGCTGTGCTTCGTCCCCGAAAAGTATGACCTCAAGGTCGTCGTATTCGCTTACACTCTCAACAGCGCCCTCTACCGTGACAGCAGGGGCATAATCGCCCCCCATGGCATCAAGGGCAATCCTCATGCTTCCTTTTCAACTGTTTCAAGAACCTTGTGGCCGTTATACGAACCGCAGCTTGGGCACGCCCTGTGCGACAGCTTTAATTCCTTACATTCAGGGCACGAGCTGAGATTGGGCGTCTGTCCCTTCCAGTTTGCCCTGCGTTTGTCTCTTCTTGTCCTTGTATGTCTGTGCGTCGGATTAGCCATTTTTTTACTCCCTTCTTAATAATTCTTTCAGAACCTCAAGTCTTGAGTCTGTTTTATCTAAATTGCAACTGCATTTATTCACATTTAAGTCTGTCCCGCATTTCGGGCACATGCCCTTGCAGGTTTCACTGCACAGCGGTTTCATGGAAACATTCAAAAGTATCTGCTCTTTCAGCAGTTCCGTGAGATCAAGCTCATCCCCGAAATAAAATCCTGTCTCCAGTTCATCTTCCCTAATCTCGCGCTTGCCCTCTGCCTTCAATCCCTCGGCAGGGTGGTACGTTACAATAATTGGAGCGCTTATCTCAGATGTATAGTTTTTCAGGCATCTGCTGCATTCAAACTCCGCACTTGCCGTTATCTCACCCTGTATTACAACCTCGGGCATTATCTTCCTTATGCTTAACTGCCCTTTTACAGGAGAAACCAGTTTTATAACATCTGACTCAAGCTTCTCATTAATTGTAAGTTCCAGACCCTCATCAGGTATCTCTGAAATCAATATCTTCATTTTTCCGGACCATTTAAAGAAAAGTGTTTAATTATAAAGAATGCATTAAAAGCATGTCAAGGAAACATCTTTTTTTATATGCCTCCCCAAGAATCAATTTTAACCTTCTCATAATCAGATTTTACAGGAATGTGAAATTTACCTTGACCAACATTTTGGTATCTTATATTATTGCTAACATGGGGATAGAGAATATAAAACAAAAAACCTGCTGTCCCGAATTGTGGTTTATGCGGAGGTTTAATATGAGACATATTTTTGCAATTATGATTGCTGCCCTTTTTTTGTTTTATCCCTCACATGGGTTTACATCCGCCTTAGGCGGAAAGGAGATTATTTCAGAAGGGGCATACAATATGGGAGATGGAGAGACACCATCTGTTGCAGAGAGCAGGGCATTGCTTAATGCAAAGAGGGTTGCCCTTGAGCAGGCAGGGACTTATGTGGAAAATTATACAAAAGTGGAGAATATGCAGGTAACAGAGGATGAGATAAAGGTTCTAACATCAGGGATTATGGAGGTTGAGATACTTGATAAAAAAAGAACTATTGTTGGCGACGGTATTCGCTTTTGGGTAAAGATAAAGGCAAGGGTAAATCCTGACAGGATTCAGGAGATGGCAAATAAGATTAAGGTTAAAGACAAATCAGTTGTTGAAGATTACAAAAAGGTACAGGAGGCTTACGATAAGAGCCAGAAGGAGATTGAGGAATTAAAGAAGCAATTGGCACAGGCAAAGGATAAAAAGGAAAGGAAGCAGGTTGAGGCAAAGATTACGGATGATGAGAGATTATTTCAGGCGAATGAGTGGTTTGCTAAGGGAAACCAGCATTATTTAAACGAAGAGGGCTATAAAGCTATAGAGGCATATACATGGGCAATTACATTAAATACGAATTATGCAGATGCCTACAATAAACGTGGAATCGCTTATGCTTACGAAGGTCAACGTGACATGGCAATTGAAGATTTTAACAAGGCAATAGCTATAAATCCTAATAATGTTAGATACTATAATGATCGGGGGGTTGCTTATTATACTAAAGGTCAATATGATAAGGCTATTGAGGATTATAATAGGTCAATTGTTATAAATCCTAATGATGGAGAAGCTTACAATAGTCGTGCGGTTGCTTATTATAAGAAAGGGCAATACGATAAGATGATTTCTGATTTTAAAAAGGCATGTAATTTGGGGTATGAGAACGGCTGTGATTGGTTGCAAAGGTTTTTACAAAAGAGATAACAAAAAATGGATGCGGGCGGCTGATAGCCGCCGCACAGTTTAATCGTCCTACTTATAAACCTCTCCCCATCCATGCCTTGACAGGGGACTGTCCCAGAATTACGGGCGAAGCCGTAGATTCGGGACTGTTGTTCTCGCTCACTAATTCGGTAACTTTTTCAAGTTTATCAAAAGGTGTCATATAATTCAATCCACCATGTTTTCTCAGGTGATTATATTCAAATAAAAAGTTTCCAAGATTCATAATCAGGTC
>JBAQLV010000003.1:0-44962 GCA_049302185.1 Thermodesulfovibrionales bacterium | reverse complement strand
CCCTTACTCCCCCCCTTGGCAAGGGGGGGCTGGGGGGGTAAAAACTCATAACTCATAACTCTTAACTCATCACTGTTTTCTGTAAGGTATTCCCATAAATTCCTCAAAACCATTGCGCCGTTTTCATCATCCGGCGTGTCAAAGTGGATAAGCGACAATATTACTCTGCCTTTGCCGAAAGTCCCCTCTATAACAGCAGGCTCATTTTTCAGCCTCTTTGGGTTGAGGTTAATTCCGTAAATATCTTCAAGCTCTGACCAGTTGCTGTTCATTTCTACATCTCCTACATTCAAATCAGAGCTGAAAGAATCAGGCAGTGCATTGCCGTAAGTTGCGAGTATTTTTAAGCCGCTGTCTTCTATTAAAAACTGTGAAGGCCACCAGGCGTGGAAAATCCCCCCCCGCCCCCCTTTGCTAAAAGGGGGTGGGGGGGGATTTGGAAGCCTATTCCACATGGGATGTTTGTTGCTATTCAGGTGAATCCTTCCGCTGAAGCTTGGGACTCTCTCCTTTGTCGGCTTTCTTTTGAATATCAAAAGCCCTATGCCGTCAAGTGTTGCAAGCCCTGCGCCTCCGCAGAAGCCAAGATAATTTCCGCCGTTACGCACAAACTTTTTTATTTCGGCAATGCCGGCATTTCCAAGAGGCTTTAATTTATTTGACGCCCAGCCTCCGGGAACAAAGAGCATGGCATAATTTTTAAGGCGTCCTTTTTTTACGTCTTCTGCGCGGATGAGTTCAAAGGACAGGCCGTTTGCTTTCAGGGCTTTATAAGCCATCAGCCCCCACAAAAATGATTCATTCCAGAGAAAGGCAGCAGGTTTTAATTTTGAACTTTTCACTTTTTCGCCTCAGCGAACCCGCTGTGGCGGGCAACTTTTAGCTTTCCCTCATATCCTCTTGGCGTTATCATTCTCTCATTACATACGAATGTCTGAGAATTGCCTATTATCACGGTTGTCTGCATATCAATATCATGCAAAAGCATATTCTTTAAATCAGTGATGATTACCCTTTCATTCTCTCTCATTGCGCCTTTTACTATGCCGACAGGTGTTTCAGGTTTCCGGCATTTCAAAATAATTTCCCGCGCCCTGTCTATATGCTCGGCCCTTCCTTTGCTTTTTGGGTTGTAAAGTATAATTACAAAATCAGCTTTGGCTGCTGCATCAAGCCTTTTCTCTATCAACTCCCATGGAGTAAGCCTGTCCGATAAACTGATCGAGGCAAAATCATGCATCAGCGGTGCGCCCAGCCTTGCGGCACAGGCATTTAGAGCAGAGATGCCGGGGATGACTTCAACATCAATGCAAAAGTGAGAACTGGGAAGTAAGAAGTGAGAAGTTAAAGTTTTGTTCTGATTCTTCTTTATTTTCCACTTCTTATTTCCCAGTTCCCAGTTCCTACTTTTCAATATCTCAAACACCAGACCTGCCATTGCGTATATTCCGGGATCGCCGCCGCTGATTACGGAAATAGTTTTGCCGCTCATTGCAAGCTCAACAGCCTCTTTGCATCTGTCTATCTCCTGCGTCATTCCGGTTGATAAAATCTCTTTATCTTTTATCAATTCCTTTATCAAATCAAGGTATGTGCCGTATCCGACTATTACATCGGAGTTTCTTATTGCATTTTGGGCATAAGGCGTAATATGTTCAACACTCCCGGGCCCAGTTCCGACGATATAAATTTTCCCTTTACCCCCCCTACGCCCCCACTTGTCAAGGGGGGGATGGGGGGGTAAAGCAGCTCCTGACACCTGACACCTGACACCTGACTTTATTTCTGACACTGCCACTGTCACATTTCCAATCTTTTGCTTTCTCACAAGCAATTTATCTGTTCCAGATGCAAGCAATGCCGCAGGCTCTGCAACTGCATAAGCGCCTGTTGCCTTAAAAACAATCTCCGAACTCCGAACTCCTGACTCCGAACTGATTTTATTTAACTCATCAGCAGTAAATGTCTTTATGGGAAATCCATATTCCCGGACAAATTCATTAAGGCCTTTCTCATCTGCCTTGATGTCAATTGTTGCGACACTATGAATTGAGAGGAAAGATAATTTTTTTTCAGCCAGTGCTCTTTTGACAGCATCTTCAATCTCATCTGCTGATGTCCCTCTGTTACAGCCGATGCCGATAATGAGATTTTTGGGACGGAGATAAAGCTTGCAGATGGTTTGTTTTTTGTCATTCCTGCGGAAACGGGAATCCAGTTCTTTTGTTTTTTTCTTCTGGATTCCCGTTTGCACGGGAATGACATTTGAATCTATTTTCTGTTTGCTTGTAATAAGCACGTCAGAAAGTTCGGGCTCGCTCACTTTTAAAAAATCATCCGACAGATCTATATCAACTTCCGAATAAATTTTCAATGCGCCGTTATTTAACAGGCGTGTTGCTATTCGCGGAAGCAGGTTCCAATCCTCAATAACAAGATTATTCTCTTCAGCCCATAAATCTATTGATGCCACATTATTTACATCCGACGCTGTCGTAATTACTGCTTCACCCCCGATAAATTCAGCTATCTTCCTTGCAATTTCATTTGCGCCTCCAAGATGCCCGCTCAAAAGACTAATGACAAATCTCCCCTTTTCATCCAGCACAACAACTGCAGGGTCTGTCTTTTTATCTTTTATCAGAGGCGCGATAGTCCTTACGACAATGCCTGATGCCATGATGAAGATGAGATTCCCGCGCTCATCCCAGGCTTCGGAAACAGTTTCCGATTTAAATTTAAGAACTTCGACATCCGAATAAAGTCTTTTAATTTTTTTGGCAAGATTAAAACCATTATCCGTTATATAAAAAATTGTGGTTTTAATATCTGACTTCTGACTTCCCGCCTCGGCGGGTCGCCGATGGAGACTCACTTCCCCGGCCTCGCTCCGCGAAGCGGGGCAGGCTGACTTCTCACTTCCTGTAGCCATGCTTGAAATCCCTGTGATACAGTTTTGATTCTTTGCCTAAAGATTTTTCGGATGCCCTCAGCGATTCTCCAACATATATCAAAGCAGTCTTTTTAATACCGGCATCCTTGACCAAAATATCAATGTCTTTTAACTGTCCTCTTACGACTTTCTGTTCCTTCCAAGTAGCCTTTTCAATGATTACAACAGGTGTGTCTTCGGGATAGCCCTGCAAAAGTTCGCTCTTAACTTCTTCGATCATCCCAACACTTAAAAATATGACCATTGTCGCTCTGTGCCTTGCAAGCTCGCTGAGTTTTTCTGTTTCCGGCACAGGCGTTTTCCCTTCAATACGGGTGAATATTACGGTCTGGCTTATCTCAGGGACTGTAAGTTCCTGCCCGAGTATTGCAGCTCCTGCCATTGCGGATGAAACGCCTGGGATAACTTCGTATTCAATGTTTAACTCCCGGAGCTTTTCTATCTGCTCTGATATTGCGCTGTAAAATGCTGTGTCACCTGTATGAAGCCGCGCGACCTTTTTGCCTGATTCAACAGACTTTCTAATAATCTCGGTTGTTTCATCAAGCGTCATGGAAGCCGAGCTATAAACCGCAGCCTTTATGCCTTTGAGCAGTTCCGGATTTACGAGACTCCCGGCATAAATTACAACATCAGCGCTGTCAAGCAGCTTTCTGCCTTTAACTGTTATAAGTTCAGGGTCTCCGGGACCGGCGCCTATAAAATAAACCTTGCTCATTTTTTCACAATTATCATTGAGAAATAGTTAAGGTCTTCTTCTTTGACACTGTTGATATTTTTGAATACCTTTTCATCCTCCATGCCTGCCCTCGATATATATATTGCATTGTTTAGTAAATTCATTTCAGTGAGGGTATGCATTATGCCTTCAAAGACTTTATTAACCTTCATAAGCACTACAGTGTCAAATTTTTCCAGCGTTTCCTTCAGGTTCTCAATATAATTTGCGGGCAGGATTGCGATCTTTTCATCAGCAAGCCCCAGAGATATCTTTGCCTTTGCCGCAGAGGCGTTTATGGAGGACACGCCGGGTATTATATCTATCTTTAATTCAGGGTTCGATTCAATCAGCCTGTCATATAAATAAAAAAAAGTGCTGTATATAGCAGGATCGCCGATAGTGATAAAAGCGACATCGATTCCTTTATTAAGCCTGCTCAGGATATTTTTTACAGTCTCAGCCCATTTGTTGTCAAGCTCACTATCTCCTTTTGGTAACGAGTCTTTATCTTTTAACTCGTCACTTGTTACTGAAATCTCGTTACTGTCTTTAAGGTTACTCGTTACTAATAACTCTTTACTGTCTTTAGTCTTCTTCATCGGGAAATGAGCTTCAATAATCTCTTTATTGTCAAGGCTCAGCGCCTTCTTAACTATTGATAGGGCAAGACTGCTTCCTTCCTCTCTGCCTTTTGGAACGCAGATGCACTTAACTTCCCTGAGAATCCGCGCTGCCTTTAGTGTCAGCAGTTCCGGGTCTCCGGAGCCAACACCTATGACATAGAGTTTTCCTCTCATTACTGTTTCACCCCTGTGATTATAAATACAGGATTTAAGGCGCTCATGTGCCGTTTGCCTGATACAGTCTTTGAGCGTGATACAGAGACTTCAGATATTTCTACAGCGAAGCCTTTATTCTCAAGTGATTTAATTGCCTCATTCAGGGTTTCTATCGTTATTGCATTTATCACAATAATCCCGGATGATATTTTGCTGCTCACAAATTCAATAATATCTTTAATCGTTCCTCCGCTGCCGCCAACAAAAACCCTGTCAGGGGCTGGGAGGTTTATCAAAACATCAGTCGCCTGCCCTTTTATTATTTCAATATTGGTTGCGTCAAATTTAATCCTGTTCTCCTTGATGTTTTTAATCTGCTCCTCATCTTTTTCAACGGCAAAAATCTTTAATTCAGGATACAGCCTTGCAGCCTCTATTGATACTGAACCTGAGCCCGCGCCTATGTCCCATAGTACGCCTTTTTGAGGAAGGCTCAACTTGTGAATGGTAACTGCCCTAACTTCATTTTTAGTTATTAGACCTTTTGAATGAATAATCTCGTCTTCTGTTAGTCCAAATCTGACTTCGGAGGCATGGCATGCACCCCCTCCCTTGCCCTCCCCCCTCGAGGGGGGTGGGTGGGTGGGTGGGATGTTCTGTATGATGACCACATTCGGAGTTGCAAACAACATCCCTGCAATCTCTTCAGGTGCGCCTTCTGTTATTTTTTCATCAGGATAGCCGAGCTTCTCGCAGACATACATGGTCAGAGTTGAGAGTTGAGAGTTAAGAGTTGAGATAATAACTCTTGCAATCTCTACAGGGTTGTTTTCTTTGTCAGTGAGGATTAGGATTTTGTTATGCCTTTGAAGTAAATACGGAATATCATCCAACTCATACGGCAACCTTCTTCTTTTTTCAGGATCCGGCCCGCCGTGAAGGCTCATTAAAAATGCGTCATCCCATGATTCTTTTATCCGTGAAAACGCAATTTGTATGCTTGATAAATCAGGAAGTATCTCTATAATTTCTTTTCCGAATTCCCTGACAGCCCTTCTGCCGATTCCAAAAAATGTAGGATCGCCTGAGGCGAGGAGAACTACCCCCCCATGCTCCCCCTTATTAAGGGGGGGATTAGGAGGGGTGTCTTTAATGTGTGCTTTGATAAAACTAATTGTCTCTTCCACATTGTTTATGACCTTTATCTTATCTCTAACTGCCTCATATTCTTCATATCCCTTAAAGACCTCCGAGAGCCTTTTTGAAGCCAGGATTATATGAGAGCCGGCAATAATCTCCCGTGCCCTTTTATCAAGGGGCTTGTAGCCGATTCCTATGATGTAGATTTTACTCACTTATTTCTATTATATCTCCTTCGTATGACACGAGATGAGCATTAACAGGTATCCCAGGTGAAATTTTTTCAGCATATTTTTTTGCAGCGTTGCAGACCTTTAAAAATAGTGACGAGTGACAAGTGACGAGCGACGAGTTGATAAAATCTAAAATCTCCCGTGCTGTATTAAATTCATGATCTGTAAATTGTGAGATATTGTCCAGTTTTTTTAAAAACTCCACTGCCTTTTTTAAATCAATCGCTCCATGCCTGACATGTGTTTGTGGAGTTGCCATAGCAATCTTCAGCATCTTTGCCCACTGTGCGCATAAGTGGATTTTTTTAAATTCATGTTTTTTTGCTTCAAGAAGTGAAAATTCAAGATAATCACCCATCATGACATAACATTCTTCAGGCAGATTATATTTTTTCATGTGTGCAAGTTCTGATGCCCTTCCAGCAGAGAGTACTATTTCATTTTGTCCCATCGCCTTTGCCACATCCATTGATGACCTGATAGTTGCTGTCCATGCATCTGAGGATATCGGTTTTACGATGCCTGTTGTCCCGAGTATGGAAATCCCGCCGATAATCCCCAATCTTTGGTTTAGGGTTTTTTTTGCAAGCTTCTCGCCGTCAGGGACTGAAATGGTTACTTCAATTGCCGATGTCGGGGACAGTCCCGATTCGGAGCCTGCCCCGTTAAATACGGGGGCTTCGCCCGTAAATCTGGGACAGTCCCCTCCTTGCTGATTACTGAGTGCTTCCATTACCGCCTCTTTTATCATTTCCCTCGGCACTGGATTTATAGCAGGCTCTCCGACAGGCACAGATAGTCCCGGCTTTGTAACTACGCCCACGCCTTTACCGCCTTTAATAATTAACAAGTGGGAAGTGGGAAGTGGGAAGTGGGAATCAGAAAATAAAGTATTTACCGGATGTTCACTTCTCATTTCTAACTTCTCACTTCTAACTTTTACTGTTGCTACTATCTCAGCCCCATTCGTAACATCAGGGTCATCGCCGGCATCTTTAATCACAGATGCGGTTGCTGTCAAATGTCCGTCTTGAATCTTGAATCTTGAATCTTGAATCTTGAACTTTACCCTGCTGCCATCAGGGAATGGAATCTCTACATCCGTAATCCGTGATGCGTGATGCGTAATGAGCAGGCTGTCATTTTTTAAATTATTACTCATCACGCTTAACGCATTACGTATTACGATAATTGCCGCTGCCTTCGCAGCTGCTGCAGCGCATGCGCCTGTTGTATATCCTGATCGCAGTTGCCTTCTTTTCATTTTTTAATTAGGGTTAAAAGTCTTGAACAATATTGAACAGATCAGTATTCAATCCCCTTCCTTGCCTTGACGCCTTGCTTGAAGTAATGCTTGATCTCCCTCATCTCTGTTACAAGGTCTGCCTTTTTGATAAGTTTTTCATCCGCATATCTGCCTGTTATAATCACCTCGGTCTCCGGAGGCTTTCTATCAAGCAGTTTCAGCACATCATCTGCGCTAATAAGTCCGTAGTGAACAGCAATATTTACCTCATCCAGTATCACCATATCATACTGTCCTGACAGGAGCGCTTTTTTTACATCTTCAAGCCCTTTTTTCGCAGATGCCTTTTCGGATGGGGTAAGGACTTTTGCTCTCAGAAAACCGGTTCCGTACTGCCTTATGGTTATAAGGTCTTTAAATCTTTCCAGCGCCTTATGTTCGCTGCATATTCTTTTTTTTACGAACTGTCCTACGAATACCTTAAGGCCTGCACCCATTGCCCTTAGCGCAAGCCCTAATGCAGCAGTGGTTTTGCCTTTGCTGTTTCCTGTATAAATATGTATATATCCTTTACGCATAGCGGTACTCATACTGCATCTGTTGCAAAGAGCCTTCTCTTAGAAGATATGGAACTTTATCTTCGGATATCAGTTTAAAGGCATATCTTATCATCTCTTTGTAAAACTCGCAAAACTCTGCCTTTCTGTACATATTGCCTCTGGCATACATCTCAGCAGGGCATGGCGAGCCGCATATGTGTCTGAAGTCGCATGTGCTGCATTCATCGATCTTCTCCACAGTCCTTGCTCTGATTACTTTAAATGGCTTTGAGTTCATTGCCCTTTCAATTGATGTCTTGAAGATGTTTCCCCCTGAGAATTCTTTGAAGCTGATAAACTCGCCGCAAGGAACCATGTCACCGCTTGCAGTGATTGTAAGAAATGTCCTGCCTCCGCCGCAAGGAGAGATGTCACACATCATGCGTCTGGCAGCAGGTGATATTATCGCTAAAATAACATTTGCAAAATTGCCCACAACGATCTGCCTGCCGGATCTCTTTGTAAGCTCTATTGCCGTTTCAACTGCCCTGATCAACTCTTCCGCAAACTCCTTTTCATCAGGTTTCTGTTTCAATGCCTGTTTCTGTGTCACCCGGACAGGGTTTAAAAGTATGCACGGCACTCTTTTCTTATGAAGAAATCTTACATGCTCCGAAAGCTTTTTGACATTGAATTTTGTGACAGTCGAGATTACATTCAACCCTTCATAGTCTTTAAACCAGTCTAATGCCTGAACAGCTTTATCAAAATTGCCTCCGCCTTTTGCCGTTACCCTTGAGAGATTGTTTGTATGAGCATCGGGTGCGTCAAGTGATATACCTACGCCAACCCTGTATTTTTTCATAAACTCCACATCCCCTTTTTCGAGAAGGAGGGTATTTGTCTGAATGCCGAAAACGAATTTGTTGCTGAACTTTTTTATGGAGTCAAACAGTATATCTTTCACCAACAGCGGTTCAGCAGCGTGAAAGACGATTACAGGTTTTTTTCTTGAATCTTTGAAATGTACTGCAATCTTTTCCAATGCAGTATTGAGCTCCTTCCCTGTCATCTGGCTGCCATGTTTTCTTATCTCAGCTGGGATGTAACAGTATGTGCAGTTAGCATTGCATCTGTCAGTAGGGTCTATGTATACGCAGTTTAAATTCGTATTGAATCTGAAGTCGTAAAGCTCTTTATCAAGGTGTGCCCTTTTATTTTTGTACAGCGTTATCAGGTCTTCCGTCAGCAGGAAGTCACCATTATCATTTTTTGGTACAAGTCCCCAGAATACATTGTCAGCATCAAGCGCCAGCTTCCAGTCAGTGTTAATATCAGAAAAAGAAAGCCCTCTTTGATTTCCCTTCATATGTATATATCTCCTTTTAATTTTTTAGAGAGGCAAAACAACATGGTAACAACCGGTTGTTTTGCCTCTAAGGCAGCCTCATTTTATAACGGCATTTTCTTGTTGGGGACGTCCCCATACATCATGAAATGGGTCAAGCCGTTAGCTGTCTTTGCGCATTTGAGACGGTACGATATGACGCTGGCCTTTGCCCCGTTAGAAGCATCGCTTCTAACGGGGTCTGCCTTCTTTTTAGCCCTGTTTTTGAGACTATTCAAATTTCTTCACCTCCTTTCACTCACAATCTGAGAGTTTTTAGTATCTCTCTTCTCGCCTCACCGATGGTGAGAGGGATTTTCTCAAACGGCACATTGTCTTCATTCCTTAATGTGTATATTAATTCCGCGATCTGGGGGAGCCGCAGCTTTACACTTGCCATCTCATCCGGAGCTGTAAACACTTCCTCTGGAATACCTCCCCTGACTATGCGCCCCTTGCTTAGAATATAAAGCCTGTCAAGAAATAATGGAACAAGGTCAACGCTGTGGGTGGCCATGACAACAGTTACACGTTTTTCCTTATTGAGCTTTGTCAGCAGATTCATCATTTTATACTCTCCCATCGGATCTAATCCGGCTGTAGGCTCATCAAGCAGCAGTATCTCGTGACCCATTGCCAGAAGCCCTGCAATACAAATCCTTTTCTTCTGGCCAAAACTCAGATTATGTATAGACTTCTTCGCATATTCTTCCATTTCAACATCCTTAAGAGCAGTGTTTATACGGTTTATAACCTCATCTTCCTTGAAGCCCATGTTTATAGGCCCAAATGCCACATCCTCAAATACAGTTGCCGCAAAAAGCTGGTCATCCGGATTTTGAAATACGAGTCCGACCTTTTTGTAAATCTCCTTTGGGGAAAGTTTTTTTATGTCCGTTCCGTCAAGATAAGCGCTGCCTTCAAAATCTTTCATTAAGCCGTCCATTATTTTAAGCAGTGTTGTTTTCCCCGAGCCGTTTGAGCCGAGTATGCCGATAAATTCTCCATGCGATACATCAACCGCAATATCAGACAATGCCTGTGTTCCGTCAGGATATTTGAATGAATTTATTTGAACAGACAATCTTATGTCCTTACTTTTTATCTGCGCCCTTGCTACATTTTCCATACAAACCCCAGCGTGATTATCAATAGAACTGAGACGGCAACTTCTGAGAGCTTGAATGGTTTATGTTTTAGCATCGGCATATTTCCGTCGTATCCTCTTTGAATCATTGCAGTTGTAATATTCTGGCTTTGTTCAAATGCCTTAATAATAAGAGAGCCGGTAAGTGTTCCGAAAGAGTTTAAACCTTTTTTGATGCTGGAATAACCGAGACGATTTTTTTGTGCATTGTAAATTACCATTGCATCTTCCAAAATAACAAAGATATACCGGTAGGCAAACATGAGTATCTCTATGAACCCCTTTGGAATCCTCATCCATGAAAAGGCTGCCATAATCTCTGTAAAGGGCGTGGAGAACCCCATTACTGCAACTACTGATACTGCGCCTATTATTCTGCTTCCTATCATAAGTCCTTCCATTAACCCGTCTTTATGTCCAACAACTTTGATGCCGAAGATGTTGATGGAAAACAGGATGTCTTCTCCAGAGAATAATACTTTTAGAATAAGCAACACCGATATAATGAACAATGGCTGTGAAAACCTGAGAGCAAAAACATTTAAGGGTATCCGCATCTTTAAACAGAGCAATAAACAAAGCACTGTCACAAACAGTGGAAGAACAAATCCCTTATAGCTTAAAATCATTCCCAGAAGAGTGAGGGTGATAATAAGTTTTAGCCTTGCATCAACTTTTGAAAGCAGATGGTCTTTTTTGAAGTATTCTGAAAACAGTTCCATTGGTATCCTTTTATGTCATTCCCGCGTAGGCGGGAATCCAGATCATCTGAAGAACATGGATTCCTGCTTCCGCAGGAATGACAGACTAAACTTTAACTCTTTATCTTTTGTTTTTCGCAACTATCATGTCGCTGTCCTTTGACTATCAGTTCCTTCCAGTAATATCCTGCCGCAAATCCTCCGATTGTACCTGCGAGGAGAAAGACAAAGAGAAGGAGGTCTCCTTGATCGGTGTTAATAAAAGGTTCTCTTGCCTCTCTGCCATGCTCCTTTGCATATTTTTCGACAACTGACTCGTCAACGCCCGGCCATTTGTCAGTAGCAGTTACAGTGTCGGTGAATAGTGAATAGTGAATAGTGAATAGCAAAAAAACAGTGAACAGTGAACAGTGGACAGTGAACAGTATTTTGAAAAACCTTTTAATTTTGAACTTTGAACTTTGAATTTTCATATAGCTACCTCCTCTGGTTTTAATACCTTCATTTTTACGAGCAAATCAGGTCTCTTCTTATAAAGCAAGACCACCATGCCTGCTGTCATCGCGCCTTCAAGGATTCCCAATGGAAGCTGCGTTGGGATAAAGGCAATAAGAATCTTCCAGAAAAGCGGCAGAAACGGTGAGTCTCCTCTTATGCCCGATGCAAGCTCAACAGATGTTGTGAGATATGTTGCCCAGTCTGCAAAGAGACCAGCCATGAAGCCTGCAATCCAAAGATTAGCCTTTAACGCTCTCAATCCTCTGAAGGTAAGATATCCTGCAAAGGAACCCATGATGCCCATGGACACAATGTTAGCACCCCAGGTGGTCAGTCCCCCGTGGGCAAGAAATAGGGCCTGAATCAATAGGGCAACTGATGAAATAAGTATGCTAATAGCAGGACCAAGGAGTATGCCTGATATGCCTGTCCCGCATGGATGGGAGCATGTGCCAGCAGTCGGCACCGGTATCGGCATACATGAGATTATGAATACAACAGCAGCCATTAACCCGACGAGGGGCTTAAATGAAAGGTCAACCGAAGAGAGCTTCTTCAGCTTATATAATCCCCATGCCACAAAGGGCACTGCAATCAAGGACCAGAATAATGCCCAGTTGAATGGCAGTATGCCTTCGGAGATGTGCATTGCATGAGCATCTGTAACAGTGAACAGTGAACAGTGAACAGTGAATAGTAAAAATATTCCATAATTTTTAATTTTCATAATTCCTCCTAAAATCTCCATGCAATACCTGCAAGAATTGCATAATCTGTTTCTGGTTTATTAAGACCTCCCTTGATACCAAAATCTACATCAAAGTTCTTAGATATGGAATAAATCAAACCGCCCAAAATAAATGCAGGGTCTAAGTTTGATGTCTTATCAGGATTCCTCTCCATGCCTATATTCGCAACTGCCTTGAGGTTCTTAACAACCTCAACCTCTGATGCAAGGGATACATGCCATATCTCTATCCTCTCGTTGTTTCTGTTTTCATTTCTCTTGTATCCCAAGTTGAAATGAAATGCCCACGGCTCTGCCTCCTTTGTTGTAATAAAAAAGAGGCTGTATGCTGTCCTCCCTGTGCCCAATCCCCTTTTCCTGTTTCCTGTGGGAAGAGTGATTCCAGGTTTTAAGGCAAGGCTTAAGCCGTCTTTTTCAAAAAATTTCCACTTTGACTCTATGGATATATCAGAGATTCCGTCCTCTGCTTTTGTTGACTCCAGTTCGGTGTCTGTGGCAGGGGTCTTTGTCCGTATATACTGATACGGGATGCCAAGAATAATGTCCATATTCTCTGATGCTCCGTATGTTAGTGTTGTTGCCATCTTGGTAGTATTTTTTTCACCGTCAACACCATATTTCTCATTTCCATATTCTCCATTGACTTCAAGCTGATATTTCCCTTTTCCTTGTGTGCCTGTGTCATCTGTTATTAATGGATGGGCTGCAAATGCGA
Organism: Thermodesulfovibrionales bacterium; assembly: GCA_049302185.1. Taxonomy (GTDB): domain Bacteria; phylum Nitrospirota; class Thermodesulfovibrionia; order Thermodesulfovibrionales; family UBA1546; genus UBA1546. Next base: position 32,155 of record JBAQLV010000003.1, on the reverse strand, counting down.
AGCCACACCACAAGACTGCAATAACAACTATAAAGATTTTTTTAAACATTTTTTCTCCTTTCCGCGAAGTTTTGGAATGAACGGTCTTCCGGCTCAGGGCAGCCTACTCACCCGTCTTCCCATCCCGATATATCGGGACAGTGACTTCTATTGGGCTTTCGTTCCCATCACGGCTGCGGGACAGCAGAGGATTTTCACCTCTTTCCTCGTTTTCAATTCCATTGTTTTTACTGCTTACCTCTAATCCCAATTCTCTATAAGGCTTGAAATTTGTTTATTTCATATATCACCCCCTTCCGCCATTTTTAACAATGCATTAACTATAGCTGCAGCTACAGGGCTTCCTCCCTTTCTGCTTAAGTTTGTTATGAATGGGAACTTTTGAGTTGAGAGCAATGCCTTTGATTCAAGCGCCTTAACAAAGCCGACGGGAACGCCGATAACCAGTGACGAGTGACGAGTGACGAGTGACGAGTTATTGAAAATATCAATCACTTTTAATAATGCAGTTGGCGCGTTGCCGATAGCAATAATTCCGATGTTATTGTTTTCTTTTAATGCTGATTCAATTCCCATCTCTGCCTTCGTCTTATTTTCTGAATTTTGAGTTTTGAATTTTGAGTTTTGAATTTTACAAATCACCTCTCCGCCCCATTTTCCAAGCCGTTTTTTATTTATTCCTGCCTTTACCATTTCAACGTCAGTAAGAATGTTTTTGCCTGACCTTATCGCATTTATTCCTGTGGTTATGGCATCAGGATGGAAAATAAGAGTCCTCTTAAATTCAAAGTCAGCGGTAGTATGTATCACACGCTTTATAATTGATACTTGTTCCTGAGGAACATCGCTTAAATCGATCTCCTCTGAGATTATCTCAAAACTCTTCTTTTCTATATCCTTAGGCAGCAAGCTGCGAGCTGAAGATATTCTTTCCATTATTACCTGAACCAGTTTTTCGTGAATACCGAGAGGCTCCGTATAAATAAATTCAACATCAGGATACATTTTTTCAGCTTCCTTTATCATTTCAGGGATGTCTTTTGTCACATGCATTCCACTGATAAGGAAATAGGGATGGATTATTATTTTTTTAGCTCCATTTAGAACACTTTCCTTAATCGTATCCGGCAACTCAGGCTTTGCAAACTGAAGATATGCAACCCTTACACATCCTTTGCTGCAATCGGGGAGAATCATGCTGTGCAAAAGCCTTCCTATTGTTTCTATATTGTTCGCATCTTTTTTAGGGCTGCCGTGCCCTATGAGTATTATGCTTTCCATTAATTCTCCTCTATAAGATTTTCACCCTCCCCCTCGCCCCCTCCCATAAAGGGAGGGGGTAATATAAGAGTCCCTCTCCCCTTGCGGAAGAAGCAAACCCTTTATTTCCCTCTCCCCTTGTGGGAGAGGGTCAGGGTGAGGGGTATTTATAAATAAAGTCTATAAAATTCCTTGCGATATTTAAATTGCTGCCGAAATGAACATGGATATAACTTGCAAGGGTATTTTTGAATGTATATCCTTCATCCTGATTACTGTTAAGTAACGAGTAACAAGTGACGAGTGACAAGTCTTCGGAATCTTTTTTATTCTTCAACTCGCAACTCGTAACTCGTAACTTGTTACTGTCTTTAAGCTTGTTTCTTGTTACTATTGACTCGTTACTGTCTTTGATTATCTCCGAATAATGGAACTCGTGCCCTTTCAATTTATCTCCTTTTTTGCCGAGGATGCAGTTATCCTTCAACTCGATCTCTCTATAGCCCAAATGCGGCCTCAATCCCCCCTTGCCCCCCTTTGCTAAGGGGGGGTATGGGGGGATTTGTGTCTCAAATGAAAAGACCCCGGCCATTTCAAAGAAGTTTCCATTAAAATCATAAATGCCTTTTGACAGATACATCAGCCCGCCGCATTCAGCATATATCGGCTTGCCTGAATTTGCCCAGCCATTAATTGATTTCATCATCGATGTGTTTTTAGATAGTTCCTTTGCATAAAGCTCAGGATAGCCTCCGCCGATATATATCGCATCTGCTTTATCAGGGATTGCTGAATCAGAGAGGGGGCTGAATTTAACTATCTCTGCTCCGGCGTCTTTTAATAAATCCAGATTGTCTTCATAATAAAAACAGAAAGCTTTGTCATAGGCAACGGCGACCTTTATGGGTGGAGAAGATGAAAACACCCCTCTCCCTAACCCTCTCCCGCAAGGGGAGAGGGAACTTATAAGTCGTCCCCCTCCCTGGATGGGGGGGGGGGGGGGGGAGGGTGAAAGGAGCCTTTTCAGGTGAGTTATTTCATCTATATCTACATGCTTCAAAACTGTCTCGGCGAGCTTCTCTATATTTTTTTCAGTAAGCGGATTCTCCTCTGCGACTGTAAGCCCAAGATGCCTGTGAGGTATCTCAAAATCCAAGTCTCTCGGCAGATATCCTAATACCATGACATCTCGTAGAGTCGAGTCTCCGGCCTGCACGCTGTCTTTCAGCCGTTTGAAATGATTTTCTGACGCAACACGGTTAAAGATAACACCGGCTATATAGAGTTTGGAGTTTGGAGTTTGGAGTTTTGAACTTTGAATTTTGAACTTTGAATTCATCTCTCTTAACTCATAACTCTTAACTCTTAACTCTGAGCCATATTCCCTAAACCCCTTAACTACCGCTCCTGCGCTCTCGGCCATGCCATAGGCATCAACAACTAAGATTACAGGCAGGTTAAGCAGTCCTGCCAGTTTTGCCGTGCTGTATTCGCCGTCATACATGCCCATAACGCCTTCAATAATTGATATATCTGCATCTGCTGAATATTTATAAAAACACTCTTTGACATATTCCTCACCGCACATCCACACATCAAGGTTTCTTGAATGTCCGCCAGTAACAAGCCTGTGAAGTCCTGTGTCTATGAAATCAGGGCCTGCCTTGAACGGCTGGACTTTCAGCCCCCTTTTCTTCAAGGCAGCCATAAGTCCAAGCGTTATGGTCGTTTTTCCGCACCCGCTGTGAGTGCCTGCTATTACAAAGCCACGCATAATTCGCCTTTCAATAATTCGCCGTTTCTGTCATTCCGCACTTGATGCGGAATCCAGTTTATTTGTTTTCTGGATTCCCGCTTTCGCGGGAATGACATCTAAAAATTTAGACAGTTCTTTTAGTAATCGCATATTGTCCTTCCTTGATTTAACCGCAATTCTGATGTATTTCCCGTCCAGTCCTTTGAAATTGGAACAATCCCTCACAAGAATGCCCTTGTTTCTCAATGCAGATATTATTTCTTTTGCATTGTTAAACTTTAATAAATAATAGTTTGCTTCTGACGGGATGTAACTAATCTCCAGTCTTTTGAATTCCTTTTCCAGAAAATCTTTTTCCTGCTTGATTACCCTGAAGGTCTTTTTCTTAAATTCAATATCTTTGAAAGCTGCAATCCCTGCTGTTTGTGCGAGGGTATTCACTGTCCACGGCTCTTTATGTTTTTTTATGGTTTCAGTAATATTTAATGGAAATACTCCGTATCCAATTCTTAAGCCTGACAACGCATAAAATTTTGTCAGTGATCTTAAGACGATCAGATACGGATTTTTCCCAACCTCTTTGATTACGCTTTCTTCCGGCACAAAATCTATAAATGCCTCGTCAACAACGAGATAACATTTAAGTTTTTTTGAAGCATCTGCGATTTTTATCACATCAGCTTTTTTTAACACCCTGCCTGTAGGGTTGTTGGGATTGCAGAGAAAAGCCATATCGCATTTTAGTTTGGAGTTTGGAGTTTGGAGTTTGGAGTTTATATTCCCTTTCATATGTGCAATAAAATCATCCGTGTCTATATCAAAATTATTTCCCTCTTTTAACTCATAACTCATAACTCTTAACTCATAACTTATCCTGCACGCCCTCTCATATTCAGAAAATGTCGGCGCAGGGATAAGAATCCTCTCAGGCCTCAATGCACGGGCCACAAGGTAGATCATCTCTGTGCTGCCGTTTCCGCATATGATGGATTCAGGATTTATCTTGCGTTGCTTTGCTATCTGCAGCCTTAATCTTTTCGCATCCGGATCAGGGTAATTATGCAGATATTTTATATTGTCTTTTATCACTGAATTGACGCTTTTAGGAACGCCAATAGGATTAATAGATGCGCTGAAATCTATTATGTCCTTTTCATTCAGACGAAGTTTTTCTGAAAGGATGTAGATGTTCCCTCCATGAGTTTCCTGCATCACGCCCCTCCTTTTAAGAATAAGACTGCTATAGCTGTCGCGATGCCTAAAATAGAGGATGCCTTTACAATAGCGATAGCCTGCTCGGATGCCCTGCTGTAGTCCTCTGTCCTTACATTGCCGATGTATGGCTTTTCAATAACAATACCTCCGTATGCGGACGGGCCTCCCATTCTGATTCCGAGTGCGCCTGCCATAGCAGCCTCAGGCATCCCGCTGTTCGGGCTCAAGTGTTTCCTGCCGTCACGAAGCATTGTTTTTAGTGAACAGTGAACAGTGAACAGTGAACGGGAAACTAAGAAAGATACCACAATAATTAATATGCCCGTTATTCTTGCAGGTATGTAATTGGCAATATCATCCAGCCTGGCTGCAGCCCATCCGAAATGAAGATATTTGTCATTCCTGTATCCGACCATAGAATCAAGGGTATTTATCGCCTTATATGCCATGGCAAGCGGAAGCCCTCCGACAACGACATAAAATACAGGAGCTATAACGCCGTCCGAGAGGTTTTCAGCAAGGCTCTCCATCGTTGCCTTAAGTATCTCTTTTTCTGTGAGGGCATGGGTGTCACGTCCAACAATTATTGAGAGCCTTTCCCTTGCGGATTCAAAGTTGCTGTTTGTAACAGCTTCAATCACTGCTCTTGCAGAGTTAATTAATTCATGGACAGCGATTGTGGTTGAAGTAAGATAAATAAGTAATAAGTAATAAGTAAGAAGTAAGAAGTGAGAAGTGGGAGGTGAGAAAGGGGAAGTGGAAAGTAAAAAATAAGTTATAAAATATGTCAGCAAGAAGGCCGCTCCAACAATTATGACCACTAAAAAAATGCCTTTAATTTTCTCAATTACTTCCCACTTCTTACTTCTTACTTCCAATTTGCGTAATATCGCCTCTGTTCTGCTTATTGCGCTTCCCATTATTCTTACAGGATGCGGCAGCCATCTGGGATCTCCGATAGCGAGGTCAAGCAGGAATGCCAGCATCAGAAGAACAGGCGGAAGGCTAAATGCTGAATCCTGAATGCCAAACCTTAAATATTGAAAAAAATCTGTCATAGCCCGATGATCCTGTTTATAAAATTCATATCTAAATTCTGTTTCACAATATCAGCGAGGTTGTCAATCGCCTTTTCTTTCATTTCAGAATACTTTATAGTTGAATCAACAGGAGGAAGCCCCCTTTGTTCTCTAAGAGAATTTATTATTCCCCTTCTGAATGAATCGTTCTCAAAGATTCCATGGATATATGTCCCCCAGCAGTTGCCGTTTATAGAACCATCAAGAATGAGTGACGAGTGACGAGTGACGAGTGACGAGTTTGAGGAAAGCCTTCTGACTTTAAACAGCCCAATATCTCCTCTGCTTGTACCCATATGAATCTCATAACCTGTTAATTTTGTATTCTCTGAACTCTTAACTCCGAACTCCGAACTCCGGACTAAATCCCCTTCCACCCTGCAGGTCGTCTTTTCTTTTTCAAATGTTGTCTCTATATTCAGAAGTCCTAATCCGTCCACCTCTTTATGCTGACTTTCAATGCCGTGAGGGTCGTATATCTTTTTGCCGAGCATCTGGTATCCGCCGCACATGCCCATAATCTGTATGCCTTTTGAATAAGCCCGTTTAATGCTTTCATCAAGACGGGTCTCATTCAGGAACATAAGGTCTTTTACGGTATTTTTTGAACCGGGAATAATTACCATGTCAGCATTCTCTATCTCTGCTGTGTTTCTGGAATAAATAATCTCAACATCAGGCTCATGCATGAAAGGATCAACATCAGTGAAATTGGAAATATATTGAAGGTGCAATATAACTATTTTGATTTTTATCTTTTCTGATTTTGAATTTTGAATTTTGAATTTTGAATTGCTGCCTTGCAGCGATAATCCATCCTCTTCAGGCAAATCTATATTGTTAATGTAAGGCAGTACGCCTATCACTGGCTTTCCAGTCTTTTCGCTAATCATCGCAAGTCCGGGCTTTAGTATTGACAGGTCTCCGCGGAATTTATTTATCACATATGCCTTAATGTGCCTGCTGTCTTTACCAAGGAGTTTAACGGTTCCATAAAGCGATGCAAAAACACCGCCCTTATCTATATCACCGACTAAAATTACAGGCGCTTTTGCATGTTTCGCAATGGACATATTCACAATGTCAACATCCATGAGATTTATTTCCGCAGGGCTTCCGGCGCCTTCCATTATTATCAGTTCATGTTTTTGGGAAAGCCTGTCAAACGATGCTTTAACAGCATTCCACGCCTCTTTTTTGAATGCATAGTATTCGCCGGCTTTCATGGTGGAATGAACCTTGCCGTGGATAATAACCTGCGAGCCCATCTCACCGGATGCCTTGAGCAATATCGGGTTCATATCCACTGTAGGCTCTATCTTTGCTGCCTCTGCCTGAAGCGCCTGCGCCCTGCCAATCTCTCCGCCTTCAAGTGTTATATAAGAATTCAATGCCATGTTCTGAGCTTTGAATGGGGCCACATTTAATCCGCTTTTTTTGAAAATCCTGCATAAGGCGGCAACGAGCAGGCTTTTTCCTGCGCCGGAGCCTGTCCCCTGTATCATCAATGCCTTAGACATAAAGACAGTGAATAGTGAACAGTGAAAAGTGAATAGTGAAAAACATAAAATAAAAACTGGTCACTTTAATTCAATTCCGCCGTTTAGAAGTTTTACCACCGGATACTTTTCCCAGAACTCTATTATGTTCACTGCTGCAAAATCCTGTTCAATCCTGAATATGTTTTCCAGAGGGATTCCCATTATATGGCAGAGGATTATCCTGTTCACGCCGCCATGCGCAACAATTGCTATGCTTGAAGAAGATGCAAGATTCATGATGCAAGATTCATGATTTTTTTTATCCTGTATCCTGTATCCTGCATCCTGTATCCTATTGCAGCTGTGATTATCTATAATTTTGTTCAAAGCAGATACTGCCCTCTCTCTTACCTCAAATGTGCTTTCTCCATCAACAGGGCTGTATCTGAGAGGATTTCCTGCCCACGCCTCAAACTCCTGAGGGTAGTTCTCTTTTATTTCTGTGAAAGTCATGCCTTCCCATATACCAAAGCTTCTTTCTCTCAGGTCTTCTATTGCAACAGGTTTTAAGCCATGCGGTTCTGCGATTATCTCAGCGCTCTTTAACGCCCTGCTTAGGGGAGAACAGTAAATGGCAGATAACTTAGAAGATGCACGATGCACGATGCACGATTCATGACACCCCCCTTTAATTCCCTCCTTACTAAGGGGGGATAGGGGGGGGTTGTATCCTGCATCCTGTATCATATTCTGTATAAATACCGATGTCCCTTTAATCTGTTCAATTCCCTTTTCAGACAGAGGCACATCAATGCTTCCTTTATAGCGCTTTGTCTCGCTTCCTTCTGTTGCGCCGTGTCTGATTAAATAGAGAGTCGTGACCATATTATCACCATAAATAAAAAGGCTGTTTCCGTAAGCTCGCTTATTGCGCCAAGCGTATCTCCTGTCAGCCCGCCAAATTTTTTGTTAAAGAAATAAACTGATATGCGGCAGAAAGAATACAATACTCCAAAGAGAATCGCATAAAAAACATGCTGATTCCCAAGAGCATAACGGCTTGAGAGCGCCTGTATTAATATTAATATCAGAATAAGAAGCAAAGTAGAAATTGCAGTCTCTTTAAAGCCGGTTTTGTTCATAAAGATTTTCCCCAAACCATCTTCCCGCGCAGCCTTGCCGTGAAGCATTGATATAACCATTGCCCACTTTGAAAATACCGGCATAAGAAGCAGTGATGAATAATAGGTAAAAGGCAAAAAATGTGACAAGTTTTTGAGGGCTGCATATCTCAGCAGCAACGCAAAAACTATTGCTGTTACTCCTGCAGGGCCTGTTGAACTGTCTTTCATAACAGAGAGCCTTTTTTCTTTATCCTTTTCAAAATCACCTGATGACTTAACAGCAATCGCGTCAAATGTGTCTGCAAGTCCGTCAAGATGAAATCCTCCATTTGACAGCACAAGCACGAGCAATACTATTGCAATAACAAGGTCCTGATGGAAGAATATGCCTGATGCATAGTCCGCAGCTATCAACAATATTCCTTGAATGAAACCGACTATAACAAAGACTGATGCGCTTTTTGCAATATCATCCTCGTTAACCGTCATGCGTGACTTGACAGGTATTAGCGTCAGAAACTGAAATGCAATTAACATCTGTTTTATCATTTTGCCCGCAACTCCTAACTCTGGACTCTAAGCTTTTTCTGAAACCCCTGCCTCGCCGAATGTCGCCATTTCTTTATATATCTTCAGTCCGGCCTCTATCATGAGCATTGCAAGCGCTGCTCCTGTTCCTTCACCGAGCCTTAAATTCAAATCAAGTATCGGCGATAGCCCCATTTTATCAAGCATTACCTTATGCCCTATTTCAACGGAATTATGCGCTGCGAATATGTAATCCTTAACTTTGGGTTCAATGCAATAGGCGATTAATGCGCCTGCAGTTGATATGAATCCGTCAATCACAACCGGAATCCTGTTTGAGGCTGCGCCGAGTATTAACCCTGCAATGCCTCCGATCTCTGCGCCGCCGACCTTTGCAAGCACATCTATCGCATCCTTAGGGTTTGGCTTGTTTAGGTTAATGCCTTTTTCAATGACTCTAATTTTCCTTTGCAATGATTCATCAGTTATCCCTGTGCCTTTTCCGGTTACTCCTGAAACAGGCCTGCCTGTAAGAACAGATGCAATGGCGCTTGACGGTGTTGTGTTGCCGATTCCCATATCGCCTGTGCCGAATATCTTATAGCCTTTCTTTGCATATCCATTAGCAAGCTCAATTCCTGTCTCAATGCATCTGACAGCGTTATCCCTTGTCATCGCAGGCTCTTTTGCAAAGTTCTTTGTGCCGTTTATTACCTTTAAATTTATAAGACCATCGAGTTCTCCGAAATCATGGTCAACGCCGATATCCACAACGATAACATCAGCGCCTGCGTGTCGCGCAAGCACATTTATCCCTGCGCCGCCTCTTAGAAAATTAAACACCATCTGCTGTGTTACTTCTTTTGGATATGCCGAGACCCCTTCTTCGGTTACACCGTGGTCGCCGGCAAAGGTAAAGACAACTTTTTTATCCAGCATCGGTTTTTTATTTTCTGTCATGGCTACAAGCATTCTTGCAAACTCCTCAAGCCTTCCGAGACTTCCGGGAGGCTTTGTGAGATTATCAAGATGTTTCTGGGCAATGTCATGCCATTCTTTGTTTATTGGTTTGATGATGTTTAAGGTTGTATTTAGTAAATCCATTCGTGCCCCCTTGTAAGGTTTTTAAATTTGTCATTCCGCACTTGATACGGAATCCAACGCCTTATTTAAAAACTTTGGATTCCCGCCTGCGCGGGAATGACAAAAAACGGTTATTTTATTTTTATCGGTATTCCTGCGGTCACAAGATACACCTCATCAGCGATCTCAGCAACCTTCTGGTTTAAATAACCTGATAAATCCCTGAATCTCCTTGACAGTTCATTGTCAGGGACAATCCCCATCCCGACCTCGTTAGAGACAATGAACAGTGAACAGTGAACAGTGAACAGTGAACTGCAAAATAAATCTATTTCTTTTTCCATATCCAAATCCAAATTGTTTAACATCAGGTTAGATAACCACAATGTCAGGCAATCAAAAAGGATTATATCGTATTTGTCCTGAATATCTTTTATTAAGGCGGCAATATTCACTGGTTCCTCAAAAGTTATCCAGTCAGAAGGACGCTCTTTTTTATGTTTTTCAATTCTCTCTTTCATTTCATCATCCAGCGCCTGTGCTGTTGCAATATACGCCTTCTTGGGCGTGGGGGAGATTTCGTCTCCCCCACGAACCCCCTCTTTAGCTGAGGTGTAATTGTTAGCGAGATTCAGGGCAAACGAACTTTTTCCGCTTCTTGCTCCGCCGATGATGAATGTTATCAATTTACCCCCCCCATAAAATAAAAAATCCTCTCGCCGCATTGCTGCTGACGAGAGGATTGCACCCTGATTTACTTCATCCTCTACGAGTCGTTTCATCCCCACCTTCCTCCACGGAAAGGCTTTTCAGTGAATAGTGAATAGTAAAAATTTCTTAGACTATTCACTTACAACTGTCGTTCACAGGCAGGTCTTCTGGCTCTCCCGACCTTTGCCAGCCTTCCCATCCCGATATATCGGGACAGTGGCATATTACCGGCAAAGGCTTTAATTCCAATCAAACAATCGGAATCGGGATTACAGCGGCGGGACCGCTCCTGAATTTAACAGGATTCCCTATTAAGCCTTTTTAGCACCCGAACTATTTATAGTGTTACAGCAAACGAATCAAAAAAGCAAGGGGTTATGTTCTGGATGTCTTTCAGTTCTCTATGCTAAACTTGTAAAACTAATTGCCAAGAGGGGAAATTGGAACTTTATAGGCTTAGCATTTCTGAAGCAAGGGAACTGCTTGATAAAAGAAAAATCACTGCAAAGGAACTTCTGAATTCCATATATCAGAGGATCGAATCTGTTGATAGTAAAGTAAAGGCATTTATCACTTTGTCAAAAGATAAGGCTTATGAGATGGCTGATGCTGCTCAAAAGCAGATAAATGAAGGCAGGTCTTTGACCATTCAGGGCATTCCGGTTGCAATTAAGGACAACATGTGCACAAAAGGCATACGCACTACCTGTTCGTCAAAAATCCTCGAAAACTTTATCCCGCCTTATGAGAGCGCTGTAACGTCAAGGCTAAGTGAAAATGGATACATACTCATCGGAAAGACAAACCTTGATGAATTTGCAATGGGTTCGTCAACTGAGAATTCAGGTTTCTTCACAACAAGAAATCCATGGGATATTGAAAGAATTCCGGGCGGTTCAAGCGGAGGCTCTGCAGCAGCGGTTGCAGCAGATGAATGTATTGCCGCTCTCGGTTCCGACACAGGCGGCTCAATAAGGCAGCCAGCGGCATTGTGCGGCGTGGTAGGGTTAAAGCCTACTTACGGAAGGGTTTCAAGATACGGACTTGTTGCATTTGCATCATCATTAGACCAGATAGGCCCCATAACAAAAAATGTAAAAGACTCCGCAATACTGCTGAACATAATCTCAGGAAAAGACCCTTTTGATTCCACATCAGCGCCTATTGCTGTCCCTGATTTTACAAAAGTACTGGGAAACGAAATTAAAGGGTTAAAGATAGGTATTCCAAAGGAATATTTTATTAAGGGAATGGACAGGGAAATAGAGGAATCCGTTAAAACTGCTATAAAGAAGCTCGAATCCCTCGGCGCAATCCCTGTCGATATATCGCTTCCGCGTACTGAATATGCAGTTGCAACATACTATGTGCTTGCAACATCAGAGGCATCATCCAATCTTGCGAGATATGACGGTGTTAAATACGGCTTCAGGGCAGAAGGCAAAGACCTGATGGAAATATATATGAACACAAGGGCGCAGGGATTCGGGGCTGAGGTGAAAAGAAGGATAATGCTTGGAACATACGCGCTTTCCTCTGGTTATTATGATGCTTATTACAAAAAGGCGCAGCAGGCAAGGACATTGATAAAAACGGATTTTGAAAAAGCGTTTAATAGCGTTGATATGATTGTCACACCCACATCTCCGACAGCGGCGTTTAAATCAGGAGAAAAGACAGAAGACCCGCTGCAGATGTATCTCTCTGACATATTCACGATCTCTGTAAACCTTGCAGGCATACCTGCAATCTCAATACCGTGCGGATTCACCTCCGGCAATCTTCCAATTGGATTGCAGATTATCGGGAAGCACTTTGACGAGGCGAGCATTCTGAAAGCAGCATACGCTTATGAACAATCAACAGACTGGCATAAGAGGAAGCCTAATTTATGAAATACGAAGCGGTAATAGGTCTTGAAGTTCATGCACAGATGCTGACGGACAGTAAGATATTCTGCGGGTGCTCCACAAAATTCGGCTCTGAACCGAATACTCAGACATGCCCTGTATGCATAGGCATGCCCGGAGTTTTACCTGTCCTAAATAAAAAAGCCATAGAGTTCGCAATAAAGACAGGTTTGGCAACTAACTGCAGGATTTCAACATATAGCCGATTTGCAAGGAAGAATTATTTCTATCCCGATCTTCCAAAAGGATATCAGATAAGCCAGTTTGAACTTCCGATATGCGAGCATGGTTATGTTGAGATTATTGTTGATGCTGAGATTAGAAGAATCGGCATAACAAGGATTCACATGGAAGAGGATGCAGGGAAAAACATACACGAGGGTGCAGGGAACTACAGTTTTGTTGACCTTAACAGGGCAGGCATTCCGCTCATGGAGATTGTTTCGGAACCTGATATAAGGACGCCGAAAGAGGCAGCGGAATACATGAAAAAACTCAGGGCAATCCTGAGGTATCTCGGAGTATGCGATGGGAACATGGAGCAGGGCTCCTTAAGATGCGATGCAAATGTATCCATCAGGCCTGTTGGACAAAAAGAATACGGAACAAGAGCAGAGGTCAAGAACATCAATTCATTTAAATTTGTTGAAAAGGCGCTTGAATACGAAATAAAACGCCAGATTAAAGTTATTGAAGAAGGCAGGAAGGTCATTCAGGAGACAAGGCTCTGGGATTCAAACAAAGGAATTACAGAATCCATGCGCGGCAAGGAAGAGGCGCATGACTATCGTTATTTCCCTGAACCAGACCTTGTGCCTATAACAGTTGAGCAGAAATGGATTGATGAGATTAAGGCATCTTTGCCTGAGCTTCCTGATGCCAAAAGCAAAAGATTTGCATCTGAATACGGATTGCCTGAATACGATGCGGATTTGTTGACATCCGAGAAAATTCTTGCTGAGTGGTTTGAAGAGGCAGTAAAGTCAGGCGGACAGCCAAAGGCAGTGGCAAACTGGATTATGGGTGAGCTGACAAAACTCCTGAATGAAGATAATAAATCCATAGAGGAATGCCAGTTAAAACCAAAACAGCTTGCTGAGATGCTCAAGCTCATGGACAATGGCACAATAAGCGGAAAGATTGCAAAGACTGTGTTTGAGGAGATGTATAAAACGTGCAAAGATGCTGAAACAATAGTAAAAGAAAAAGGCCTTGTTCAGATAAGCGATGAATCAGCGATAGAAAAGGCTGTTGATGAGGTGATTTCAAAGAATCCAAAAGAGGTTGAGAGGTTTAAGGTAGGTGACGAAAAACTCTTGGGCTTCTTTGTGGGGCAGATTATGAAGCTCACAAAAGGCAAGGCAAATCCGCAGATTGTGAATGAGATTGTGAAGAAGAAACTTGCTTGACATGTCAGTGTGTTCGTTTTATAAGTTCAAGATAATTAATTCGTAACGAAGGCTGTAGATTTCGCTTGACTCAACCTGCGATTTCCCATAGAATTTTGTAAAAAGACGCATGCGTCATAAAATATAATGTTATGTGTAAGGAGGAATAATTTTGAGGTTAGATTGCTAATACTGCATCTGATAAAACATTCCTCTTATTTATATTAGCTCCACATCCCGTATATCTTAGCAGCACAGCTGATTTAAGTCATTAAACAACAGACAACGGATTGACTGATTGCAAAAAAGAATAAATTGTTTTAAATTGTAGAAAGATGAGTCCTTCAATTTTCAGGGAAAAGGGATATAGATTTTATTTCCTTTCAAATGAGGAGGATAGAATCCATATTCATGTAACATGCGAAGCTGGAGAAGCCAAATTTTGGATAGAACCCATAGTGTCATTGGCTGTATCGCATGGGTTGAATCCAAGAAAGCTGAACGAGATTCAAAAAATTGTAGAGGAGCATAAAAATGAAATCATTAAAGCATGGCAAGGGCATTTCGGTAAGCGTTGAAAACATAACGCCTTTCGGAATTTGGATTTTTGTAAAAGAAAAAGAATACTTTCTGAGCTATAAGGATTATCCTTATTTTAAAAACCAAACACTGCGCTCCATACAAAACGTTCAGTTGCTTCATGGCTATCATTTATACTGGCCAGACTTGGACGTTGACTTAGAAATTGACAATCTTGAAAATCCCGAAAAATACCCCCTGAAATTTGAGCCGAAGAAGCATCTTACGAGTCATTCAACGGGACGGCGCGCAGCAGCCCGTTAATACCATCGGTTCCTCTGTTTATTTCCCCTGTAACTCGTTAATAGTTTTGACTTCTAATACCTGCGGATAAGCAGGCGCCTTTGACGGAAATCCCTTGCGTGTTGCGGGGCGCAACGCTCAATATAAACTTTTTCCCTAAGTTGCTTAAACCCCGTCTTATCAGTTAAAATTCAAATACTTTTAATCTCTGGAGAGGTGACCGAGAGGCCGAAGGTGCACGACTGGAAATCGTGTGTGCGCTAATCCCGCACCCAGGGTTCAAATCCCTGCCTCTCCGCCATAACTACAGTGAATAGTGATTAGTTCACTGAATTGCTTAATTGTTAAATACAAATTACTAATCACTGTTTTCCTGCAGCCGGGGGATGGCCCTGCGCAGCAGAGGGATGTGAACCCCACCAGGTCCGGAAGGAAGCAGTGGTAAACATTTACTCTGGGTGCCGCAGCAAGTTGTCCCCTGGCTGCAGAAAGACAAAAAGCTGACGATATTAAAGCAGGCAGGGTATAGTATTTGAGCGGTTTTTTTGCCTGCAATTCATACAGGAGCATATTGATATAAAAGCGGGCAAAACCTCGGAGTCCCGATTTTATCGGAGCGAGAATGAGCGAAGATGCTGTGCCCTGTCTGCATGTATCTTTTTGTTAAAATGAAACTATGAGCTATTTAGTACTTGCAAGAAAATGGAGGCCTCAGGGGTTTGATGACCTCGTAGGACAGGAGCCTATTATCCGAATCCTGAAAAACTCCATCTCACAGAAAAAGATTGCGCATGCCTATATATTCTCAGGGCCCAGAGGCGTAGGGAAAACATCCACTGCAAGGATACTTGCAAAGGCGCTTAATTGCGAAAACGGGCCGACACCGTCACCATGCGGCACATGCGCATCATGCACGGCTGTGAAGGACGGCACATCAATTGCTGTCCTTGAAATAGACGGCGCATCAAATAACAGCGTTGAAGACATAAGGGATTTGAGAGAGGGCGTTAAATATACCCCTCTTGGAGGCAGGTACAAGATTTATATCATAGATGAAGCGCACATGCTTTCACCCTCTGCATTCAATGCCCTTTTAAAGACACTTGAGGAACCGCCTCCACATGCAGTCTTTGTGTTGGCGACAACAGTCCCAAGAAAAATACCTGCGACCATTTTTTCAAGGTGCCAGCATCTTCCTTTCAGGCGCATATCAGCGCAAAAGATAAAAGAAAGGGTAAGGCATATAGCATCATCGGAAGACATAAAAATCTCTGATTCCGCTATAGGAATGGTGGCGCGTGCCGCTGACGGAAGCATGAGGGATTCCCTTACAATACTTGATCAGGTGACAGCGTTTTCTTCGGAAATAGACGCAGACGGAGTAAAAGACCTTCTCGGCATAGCAGATATCGGTATGCTTGCAGAAGTTTCATCTGCTGTTATTGACGGCGACAGGGAAAAGATTATCAACGTTATATCCGAACTGGTTGATAAGGGGGCTGACCTCAAGTCTTTTGCAAAAGACCTTGTGGAATTTTTCAGAAATCTGCTTATCGCAAAGTTTGTAAAGAAACCCGAAGAGATACTTGAACTTAGCGAGGATGAGATAAAAATAGTCAGTAGGATACTGCCGAAGATTTCACCTGACCTGCTTACCCTTATGCTTTCAGAAATGGCCAAGGCTGAACTGGATGTCCGTTCTTCATTCTCGCCGAGGCTCAGTCTTGAAATGTCGCTGATAAGGATAAGCTTTTTAAGCACGCTTAAACCTGTGCAAGAGGCGATAGAGAATATAGATGCGCTCATGAAGGGGATGCCGTTGCCTTCGGCGCGTAAAGCAGAACAGTCAGAAATTAGTAAGCAGGACAAGATGCAGGATGCAGGGCACACGACACAGGATAAAACCCCCCTCTATCCCCCCTTAGTAAGGGGGGAATTAAAGGGGGGTATCACGCATCATGAATCTTCTCAAAAAGACGCTCAACCTTCAACTCCACTTGACGGCAGTTCTTTATTGACTGCGATTAGAGAAAAGATTGATGACCCGAGGATTACATCAAAGCTTTCACAGGCAATGCCTTTACTCAAAGAAAATGTCCTGACACTGACCTTTAACAGCAATGAGGCAGAGCTTTTTGCAGAGCCTATAAGGAAGAATTCTCATTTGATAGAGAAGATAGCCTCGGATATTCTTAAGACTCCTGCAAAACTTAAAATAGATATCCTGACAAAGAAAATAATCCGTAAAAAAGACCTGAAGGATAAAGTTCTGACAGACCCCGCAGTAAAAGAGGTGATTGAACTTTTTGACGGAAGGATAATTGATGTTAAACTAAAGGAAAATACAGGGGGTGAAAACAAAGATGTCTAAGAAAATGCTCGGTGATATTATGCGTGAGGCGCAAAAGCTTCAGACAGAGATGCAGAGGATGCAGGAAGAGTCAAAGAAGAAGACGGTTGAAGCAACAGCAGGCGGAGGAATGGTTACCGTCATTGCCAATGGAGGAGGAGAGATCATCTCCATAAAAATAGAAAAGGATGTTGTAAATCCTGATGATGTTGAGATGCTGCAGGACCTTATACTTGCCGCGGCCAATGAGGCGCTGAGACGGGCGCAGGAAATGGTCAATGAAGGGATGTCAAAGCTTACCGGAGGAATGCAGATACCGGGATTAGGCGGGCTGGGTAAATTTTTCTAATTCCCCTTCATCTATCTGAAGTTCACGCGCAAGGAGTTTAGGCGTTGCGCCGGTCTGTTTGATTACCTCTTTCAGATAATTCTCAAAGGTGATATTTTTATCCCAGCAGGAATAAAAGTGTTCTTTAAGTATGGCTGCCAGCCCTTCCGACGGTATTCTGTAGCCTTTTTTGGTTGCTTCTTTCTCGCCTACGCTTTCCGGGAGACCAATTACTACAACCCTGTCGTCCACGACAATATAACGTATGTCATGAACAATTGGACAGTCGCTGTATCTGACCTCAGCGCCTGCCTTTGTATAAAGATGGCCTATATGCAGTCTGTCCGGGAATTTCGGCATGAGATATCTGACGCTCACGCCGTTTTTTGTCAGCCTCTCAATATTGTCTGTAACGCTCTTTGTCCTTTTTTTATCATCTCCGATCGGAAGCCTGCCTGTTATAGCCCCTATTACTTCAGTCTTGGCTTCCATCATTGTATCTGTGACTGTCAGAAAGTATTCCTGCCTTGTCAGCACCTTTGTTGCCCGCTCAACCTCAAGCAAAAGTTTTTTCCTGCCTCTGCCCTCCTTTAAACTGAAAAGCAAAAGTATGATTGTGGCAATAAGCAGCACTGATTCAAGTACAAGAAGTCCTATTCCAATAGTCATGGTGTTTTAATTTTAAAGAAATCCGGTAATCTTTACAAGGGGGAAGGGGGAATTGCCTTCAGCCTGCCGCGCTTCTGTATAATAGAAATAATGTATTTCCTTAATGACTATCAGGGCATTCCTTCAGGGGTAATCGCATGAGCCGGCGATTGTATGTTTTAATGATGCATCACAGGAGGTGAGTTTTTGGGAAGCAGACAACGAATGAAATTCAGAAAACCCGTGCCGCAAAAGCCCGCGGCAGGCAAGACCGCCGCTGAAATCGTCAGGGAATTAAAAGAGGGCAATGCCCCTGTCTCTGATTACAGGGAGCAATCCCTGAAAATCCACGGCCTGATATGCGCCAAATGCGGCAGGGAGTTCGATTTCAAAAACCGTAATCTTCTTACCGTGCATCATAAAGACGGCAACCACCGGAACAATCCTCCTGACGGCTCCAACTGGGAGAATCTCTGCGCCTATTGCCATGACGACGAGCACAGCAGAGGGTTGCTGGGAGATTATCTTAATGGAGGGGGGAAGAGGTGAGGATGGGGTTAAATAAAAATTAAGTATGGGGTCTTAGGAATAGGGTATATCTGATACAACTATATAAGGAGGATGAGTGCTTAGACCCACCCTCCTTATAATCACTTGTAACCCTAATTATTTACCGTTTCTTTGTAGATACGCTAACGCCACTGTTTTATACATATTATCCCAGTGGTTATTGTCTTTACCTACAGGATTCGGTTTATTATTATAGGTTCTGCACATATTATAGGTTGTGCTTACAAGTTCCGGCGCTATCTCATCAAAGAAGGATTTTACCTCTTTGAAAGATTTTAATTTCCAGGAATAAGTTTTTTCGCCCTGTTTTTGTTCTACTAAGAAACGCATTGCACCGAGCATAGGGTATAAAACCCCATCATATAGCATGGCATCAAGTTTCACGCCAGGAAGCTGTCTAGCTGCTTCATTGCCTACAAAGATGAACTCATAGTTACCTCTTTTTCTCGTTGCATACACCCCTTTCATAGCGGCAGCCCTACCGCCCATAACATCGTTATAGCGTTTTCTGCTCATTAAGTGTACGTAATCGTGAAGAGAGAGTATATCTCTTAAAAGAGGCGTTAGCATCTTAAAAGAGTCCGGATCAGCTTTGTATGCATCTAAGCATTTTGCCTTCGAGACGTACGCGTCCTTAGGATGCTGTGGATAAGGGTACTTATTTACATTAAACAGAGTCATCAGGCCTAGTATCTCTCTAATGTCAAACTTACCTTCCTCATTCTGCTTATAAGATATCTGTTCAGCGTACGGCTCTTTTTTGAGAGCCTCTTTGACCCATTCAAAGCTTCCCTCCAAATTCATCAGGCTCGCATCATCTACCTGAACGGCTGTATTAAGCCCCCCGGTTATATCTACGGCCATTTCTTGTGGCACCCCAGTGATTATCTCAATCTTTACATACTGCTCTTCCGGACACAACTCGTCGGCTTGCGTTGCAAGTATTATCTCATAAGTGTGTCCCCCATCAGCTATACCATCTTTTTCACCAAAAAAAACAGTAGCGACCTTTTTATCTGCTGTGCTGTATTCAACCTGATGAGCCAGAATTGTTATTCCTTTGTTTTTCAGATGAAAAGAGAGTTCGTCAGTGCTTTTCAAGCTTTCTGTAACTTCTTTGTAAATGCCCTTGTCTATACGCTGCTCTCTTGGGTTCGGCGTCTTGGGTATCCCTGAAGGAACATCTATAGCTCTGATTAAGAGAACATGATGTTCAATATTATAAGGGTCGCCCTCTTCGGTTTTATTTAATGGATCTGGGTAACGACGAGAATAGTCTGATTTTAAGATAAATTTGTTTAGTTTTGACTTTGCCATTTAAATTTCTCCTGCCATCCGGCACCTTGGGTAACACAGTCCTGTGTTACTGGTTTATAAAATAAAAAAACTACACAAGCCCATCCTGTGTAGTTCAAATTAATTTCATTATTATCACTTCCCTTCCGCCGTCCGGCGCCTAACTAACATAAGCGAGTCCACGCTTTCAAATATTCAACCATAAAGTAATATTGCATGTCAATAGGAATATAGCCGAAGGACACTGAGCCTGTCTAAAAACTACCGCTGTTTCTAACCTGCAAATATGATAAATTAAAAGCACAAAATGTTTAAGGAGGTTAGCTGATGCCTTTAAGACCTTACGAGCAAGACCAGATATTCCTTCTTCCGCCGAGTCTGAACGAATGGATTAGAGAAGATCATCCTGCAAGAGTATTCTCAGAGATAATAGACAGTATTGATACAGCCACATTCAGAGAATCGAAGGAAGAAGGTCGTCCAGCCTATCATCCGGCGATGATGATAAAAGTGCTTCTATGGGGATATGCCACAGGGGTACGCTCAAGCAGAAAGATAGAAGAAAAACTTGAAGAGGACGTAGTGTTTATGTGGTTGGCAGGATTAGAGAAACCTGACTTTAGAACCCTTTGCCTGTTTCGTACCAATAACAAAGAGGCATTAGAGAAGATATTTACCGATGTAATCATAGTAGCAAAGACAATGGGGATGGCGACACTTGGACTTGTTGCATTAGATGGGAGCAAGGTCAGGACAAACAGCGGCATAGATACATTCAAAAAACTGGGGGATTGGAAAGAACTGCTAAAAGAGGCAAAAGACGAGGCTGAGAAGATAATAAACGAGGCTGAAAGCATAGATAAAGAAGAAGACAAGATACACGGTGCTAACAGGCGTGGAGACGAACTCCCCAAAGAGATAGAAAAGGCACAAGACAGGATTAAGAAAATAGAAGCGCTTATTAAAAAAGCACATGAGTTAGGAAAAGAAGATGAATCGAGGGTAAGTCTGACAGATGCAGAGGCCAGCTTCATGCACAGGGGCAACACCTCAATCCCGGCCTTCAATGCCCAGCTTGCTGTGACTGAGGAACAACTTATTGTATATGCTGATGTAACACCAGAGCCTGTTGATGTAAATCAGACAAAGAAGGCAGTAGAAGGAATGGAGGAAACAGTTAAAGAGAAACCAAAGATAGTGGTTGCTGACACAGGCTATGCAGGAGGAGAGAATTTTAAATATTTAGAGGACAACAAAATAGACGGATATATTCCATCAGAAGACGAAAGGCATATAGGCAGCAAGAAAAGACAGAAGGCAATGGAACACTTATTTGCAAAAGAGGTTTTTACATACAATACTCACAAGGATAAATATACATGTCCACAGGGTGAAATATTAAGGCCAGTTGCAAGGACTCAATTCAAAAGCAAGTACAGCAAGAGAGAGATCACCACATACAGAACAAAACGGGGAACATGCGCTGCCTGCCCTTTGAGAGAAAAATGCACAACGAATATAAAATTAGGCAGGGCGATAACAAGAGACGGGTACGAAGAGTATAGGGAGCGAATGAGAGCAAAGATAAGCACCGCCGAAGGCAGAGCGATTTACGGGAAACGAAAATGTTTGGTAGAACCTGTGTTTGGTCAGATAAAAATACGCAGTCGGTTTGACCAATTCCTTCTTAGGGGATTAGAGAAAGCAAAGATTGAGTGGAAAATAGCAGCAATAGCCCATAATCTGTTGAAAATAACAGCAGCGATAATGAGGAAAGAGCGGATGCTTCCGGCCTTAGGGTAAGATTAAAAGATAAAGGACTTTTGATACTTTTTATGAAAAGAGTTTTTGCTTACTTAAAAATTGAAAAGGAGTTTTTAGACAGGCTCCACTTCCCCCATTTCCTCAGCACAATATAAAAAGTTCAGAAGTGCAAAAGATGAGTTGAAAAAGACATATAAAGGTAGCGTTATACTTTTGGCGGATAGAAAACACCAAGAACCATAAAATTATCTCTGAACCTCTGCATATTTCCCACATAAAAATAAGTATCATTCTTTTCTGAGCACATTTTGTTAAGCCATCTTTCAGAAATCTTTTTTAATAAAGTGTCTTCATCTTTATACTTCCACCGCCATTTTCTAAACGATTGGAATATTTCCCAATCGATTATAGGCAAGTTATGGCCTTGGCAATTTGAGCGCCCATCGCAAGAAAATGTATATCTGAAATCAAAGGGAACATCTTCTATTGCCTTCTTTGGTTTTTTATTGAAATTAAGTTGGGCATAATACTTGTCACGCTCCTCGCCTTTTTCCGGTTTTACTTTTTTATAAACTAACTGAATATTTTGCGGCTTGAACATGCCCAATGATTTTCCATTAATTTTGTTTTCTTCCAGTATGCTACATAAGGTGCTTGATACAGTGGGCAGGACTATTTTTTTTCTAAGCGCCCAGTTCTTATCTTTTGTTGTGTCATAGTGATCTAAAATTTTAATGCTTCCACTATCAACTTTATAACTTTCTGGCCTTGTATCAGCAGGAGCTTTTTCAGCCTTCAATTCGATTATGCTATATTTTTTGAATTTTTTATCATTGTCCAAGTCTCTGAAGGGTATCGGATATAAACGCATCCATTGATTTGATTTAAGGTCTATGCCTGCAACACAAACTGTTTCTTCATATTTTCTGCTTGGATTTGGATAAGCTTTACCAGTAACGAGAATTTGTTTTGTCTCTAATGCCATATTTGGGATTATATGTGTGTGATTATTAGGCCGTTACCGTCGATTTCTTTTACTTTTTCAGCAACTATTTTTCTATGACATTGGAAAGGGTCTCTTTCAAAACACATAATACAGCTTGTCTCATGCATTATGATATCTGCATATAAATTTTTAACTACGTCTAATTTGGTCTGTATATATGCGGAATACTTCTTGAAGAAAAAGTCGTAGTCATTATTTTCATGGAGTTTTTCCCTTAATATTTTTGGGCTTCCTAATTCTTTAACATGAATATATTTTATACCGACTTCTTCAAGGTGTCCTGAGAGCTGATTCTTTGAAAATCCAGATTTTCTGCTGGCAGGTATTTCTCTTACGTCAATAAGTATATGTACCTTTTTGTTCTGAAGCCTATTAATAAATTCTTTTATGTCATTTCCTTCGTACCCGACGGTTAATAATGAAATAGGCTCGATGGTATACCTCCTTACTAATTTTTGTCATTATACCAGATTTTTTATGTTTTGAAAAATTAAATAGGACAGCGATCGGTTTTCTTATTAATCATAAAAATGAATTTTGTCTTAGTGAGATAGTCCGCGCGGTTGCCTCTTCTCCTCGGCAAATCCGCCTGAATGCGGAGGCGGCTCTCTGCTGACGCTGCGAGAAGAACAGAAGTTAAGAATTTAAAAAGAAAAATCATTCCTTAAAAAAATCATTTGAAGCGAGCATGGGGTAATGCTTTTTGTTCTTTGTCCACAGTTCGCAGCCGTTTATCTGGGAAGCAGATGCAACCATTGCATCAGCAAGGGTGAGATTGTGTGATTTCCCGTATTTGTTCATGTATTCACCTGCGAGCCTGCCGACTTTTTCGTTAATGGTTATAGCGCCAAGGGACGAAAGAAAGCCCTCGACCCTTGCCTTTTCCTTCGGAAGAATCCCTGCGTATATCTCCGCTATCTGCACAGGTGTGATAAATATATTGCCCTCGGTGTCAATTAAGGTTTTCTTGAACCTTTCGGTTACCTGAAGATCTCCCCTGAGCAGCCATATAAGGATATCAGAGTCAATAACTACCATGCCTTTCTGTCTTTCCTGAGCGCTCTGATATGGCGCTCAACATCAATATCCCTATCCTTCCATATACCGGAGACTTTTTCCGTTGCCGTCAGGATTTTCTGCAGCTTCCTGTTCATCTTCTCACGGATGCTGCTGCGGATTACCTCAGAGACTGACAGATGTTTCATTTCACTCTCTTTTTTCAGATACCCGTAAGTATCTTCATCGAGATATATCTGTGTCCTTTTCATATTAGAGCCTCCCTGCGATGTATGTATACATTATAATAGTTAAAGTGCAAAAGCGCAATAGTGCAGAAGTGCGGGGGCGACTCTCTGCTGACGCTTTGAAAAGCCCCAAAACCAGGACATTAGGCATCTCGCCTCCAAAAAGACAGAAGGCCCGTTACCTTACAAAACCAATAATCATTAATATCGTATGGTAATTATTTATTTGACCTTGTTACCTTACAATGCGGTATAATCAGCATAATGTATGGTAACAGGAGAAAAACATATAGATGAAGGTCATTAAGGGTGTTCTGGAGGAGGAGCTTGAAAACTCCTTAAGGATGAAAAAGGAGTATGAAAAAGCCATTAATGCACTCCCAAAAGGCGCGCTTGTGAAGAAGGAGATACGCGGTCACAGCTATTACTATCTGATGCAAAGGGAAGGCATAAAGGTGAAGTTTGCATATAAGGGCAAATTATCGAAGGAAGAAATAAAGAGACATGAAGAAGTAAAAAAACTCAGGGCGAAATACAGGAATCTTTTGTCTCAAGTCAAAAAACAGATAGCTTTCCTGAGAAAGGCGTTGCGTGGAAAAGAGATACGCTCTATTTCTTGATGTGCTGAGGCGCTTTCAGAGCGCAGGTTTGTTGAAAGAATTGGTTCTCATCGGGAGCTGGTGCCAGCATTTTTACAGAAGCTATTTTACAGGCCAGAGATATACGCCAGCTATCAGGACAAGAGACATAGATTTTCTTGTGCCTCTTCCTGTGCGAATCAAGAAGAGGTTTGACGTAGTAAGCATGTTAAAAAATGAAGGTTTTGTGGTTTCTTTCAGCGGAGATGCCGGCTATATGAGGCTTATGCATCCGGAGATGATAGTGGAGTTTCTCGTACCTGAAAAGGGCAGAGGCAGTGACAAGCCTTACCCGCTTCCTCAATTGGGCATAAATGCTCAACCCTTGCGATTCCTTGATTATCTTGTTCAAAATACTATAAGTATTGAAACAGAAGGTAAAGGTATAAGAATAAAAGTTCCCCATCCGGCAGCCTTTGGTCTCCATAAGCTAATCATATCCACAAGAAGAAAAACAGAAGAGAAACTGTTAAAGGAAAGGAGAGAGGCATTAGAGGTTTTAACATCTCTTATAAAAAGGGGCGAAACAGATGGATAAAGGCTATGTTTGACAAGATGCCGGTCAGATGGAGGGGAAAGGTGCTGAGTGTGTTAGAGAATGTCGGTCACAAAGACATTATCGGGATTCTAAAGTAATATAAAAATCTGTAATTCAAAAGTTCAGAAGTTCAGTCTCCTCCGGCTCCTCTCTGCTGATGCTGCGAGAAGAACGGAAGGGAGAGAAGGACAGGTGAATAGGTGAATCGGTGAATGGTTTAAGGTAAATAGTTCAAAGGAGTGGAAGTGCTTAGCAGTTTACTTTTGCAGATTTATTTTCGAGCCGAAGAGGACTAACCCTTTAGTCTTTCTGTAGTGTTTCCTGATATACCTCATTTTTCTGCCTGAATGCCTGTATATACGCCCGCCCACAGAGGGTATTTTTATTTTTTTGACCATCGGTGATAATATAAGACAGTATGTCCCTTGAACGAAAGATAATCATAAGCTTTGTCATCAGCGTAACGATCATTGCGGTATTTGCGGTCTCATCACATGTTTAACAATTCAGCATCTCTACAGTCTCGTCAATCTTCTGGGTGTGTTTTATAATGAATTTTTATAGGCTCATAAAAATTTAATATTATCTTGTCCTTGACCATATTATGCCAGCAGAGGTATTATACAAAACTGCTTGCAAGTCATTATAAAGATATAACGATTAATTCTATAAATAATATAAGGAGGTTAGGAAATGAGTTATCCGAGACAGATTTATGAATTTCTTAAGATGGCATCTATTGCTCATGCCAAATGGGATTATGAGGTTTCGATGAGCATTATCAAGAGTAGAAAGAAACTCTTAGTCCTTTTCATTCTTTTGCTGCCGATACTGGCTATATCAATTTCACAGGCAGCAGACGTTATTGGGGGCAAAACAGCATACGGACCTGCACATTATTCAACCATGATATTTTTTGTTTCAATAGCTATTGGTCTTGGTGCTGGCCTTATCACAGGATGTATAGGCGCTGGAGGAGGGTTTATTATAACTCCTGCTTTGATGGCTGCTGGAGTAAAGGGGATTATGGCTGTCGGTACAGATGTATTTCACATATTTGCAAAGGCGATAATGGGAACGACTGTCCATAAGAAATTGGGAAATGTCTCTGTAGGTTTAGCCGTGGCATTCGTTTGTGGCTCCGCCATAGGCGCAACTGTTGGTGGCTGGTTAAACAGGACGATCTATGACATAGACCCTGCACTTAGCGATGCCTTCATAAGTGTAGTCTATGCGGTAATACTCGGTTTCTTAGGCACCTATGCCATGATGGATTACTTAAAATTAAGAAAGGGCGGCGCCGATGTAGGGGCACATGGAGGTGGCAAACCTGCAACTACGACAGGCATGGGATTAAAATTACAGGCATTGAAGATACCCCCCATGATTAAATTTGATGAGGACATGGTTCCCGGGGGAAGAAGGATATCAGGTGTAATCGTGGCATGTGGTGGATTTATCGTTGGGGTACTGGCAGCGGTAATGGGGGTTGGCGGTGGATTCGTAACATTCCCTATGTTTATTTATACATTCGGTATATCCACAATGACCACTGTAGGTACCGATATCCTCCAGATAATCTTTACCGCAGGTTATGCCTCTATAACACAATTTGCTATTTACGGATATGTTTTCTATACGCTCGCTATGGGAATGCTTCTTGGTTCGCTTGTCGGTATACAGGTCGGGGCGCTTACAACAAAGGTTGTAAGAGGGATAGATATAAGGGGATTTTATGCTATCACCATCCTTGCAGGTTTTGCAAACAGGGCAACCGTGGTTCCTAAAAAATTGGGAGAGCTCGGTTATATCACGATATCCAAACCTCTGGCATCAGGTATAGAGGCTGTTGGTTTCTGGGTATTCTGGGTATGTATTGCCTTTTTTGGCATCTGGCTCTTTGCAAAGTTTTTCGGAAACATGAAGACATTAAGAGAGGAGGGATAGAAATGGTAGTAAGACATGGAAAACGTTTAGGCATCGGGATAATAATGGCAATATCGTTTTTTGTTGTTCTGTTTTTGATATTCTCTCCTATTTTTCCTAAAACTAAAGCAGGAGAGCCTCAAAACGGATTACAGTGGGCTGACGAGATGTTTAACAAACTCGCCAAGGGTTCATCTTATTTCATCCCCAAGGTTGCAAAAAGCAATGAGAAGTTTATGGGTCAAATGTTTGCTGCCAGTTTCAAGATGACTAAGCCAGATGATAAGCCCGGGGATGCTGAGAAGAGGGCCGAACGGGCATCTAAGCTGTTTACTGTTAATGAAGGTGCCAAGGTTGAAGTCAATGGTGCTGAGTTAAAGATAGAAGGAGACCTCGGAAAGGTACTTGCAGCAGCTTTACGGGATTCAGAGACCTTTTACAGGAATGAAGGGGAAAAGATCAATGCCTTGTACGGGACAGTTATGAAGACTGATGATGAGAAGCAGATATTCAGACAATGGTGGAATGTTCTGGACAAAATAAATAAACAATTTATGATAGAGAAGAAGGCTGCTGAGGCCAAGATTGTATCAGATGTCATGAAGAAGGGAGTTGAGGCAGCATATAACTTTTACAAGGTTGATGCCGTTAAGGTGAAAGATCATATTGGTCTCATGACATTCCTGCTGGTCTTTTATGTGGTTTATACCATGTGGTGGGGATTCGCAATATTCTTCATTTTTGAAGGAATAGGTCTGAGCATGAAGAAGGCCAAAGTAAAGAAGGAGGTATAGGATGAGTGCATATCAGGCATGTCCGGTAGCAAGGATGGAAAAGCTACTTTTATCTGCAGATGGTTCTGTATTATGTGAGGGTGCGGTAAGAGAGGCTATTAATTTAGCAAAGACGTGTGGCAGTAAACTCTACATAATATCTGTTGCAGAGGTACCTGAGTTTCCTGAGTTTATTGCGACCCCATCAATGGCTGAAAAGTTAGAAGCGGATACAAAAAAGTATCTCGAGTCACTTAAAGAGAAGGCTGAGAAGGAAGGAGTTTCATGCGAGATACTCGTGCGTAGCGGAGTAGAGCCTTACCAATACATTGTTGATGAGGCAGCAAAAAACAATGTCGAGATAATAATCATGGGAAAGCGCGGAAGGACAGGGCTGCAGAGGCTCATGATGGGAAGCGTAACCGCAAAGGTCATAGGCCATGCCCCTTGCAAGTTCCTGGTTGTCCCTAAGGATGCCAAGCTTACCTTTGAAAAGATCCTTATTGCTACGGATGGTTCAATATACAGTGAATTAGCATCCCGTGAGGCCATCAGCATTGCAAAACGGAGTGGAGGCAGTCTGATCGCCCTTTCTGTTGCTAAAAGGGATGAAAATCTTCCAGTGGCAAAGGAAAGTGTTGATATGGTAAGACAGGTTGCAGAAAGGGAAGGCATAAAGGTAGAGGCCCTAACCCTGAAAGGTGAACCTTATGAGGTAATAGTTAAGACAGCAGAGCAGAAGAATGCAGGTCTTATAGTTGTTGGAAGTTATGGCAGAACAGGCATTGAAAGGCTTCTTATGGGAAGCGTGACAGAGAGGGTGATAGGACATTCAGGGTGTGCCGTTCTGGTGGTAAAAAAGATTTAGATTAGTGTGAAGTATACCAGGAGGGGACTCTGAAAGGCCCCTCCTTATGTTGAAACCCTCATAAACCTTCGGCAACAATATTCCCCCCTAACGTTTTACCCCGTTAGAAAGCCCCGCCATTTATGGCGGGGATGCTATGGACTACTTATCAAAGGAATTTTCATGTGTCTAAACCCATCAGTTGCATAACTTTTGAACGTGGCCGTCTGCAAATGCCTGATAAGAATACATTTGAATCCAATTATGATTATGCAGCTAAAGTTCACTAAAAGTGAACTCCTCTCTGTCATTCTCCGGCTTGACCCCCGTATCAAGTACGGGGCAGGCTCCGAATCCAGTCATCCTGAGCTTGTCGAAGGATCTGGATTGCCCGATCAAGTCGGGCAATGACGATTGGTGGATAAGAATTTTATGCAACATTTGACTATTGTCTAAAAACTCAGAAACTTTCAGTTCGTGCTTGTCTTAACTTTTTCTATAAAAATTTGTTAATGTAGGTTAACAAGGTATCTTTAAGAAATATGAAGGGTTAAAATTTGGCAAAAGAAAAGTCCCCTTTTCTTAATCTCAGGCAAGCATTAGTCTCTTTGATAGAAAGATACCATCCTTTCAATATCAGGTACTTTAAAGCCTTTGTTGGTATCATGATGACGCTGCTCTTGAGTACTGTGCTCATACTCGGTTGGTTGTCTTCTCGAAAGGTAAGAGAAATTGTAACTGAAGACTTCAATCAGCAGCAGTTAGTCCTTGTGAGGCATGCTGCCAGCCAGATAGAAAATAGCCTTAATGTGTTAAAAAGAGAGCTGATGCTCCTTAGTTTATCCCCAGCCATACAATATCCTGAGTCACCTTTTATGGATAATAGAATGGAGATTGCCTTTTCGAGTATTAAGCATGAAGGTACAATGGAAATAAGATTTGTTGAGGATAAAAGTCTTAAGACCCATCATGTGTTAGAAAATCAAAAATGCCACACTGAACCTCCAGATACAGAAGATAAACATTATGTGGAATGGGCAAGAAGTGAAAAGAATAAAGATAATATCTATTTAACAGATGTTTCTCCTGTGCAGCATATGGATAAATCTCAAAAACTTTTAATGAAAATGATTTTACCTGTCTGGCAGATT
The DNA here is from genome assembly GCA_049302185.1 of Thermodesulfovibrionales bacterium. Taxonomy (GTDB): domain Bacteria; phylum Nitrospirota; class Thermodesulfovibrionia; order Thermodesulfovibrionales; family UBA1546; genus UBA1546. The sequence goes on along the minus strand of JBAQLV010000003.1, from coordinate 2,719 downwards.
TCTGTGAATGAATCACATCCAGAAGCACCGGACAAATTTTTCGGGGTTTTAATATTTGTTATTGACGTCAACAAATTAATAGAAGGAATTACAAAAGGAATACGCTCCGGGAAAACAGGATATTCATGGGTTATAGATGAAAATGGCACATTTCTTTATCATCAGGAAAGTACCTTCATCGGTAAAAATGCCTTTGAAGCACGAAAAGGGAAAAAACCTACCATATCTTTTGCGAGGATTAATGAGATCCAGAAAGAGAAGATGCTGAAAGGTGAAGAAGGAACAAGCTGGTATATTTCCGGATGGCACAGAGGCGTTGAGGGAGAGATAAAAAAACTGATTGCCTATTCACCTATCAAATTGGCCAATGCTGGAAACAGGATATGGTCTGTAGCAGTTGTCGCGCCTATAAGCGAGGTTGAAGGCGCGATTCACGATATACAGATAAGGCAGTTCCTCCTCGAAGGCATTGTTATATTCGCAATACTCTCCGGCGGCGTGCTGATAATAGGCATGATGCTCAGGTGGTCAGGTTCTCTGAAAAGCGAGGTAGAAGAAAAGACGAAAGAACTCAGGAAATCCGAGGAACAATACAGGTCTCTCGTAGAGCATGCTGGGGATATCATCTTTACAGTGAATAAGGAAGATAAACTTTCCTCGATGAACAGATACGGGTATAATTTTTTCAAGAAAAGACCTGAAGAGATTTTAGGCTGTAATATTATTGAACTGTTCCCTGATGAGTGCGCTGAACTTCAAATGGAAAAAATAAAAGAGGTTTTCGCTACCAATATAAGCACACAGATAACATGCCCGGTGGAGGTGAATGGTAATAGATACTGGCTCAGTACGAACTATAACGGGCTTTTGGACGAGAATGGAAATGTTTTTTCCGTTCTCGGGATTTCAAGAGATATTACGGACAGAAAGAAGATGGAAGAGACAAGCTATCATACTGAGAAGCTGGCTTCTATGGGCACACTGGCCGCAGGTGTGGCGCACGAGATAAACAATCCGCTCGGAATTATACTCGGTTTTACTGACATGCTTTTAGAAAAGGCTGATCCTGGCTCACAGGAGCATGACATCTTAACGACAATGGAAAGGCACGGGCTGCGAGCCAAAAGGGTTGTAGAAAACCTATTGAGTTTTGCGCGTTACAGCGAATGCAAGGAAGAGCACGTGGATATAAATGAAAGCATATCTGCTGTCCTGACAGTTGTTGAACATACACTGCTTCTTAATAAGATTTCTATAAAGCAGCAGATGCAGGATAATCTACCGGAAGTTAAAGGATGTTCCGAGGAGTTGCAGCAGGTCTTTTTCAATATCATGAATAACGCCGCATCTGCTATGAAGGGCGGTGGGGTGCTGACTATAACAACAAGGATATTGAGTGATAACAGGCATATTGAAATAAGATTTTCTGACACAGGGCACGGCATTAAAAAAGAATACAGGAGAAAGATATTTGATCCGCTTTTTACTACAAAAGGGGTTGGTGAAGGCACAGGATTGGGACTGTCGGTATCTTATGGAATTGTAACAAAACACGGCGGGACAATCACATTTGAAACAAAGACAAAGGAAGAATCAGAGGAGACAGGGACGACTTTTATAATAACTTTACCAGCGGTAAAGGCAGGGAATAGCCAATAGGGAATAGCCAAGAGGGATTTCCCCCTATTCCCTCTTCCCTATTGCCTATTGGCCTAACCAAAGGAGGAAATATGCCTGAAAGAATACTTGCAGTTGACGATGAGCCTGATATGTTGAAGCTTTTGAGCATGATTATAAGGGAAAAGACGCCTTACGAGATTACCACCACAAATAATCCTCTGGAGGCGCTTGGATTAGCTAAACAGGGAGGGTTTGATGTAGTTATTGCTGACCTGAAGATGCCGGGGCTTGATGGAATTGAGCTGCTTGAAGCCATAAAGAAAGTAGATGAGGATATCCCGGTTATTATTATTACAGCCTACGGCACGGTTGAGTCCGCTGTAGAGAGTATGCAAAAGGGTGGTTTTGACTTTATAACAAAGCCGTTCAAAAAAGAGCAGATACTTTTTACTATAGATAAGGCATTAAATTTTCTCAGGCTTCAGAGAGAAAATAAGATGCTGAGGGAACAGTTGAAGAAAGGGAATAGGGAATAGCCAATAGGGAATAAGCCAATAGGGAATAGGGAAAGAAATGGAATCATATCAGGAACTGGAAGTTTGGAAAAAGGCTATAGAACTTGTAACAGATATTTATAGAATAACAAAGACCTTTCCTAACGAAGAGATATATGCTCTTACATCCCAGGTTCGGAGGGCGGCAATTTCAGTCCCTGCGAATATAGCCGAAGGATGGGGACGAAATATGACAAAAGAATATATTCAGTTCCTACGAATTGCACGGGGCTCTTTATTAGAGGTCGAGACTCATCTTATAGTATCAAGAAATTTACAATATCTAAACGACCAACCATTTGGAATAATATTACAAAAAATCCAAGAAATAAACAAAATGCTCAATTCTTTGATAAACAGTCTAAGCAAAATAGCCAAGAGCCAATAGGGAATAGCCAAAAGGGAAGAGGGATTTTCCCCTCTCGTAAGCTTCCCCATTAGGTAGACAGTTGTAAAATAGAGTTCCCAGCATTTTGCTCCATGTATTCAGCCGGTGTCAAGTCCCCTAATGCATCATGGGGACGGTGCTCGTTGTAGTCGATCAT
>JBAQLV010000002.1:0-56976 GCA_049302185.1 Thermodesulfovibrionales bacterium | reverse complement strand
TTCTTTTAAGATTGCTACGATCTGTGTTTCCGTGAATCTCGTCCTCTTCATTTAGAACCTCCTGACGGTTATTTTGCCAGAAAGCTCTACTTACAGAGTGTCTGCTTTTAGGGGAAGCTTACGCTTGAATTAAATGATAGCAAGACAAGCGACTTACAAAAAATCAAAGACAAGTTAAATCGTATTCCAGTTTTACCAAACAAGAATCTTACACAGGAACGACTTAATAAAAAACAGGAATCAATTTTAAAGCACAAAAAAGAATTGGAAGAATTGCAAAAGCAGAAAAGCGATAAATCGCTTTCTGCTTTTACTCTCAATTCTCTTGCTAAAAAAATTGAGAGTAAGAAAAAAGTAATTACGACAAATCAGGCAGAAGCAAAACAAATTGAAGCCGAAATTCTCACAGGTAAAGCTGAGTATGAAATAACAGGCAACAACATGAAAGGTGGTGCTATGTTCATCACAGCAATTTGGCATTACTTAAAAGATGTTGCTGATAAAGACGAATTGCCAGAGTGGAGAGGCGGAAAAATGCTTATCGTTTTAGACGAAGGAGTTTTAAATACTGATGATTACAAAGAAGTCCGCAACTTCATTCGTTCTCACTTCTACATCAAAGCAGTTATTTCTTTGACACGGGACACATTCATTCCGATTTCAAAAACCGCAACCAAAACTTCTATTCTTTATGCAATCAAAAAAACTGATTTTGATGCAGTGCAGAAAGAACCAATCTTTTTTGCCCATGCTGAAAAAGTAGGAATGGACACCAAAGGGAAAATTTGTCGCAATGATTTAGCAGGAGTTTTGAACTCTTATTTAAAGTTCAAAGATGCAGTTCACAAATCGTATAGTGGTTTAGTGTTTAACAAGGACAAATTTTCTAAACTTATTGCAAAAGGTGTCCACTATGTTGCTTGAAACCTCAAACTTCTACTACCGTTTTCCAACAGAGATAGATAGTCGTTTGGACTTCATGCATTACCATCCAGAATTGGATGTGCTTGATGATTTGGAAAAACTAACGGAATATGATGTAACGACTATTTCAACGATTATGTCCAAACCTGAAAACCTTGTGAGTGGTAAAACTCCAAAGGGGGTGCTTTATGTGGATGATGGTATTCCTTTCTTGGGTGGAACAAATGTTAGAACGAATGAAACAGAGTTAAGCGAGACAACTCAAATTCCTTCCATTTATCACACTACAGTTTTAGCGGCATCGCAATTGGCTAAAAATGACATACTCATTACAATTGCAGGTGTGGGGTTAGGTACTTGTTCTATTTATGAATCAGAAGAAGAAGCAAATATCAACCAAGCAATCGCACGACTTCGGCTGGTAGATAAATCAGAAATGAATTCTCATTTCCTCGTTCGATATCTTAACTCGCAATTTGGTCAATTCGGTTTTGTGAAATATAGCCATCTGGTTTGGCAACCCAATATCAACTTAGAAGAAATCAAGTTACTCAAAATCATAAAACCTTCTATTAGAGAGCAAGAAAGGATTTTAGAGAAAATTAAGCCAATAGAAATCGAATCCAAAACTCTTAAAACCAAGGCAACTAAACTGCAAAACGAAGCACTCAATTATTTACTTGAAGAATTAAAAATTACAGTTCCTGAAAATCCAAATTACTTTTTCAAAACTGGAGCAGAAAAACAAACCTTGACCTTTGATGTTTTCCCCGATGAAGTTTCTGGTCGTATTCATTACCTTTTCTTTCATCCGAAATACAAAGCATTGGATGAGCTGAAAACAAATTTCAAAACAGTAACACTTCAAAGTATTTGCACAAAACCAATAACAAGAGGTGAACAACCCATTTATGAAGAGGATGGAGAAAATATCGTTATTAAAACTGTTGACATCAAAGACCGTTTTATTGATTATGATAGTGCTCTTAAAGTGAACAATGAGTTTTTCAATTCAATGAAAACTGCAAAAGTAATAAATGGTAATATTTTACTTGCATCAACAGGTTATGTATCTATGGGCAAAGTGAATGTTTATGAAAGAGAAGAACCCGCAATAGCAGACGGACATATTTCAATTATTAGTCTGAATGAAAACTACGACCCTTATTTCATTGCTTATTATTTGCGTAGTCATTTAGGTCAAATCCAAATTGAAAAATATTTTACCGGTTCTTCTGGACAGATTGAACTACAGCAAGGCGACATCAATAAATTTATTTTGCCTTCTCATCAAAGCATTCCGAAGCCAAGACAAACAGAAATTGCAAAAGCAATTCGCAAAAAAATTGAAGAAGCAATTAAATTAGAGCAACAAGCAGAAGACAAACAAACTGAAGCAAGAAAACTTTTTGAAAAACTTGTATTGACTGAAATAAAAAATTAATAGGAACAGAAAAGGGGACGATTGTAATTATGAAGGAAGGTAATAAATTTGAGAGGTCACATAGATGCTCTCTGGCGCAAAGAAGCTGAAGATAGAGTTAATGCCAACCAGTCCGGTAAAATCAAGGCAGTCTCACTTAAAGAAGTTCTATCAAAATACGGTAACTCAACTGAGGCTCAGCGAACTGTTGCAAGCGTTGAGAGGAATGCCTTGCAGTTTTGGTAAATCCCTTCTTCATCAATTCCGTATTTTTTTCTCAAGATTGCTTGTGAGCCCTGCTCTACAAATTCATCAGGTATGCCGAGGAGTTTAATTTTTATATCGGGAATATCCGCGCTGTTCAGATATTCAAGGACTGAGCTTCCGAAACCGCCGGCAATCATGTTCTCTTCAATTGTTATTATCCGCTTTATATTTTTTGCCATTGACGAAATGAGTTCCTTATCAAGCGGTTTTATGAATCTTGCATTTATGACTGATGCCTTTATCCCCTCTTTTTCAAGCCTCTCTGCTGCGGCAAGCGCAGGATGGACAGCATTGCCTATGGCTATCAATGCCATGTCAGAGCCTTCTTTTAAAATTTCTCCTTTTCCTATCTCAAGTTCAGAATTTGAAATTTGAAATTTGAAATTTGAAATTACTTTCCCTCTCGGGTATCTTATTGCCGAGGGCCCGTTGTGTTTTAGGGCAAGTTCAAGCATGGCTTTGAGTTCCAGATCATCTTTTGGCGCCATGACAGTAAGATTAGGAATATGCCTTAAATAAGAAATGTCAAAAACCCCCTGATGCGTCGGGCCGTCCTCACCGACTATGCCTGCCCTGTCAATCGCAAATACAACAGGCAGATTCTGGAGGCAGACATCATGGATTATCTCATCGTAACCGCGCTGAAGGAAAGTGGAATATATTGCGACTACAGGCCTCAATCCCTGTACTGCGAGTCCTGCGGCAAATGTTACTGCATGAGGCTCTGCTATGCCAACATCGTAAAATCTGTCAGGAAATTTTTTTTCAAAACATTCAAGCCCTGTGCCTTCTCTCATTGCCGCTGAGATAGCAATGACTCTTTTGTCGTTTGCGGCAAACTCTGTAAGCGCCCTGCCGAATATTTCACTGTATGAAAGCGCATCTTTATCGCTTACAGAATACCCGGTTTCTATTTCAAACGGTCCTACTCCGTGAAATATGCAGGGGTCTTTTTCAGAGAACTCATATCCCTTGCCTTTTTTGGTAATGACATGGACTAAAGTAGGCTCTGTTGAGTTTTTAATATTTCTGAATGTCTCTATCAGCAGTTTGATGTCATGTCCGTCTATGGGGCCTACATAATTAATCCCGAGTTCTTCAAACAATATTCCCGGGAGGAATAGCCCTTTCAGGGTTTCTTCTGCCTTCTGGGCAATCTTTGTAACCTGGCCTCCAAACTTTGGAATGCCCTCAAGAAAAGATTTCGTTTGCTTTTTAAATCGCTGATATAGGTCTCCGGTAAGGATCCTGTTTAAATATGCAGACAATGCTCCTACGTTTTTTGAAATTGACATTTCATTGTCATTCAGCACTACGATAAGGTCCTTTTTCAGATGTCCGGCGTGGTTCAGCCCCTCAAAGGCAAGCCCGGAAGTCATAGCGCCGTCGCCTATAACAGCCAGAACTTTAAACGTCTCGTTTTTTTTATCACGCGCCTCTATGATTCCTAAGGCTGCTGATATTGATGTTGAGCTGTGTCCTGTGCCAAAGGCGTCGTGAATGCTCTCATCTATCTTAGGAAACCCGGAAATGCCCTTATACTTTCTGATGGTTTCAAATTTTTCATATCTCCCCGTGATAAGTTTGTGCGTGTATGACTGGTGCCCAACGTCCCATACAATCTTGTCAACAGGGGAATTGAATACATAATGAAGAGCCAGTGTAAGTTCTACAGCGCCGAGGTTTGATGCGAGATGTCCGCCGTTAATTGATACGCGTTCTACTATTATCTCCCTCAATTCTTCGGAGAGGCTGTTCAGCTCCTCAACTGATAGAGTCTTCAGGTCATCAGGGGATTTTATTTTTTCTATAAGTTTCAATTTCTCCTCTCAAGCATGTATCCGGCAATCTCCCTTAAAGGCTCTGCCTTAGCTGAGAAGTCTTTAATGGAAAAGACTGCCTCTGAAATCAGCTCTTCCGCCTTTTTTCTGGAAGATTCAAGCCCGTATATTGATGGATAAGTCATCTTCTTTTTTCTTGTATCAGAGCCTGTGGGCTTGCCGAGTTCATCCGTGCTGCCCTCTATATCAAGTATATCATCTATCACCTGGAAGACAAGCCCGATGTTTTCTCCGTATCTTGTGATTGCATTAAGGGAAGGCTTGCTGCAATTTGCAAGGATTGCGCCTGCCCTTAAAGAGCCTGATATAAGCGCTCCTGTTTTATGCCTGTGAATAAAAGAAAGCGTCTCTTTGTCAGGCTCTGTATTCTCCGAGAGAAGATCCTGCGCCTGGCCCCCGACCATTCCATGAATGCCTGCTGTAAAGGCGATCTCCTTTATTGCCCTTATTAATGCCGTGTTTTTGATGTTTTTGTTTGAGTGCGAATTCGCCATCATATAAAACGCCTCCGTAAGAAGACCGTCTCCTGCAAGTATCGCCATGCCTTCTCCAAAGACCTTGTGGTTTGTCGGCTTACCGCGCCTTAAATCATCATTGTCCATCGCAGGAAGGTCATCATGTATCAATGAATATGTATGAATGAGTTCTATTGAGGATGCAAAAGCAAGTATGTCCTCAGAATCTCCATCGCACGCCTCATGCGCGGCAAGACAGAGTATCGGCCTTATCCTTTTCCCGCCCGCAGACAGGGAATAAGTGATGGAGTCTTTTAAGACTGGCGGAATAAAATTCGGAGAAAAGTACTCTTTAAGAAATAAATCTACAAGTTCCTTTTTCTCTCTGAGATAAGTCTTGATGTCCATAGGTTATTCCCATTCAATCGTGCTTGGTGGTTTTGAGCTTATGTCATAGACAACGCGGTTTACGCCTTTGACTTCATTAATTATCCTGTTTGATATCCGTCCCAGAACTTCATAGGGAATCTGCGCCCAGTCAGCTGTCATTCCGTCAACGCTCGTAACAGCCCGAACAGCTATTACATTATCATACGTCCTTTCATCTCCCATTACACCTACGCTTTTTACAGGAAGGAGGACTGCAAATGCCTGCCAGATTTTTCCGTAAAGCCCTGCCTTTTTTATCTCATCCAGAACTATCACATCAGCCTTTCTTAAAATAGCAAGCCGTTCTTTTGTGACATTACTGATGCATCTTATCGCAAGACCGGGCCCGGGGAACGGATGGCGGTTTATAGTCTCATCCGGCATCCCTAATTCATGCCCTAGGACTCTGACCTCGTCTTTAAACAATTCCCTCAGAGGCTCAATCAGTTTAAGCTTCATCTTTTTGAGTAGCCCGCCTACATTGTGATGGCTTTTTATTGTTGCTGAAGGGCCTTTGAATGATGTGCTCTCAATGACATCCGGATATAATGTCCCCTGAGCAAGGAATGAAACATTTTTTATCTTCATTGCCTCATCTTCAAAGACTCTTATAAACTCATTGCCGATAATCTTCCTCTTTCTTTCCGGGTCTTTTACGCCTTTGAGTTTTTTCAGGAATCTTTCAGAGGCATCAACGTATTTTATCTTCATATGAAAACTTTTCTTCAGCATGTTTTCAACTTTTTTCGCCTCGTCCTCCCTTAAAACACCGTTGTCAACAAAAATGCAAGTGAGCGCATCGCCTATTGCCTCATGAACAAGCACAGCAGTGACAGAAGAGTCAACGCCTCCGCTTATTCCGCATACGACTCTTTGATTCCCCACCTTTTCCTTTATCTCATGCTTTGCAGTCTCTATAAAGGATTTCATTGTCCATGTTAGGTTAGCGCCACATATATTGAAAATAAAATTCTTTATTATCTCCCTGCCTTTCTCTGTATGGACAACTTCGGGATGAAACTGAAGCGCATAGAAGTTTTTCTTTTTATCAGCCATTGCCGCCACCGGAGAATTTTCTGTATGCGCTATTGATATAAAACCTTTGGGATATTTCTCTATCCTGTCTCCGTGGCTCATCCATACGACAGCTTGGAGATTAGGACTGATACCTTTAAACAAATCAGAATCGTCATCAATTACAAGTTCGGCCCTGCCATATTCCCTTTTTGCAGCTTTTGCAACCCTGCCTCCAAGCAGATGAGCCATAAGCTGCATTCCGTAACATATGCCGAGGATTGGAATGCCAAGGTCAAATACCTTTATATCAGGTATGGGCGAACCCTTACTATAGACGCTTGAAGGCCCACCTGAAAGGATAATGCCCTTCGGCTTAAAATCCAATATTTTTTTAAAGGGTGCGTTATACGGGAATATCTCAGAATAGACGCTGTTCTCTCTCACCCGTCTTGCAATAAGCTGGGTATACTGTGAGCCAAAATCTAATACCAGGATTTTATCTTCAAGCATAGTTAGTAATTATAAAAGATTAGCGCGGCAAAAGTCTAAAGCAGGGAAAAGCATGAAAACTGCCGCTGTCAACAATATATGCTTGACAATATATGCCAATACTTTAATATATAGATTAATATATCAGAGAAAAGAGAGGTAATATGCGTTCACTGGATAAAAGAGTTGAACTCCTCAGGGCAATAGGTCATCCGGCAAGGATCAAAGTACTTGAAGAGCTGATGAAGGGCGTAAAATGTGTCAGTGATATTGAAGGGTTCCTTGGCATAAGCCAGCCTAATGTATCGCAGCACCTTTCGCTCCTCAGGCGATACGGAGCGATTGACTATTATATGGACGGCAGACTCAAATGTTATTTCCTCAGGGATCCGATAATACCTGACATCATAAAGATTCTGAAAAAGGATTACATAAAGGAGTTGCCTGCTCCTGCATGTTGTCCTGTTACTAAAAAAGGAAAATATCCCGGCGCACGAAGGCGTTAATCTAATTGGGAGGTTAAAATGGATATCAAGCTGACAGAGCTTTCAACCTGCGCAGGTTGAGCGGCAAAGTTCAGTCCATCGGACCTGTCCCACGTGCTGGGGCAGCTGCCTGACATAACAGACCCGAATGTTCTGGTTGGTCATGCCAATGCGGATGACGCAGGCGTGTACCGTATTACAGATGACATTGCAGTTGTTCTTACAGCTGATTTCTTTACGCCGATAGTTGATGACCCATACTGGTTTGGCGCTATTGCTGCTGCGAATTCGCTCTCAGATGTATATGCAATGGGCGGAAAGCCTTTAGTGTCATTGAACATAGCAATGTTCCCTAACAATCCTGATTTTTTCCCTTCCCTTAAGAAAATCATGCAGGGCGGTGTAGATAAGATGGCTGAAGCCGGAGTATCCATTATAGGAGGCCACACCATTAGGGATAAGGAACCCAAATATGGATTTGCTGTTATGGGAGTGATACATCCTGCGAAGATTCTTGACAACTCAAAAGCCCAAGTGGGAGACGCATTAATACTGACAAAAAAAATAGGCACCGGGATTATTGCCACAGGGGTGAAGGCTGGCAAATGCAGTGATTCTGTTATTGAGGAGTTCACAATATCAATGGCGGCATTGAATAAGAGGGCAAGCGAGATCATGCTTGAAATCGGGGTAAGCACCGCAACAGACATAACAGGCTTCGGTCTTATAGGACATCTCCATGAAGTGCTTACTGCAAGCAAATGCAGGGCGCAGATTTATTCGGGCCGTGTGCCGTATTTTGAGGACGCGATAAAACTTGCTGATGCCGGCATTGTACCGGAAGGGACAAGGACTAATGTCAGAAATTACGAATCATATGTCACGTGGGGCAAAGGGGTTCCGGAAGTAGAAAAGGTTTTAATGAATGACGCACAGACATCAGGAGGGCTGCTTATCTTTGTGCCTGTGGACAGAAAAGATAAACTTGTGACAGCCTTGCAGAAAGAAGGCATATTAGCAGCCCATATCGGCGATGTAGCCGGAAAAGGCGAAAATGACAACAGACAGATTTTAGCAGAGAAATAGATGTTGTTCTACCTGTTCCTGTTCTCTGTCGGTTCATTCGTTGGTTTCCTTTCAGGATTATTAGGAATCGGCGGAGGCATTATTATGTTTCCTCTCCTTCTCTATGTGCCGCCTCTTTTGGGTTTTGAGAGTATTGACGTAAAAAGCATTACAGGCCTTACGATGATGCAGGGTTTTTTTGCATCGCTTTCAGCAATGTTCTTTTATAAAAAGCACGGGCTTGTAAACAAATCGCTTGTTCTGTCGCTTGGACCCGCCCTCATCATCTCCTCTCTGACAGGCGCTCTGGCCTCAAAGTTTGTACCTGACAGGGCACTCCTATTCATATTCGGAGCGCTGGCTATGGTTGCAGCTGCAATGATGTTCATCCCGAGGAGTTATTCTGATGACCACCTCACAGAGGATAAAGTCATATTCAATAAAACAACCGCAATAATAATAGGAAGCATGCTCGGTTTTCTCATAGGCCTTGTCGGTCAGGGCGGAGCCTTCATTATTATCCCGACACTTCTTTATATCCTGAAAATACCTCTTAGAGTAGCGCTTGGGAGCACTCTTGCAATAGGGCTTTTCTCGGCAACTGCAGGTTTAATAGGAAAGGTCGCAACAGGGCAGGTGCCATTTCCTATGGTATGGCCGCTTATAATAGGAGCGTTTTTCTCAGCAAAGTTAGGCGGTGTTGTAGGCAAAAAGACCAAAACAGAGATTTTAAGATGGATTCTTGCGCTGATTATCTCTGTTACAGCTATAAAGGTATGGGCGGACATTTTTTAAATACCAACACTAAAAATAGTGTTCTGTGCATAGTAACCATAAGCAATAATGACTTGGATTGGATGTCAACATCCAATCAATAAAAGATCTCCTAATGCCGCAGAATATACAATAGTCGTAACCATTTGTCTGAAGCAAAGGAATATAGTGAAAATCAACCAGCCAGAATTATGCTGTACTCTTCCATTTTCCGTCTCTACTGTAATATAATAACTAAAAGTTGCTTAGTATAACTCTTAGAGAGAAAATTCATAGAGATGCTTGTCGGTTATAACAATAACGTAACCTACAAGGGAAAGGTTTATCATGTCCAGACAGAGGACAGCGGATTGAACAACCCTGTTATAGTTACGCTTCTGTATTTTAAAGGCACAATCCTTGCTTCAAAAAAACAAGCTATTCTCACCTCATCGGAATCAAAGACATCAAAAAAAGCGTCAGAGAGATGATGAAGGAACAGCACAAGGCAATACTCAAAGAATTGATTGCAGGGAAGTATCCAGTTGATGGAGCAGAAGAGGAGAAAAAAGAAGAACCGGTAAGCGTTGCAAGCATGGCTGAACCTGAAATGAAAAAAATCAAGGACAAGACGCTGGATGATATTCTTCTGGATTACATCATGCAAAGGGAGAAAAAGAGATGAGTCAGGTTTCTACCTCAAATGATATTGCATTTCTGAAAGAGCAGGCTAAGGCAGTAAGGATTGAAATCCTGAAAATGCTTGCAGAGGCAGGCTCAGGTCATACAGGCGGCTCTCTGTCAGCAGCCGATATAGCAACGGCGCTGTATTTTTCCAAGATGAGACATAATCCCAAAGACCCTGCGTGGAAAGAAAGGGACAGATTTATTCTCTCAAAAGGGCATGCGGCGCCTCTGTTATATGCGGTTCTTGCTCTTTCAGGGTATTTTGATAAGTCATTGCTTAAGACATTGCGCAAGATCGGAAGCCCGCTTCAGGGGCATCCATGCTCAAAACTGCTTCCAGGCGTAGAAATATCAACGGGTTCATTAGGACAGGGGCTGTCCATTGCAAACGGAATGGCAATGGGGCTGAAAATGGACGACATAAATTCACGCGTTTACTGTATTTTAGGAGACGGAGAAACTCAAGAAGGACAGGTGTGGGAGGCAGCGATGACAGCAGCCCATTACCGGCTTGATAACGTGTGCGCAATCATAGATAACAACGGTCTTCAGATAGACGGGCATTGCTGCGATGTAATGGCGCTTGAACCCATTACAGAGAAATGGGATGCATTCGGGTGGCATGTAATTGACATTGACGGGCATGACATGAAGGCTATTCTTGGCGCCCTCGATGAGGCTGAGGGAATAAAAGGGAAACCTGCAATGATAGTTGCAAGGACGGTAAAGGGAAAAGGAGTCTCCTTTTTTGAAGGAAAGGTGCAGTATCATGGCATGGCTCCCACTTCAGAGGAATTGGGAAGGGCGTTAAAGGAGTTAGAATAATGGGTGAAAGAATAGCTACAAGGGATGCATACGGAGATGCGCTTCTTCAACTTGGCAAAAAAAGGAAAGAGGTTGTCGTGCTTGACGCAGACCTCTCAGGCTCTACAAAGACAGCAAAATTTGCAAAGGTTTTTCCTGAGAGATTTTTTAATATCGGAATTTCAGAGCAGGATTTAATCGGCACAGCGAGCGGACTTTCTCTTACAGGCAAGCTGCCTTTTGCTTCTACATTCGCTGTTTTTGAGACAGGGAGGGCGTGGGAGCAGATAAGACAGACAATCTCTTATTCAGGCCTGAATGTTAAACTCGTTGCAACTCACAGCGGGATTACCGTTGCCGAGGATGGCGCATCGCATCAGGCAATAGAAGACGTTGCCCTTATGAGAGTCCTTCCCAACATGACCGTGATTGTACCTGCAGACGGGATAGAGACAAAACAGGTCATTGAGGCAATAGCTGATTTTTACGGGCCTGTTTATGTCAGGCTTGGAAGGTCAAAGGTACCTGTGGTTATGCCTGATGACTATAAATTCACAATAGGCAAGGCGTATAAATTCCATATAGGAAAAGATGCAAATATAATCGCAGCAGGCATAATGGTTTCTGTTTCGCTTGATGCAATGGAGATGCTGAAAAAAGAGGGGATTGATGCCGGTGTAATAAATATGCCCACTGTCAAGCCGTTGGACAATGATGCAGTTATTGAGGCTGCAAAGGCGTCAGGATTAATTGTAACGGCAGAGGAGCATTCTGTTATAGGCGGGCTCGGTGGAGCAGTGTGTGAATTCCTCGCTGAGAATTATCCGGTGACTGTAAAAAGAATCGGGATTAAGGACACCTTCGGCTGCTCCGGGCCTTCTGATGAACTGATGAAATTATACGGGTTGACCGCAGAAGATATAGTAAAAACCATAAAAGAGGCATTAAAGAAAAGTTAAATGCAAAATAAGATGCACGATACAAGATGCACGATAAAAGATTCAGGCTGGAGAATAGAGAATATCCTGCATCATGAATCATGTATCATGCAGCATGAGGTTTTATGATACATTTTTCCAATGTCACTAAGTTTTATGAGAAGCAGGCAGCTCTTAAGAACATAACCTTTTCCATAGAAAAAGGCGAAATGGTTTTTATGACAGGGCCGAGCGGCGCTGGGAAATCCACGCTCCTTAAGATTATCTATCTTTCGGAAAAACCTGATGAGGGCAGCGTAACCATAGCAGAATGGGATTTGAGCAAGCTTAAGGAATCAAACATTCCGTTTTTAAGGAGAAACATAGGAGTGGTCTTTCAGGACTTCCGGCTTCTTGACAACAGGGATGTCTTTGACAATGTTGCCATAGCCTTGCGCATACGAGGCATGCTGGACAGCGAGATACAGGATTGGGTGATGGAAATACTGAAGATGGTGAATTTAAGGCACAAGGCGGACAGTTTTCCGCGGGCGCTTTCAGGCGGAGAACAGCAGAGAGTAGTTATTGCGCGTGCAATAGTCGGAGAGCCGACAATCTTTCTTGCCGATGAGCCGACAGGCAACGTTGACCCTGACACTGCGGCAGGAATTACGCGCTTGTTTAAAGATATTAACGCAAGGGGAACTACAGTTGTTATCGCTACACATAACAGGGAACTTTACAGGAATACAGGGCGGAGAGTGTTCAGGATTGACGGCGGCAATATGGTAGGAGAGGAGATAGGATAATGTATCTTTTATATTCGTTCAGACTTGCCCTCCAGAGCTTATGGCGTGAAAAGTGGATAAATCTCCTCTCAGTACTGACAATAGCGGCAGGGCTGTTTATGATCACACTCACATTTTTTGTTGTTTATAACATAGACCTTGCAACAAAAAGACTTCCTGCAAGGTTCTCAGTAATGCTTTACCTGGATGACGGGCTGTCAGAGCAGGAAACAGGAAGCATAATTGCACAACTGAAAAAGAATAATGCCGTTGAACAGGCAAGATATATAGCAAAGGCTAAGGCTCTGGAGGAATTAAAGGGCGTTTTAAAGAATGCAGATTATATTCTTGAGGGCATTGACGAAAACCCTCTCCCCGCATCAATTGAGATTAAGCTTAAGAAAGAATCTGTCAATATCGCAAGCGTTAAGAAGTTTGCCGCAGAGATTAAAAAAATAAAAGGCATTGCAGAGGTGGAGTACGGCGAACAGTTCCTTAATTCCATCCACTCTATCAAAGGAATGGCAAAGGCAGGCAGCTTATCTCTTATTATCATAATGTCGGCAGGAGTGATTTTTGTATGTTACAGCACCATAAAGATTGCGTTTTATAGGAGAAAAGAAGAGATAGAAACATTTAAACTTCTTGGCGCAACAAGGGGATTCATACGCGCGCCTTTTGTTATAGAGGGGAGCGCGCTCGGGATGTTCGGCGGGATTGCAAGCATGGCAGCCGCGTTCGCATTTTACTATGTGCTGTTTTATAAGGTTACCGCTACCATCCCAATACTGAAAATCCTTGTATTCCCCCTTGAAACTTTCCCTGCCCTTCCTATTGTCGGATTGCTGTTAGGCATAGGAGGCGCTGTAATTGCACTGGGAAGAATAAGATTCTCCTGACAAGATGCACGATACACGATACACGATACATGATACACGAAAAAGACAAGCTCTCTATCTTGCATCCTGCATCTTGTATCTTGCATCAATTTTTCTATTTACTGATATCGCTTCTGCTGCAAAAGATCCGAAGGAAGAATATAAAAAACTTCAAAAAGAAATAGATACCCATAAGAAAAAACTTGAGAAAACGAAGAAGGTGGAACATTCGGTCATTGAAGAACTTGACAGGACTAATAAGGACCTCAGCCAGACTCAGGCGGAGTTAAGAAAATACATTGGAAAGCGGAAGGTTACGGAAAATGAGATACGCAAGGTTGAGGCAGACATATCGGTAAACAGAGCAAAACTCGAAAGGCAGGCAGAGTGGCTTAAGAGGAAACTTCGCGTTATGCAGAAGCATGGGTATTCAGGCGATGTTGTGATTTTGCTTTCAACTTCGGAGGACATAGCTCAGCTGATGAGAAGGTGGAGGTATATAAAGGAACTGGCAGGGTACGACCATAAGATGCTTGACAGCTATAAAGAGACTATAAAAAATCTTGCAGAGCAGGAACGCCGTTTAAAGACGCTGCATGCCGAACTGAAAAAGAGCGAGGAAAAGATACAGGCAAATGAGAAGGCAATCGCAGAAAAGAAAAAAGGCAAAGAAATGCTTCTGTCCTCTGTAAGAAAGGAAAAATCTTCTTACGAAAAAATGCTGAAGGAATTAAAAGAGGCTTCCAACAGGCTTATGGAGATAATAAGGCGTTCTGAGGAAGCTGAGGCATATGCCGCAAAGGGCTTTCACAATCTGAAGGGGAAGCTGGACTGGCCTGTCAACGGGAAGGTTGTAATCCCGTACGGGGCGCAGAAAGACCCTCAGTTCAACACGCCGGTATTCAGAAATGGCATACATATCAAAGCAGATGACAATACCTCAGCAAAGGTAGTGCATGGCGGCAAGGTCGTATTTGCCGATTGGTTCAAAGGTTACGGCCAGCTTGTTATAATAAGTCATGGGGAAGGCTATCATACCCTATATGCAAATTTAGCCGAGATTTTTTATAAGGTTGGAGATATAATAAAAGGACAGCAGGCCATAGGCAAGGTCGGGGAATCAGGAACCCTGAATGCGCCGGGCCTGTATTTTGAGGTAAGATATAAGGGGAAACCGCTTGACCCTATGCAGTGGTTAAAGAAGAGATAATTTTTTGACGCCTGTAAGGGAGGAAATGGGGGTTAAGGAGATAATGAAAAACAAAAGACTTATTTTAACTTGGGTGATTATTTTGGCAATTGCCCTGGGCGGTGTCTTCATAGGCAGGCTGTCAATCGGGAGCATGCGCGCCGAGGGCGAAAGCTATGAGTATCTTAAGGTATTCACAGAGGTGCTTTCTATTGTTAAGAAGAATTATGTGGAAGAGGTAAAAACAAAAGATTTAATCTATGGCGCGATAAAAGGAATGCTTAATTCGCTTGACCCGCACTCAGCTTATATGCCGCCGGAGGCATATAAGGATATGCAGCTTGACACAAAAGGCGAGTTCGGCGGAATCGGGATACAGATAGGACTGAAGGATGAGGTTCTGACCGTAATAGCTCCTATTGAAGATACACCGGCGTATAATGCAGGGATTAAGTCGGGAGATAAAATAATAAAGATTAACGGAGAGTCAACAAGAGATATGGGGCTGCAGGACGCTGTCAGCAAGATGAGAGGGCTAAAAGGCACATCCGTATCAATTACGATTATGCGTGAGGGCTGGAAAGATACAAAAGACTTCACGATTGTGAGGGATGTAATAAAAGTGAAAAGCGTGAAATCCAAGGTCATAGAAAATAATATCGGCTATGTGAAGTTAAGCCAGTTTCAGGAACGCACTGCGGATGACCTTGAAGCCGCCCTTTCTAAACTGGAGAAGCAGAATATAACTTCACTTATCCTTGACCTCAGAAACAATCCGGGCGGACTTTTAAACAGCGCTGTTGATGTTTCAAGCCAGTTTCTGCCGGCAGGCAAGGTTGTTGTATCCATAAAGGGCAGGAGCGGTGAAAAAGGAGAGTATCGGACAGAAGACAGCAAGGTTTCTGAGCAGGTCGGAGACTCGACTCTACGAGAAGCAAAGAAGGCAAAGATGTTCAGCTCTATACCGATGATTGTCCTTGTAAATCAGGGGAGCGCAAGCGCCTCAGAGATTGTTGCAGGAGCGCTTAAAGACTGGAACAGGGCTGTTATACTCGGGGTGCAGACTTTTGGAAAAGGCTCTGTCCAGAGCGTTGTTCCGCTGAGCGACGGCTCAGGATTAAGACTTACAACAGCACGCTACTATACGCCGAAAGGCATATCTATCCAATCAACAGGAATTACGCCTGATATTATTGTGAAGTTGGAACAGAAAAATGGGGCAAAAGAACATACAGTGGTAAGAGAGAAGGACCTTGAAAGGCATCTCAAAAACGACCAGCTTGAGGAAAAGCAAAAGACACCCGAGGAGACAGCGCCCATAGAGGTCAGCGAAAAAGACGATATTCAACTCCAGAGGGCAATAGACCTTCTTAAAACATGGAAGGTTTTTAAGGAACTGCCCAAAGCAGCGTAAAAGGTTTTAGGTGTTAGGTCTTAGGTTCTAGGTCTTAGGTGTTAGTTTGTTACTAATACCTGACACCTAAAACCTGATACCTGATGTTCAATTTGTATGTCCCGCATAATTTTTGACATAGAGACAAGCGGCAAAGACTTTGATTCCCTTGACAAGAGCACGCAGGAATACCTGCTTCGCTGGGCAGAGACAGACGATGATATCAAGGATGTCAAGGAAAGCCTTTCATTCTATCCCTTAACAGGCGAAGTCATCACCATAGGCATTCTTAACCCTGATACAGACAAAGGCGCGGTATATTTCCAGTCGCCTGAAACACAATTCGCTCCCTTTGAAGAGAACGGGATAAAATTTGAAACAGGCACAGAAAAAGAAATTCTTGAAAAATTCTGGAATACGGTTAAAAGCTATAGAGAGATAATCACATTCAACGGAAGGGGCTTTGACTGCCCGTTCATTCTTATCCGCTCTGCTGTTCATAAGATAAAGCCTACAAAAGACCTTATGCCCAACAGGTATAACGGCACTCATATAGACCTCCTTGACCAGCTTACTTTTTACGGCGCATCAAGGCGCAGGTTCAGCCTTGATATGTGGTGCAAGACATTCGGCATAAAGAGCCCGAAAGAAGAAGGCATAACAGGATATGATATTAAAAACCTGTTTGCGGATAAGAGGTATCTTGATATTGCAAGGTACTGCCTCGGAGATATTAAGGCAACAAAGGAACTGTTTGGATACTGGGAGAATTACATAAAATTCGGGGCATGAGTTCTTAGAATCTGGTTTAATAGTAATCATCTCTCCATTTGAAACAATTCCAGTCAATAATGTATCATTCTTAAATGCTGCCAAAACCTTTCTCAACAACAGGAATCGGAAGCCTTCCGCACAAAGATGCTGAAGAGGCGTGCAGGCTTATCCTCAAAACTTTTGACATCCCTTTCTGGCCCCAGCTTCCCAAGATGTCCTTCAGGGAGTGGATGATACCTCAGTACTCTGAAGGAATGCCTTATATCAGGATAGATGCAGAAAAAGAACTGGTCTGGATTGAAAGAAACAAAAGCGATGAGCTTGAAAGGTTCTATGAGTCATGCACTGATGACAGCAGGATTGCAATCTCTGATGATTATGGAAGAGGGCTTCATGCATTTCTCAAAATGATTAAAGCGCCCTTTGGGTTTCTCAAGGGGCATGCAACAGGACCCCTGACCTTTACGCTTGGGCTAAAAGACGCTGATGGAATGCCGGTTTATTTTGATGAGGAACTCAGGGAAATAGCGCTTATGCTTCTTAAGGCAAAGATCAGATGGCAGATAGGCATGCTTAAGCAGTTTGCAGATAATGTGATTATATTTCTTGATGAGCCGATACTCTCTGCCCTCGGCAGCACAGCCTATCTTGGCGTAAACTCTGATGATGCAATGAGGCTTATAAGAGAGGCTTCAGATACCATAAAAGACAATGGAGGCATTTCAGGCATACACTGCTGCGGTAATACTGACTGGCCGTCTGTGATGGGAACAGGCATAGATATCCTGAACTTTGACGCATACGGGTATTTTGACACGCTCCTGATGTATCGCAGTGATGTTGACAGATTCCTTGAAAGAGGAGGCTGCCTTGCATGGGGGATTGTGCCCACAACAGATGCGATAAGGCGTGAAACTTACGATTCAATAAGAAAACAATTTGACCTGAAGATAGAAAAGATGTCCAAGGCAATCTCATCAGACCTTATTCTTTCAAGAATAATCCTTACGCCGTCATGCGGCACAGGCTCAAGGAGCATTGAGGAGGCATTAAAGATATTCCAGATGCTTATGCAGCTCAAAGAGGCGTATTCAAAATGAAAGGCAGGAAACAAAAACTGAAAAAGGGAATGTTCATCTCCCTTGAAGGCATAGAGGGGACAGGCAAATCCACGCAGGCAAGAATGCTTTCGGAGTATCTTACAAAGAAAGGATATGAGACAGCGCTTACCGAAGAGCCCGGAGGCACGCCTATCAGCAGACAGATAAGAAAGGTGCTTCTCTCAACTAAGCATGACAAAATGGATTATATGGCAGAACTCCTGCTCTATAACGCAGCGCGGATTCAGCACATAAAAGAAAAAATTGCTCCTGAGCTTACAAAAGGAAGGATTGTCATAACAGACCGTTTCAGCGATTCCACTGTTGCGTATCAGGGCTATGGCAGGGGCATAAGCCTTAAGCTAATAGACTCTCTTGACAGGATTGCAACAGGAGGGATGAGGCCGGATCTCACAATACTCCTTGACCTTGATGTTGAGACCGGTCTTATGAGAAACAAACATATCAATAAAGTGGACAGGCTTGAACTTGAAGATGTCAGGTTTCACAAAAAAGTCAGGGAAGGTTTTCTCAAGCTTGCTGTAAAAGAACCGAAGAGGATAAAATTGGTAAAGGCGTCAAAGAGCATTGATGCAGTGCACAGAGAAGTAGTCAAGATAATTAGCAGCATAGTATTAAAATGAGTTCCGAAGAGGGCATAGAGTGGAAAGGGAATAAAACTATGGCAAAGGCAATCGCTCTTTTTTCAGGAGGTCTTGACAGCACCCTTGCTATACTGAGCATTTTGAGGCAGGGGATAGATGTCACTGCCATAACATTCCTCACGCACTTTGGCTGTGACATAACTGACAGGTCATCGTGCTCAAAAGACCCGTTCTCTGCCGCAGAGAAATTCGGTTTTGAGGTTAAACTCTGCCATCTCGGTGATAAGTTCATCAGCATCGTGAAAAATCCTAAATACGGATACGGCAGGAATATGAACCCATGCATTGACTGCAGAATCCTTATGCTCAAAGAGGCAAAGGAATTAATGAACATAACCGGAGCTGATTTTATAATTACCGGCGAAGTGATAGGACAAAGGCCGATGAGCCAGATGAGAAGAACACTGGCATTGATTGATAAAGAGACAGGCTTATCAGGGATAATCCTGCGGCCATTGAGCGCAAAGCTTCTTGAGCCTACGTTTCCAGAAATAAATGGTCTCGTTGACAGGGATAAGCTCCATGACTTTCACGGCCGCTCAAGAAAACAGCAGATGGCACTGGCAAAAGAATTCGGGCTCACAGACTACCCCATGCCTGCCGGTGGATGCCTCCTTACAGAGCCGAACTATTCTTTCAGGCTTAGAGAGCTTTTGAATTATAATCCGAATCCCTCTCTGAAAGATCTGCATCTCTTAAGAACAGGAAGGCATTTCAGGGTCTCGCCGCCCTGCAAGATAATTGTCGGCAGGGATGAAAAAGACAATGATAAGATAGACTCCCTTGCAGGAGAAGGCGATTACATCTTAAGCGTTGAAAACTTCGGAAGCCCGGTAACACTTCTCACAGGCGATGGCTCTCAAGATTTCATTAGCCTTGCGGCATCCATATGCGCAAGGTATTCTGATGCGAAACACCTTTCATCTGTTGATGTAAGCATGTATTCAAAAGGCGAGAGGTTTATCTTATCCGCAAACCCCGCGACAGAAGAAGTGATAGAGCGCTATAGAATACAGCTGCCTGAAAGTAAAAAGAAAGAATTTTTGAAAGCTTAAAGTCTCACAACCACTCCTTTTTCTTTCAGATACTCTTTTGCCTCTTTGATTGTATATTCTCTGTAGTGGAATATTGATGCAGCCAAGACAGCATCGGCCTTGCCAAATACAAGTCCTTCATAGAGATGCTCTAAATTTCCAGCGCCGCCGGAGGCGATAACAGGAATTGATACAGCCTCTGATATCGCTTTTGTAAGCTCAATGTCATATCCGTCCTTTGTGCCGTCCCTGTCCATGCTCGTAAGAAGAATCTCGCCTGCGCCTAATTCCTCCATCTTCTTAGCCCATTGCACGGCATCAATCCTTTTCATCTTTCTTCCGCCGTGTGTAGATATAGCCCATGTCAATCCTTCATTTAAATCTCCGAGCAAGACTCCTCTTAAAGATTTATCATTAAACCATTTCTCCTCTTCTGTAAATGTCATCTCTTTTTTAATACGCTTCGCATCAATTGCAACGACGATGCACTGGCTTCCGAATCTCTCTGCTGCGCGGCTTACAAAATGAGGGTCTCTTACAGCAGATGTATTCACAGAAACCTTATCGCATCCTGATTTCAAAAGCTGTCTTATATCATCAATAGCGCCGATTCCTCCGCCGACTGTAAGCGGCATAAAGACATCATTTGCAGTCCTTTCTACGACATCAAGTATTATCTGCCTTTTCTCATGAGAGGCTGTTATATCAAGGAACACAAGTTCATCAGCGCCCTGCTCATCATAAAAGATTGCATTTTCAACAGGGTCTCCCGCATCTCTGAGATTGAGAAAGCTTACGCCTTTTACAACCCTTCCGTCCTTAACATCAAGGCACGGGATTATGCGTTTTGCAAGCATTATTTCTATCCTTTCTCAGATAATCAAGCAATTCTCTCTCCTTCGTCCGCATCTTCCTTTCAGCGTATTTGCTCCTTTCATGGTCATATCCGATGAGGTGAAGAACTCCATGAACAAGAAGCCACCTTAACTCTTCATTGAATGACAGCCCGTGTTCGGGCGCCTGCCTTTTAGCTGCCTGAAGGTTTATCACGACATCGCCAAGAAGAAAGTGAGAAGTAGGAAATAAGAAGTGGGAAGTAGAAGGTTTTATCATCTTTTTTCTTTTATTTAACTTCTCACTTCCTACTTTCCACTTCTCACTTATCTGCGGGAATGAGAGCACATCCGTAGTCCTGTCAATGCCGCGGTATTTATGGTTCAACCCCCTCATTCTGCTGTCATCAACAAGCAGAATGCTGAGTTCTGCATCTTTCAGTCCGAGAAGCCGGAGTAACACCGCTGAATCACGCTTTATCTTTTGCTGACTTATCTTTGTCGGTTTTTGCCTGTTCTCTATTAGAACCTTCATTAATCTGCCTTTGTGCTTCCTGAGATTTTGAAGAGCCGCCGTTGAAATTGAACCCCGGATAATCTATTCTCTTGTGCAGGATTCCCGTGAGTATGTATGAGAAGTGTTTCTTTATCTCTGATATGTCCTTCAATGTGAGTTCGCACTCGTCAAGCTGTCCTTCAAGGAATATATGGTTTATTATCTTGTCAACAAGCACAGCAACTCTTGCAGGTGTAGGGTCATTTAAAACCTTTGACGCAGCCTCAACAGCATCTGCCATCATAACGAGAGCGGCTACGCGTGTCTGAGGTTTAGGCCCCGGATATTTATATTCTTCTTCAGAAGGCTCGTTCTCATCTCTCTGGCCTTTTGCCTTCTGATAAAAAAAAGTCATCAGGCTTGTGCCGTGATGCTGCTCTATTATATCTATAATCGGCTGCGGGAGTTTATGCTGATTTGCAAGCTCTACGCCTTCTTTTACGTGCGAGGTTATTATCATACTGCTCATGTGGGGGGTCAGCTTCTCATGTTTGCTCAGAGAATTGCTCTGGTTTTCAACAAAATATTCCGGCATCTTGATCTTGCCTATGTCGTGGTAATATGAGCTTACCCTTGCAAGCAGGGGATTAACGCCTACCGCCTCTGCCGCAGATTCAACGAGATTGCCGACTATAACGCTGTGGTGATACGTTCCGGGAGCTGTTATCATGAGATTTTTCATAAGCGGCTGTTCCATATCAAGGAGTTCAAGCAAACTTATATCAGTTGTGACTTTAAACGTGTATTCAAGAATGGGCAGCATTACAGAGACAACTGCCGTGACGCTTATCCCTGAGGACAGCGCAAACATTACTGCAGGGAATGCCTTAGCCGAAAAGAACTCTCCTGTAAAAAGCAGCAGGATGCTTGCAGTGACACCGCTTATCACTCCAACATAAAAACCGCCCATCAAGAGCGCTGACCGCCTTTTACATCTTATAACGCTGAATGCGGCAGTAAGGCTTCCTACAAATGCATATACCGGAAAAATTGCGCTGTTGAGCCACAGCCCGCTTAAGAGGCTCACTACAAAGGAAAATACTATTGCGGTGTGAAAATCAAATAAAAGAGTGACGAGCATTGCGCCTGCAGCTATCGGTATGCCGAATAATGTGATTTCTATGGGCGCCAGGCCGATTCCTCGCGCAAGGTTTACCAGTACATACTCAAAAAATCTTCCGAGAAGAAGTGTGCTGACAATCATAAAGCCGAGAAGGATGAGCATGTTGTAGTTTTTAAAATAAGCAGGTTTATACCGCAGTATGTCCCTGTACAGGATGGCTAAAAGAAGACAGGCGGTGAGCAGTCCTCCTATAAAACGTTCAGCTCCGGCTCTCTCCTGTATTGCAATGGCTGATAAGAATCCAAATACAATCAGCAGTAAATATTTTTTTATGTCAATCTTTCTGCTAATTTTCTGTGTTCCGTTTTTCATATCTTTCATACGCCCTTACTATTTCCTGAACAAGTTTATGTCTTACGACATCTTTCTCGGAAAAATATATAACTTTTATGCCCTCTATGTCATTCAGTATTTTTTCAGCCTCTATAAGCCCTGAAAGTTTCCCTGACGGCAGGTCAATCTGTGTTATGTCTCCCGTAATTACGGTCTTTGAGTTAAATCCCAGTCTTGTAAGATACATCTTCATCTGCTCCGATGTTGTATTCTGCGCCTCGTCAAGGATTATAAAGGAATCATTCAATGTGCGCCCTCTCATAAAAGCTAATGGCGCAATCTCTATAATGCCGCGCTCAATAAATTTGCTTGCCTTTTCCGCCTCTATCATATCAAAAAGGGCATCATAAAGGGGCCTCAGGTAAGGGTTAACCTTTTCGTACATGTCGCCGGGCAGAAAGCCAAGTTTTTCTCCGGCTTCCACGGCAGGCCGTGCAAGAACTATCCTGCTCACCTGTTTTTTCAGAAGGGCGTTTATTGCCATTGCCATTGCAAGGTAGGTCTTGCCTGTGCCTGCAGGCCCTATCCCTATAACAATATCATAATTACGCATCGCCTCAATATACTGTCCCTGAACCTCGGTTTTCGGTATGATAAATTTCTTTTTTGAAGACACAGGTATATTGTTCAGGAATAAATCTTTGAGGGATGTCTTATGTCCGGCTGCCGCTGATCTTATTGCGTAACTGATGTCTTCAGGCTTAAGCATATAACCATCCGCACTTATGGAGCGCAGTTCGTTGATGAGCTTTTCTGCCTTTGCAGCAGGCTCGGGTTCTCCCTGAATAAATATCTTATTCCCCCTGAAACTTGCGGTTATATTGAAAGCCTCTTCTATAAGTTTGAGGTTTTTGTCAAACCCGCTGTAAAGGAAGGTTAATTCCTTTTCGCTGTCAAGTTGTATTTCTATGGTTACCGTATGTTCTCCTTTTTGGCGGCGCCGGGCTGGGACGAATTTTTATCCCCGCGAGCCTCTTCGTTTTTCAGGGTTACAAAAGCCTTCAGCCCCTCATTTTTCAGTTTGAGCGCAAACGTTGCTGCTTCTTCCTTAGTTGTAAATTCTCCTGTCCTTACCTTGTATAGCTTCGGGTTTTTGGATTTAGCATATTTCTTTATGTATGCCTTGTACCCTTTAGTCTCAAGTTTGTGTTTGAGCGCTTCCGCTTCCTTCAGGCTTTTGAATGCGCCGGCCTGAACAGCGTATTTTATATCATTCTGATGAGAGTTATCAGTTTCAACCTTGGGTTCGGCAGGCTCTTTTTGAACAGCAGGCTGAACCGGCAAAGGTTTTTGAGGAGGCGACTTTTCCGCTTCGATTTGCGGCTGAGATACAGCTGCAATCTGAGGCGCATTGCTCGGAGCGGGCTGTTCCTGAACCTGCGGGATCGCCTCAAGTTTCGGAGCTGCGATTATCTGGTATTCGGGCTGTTTTCCTTTATCTCCTGCGCCCCCTACAAAATAACCGAGGCTGAAACTCAGCGCAGAGGTAACTATAATAATAGCTATGATGAATTTCCTGTCCGGCAAGGCTGTTTTCCGTTTTGCTTTAAGGCTGCTGTGTTTCATTTCACAGGATAAGCATAGCATCACCGTAGGAGAAAAATCTATATTTTTGACTCACAGCAGTGCTGTATGCGCCTCTCAGTTTTTCGGCGCCGCAGAAGGCAGAGGCCAGCATAAGCGGGGTTGAACGGGGGAGGTGAAAATTAGTTATAAGGGAGTCAACAACCCTGAACTCATAACCGGGGTATATAAAGATATTGGTATAGCCGCAGATGTTTTGAGATTCATGATGCACGATGCACGGTGAACGATGCATGATGCATGATACATGATGCATGATTTTTTTATCCTGAATCCTGTATCCTGTATCTTGTATCTTGTCCCCTGAATCCTGTATCCTGCATCTTGTATCATGTTTTGCCCACTTGCCGCTGAAATATCCCTCAATCGCTCTCGTTGTTGTGGTCCCGACAGATAAGACTCTTTTGCCGGAGGCTTTTGTTTTTTTTATCTCTTCAATAATCTCTTTCCCTATCTCAAAATATTCTGCATCCATAGAATGTTCACTTAAATTCTCTGCTTTTATCGGTTTGAATGTCCCTATCCCTACATGAAGTGTCAGGCGCCTGACATTCACGCCTTTGTCCTTTATCGTGCCTATCAGTTCTCCGGTAAAGTGCATTCCGGCGGTCGGGGCTGCGATTGACCCTTCTTTTTCCGCATATACTGTCTGATACCATTCTCTGTCAGCGGGCTCCGGCTTGCGTTTTATATACGGCGGCAAAGGCATATCTCCGCACTGCCACACGTTTTCCATGAAATCTCCCGAATATGAAAAAAGTGCAGTCTGGTTTTCTATGTTTGCTGAGAACCCTTCTGCTATTGATATTTCCCCTCTGTATTTCCCTCTTGATAGTATTTCCCACTTGTCAATGCCGATTTCTTTTACCAGCAGAAATTCAAATCTTCCTCCTGTTGGTTTTATCCCTGTAAGTCTTGCCGGAAAAACTTTGGTGTTATTAAGTAAAAGCAGGTCGCCTTCATTAAGATAGTCGGGGAGATTACCGAAGATTCTGTGTTCTATTTTGCCGTTTTTGTGAAGCACTAAAAGTCTTGAGAGGTCTCTTTTGTCAGAAGGTTTTTTTGCTATCAGTCCTTCCGGCAGGTGAAAATCAAAATCAGCGGCCTTCAGGACGTTGATATTATCTACGTCCTTCATATAACTGAATTTCTGTTCCGGGATAAAAGAAAGAAAGGATTTCTCTGTAGTTTTTCCCCTTCTTTGCCATTTCAAGCGCGCTCCATTGGCAGAGGCCGGTTCCATGCCCGTAGCCTTTTCCTTCAAAGATTATGGAATCGTTGAGTTTTGTCATGGTGAAATTTGTGCTCGGCAGTCTTTGCCATCCGAGTTGTTTTCTTAAGTCGTTGGATTTGATTGTGCTTTCTCCTGATTCGGATGTTACAGTCAGCTCTTTTACTCTGCCGGTTGAGGTATAAGACTTGACAGCCATATCTTTAAAGCCGGAGATATTTAATGATTTTTCTATCTCTGACAATGGAATTTTTCTTTCCCATATCCAGTACGGCGAGGCTTCACCGCTTGTTTCCACCGATTTAATATAAGGGTAGCTTTTACCAAACACCTCTTCGGGAAGCTCTGTCTTTCCGCCGGATGTAGAGTGATAAAGCGCCTCTATTGGTTTTCCGTTGAATGTGAGTATCTCGCCTGATGTTTTTTCTACGGCATGAGCTGCCCTGACATCGGAGGAATTCCCCTTGTATACCTGATGAAGAACAGTGGATGTTATATGATAACGGAGGTTTCCGTTCATGTTTTTTTGATATACAGCATACGTCCTTGAAATAACTGCCTGCGCTTTGAGCGCTTCCATTTCCCAGTTTGTCCCGACCTCAGCCGTGACAACGCTCTTGACATATTCCTCAAAGGGGATTTCATTTACGACATAAAGCCCGTTTTCCCCTTTCCATACCTCAATCTCGCCAGTGTAATGAACTCCGCTCACAAGGAAGTCGCCTTTTATCTTTTCACTGACTTTTTCCAGAGGCTCATTCTTTGCAGGGATACGCGGAGAATCTTCATCCAAGATAAGCACTCTTATTGTATCGGCATAAGCATTAGGTGCCAGGTGCCAGGTGCCAGATGCCAGAATAAAGATAAGAATGAAAAATGAAAACCATCCTGCTCTAAAACCTAAGGCCTGAAACCTGAAATCTGTCATCTCACTTCCTCCCGAACTCTCAACTCTTAACTTCTTTAAGATGTCTCTCCATCTCGGAATAGATGCAGCCGCAATATTTCTGCCTGTAAAGCCCGAGTTCCTTTGAAAGCTTAACCCCTTGTTTCCAGCCGGGCCTGAAGTCTTCAAAATAAAATTGCACAGAATGCCTTTTCTCCATTTCCCTGCCGATATCTATTATAGCATCAAATTTCTGGTAGGGGCTTATAAGGAGCGAGGTTGTAAAGCCGTCAGCGCCAATCTCTCTAGCTGTTTGGGCTGTCTTGTCAAGCCTCATCTCATAACACGCGCTGCAGCGGTTCTCGCCGCCGTTTCCTGTCTTCTGTATGAATTCCTTGATGCCGTAGTAGTCTATATACTCAATGGAAAGTCCCCATGCTTTCTGGAGCTGGGTTACGGCGTTTAGCCGCAGAGCATATTCTGCATACGGATGGATATTGGGATTAAACCACAGCCCGGTTACGGAAACGCCCTTTTCAGTTAGTGTTTTGACAGGATAGAGACTGCAGTTTGCACAGCAGATGTGCATCAATAACTTCATAAAATATTATAAATCATTTCAGGAGTTTTTCTACCGTCGGGAACAGCGCCATATCCGTGTGCGGCAGGAAAAGCGCTGACATATATTCATCCATAAAATTCCTTGAGACTGAAAGCTCCATGTATGTCATCTTCCGGGCAATATCCTCTGCCTCTTTCCTGAGTTTTTCTGAGAGGAGGCACAGATACGCCCCTGCGACTGATGTGTTGCCTAAAAACCTGAACTTTTCTTTTGGAATGTCAGGGAGCATTCCGATTATTACAGCCCTGTCAACGTTCAGATAATTGCCGAAACCTCCGGCGATATATACGCGCTCTATATTGTCCAGCGTGAACCCAATCTCTTTTATAAGCGATGATATCCCTGCATAAATCGCTGCCTTTGCCCTCATGATATTCTCAATGTCAACTTCTGTCAGGATAATGTCTTTTGTTCCTTCATGAAGGACAAATTCCGCGCCTTCATCTCCTTCTCTTATGCGGCCTGTTTTTATTTCGCGCACAAATTTTCCTTTCCGGTCTATGACGCCTGAAAGGAACAGCTCTGATATTGCGTCTATCATCCCTGAGCCGCAGATTCCTATTGGCACAGTATTGCCGATAACAGAGATGGAAGGTTCAAATGTATCAGGCGCAATCTTTACAGCCTCTATTGCGCCTTCGGTTGCCCTCATTCCGTGTTTTATCCCGCTTCCTTCAAAACAGGGGCCTGCAGAGCACGCCGCTGTTATAAGCCATTCATCGTTGCCTATGGCAATCTCTCCGTTTGTCCCGATGTCCATGAAAAGGGCTGTCTCATGGTTTCTGTGCATTTTTGAGGCGAGCACACCTGAGACAATGTCGCCTCCGACATAACTTGCAACACACGGCAGCGTATAAACAGGCGCTTGTTTGTTGATGTTAAGCCTTGCTGTGCCGGCTTTCCACAGAGGGAAGGAATTTACAGTCGGTATATACGGCTCTTCCCTGATATGCACGGGATCAAGCCCCCAGAATATATGAGACATGGTTGTATTCCCTGAGATTACAGCGCATTCTATGTGCTCTTTATTTATGCCATGTTTTTCAATAACAGTCTCAACTATGTTGTTTATATCATCCGTGACAGTTTCCCTTAGCTCTTCAAGACCTCCGCCTTCTGTTGCATGGACTATCCTTGTGATAACATCGTCGCCATATCTTATCTGTGAATTGTATGTTGAGCCAACATCCACAAGTTTTCCGTCAGAAAGGTCTATGAGATATACGACAATCGTTGTTGTGCCGATATCAACTGCAATGCCGTATCTTGCGGTTTGCTTGTCAGATGTCACAAAGATTGCCTCCGGGCCGTCAACATAAGCAAGATGTATTTCCCAATTATGCTTTCTCAGGTCATCTGCCATTGATGATATGAATGTCTGGGAGAATCTCATCCCTTTGATGCCTTTCAGCTCAAGCTCCCTTTTCAGCCGCTCAAGGTCGCTTATGTGATCCTCTATCGTAGGAGGCGGAAGTTTTATATTAAGCCTTTTTACAATGGATGTTATCTCTTTGTCAAATGACCTGAAAAGCTCTGAGAGGTCTTTTGATTTTGAAAGGGCAATTCTGTCTCCGACAACAAGCCTTGCCTCCTCCAGTATCTCTGCGGAGATATTGTTTTGCGGAAATGTCCGGCAGGCAAGGACAATGCCTTTCTCTTTGTCTGTCTGAGAGAGTTTGCCTGATGCGGATGTCCTGTATTTTCCGGAGTGAATTTTTATACGGCATTTTCCGCATGTTCCTTTACCGCCGCATGAGGAAACAAGATAGATACCCTTCTTTTTGAGCGCAGAGAGGATGCTTTCACCTGCTGCTGCGGGAATGCTTTCTCCTGTTGCGAGTTTGATAGTCATGATACACGATGCGTGATACATGATGCATGATTTTTTATCCTGAATCCTGTATCCTGTATCCTGTATCTTGCATCCTGCATCTTAGTTTAACCTGCCATCTCAATCAGCTTTTCAGCTATCTGAACAGCATTCAGAGCAGCGCCTTTTCTGAGATTATCAGCGACTATCCACATATTTATCCCATTATCTATTGACTCATCCGCCCTTATCCTGCCGACATAAGTCTCATCCTTCCCCGCAACATCAACAGGCAGAGGATAGATGTTTTTCTCAGGCGCATCAAAGACAACTATGCCCGGAGCTTTAGAAAGCACAGCCCTTACCTCATTCGGCGTAATCTTTTTCTCTGTCTCTATGTTCAGGCTTTCAGAGTGGCATCTGAAAACAGGAACGCGGACTGCGGTTGCAGTGAGCCTTATTGAGTCGTCCCCCATTATCTTCCTTGTCTCATTCACCATCTTCATCTCTTCTTTCGTATAGCCGTTTTCAAGAAACTTGTCTATGTGAGGAAGCACGTTAAATGCTATCTGGTGAGGATAAACATTGCATTTTGCCTCCTTGAAATTCAGTATGTCGGTTGTCTGCTGTAACAGTTCATCCATTGCCTTTTTGCCTGTGCCTGAGACAGACTGGAATGTTGTTACAACAACCCTCTTTATCTTTGCAGCATCATGTATAGGCTTTAAGACCACAACCATCTGAATCGTTGAGCAGTTCGGGTTTGCGATAATCCCCTTATGCCATTTCAGGTCATGGCTGTTAACCTCAGGAACAACCAGAGGCACTTCAGGATCCATCCT
Organism: Thermodesulfovibrionales bacterium; assembly: GCA_049302185.1. Taxonomy (GTDB): domain Bacteria; phylum Nitrospirota; class Thermodesulfovibrionia; order Thermodesulfovibrionales; family UBA1546; genus UBA1546. The sequence continues at coordinate 27,779 of JBAQLV010000002.1, read as the reverse complement.
CCACTGGCTTGAATTGTCAACCACAACGCATCCCGATTTTGCCGCAACCGGCGCCCATATCTTTGACCTTTCGGCGCCTGCTGAGAAAAGCGCAATGTCAATCCCCTTAAATGAAGATTCAGTTAAAGCCGTTACAGGAATTTCATTTCCCTGAAATTCAAGTTTTTTGCCCTCTGAACGCTCTGAGGCAAAGAGCCTGAGTTTTTCAACAGGAAAGTTCCTTTGCTCAAGGGTCGAAATCATCTCGTTTCCAACCGCGCCTGTTGCGCCGACAACGGCAACAATGTATTTCGCCTTCTTCTTAATCATCTATTACAATCCTTTCAACAGACTTCACAGCATTGTCAATATCTTTCATTGTTAGTTTTGTTTTCTTAAAAGCCTCTCCTGCAACCTTTAGCGCTGCATTGAGTCTTTCTTCAGGAGAAAGAACCGAAAGGATATAATCCTCGGGGCTAATCTTTGCTACAGCGGTTTTCACATTGAACTCCTTTCATACTTGATTTAAACTATTCTATATCAAAAAATCAGTTTTTTCTATATTCAATATTATTCTACAAAATGAAACACACATGCCGACCTGTCGGCGCAAAGGGTATGAAAATGTCATTGTCCGGCTTGACCGGACAATCCAGAACAAAAGGAACTGGATTCCGCATCAAGTGCGGAATGACAAATTATTAATGACTTATAATTCAATAAGATAGAGGTATTTTCAGGTGAAAAAAATTTACACTCTCGGCACAGGCAGAAGGAGCGAAGAGGATTTCATAGAAATCCTCTTCGCCTATGACATCAAAACCCTTGTTGACGTCAGGAGCTTTCCAAAGAGCAAGATGCCGGTATTTACAAGAGAAAACCTTGAAAACCTTCTCAAAAAAGAAGGCATAAACTATGTATTTTTCGGCAGAGAACTCGGCGGATTCAGAAAAGGCGGTTATGAGGCGTATACTGAAACGGACGATTTTAGAAAAGGGATTGATAAACTGGAGCAGATTGCTTTGCAATCCGACCGTAAGGCAGTCATGCCTGCCCCTTTTGTCATTCCCGCGAAAGCGGGAATCCAGCGCAACAAAGACTGGATGCCGCATCAAGTGCGGCATGACATGTCAATAGTTGGGCATAATACTGTGGTTGTCTGCGCAGAGAGATTTCCGTGGAAGTGCCATAGGAGATGGATTTCAAGAGAGCTTCACAGGCGCGGCTGGCAGGTGGAGCATATCATTGACAAGGGAAAGGTCTGGACGCCTAAGGGCTGAAGAAAATGTATGTAATCCATTACACAATCTGGAAGGGGATTACATAAAATTCTAAAGGCTTGATACTCCAACCCCTTGATTGGCAATGATTTTTTTGTGGTATAAAAGTTAAAAACATTTTGTTAAGTGGTATCGTTTTTTATGCGTAAGGTAAAGATGGTGATAGGAGATAGCGTTGACAAATATTCCTTTAACATGGTATTACTGAAATAAGAGTTTAACTAAAAATATAGTTAAACTTACAGCTAAAAATGAAGGGAGATATTTTACATGACTATAGCAAGGGTTTTGACAAAAGGACAGATTGTAATCCCAAAGGAAGCAAGACAAAAAATGGACATTTCCCCTGGTGATAAAGTAGAGGTTAAGGTCACAAAAGAAGGCATTATCATTTCGCCTATTAAAAAGACGTTCACAGAAAAATTTACTGGAATTGTTAAGGGAAAGCTTTCGCTGAGAGAACTGGAAGAACTATATGCAGAAAAATCTTAAAGATTTTGACAGCAAGGAACATATTTTTATAGATACAAATGTCTTTCTTCATCATGCCTTTGGAATGAATCCAATCTCCGTAGATTTCTTAAGGAGAGCAGAGTCATTTAATCTTAAAGTTTACACTTCCGCTCTGGTGCTGGAAAAAATCTCCTTCAAGCTCCTTATGCAGTCAGCATCTAATTTTATCAGTAAGGTTACTGTTCAAAATGTCAAAACGTTTTTAAAAGACGATAAAAATAGAAAACAGGTTTTTGAACCCATAAGCGAATATATGAAATATATTGAACTCCTCAAAGAATCCGGCATGGTGATTATAGAGATTAAGGACAGCGATATGATAAAAGCCGTTCAAAAGGCGAAGACCTATGGATTGATAACAGCAGATGCTGCCCATCTTGCCGTAATGGAACGAAAGGGTATACAACATATAGCAACTGCAGATAATGATTTTGTATCAGTGCCTGATATAACTGTCTGGTCGCCTTCGGCCAGCCCTATGTAATCCATTACACATTTTGGAAGGAGATTACATAAATTTCTATCGTGTTGACACTCCAACCCCTTGATTGGCAATGATTTTATTATGGTATGAAAGTTGCAACTTCTAAAAGAAGAATGTCTTTATGAGGAAGGCAGTGATGCCAATGAGATTTAATATGACGACGATATACAGCCTATCAAAGCGTTTGTTGATGCTGTCCATGGAATCAGAGCCAATAAATGAGTTTTATTGGGAGGAAAAACAATGGATAGGTGTTTTTACTGCAAAGGAACATTAGAAAAAAGGACTGTAAATTTTGATTTTAGATGGGGGGATAATCTTGTTCTGCTTGAGAATGTCCCTGCCCTTGTTTGTCAGCAGTGCGATGAAAAATATTTCTCTAAGGCAGAAATCTCTTGCACCTCGGAGGTGCAAGAGCGCGGCACAAGGGTTAATGAGGAGAGGTGAAATATGAGCAATCAGCAACTACAAGATTCAAAATACAACCCCCCTCTGTCCCCCCTTAGCAAGGGGGGAAGTAAAAGGGGGTCATCCTGCATCATGCATCATGCATTGTGTATCCTGCATCGTGTTACCCGCTACACGCTATTTCTTTTGACCTTCTTAATCTTAACCTTTACCTTTACCTTTACCTTCCCCTCTCAAACTTATGCCGCTCCCCAGATGGCTGATTACTGCTACCTTCCGCCGTTTGTTACAGACCCGAATACTCCGCCAAATATAATGCTGGTTTTTGAAAGAAGCGATAACGTAATGAAAAGGGCATACTCAGCCACCTATAACTCAGCCAATACATATTACGGCTTTTTTGATACAAGCGCCGGAGTTTATTATAAATATGATTTAACTAATAAATATTTTTATAAGCCGTCCCCTATGTGTACGCCATCATCCTCTGACCTTGGCTGTATCTCAGGGAATGTTCTTAACTGGGCGCTAATGAGTTCAATTGATGTGGCAAGAAAGGCGCTTATTGGGTTTGGCTGGCCAGACACAGGAGCAAGCAGCGGCGCTGGAAACGTGTTTACATATTCAGGTGATTTTAACGGCAGCCGCACACCTATAAGCTATGGGCAGTGGAAAGATGGTACTCAGGCTTTGAGTGTCTGCACTAGTGTCTTTACAGGCGGAACTAATTATAACACCTACACCTTTACTCTTTCTAAATACACAGGAAGCCTACCAACAGGTCTGACTATAACTGCAAAATATGGGACTTCAACATGCACGTGCACATCTAACACCGGATGTAGTTCTACCACTACTCTCGTAAACAATAAAGATGTTGCGATGAAATTCAGCAAGGTTTGCAGCAATGACTCGACAAAAGTATGCACTGTAAACGGCGACTGTTCATCAGGTGGGATATGTCAAGAAGAAGTCCGCTACGGCATTATTCAGAAATATGCAGACAAAGACCAGAACTATACTTATGATTCAGATGCACCTCGGTTCGGCATGAGAAGGTGGAGCAATGGAGCAGACAAACAGAGTGACATCCTTTGTGATGTCACAGGTGGAGGCGACTGTTCGTCCACCAGTAAGACAGAGCTTTTTAAAACTCTTTTAAATGCCATTTCAAAGGCTCCGCCAAGTGATGGCAATAACCTTTATCTTGGCGAGATGATGGAGGATATAGTTGATTATTTCAGCGATACATATAACGCCACTCTTGCTTATGTTGATAATGATAATTACACCCAGAAACCGTATATATGGAGCAATGACCCTGCAAAGTCATGCAGAAAGAGCTTTGCTATTTTTATAACATCAGGTGCTAATCTTGGAACCACATATGATATTTCCCCATTACACTCAAACTGCACTTCTTTAACTTACACAGATTCCTTTTCAAAAAACACCTGCCATGCCTATAACAGCGATCTCAGCTCTGAAACAGGCACTCAGAATATCAGAACTTATGTTGTCCATACAAGTTTTCTGTCAGGCTCAGGAAATGCAGACCAGCTTACTTATGCATCGCGCACTGTAGGTGGCGGAAAATACATTGCAGTAAGCGACCCTAACAGTCTTTACACTGCACTGGAAGAAGCGATATTAAACATCCTTTCAACATCCGCATCTGCGTCAACAGTCGCAACGCTCACAACGCAGACAAGGGAATCCTCAACGCTAACTCAGGCATACTTTTATCCGAAAAGAGAAAACACTTCTTTAAGGTGGATTGGGTATCTCAGGCTCCTCTGGTCTGACTCAGGCGCAAACCTCCGTGAGGACACCATGAACACAGGCTGGCTTGACCTTAAAAAAGACAAAATACTTTCGTTTTATTATGACCCGACCCTTGTCGCATATAAGGGCAGGACTTTTGCGGTAAAAAATGAATCGCCGTATCTTACAATTGACACCTGTGACCCAACTGATTCAAAGGTTACGACAAAACTCAATGACAATATTCTTGCTATCTGGAATGCACAGACAAAGCTTCTCAGCAGAAACCCTGATCAGACCGATTCTGACAAGAGGAATATTAAGGTTGGCATTGGGAATACAACAGGGGAAGTTACAAGTTTACAGATGTATGATTTTACTACAGCGCTCGCCTCTACTTTAGAGCCATACTGGAGTCCTGGGAGTTATTGCAGCAACAAAACAACAAAATGGTGTGGTGGTGCTACTCCAGCAGAAGCTAACGCGTCCTGTAATTATTGTTATGACCTCAGGAACACATACAGCATTGAAAGGGGATGCAGTTCAGATTCTAACTGTTATTATTGTACCACTGCACAGTCCACTTCATGCACTGGCGCTTCTGACACTACGAGCTGTGTTCTGCCCGATTATGGATATTGCACGGCAGCAGAAGGGAATACTAGATGCTCTCTTGACATCACCCGTTCCTGCACAACAGATGCTGACTGTACGGTTGATCATAGTCCCTGTGTCACTACTGACAAATGTGACGTTTATAATACGGATGAAGCTGCTATTGCCGGCACTGATACTTTCTCCTGCATTAAGGACTGTGACGAAACCACGTACGGTTGCCCATCCTCTGTAATAAAATATATTCGCGGCTTTGATAATCCATATACTACTACAGGCACCACAAGCGGTCCGGGCGGCACTTACAGAATAAGGCATAAATGTCCGTACTCTGCAACCGACCCTGATACGGCAGACTGTCCTGCGGGACACACCTGTTCAGGAGGCGAATGCAAGAGAGACTGCGGTTCTCCTTCTGACTGTTTTTCAGGGGAGACATGCACAAACAGCAAGTGTGAGTCAGGCAGAGACATAATAAAAACTCTAAAGCTCGGTGACATTGTTTATTCAACCCCGAGGATTTCTCCTAATTCCGCTGTCAATGGATATGATGTTACATATAGCGACAATTCATACAAGAATTTTAAAGGAAGCGATACAATTAAAAACGCAACGCCAATTGTTATTGTTGGCGCAAACGATGGAATGGTGCATGCATTTAAGGTAAGCAAGATTAAAGATATAAGTCCTCCTTCAACAACAGGCGGAGACGTTACAGACGGCTATCAGCCAGCAAGGTTTTCTGATGACCCGCCGACATCGGATTCTGCCCCTCCTTCTGATATAGGAAAGGAACTCTGGGCGTATATACCATATAATGCCGTGCCGTATCTCAGGTGGTATTGCGAAGAGTCATACTGCCATATACCGATGGTGGATGCAAGGTTCACTGTTGTTGATGCCTCTGTGGACTATAATAAAAATGGATTTGGCGCTGGTTCAGGTAGCGCTACTGATGCTAGAACCTGTGATGCTGACGGCACAAACTGTGTGTGGAGAAGGCTCCTCATCGGCGCAATGGGTATTGGAGGAAGGCAGATAACTGTCGGAACCAACACATGGAGTTCATCTATATTTGTGCTTGACATTACCAATCCGACAAGCCCTAAACTTCTATGGGAAATGCCATTGCCTGACGGCGCCCTTACAACAGGCACGCCTGCGGTTGTGAGGCTCGGAGATTCAGCTAAAAACGGCACATGGTATTTACTCTTTGGCAGCGGACCAACGAGCGTTACAACAAATAAAGTTAATTATAAAACCGACAGGCCAAACATCTATGTTTTTGATTTGAGGACGGGATCCCTTTCTGCTACCCTTCCTGTAGGCACTGATGTCGCTGAAAATAAAGGTGTTGCTGTTGGTGACATGACGGCTGTTGATTTTGACAGCGATTATCAGGTTGATGATATTTATTTCGGCACTTACGGCGGCACAGGCGCAACCCAGACAGGGAAGTTTTACAGGCTGAGGATAAGGGATGGTGATAATGCCGGTCCTCCAGTTACCCCAAAGTATCAGACCACGGTTTCAGACTGGGACATAGAAACCGTAGTTAATGCCGGAAGGCCAATTTTTGCCGCTTCTGAGGTAGCACAGGATGCTGCCGGCGCTAAATGGCTTTATTTCGGAACAGGTTTATATCTAAGCCTTGAGCATGTAACCCCTACTGCCTATTGTACTTCTTCAACAACTGTATGCACTGAAAACTCGGATTGTTCTTCAGGAACTTGTGATCCGGTAACTGGCTATCTGGAATATCTTTACGGCGTAAAGGAGCCTGATGCTTGCTGGAAAAGCGGAGGCGCCTCCTGCACATATAATGATCCCGTTGCCAATTTTCTTGATACAAGCAATATCAAATTTACAGAAGCGAAGGCAGTGGAAGCAGGCTGTTTCTGCGCAGGACAGCTTATGAGCACGATTCCCTGTGATTCAAATGGCAACTGTCCCGGGAGCTGCGGAACAAATAAGGTGTGCAGCAACAATACATCCCAGTCATGCTCGCTTGACAGTCAATGCCCGGCAGGAGGCACTTGTATTGATAACAAGGTTATTCTCAAAGTAAACAATGCAAAAATATCAGGCTTAGGTGTTCCAACCTCACCATATGACTGCACCAATAAGATTGACACCGATGCCATTACATGTATTGAGAACAATATCAATGCAAGTAACGGATGCAGTGGACTGGGATGTAAGGGCTGGAGACGGGGAATTAAAGGGCAGAAGATGTTTTCAAAACCATTCGTTGCAGGCGGGCTTGCTGACTATACATCTTTCCAGCCGACATCAACTGTCTGCAGTCTTGGAGGCAATGCGCACCTGATAAGCCTGCATTACACAACAGGCACTGCTTATGTTCAGCCTACGATATTCCTTGCAGGAGGGACAAGCGTCTCTGCAGGGGGTCTGGAGATAAAGGCATCAGTAAACCTTGGAATAGGCGTGCCTCCATTGGGGGAAAGCCTTGTGGCGCTGCCCTTGGCAGGCGATACCTATAAAGTCATTACACAGGTCAGCGGCGGCTTGCCCGGCACAACAATAAACCCAAGCCTGCCCGCAAAAAGCGGATATGTGCTGTGGATAGTGAAGTGAAAATGACAAATTTCAAAGCCCAAAGTTCAAATAATTTGGACTTATAACTTTGACATTCATTTGGCATTGGGATTTTGGAATTTGGATTTATAACTATGAACCGTACCGGCGTAACATTAGTAGAACTAATAATTGTCCTTGCAATTATCGGGATAGTTGCCCTTTTTGTGACTATGGATGTTTCATGGTTTATGAGGGATACAAGGGTGGCAGAGAGCAGGGATAGGCTTTTGGCGGACATTGAGGATGTAAAGCTCAAGTCACTTGCACAGGTTCCTCATGCTATAGTTATTGTCAGCGCCACAAGCTATAAAATGGTAAAGCTGAACGATAGGGGAAGGTGCAGCACCACAACAACCACCGCATGCTTTCAAGACAGCGACTGTCCCGGAGGAGAAACTTGCGACTTATCTTACCGCAATTTTAAGAAAGATTCGGGTGAAACCACTTCCGATATAGCGAATTCAAGCGTTACTCTGTCAACCAATGTGAAGATTTCAGGGCCTGCCGGCAATGAACTCTGGTTTGACAGAAAAGGGATTCCCAAAAGCAGCTCATGGCTGCTCGGGAATACAACTTTTACCATTTGGTATGATACAAATGGGAATGGAGCTTTTACTGGTTCGACGGATGATGATAATGAGCCGAGGAAAACAATAATAATAAGCAACGGTGGAAGGATACAATATGAAAAGCGATAAGACACAGGGGAATACCCCCCTCAGTCCCCCCTTGTTAAGGGGGGAAGTAAAGGGGGGTGTGTTTGCAGGGCATAGTGCAGGTTTTACTCTTATAGAGCTTGTTATTGCAACGACTATTATTCTGATAGTCTCCCTTGGATTTTTTGGCTGGGCAAGCACAATCATCCAGACAAATCTTTCCATTGAAAGAAACAACACCGCTTATACAATGGCAATGGATGTTGCTGAAAGGCTGCAGAGGATGTCTGACAACACGCTCATACAGCCGAGGTCAGGAAGTTCACGGTGTGTTGGGTTTGACGGCAGCGCAAATCTAAGAGGGTGTAATACAACAACAAGTCCACCAGTAACTTGCAGTGGTGGTTCACCTCAAGTTAATCTTTCATCTGACGCAACTGGCTTGACTATATTGACAAATCCATGGAACGGCACAGCGAATAAGTTGTATCTTTATGATAGAAACTATTGTGAAAATAAGACATGGGTTGATGCTGATTGTGGTGATTCAGGGAAAGTGGACATTACAACCGGCACAGACTTTCCAAACATTGATCACCCAAATGCCGCAGGCTCTGCCTATGACAGCATAAATCCTATAAGGTCTTACCGCAATACAACATATTATGCAGTGTGGAGCGTTGCCTATATGGCCTGTAATGCAGGCACAAATACCGACAGGAGAAAGATATTCGTTTCGGTTTACTGGATTGACCCTGAGCCGACAGATACGACAACTGCGGGTGTTCAAACAAAGATACAGAATGGAACCGCTGTAGTCAAAAGCGTATCAATTGTTGTGGATAAGACGATAGGGACGGAATCATAAGAGGATACATGATGAAGGATACAGGATACAAGTTACAGGATACACCCCCCCCCAGTCCCCCCTTGCTAAGGGGGGAAGTAAAGGGGGGTATCATGCATCCTGGAGTGGGTCTACGCGAAGGGTCGCTCCGACGACATGCATCGTGCATCCTGAATCGCGCAGGCACTACCCTCGTTGAGCTGATGATTACACTCGTTATATTCACGATAATAATCAGCATGATATATTCTGTTTACAATGCTTTTTTAAAGCAGGCGACGTCAGAGAGAAAAACTGCAAAGACAGAGATGGATGTGATAAATGTTGTATGGCCTCTGCTTAAGGAGATACAAACAGCAGGTTTCGGCGCGCCTAAAACCGGAACCTGCACTCCTGCTATCAGTGAGTCAGGCGGCGTGCTCACAATCCACAGCACAGCAGCGGGTAATGACCAATATGCAGGCAAATGGGGTTATGTTAGAAGTGGATGTATTCTGAGCACATCAGACATACCGTCAGGGAAGAATGTGGTGGTGATAAGCAGCACAGACAGAAGCCGCTTGGAGCGTACAACAGTAAATGACAGCAATGCTCTGTCGTCAACCTGCGGCACTCAGGTAGATAACATTGCATACTGGACGCCATATGAATCAGACCCAGACCTTGAATGCTATGAAACTAAATATGCGCTTCGGGATTACACTACAGACAGGCCTGCAATGTGCGCCCCAGACACCGCAGGAAGCGAAGTAAAAAAGCTGTCAAGAAGTGTGTCCAGTACCACAACAACATCCTATCAGCCCATGCTTGACTGTGTGAGGGATTTGGCTTACAGGTTTGGCTGCATCAACACCTCAACCGGGAACCTGACATGGCAGGCAGGAACAGACTGCGGAACAAAAAAATTAAGGCTTGTTAAGGTAGGCATGATTGTCCAGAACAGTACCCGGAGGGATTTTCAGGTACCAACGCCTATTACACTTTTTGAGGACTTAAGCGGACAGAGCAAGTCCGTAACACTGAGCCCTGAGCAGAGGTATTATAAATGGCGAAAAATAGAGCAGACAATAACTCTAAAGAATCTGGAATAGCATTAGTCACAGCGCTGGTTATCACTGTTGTTGTGCTAATGCTGATAAGCAGCCTTACGTATCTTTTTACAAAGGGCTTCCAGACAAACATAATAAACAGACAGTTCAGCACTGTTTATGAGGCAGCAAACGGCGGAGTTGAATATGGTACCGGAGTTATAAACGTATACTTAACCACAACTGCACTGCCAAATGATGTTGGAGTTACAGGTGGCACCAATATTAATAATGCGCTTGGCTGTGCCAACACAACGGATACAGGAATAATTACTGCAAGAACAGCAGACGGGACATATACCATAACCACAACAATCAAGTGTCTTGGCAACAAACCAATCCCCGGTTACGGAGGCGCTCTTAAATTCCCTCCTCCTCCTGCTTTATCTGGCGGCGGCACAGGAGGCTCGGCAACAAAGTATATCTTTTACTCTATAATTTCACAGGCAACAGAGACAACTGGTTCAACTAACATAGGACGCACAGAGGCGATTTACAGGGTGATACAATAAATGGAAAGTTCAAAGTTCATCCCGAATAAGTCGGGACAAAGTTCAAAGTTAAGGAGATTTTTTTCTCCACAATTTTGCATTTTGATTTTTTCATTTTGCATTTTCCTTGTGGCATGTAAAGGCAAAGAGCAGCCAAAACCGGTAAATGTTGCGCCGCCGCAGGAGGTTAAGACTGTAACTCCAGAACAAGGGGAAAAAGCGATTTCCCCTGCTGATGCAAGTCCTAACCAGCCGCCACGCGTTGATTATATTGATGTTATTCCCCTTTATCCAAAGACAGGGGACACTATCAAAGTAACTACAAAGGCAACAGACCCTGACGGAGATGAAATCAAGCTTATATACCAGTGGTTTAAAAATGACGAGCCTCTCTCTGAGACATCTGATTCGCTTGTTTTGGCAAAAGAGAATTTTAAAAGGGGTGATAATATCTCCCTGAATGTAATCCCTGATGACGGGAAGGTGAAAGGGAGCAGCGGCCTAATGAAAGTAATAATAGGCAATTCTTTCCCTGAAATAACTTCTTCTCCGACCTATGGCAGGCTTGAAAACCAAAAGTTTTCTTATCAGGTTAAAGCAATAGATCCTGACAATGATGCTCTTGCCTATTCTCTGAAAACTGCTCCTTCAGGCATGACTATTGAGAAAACAACAGGCTTGATTCAGTGGATTGTCCTGCAGGATTTTAAAGGGAAGGCAGAAGTTGCGGTTGTTGTTTCTGACGGCCACGGCGGAGAAGCGCTTCAGAGTTTTGTCTTTGAGATAGCGCCGGAAAAGTAAGGCTGGTTATTGTTTCTTTTGTTGAACTCCGCGTTCTTTTAACAGTCTTGCCTGCTCCTCTTCAAGTTTGCTGAATTCCTCATTGAACTTTTTAATCTTAGTTTCAAGTTCCGATATCTGTTTCTCAAGCTCCCTTTTTTCACGGATTGCTAACACCCGCCCTTTTTTCTTAATATCTTCCTCAAGTTTTTTCCTCTCAGCCATGAGTTTTTCTTCTTCCACTCTCATCTGCTCTTTCTTTCTGGCAATTTCTTTTAGCTTATTGTCCATCTCCTGCGCCTGCGGCTGTGCGCTTTTTTCTGCTGGCGGTTTTTCAGGAGTATCTTTAGTTGTTTCAGGAGCGGAGCTTTCCTCCACCTGTCTTACGGCTTTAATTTTTTTGATGTCTTTTATATTGCTCTTGTCAATCTCTACCTCTCCGCCTCCCCTGTAGAACTTTATCTTGCCGTTCAAATCCTTATAGTCATCTACAACAAACTCCCTGCCGTTTTTGAGGATGATTTTATAATCAGCAGATGACGGAGCAGAGATAATTATTGATGTGAAAAATAAAATAAGGGATATAATTTTTTTCACCTGTTTGCCCCTTTCTTTTTTGCCGAGTCTATAAGCTCTATAAGTTTATCAGCCTGCAAAGAACCTGTGAGCACAGAGCCGTCAGGCAGGATCGACGTCGGCGTGCCTGTAATGCCGAGGCGTGTTGCAAGTTTTATGTTCTTGTCAATTACATCAGTCTCACAGGCAGGTTTTGGAATGGCTTTTTTCTCAAAATTATCCTCAAGAACTTTTAATGATTTCTCGCATATTATGCTTTTTGATTTCCAGTAGGCATCAGGATGAAGCTTAGTAAGAGGGAACAGCTTGATGTAAAAGGCGATGCCTTTTCTCTTTTCAACAACTTTTTTGATTTCTTCGTGAAGTTTGCCGCAGAACGGGCAATCAGGGTCTGTAAATACAATCACCTTGTTTGCTGCCTTTTTATCGCCTAAAATTAAAGCGTCTTTAAGCGGGATGAGCGAGCGGTTAATCCGCCTTTCTTTGTTAAGAGCATCGAGCCGTTCTTTAGTCTTGTCAATTGCCGCATTTACTTCAATGATGCTGCCGGTTAGCAAATACTTCTTTGAAAAGTCTACATAAAACAACCCGCGCTGACCTTTATTGTCTATGGAAACTTCCCACAGCCCGCTTGCAGGGCTCATCTGCACCTTTAATATCTTTGCGTCAGGCGCATTGATCTTTGTGAGGATATTGCGGACTTCATCCGTGCTGATGGTGTGGCATTTTGTGCAGTCCGTGTCACATGAGCCTGAGGCGTGAACAGACGAAGCAGGAAGTAGGAAGTAAGAAGTAAGAACTAAAATCATAATTCCCCATTTCCTGCTTCCCAGGTTCCACTTTTTTATTATTTCAGCCATGTATAATTATAATACATTTAGCCCAGAAAATGCAGTTAATCAAGGAGGCTGCGTCTGTCTTTCGGCAATATTAAACTACCGTTGTAAAAGTATAAATGTTCGTGCAATATATTTGGTTCTTTCCATCTGTTATGCGGGGCTATCCGCTCCATTTCATTGCGGCTTCAGCCCCTATTCTGACAGACCCGTGAATCTTGCCTTAATCCAAACACAGCCTCCTATTTATCCACCCATAACTCTCTTGGCAGGCATATGCGCCTCAAAATCTTTACAACTGGATTCTTTATTCAATAAATCAGTTTATTGGTGAAGCGATTCACCTATTCACCCCTTAACCCATTCACCGCGATTCGGCTTTATGATATGATAAACCTCTATGGATAAGCTGATTATAAAAGGCGGGAAAAGACTTAAGGGCGAGGTTGAGATAAGCGGCGCAAAGAATGCGGCATTGCCTGTTATCGCAGCCACACTCCTTGCGCCCGGAGAGCACACAATAAGCCGGGTCCCTGACCTCAGGGATATAAAGACAATAGGCAGGCTCCTTGAGAACATGGGTGCGGAGTTTCATTACGAGCCGCATAAAGCAGTCATAGTCACTGACAAGGTAAAGAATCTTGAAGCGCCCTACGAGCTTGTTAAGGAGATGAGAGCATCTGTGCTTGTGCTGGGGCCCATGCTGGCAAGGTTTGGCCGCGCAAAGGTCTCTCTGCCCGGAGGATGCGCTATAGGCGCAAGACCGATAAACCTTCATCTTATGGGCCTTGAAAAGATGGGGGCAAAAATAGAACTTGAATCAGGTTATGTTATGGCATCGGCAAAAAGGCTGAAAGGCGCTGTAATATATTTTGACATATCAACTGTAACAGGGACTGAAAACCTTATGATGGCCGCATCTCTTGCGAAAGGCGTGACAGTTCTTGAAAATGCAGCAAGAGAGCCTGAGGTTGTAGACCTTGCAAATGCGCTGACAGCAATGGGCGCAAAGATTAAGGGCGCAGGCGAGAGCATTATAGAGATAGAAGGCGTAGATGAACTAATGCCTCTTACCCATAAAGTGATACCTGACAGGATTGAGACCGGTACGTTTATGGCCATAGCAGGGATAACAGGCGGTGATATCACGATAAGGGGATGCATGCCGGAACACGTTCAGGCATTTTTGATAAAGCTTAAGGCAGCTGGACTGAAGGTTGAAGAAGCAGCGGATGGAGTGCGGGCAGTTGGTCCTGCAAGACTGAAGGCAGTTGATATAAAGACAGCGCCTTACCCCGGATTCCCAACAGATATGCAGGCGCAGTTTATGGCATTAATGAGCAAAGCGCAGGGCGCAAGCATAATCACAGAGACAATCTTTGAAAACAGGTTCATGCATATCGCCGAACTCAGGAGAATGGGAGCCGACATAAGTTTCAAGGGAAGCACAGCAACTGTAAGAGGAGTCAGGAAATTAAAAGGGGCGAATGTGATGGCTACAGACCTCAGGGCAAGCGCCTCGCTTGTTGTTGCCGCTCTTGGAGCAGAAGGAGAAACCACTATCCACCGTGTGTATCACCTGGACAGGGGATATGAAAAAATAGAAGAAAAACTTACCATGCTTGGGGTGGATGTCAGAAGGGAAAAGTCTATGACTCGTTGAGTCATAGACTTATTGAGAGGCAAGCCTCCTTACCTCTCTCCCGTAAGCCTGATCCTTTTAAGGGCTTTTTTACGCGCAGCAATAGCCTTCTTTTTCTTTTTTACGCTTGGCTTTTCGTAATGCTCTCTCTTCTTTATTTCCGAGAGAATTCCTTCACGTTCACACTGCTTTTTAAATTTCCTGAGAGCATTCTCAAAAGAATCACTCTCACGCACCTTCACAGAGGGCATTTATAATCCCCCCCCTCTTCATAAATTTTATACTTTAAGTAATCCTATATATAAAGCAGGATACTTTACCAATTAAATTGTATTCATGTCAAGGAATCGGAAATGTGCCTTTACCACGGTAAAAAGCGGGGGAAACCCTATCCTTTCCTTTCTAATGGGTTTACACTGCAAATATTTTTGTGGTAAACTTCAAAATCTTCATTTTAAAACCTCAAATCGTATGCCAGAAAAATATGTCATAGGGATAGATATCGGCGGGACAAATCTAAGGGCTGCTTTAATATCCGGCAGAGGAGAAGTAATTAGAAAGATAAAAGAGCCCTCAAGAGTTAATGTGATGGAGTCTCTGCAAAAGGCTGTTGAAAGCCTGTTTTCAGATGATGTCAAGGGAATAGGCATTGGAGTGGCAGGGCTTGTGGACAGAAAGGAAGGTGTTGTCCTGTGCTCCCCCAATCTCCATGGTATTGAAGGGGTTAAGTTTAAAGAGTCTCTGGGTAAACAATTCCCGGTTCCGGTGCTGGTTGAAAATGATGCTAATGCAGCGGCATTCGGAGAAAAATGGATAGGGGCAGGCAAAGAGTTTAATTCTTTTGTTCTTCTTACGCTCGGCACAGGCATTGGAAGCGGTATAATTTATAAAGGGATGCTTGCTGACTGCGCCGCTGAGATAGGGCATATGAGCATTAATGCGGACGGGGAGAAATGCCCTTGCGGGAATTACGGCTGCCTTGAATTGTATGCGGCGGCAAATGCAATACATTCAAAAGTGGTTTCTGCCCTCGAAAAGGGCAGTGAAAGCCTATTAAGAGAATGCTGCAATGGTAATATTTATAAGATTACTGCAGAGGATATTTACAAACATGCGATTGAAGGAGACAATCTTGCAAGAGAAGCGCTCAAGGAGGCAGGAAGGTATCTCGGCATTGGTTTTGCGAATATATTAAATATAATAAGCCCTGAGGCTATAATCCTCACGGGGGGCCTTATCGGCGCATGGAACATCTATGTGCAGGAGGCTATTAAGGAAGCATCAAGAAGGTCATTTAAGGCTCTTTTTGATAAAGTCAAAATCATCCCCTCTTTATTGGGAGATGATGCAGGGATGATAGGTGCGGCAGGGCTTGTATTTGAGGGGCACGAAATAGGTTAAAATTACAACTTTTGCAGGTCATGATATATCAATAATTTGTCATTCCCGCGAAAGCGGGAATCCAGAAGGTATATTATGGAACTGGATTCCCCCGTATCAAGTACGGGGCAGGCTCCGTCAAGCACGGAATGACAACCAAAAATCATCTGCGAAAGTTTGAGTTAAAATAAAAAATGGGTAAAGAGGGGAGATTTTTTGAATGACAAACAAAAAGAAGATAATATGGGAGTATGCAAAAGCAATAATCACTGCGCTTATACTTGCTATGCTGATAAGGACATACATTATACAGGCATTCAAGATTCCTTCAGGCTCAATGATTCCTACGCTTCTTGTAGGCGACCATATTCTCGTAAACAAATTTCTTTACGGCACAAAAATCCCATTTTCCGGCAAGAGGGTATTTATGTTCAAAAAACCTGAGAGAGGGGATATAATAGTTTTCAAATACCCTGAAAATCCCGATAAGGATTTTATAAAAAGGGTGGTAGCGGCAGAAGGCGATGTAATAGAATCAAAAAACAAAATGATACATGTTAACGGGAACAAGGTAAATGAGCCGTATGCACAGCATACAGACAGTTCTATGCGGCCGATGGGGATTGAGCCGAGGGATAATTTCGGGCCTGTCATAGTGCCCAAGAATAAGTATTTTGTAATGGGTGACAACCGTGACCAGAGTTATGACAGCCGCTACTGGGGCTATGTGGATATAAAGGACGTAAAAGGAAAGGCGCTTATTCTTTACTGGTCATGGGACTCTGAAAAAAACTGGGGAAGGTTTGGAAGGATTGGAAGTTTGATACATTGAAAAAAGCACGGATGTTTGGCAATAAGGAAGGATTTTTCAAGTTTATTTTTGTCCTCGGACTTATTGCGTTTCTTATGTATGCAGGTTTCCAGATCGGAATGCCTTTTTACAGGTATACATCATTCAAAACAGATGCAAAGGAGATTGCAAGGGTTAGTGTCAGCGGAGATATTGAAAGGACAAGGGCGCAGGTCTTTGAGCGGGCACAGGAATTAAATATCCCAATCAAAGAGAAGGATATAGAAGTTATGAAGACAACCCGGGGCATGAGGGTGAAAACAGCGTGGTCAGAAGAAGTGGATATATTAGGGATATATCAGAAAACCTTTGACTTTAAAATTGATTTAGAGGAGTGATTTGTTTACAGGTCTTATAATTGAAATGGGGGAGATAGCATCCGTTAAGATGCGCAGTGGAGGCGCAGTCCTTTCACTCAAGGCTGACGCAGTGGCGTCTGCTGCAAAAATCGGAGACAGTATTGCAGTAAACGGTGTCTGTCTTACAATCACCGAACTCAGAACTCCAAACTCCGAACTCTCTTTCGACCTCTCTGACGAAACTCTTCGCAGTACAAATCTGGGACGACTTAAAAGAGGAGACAGGGTTAACCTTGAGATGTCATTGAGCCCTGATTCAAAGATCGGAGGCCATTTTGTGACAGGACATGTTGATGCAGTCGGGACTATGCGTTCAAAGGTAACCATTGGCGATATGCTCAAAGTTGAAATCGGAGCTCCGGCAAAGGTAATGAATTTTATTGTAGAGAAAGGCTCGGTTGCTGTTGACGGGATAAGCCTTACAGTTGTTGATGTGTTAAATGACGGTTTTACAGTTGTTATCATCCCGCATACGGCAAGGCTCACTACAATCGGATTCAAGAGTACAGGAGATACCGTAAACATTGAGACTGATATTTTAGGTAAATATGTTGCAAAGTTTTTGAATAAAGATGGGGGAAAGGATTCAGGGCTTATGAAGGCGCTGACAGAAGGGGGATACGTTTAATAAAGTTAAAAGTTAAAATTGAGGGAATCATGGAAAAATATAAATTCAATACAATAGACGAGGCAATAGACGATATAGCAAAAGGCAGGATGGTTATCCTTGTAGACGATGAAGACCGTGAAAATGAAGGAGACCTCTGTATGGCAGCGGAAAAGGTAACGCCGGAGGCAATTAATTTCATGGCGAAATACGGCAGGGGGCTTATATGTCTTTCACTTACGCCTGAGCGCGTAGAAGAACTGAGACTTCAGATGATGACAGATGACAACACCTCGCCTTTCGGCACTGCATTCACAGTCTCAATAGAGGCGAAAAGGGGGGTTACAACAGGCATCTCTGCTTCTGACAGGGCAACTACAATACTCACAGCAATAAATCCAAATACGAAGCCTGAAGATATTTCAAAGCCGGGACATGTATTCCCTTTGCGGGCAAAGCGCGGAGGAGTGCTCCAGAGAGCCGGACAGACAGAGGGGTCTGTTGATCTTGTAAGGCTTGCAGGGCTTTACCCTGCGGGCGTTATCTGCGAGATTATGAATGATGACGGCACAATGGCAAGGGTGCCCCAGCTTACGGAATTTGCGAAGAAGCACAGCATGAAAATAGTTACGGTAAAAGACCTCATCAAATACAGGATGAGGGCTGAGCTTTTCGTAAGGCGTATAGCAGTGACAAAACTGCCGACCGAATTCGGCGGAGATTTTACGGCTGTTGCATACGCCAATGATATGGACAGCAATGTTCACATTGCCCTTGTGAAAGGCGAGATAAAGCACGAAGACGAGGTGCTTGTGAGAGTGCATTCAGAATGTCTTACAGGCGATGTGTTTGGTTCAAAGAGATGCGACTGCGGGGAACAGCTCCACAATGCAATGGAACTCATAAGAAAAGAAGGAAAAGGCGTTGTTTTATATATGAGGCAGGAAGGAAGGGGTATCGGTCTCGTTAATAAATTAAAATCATATGAGCTTCAGGATAAAGGGCTGGATACGGTTGAAGCAAATATAAAACTTGGATTTAAACCTGACCTCAGAGACTACGGCATAGGCGCTCAGATACTTGTTGACCTTGGAGTAAGAAAGATGCGGCTGATGACAAACAACCCGAAAAAGATTGTCGGGCTTGAGGGATACGGGCTAAAGGTGGTGGAGAGGGTTCCTGTAGAGACAAAGCCGAATGAGAAAAATATCCTTTATCTCAAGACAAAGAAGAAGAAATTAGGCCATATGCTGGACAGCGTGTAAGAGACAGCAACGCCTGAATCAGCGGCGGCGTTTTACGCCGTCCGCTGGATTTGCTTGTTAGGGTTTACTTTATTTGTTTTATGCCAAGGTCATTGCATATCTTTCTTGCGGGGTTATCGTTAATTTCTGTATGTCTGGGTACAGATGTGCGTTTGTTTTGACTTGGATTCCACCACCACAAATGCCGACTGCCTTCTCTGATAAATTCACATCCTTGAGACCGTAAATACTTCAGCAGATCATTGCGTTTCATACAGCAATTTTTTCTTCTACATATCCCATTCCTACCGCAGAGAGCGCGTCTTGACGGTTGAATTCAAGCGCCTCTTTCAGGGTAGCTCGAAGGCTTTCCATTAACTCTTCACGAGTATGTTCTTGACAGTTTACCCCTGGAATTTCCTCTATCCATCCAATCCACCAATCACCCTCTTGCTTTACTATAGCAGTATATTCTGTATTCATAATTTGCCCCCTTTCAGATAATGTGGTTATACCTTAAAATCCACTAATTCAGGCAGCTATATTTATTGGCCATAACGATCAAGTTAAGGCGCAGGGGCACAGGCGATTGAATGAAAACAAAAAGCGTTTAATCCCTGTCGGCTGGATGTTTTTGTTGTGTGATCTTTTCATGATCCTTATAATTCTAATGTAAAAGTTCTCCCTTGAAGGTAGTCTTCTTCTACTAAAAAGTCGTCCATTATAAGAAATGCATTCCCTACCTCAGAGCTATTTTTGTCTTTTACATAGAAAAACATATTTGAACTGGCATGGTTAAATAAAACCTATCCTAATAAAAACGAACGGAAAGACTATATGGAGAAACATTACATTCCAGATATTGAGATTGACCTAAACAATTTTGATAATTTTATTATTGAAAGGAAAAGGTTAATGACACAAAAATATAATAACATCCTAAAATTGTTTTAAAAAATAGATAATTTTCTATTTTTCTTTATTGAGGGGGGTCCAAATGGTACCAACAGCAATTAGAGTTTTTCCATTGAGCAGAATTAAAGAACCAGAAGCTGCCGGCTCCCTCACAAATTCCCCGTTATCTCAATCAACATCGACTTATCAGTCTCAGCCGCGTCGACGCGGTTATTATACGTTTCAAGAAGCCGCATGAAGCCGAAGCTGCCATGGTAGAGAGCCGGTGTCCCTGTTTTCCATATGCTGGTCGGCCCTTGTACTCAGCAGGGCGATGATCTGGATCAATGGTGGTGGCAGGAGAGGGAAGTAGACAGTTACTGTCACGCATGCTAAAATGTGTGATATGGTAGAGAACCTATATAATCTTTTACATTGTCCTGTTGAAAACCTTGGAGGAATAAACGATACTACTATCAATAAAGGAGGTATCCAATGAGTAAAGAAAAAGACAAGAAAAAAGCAAGCGAAAAGAAAAAACCACAGCACACACTTAAAGAGAAAAGACAATTGAAAAAAGAAAAAAAGCCTCACTAACAACGCGGTGCATTGTATTGTCTCAATATGCGCCGCCCGGTGACCACGGGCTTTAAGCCTATTGGCATTGGCGAATCTGAAAAGTGTTGCGTTGTCAGTACACGCGGAATGAATTGGTGCTTGAGAACCATTCGGGGTCAGGCTTGACTATTGACATTTGGGGAATAAGGGAAGGGCCAATGGGGTCTACGCCATCTCTATCCCGCTGAGCTTTTCTTCAAACTCTTTGGTCTTGTCCTCAAGTTCGATATGCAGAGGTTCCAGTTCAGAGAAGAGGGAATCTATCTTTGCTTGTGAAGCGTGGAGCGCCTTTGACAGTTTATAAATTGCTGTACCGTCGCCTTTAACAGAAGCATCCATAATATCTTTATTGCTCTGCCCGACCATTGCTTCAAGGCTCATTATCTCGCGTTCAATTTCAAGAATCCGTTTCTGCAACGCCCCGAGGGTCTTTGATTTCTCATTGAGCAGTTCAGCGCGGAGGCGGCGGAGGAGTTTTCTGTCCACGGTTTTGCCTCCGTTCACTTTGGGACCACGCTGCAACGGAGGAATTTCATTGTTCCATCCTACTCTGTCAAGAAAGTCCTGATACGTGCCTTCAAAAAGGGTTGCCTTCCCGTTGTCAAAGACAATGAGCCTTGTCGCGATGGCATGGAGTATCATTTCACTGTGGGTAACGATAACTACGCCGCCGCTGAAGGCGTCTATCGCCTCAAGCAGGGACTCAGCGGACTCCATGTCAAGGTGGTTCGTAGGCTCATCTAACATCAGCATGTTGGCAGGGCTGACGAGCAGTTTGCCAAGCAGTACCCGGCTCTTCTCACCGCCGGAGAGGACGCTGATCTTTTTTAATGCATCATCTCCCGGAAACATCATGACTCCGCATATCTTGCGCGATGCGCCCCTGTTATGGTCAGGGTGTGCTTCCATGATCTCTTCTTCCACGGTCTTCTGCAGGTTAAGCCGGTTTATATTTGTCTGTCCGAAATACGCAAACTTCAGGTCATTGTGATGGCGGACCTCGCCGCTTAGAGGAGCTAATTCCCCGGACAGAAGGTTCAGGAGCGTTGTCTTGCCCTTGCCGTTCTTTCCTATTATCGCGATGCGATCCTTCTTTCCCGCATAAAAGCTCAATCCATCAATTAACGGCGCGCCGGGATCAAATCCAAAAGACAGGTCTTTCACTTCCATAAGCTGTTTGCTGTTAAAGGGCGCTGAGTTAAAGGTAAAGTCAAGATTTTTTGTATCAGACAATTTTTCGAGCCGTTCCTTTTTCTGCAATGCCTTGACCCTCGACTGAACCGCCTTTGCCTTGGTCGCCTTGGCCCTAAAGCGGTTTATGAACTGCTCTATCTCCTTCCGCTTTTTCTCGTCGTTTACCCGTGTCTTTTCATGTATCTCTTCTCCAAGCAGTAATTGCTGATACACATTTTCCGTCGGCCCCGCTATCTTTCGTATCCCGCAGCGATGAATCGCCATTGTATGCGTGGTAACACTGTCCATAAATGAGCGGTCATGCGTAATGATGATAAGTTCTTTTTTCCATGCGCGCAAGAACCGGACTAACCAGCGGAGCGACACAATATCGAGATAGTTTGTGGGTTCGTCAAGGAGGAGGAGATTTGGATTGGAGACGAGCACCTTCGCTAAGTTCAGCCTCACCTGAAACCCGCCGGATAACTGCGCAGGATTGAGAACGAGATCGTCAGTGGAAAACCCAAGACCCATCAGGATGGCTTCTGCCTTGTAACTTTCGTCCCTGCCGTCTTCGCGAAGCGGCAGACTCAGACATGCTTCTTTCAATACGCTCTCTTCTGTAAACCGGATGTGCTGGGAGAGATACCCGATCCTGTAGCCGGCAGGAATACTGATAGTCCCCGAGTCCTGATGCTCCTGTCCTAATATCAGTCTGAACAGGGTGGTTTTGCCGTGGCCGTTTCTGCCCACGAGTCCCACGCGCTCTCCGGGGTTGATCGTGAAACCGACCTTGTCGAAGAGCACCTGACGTCCGTACGATTTTTCTAAATTGCTTACCTGTATCATTCTGTTATTCTGTCGATCGTTCAGTCATTCCGATCTAATACCTTGTCATGCTGCTGCCGGTTAGCAGTTTCTCTGAAGCGGGATTTTTGTGCGTAGTTCTTGTTAAGCAAAAAAACAGTCCGCGATTAGTATTATATGATTTATGACGGAGTTAATTCAATATCTCTAAGCTCTCCAAAGAAAGCTGCAACATCTGAGCACGTTTGTTCAGGTCATGAACCGCGTACGGCGATCCAGATCGTGTGCCGTCCTCCACCACGGGGACCGCGAGCGTGGACACAGACCTCCTTCACCTCGAAGCCTGCCTGCTTCAGACGTCGGGTAAAAGAACGATTGGAACTGACTGACCATACTGCCAGCACGCCCTCAGTCCGCAGTGCTGCGAAGGCTGCTTCCAGTCCTTCCCGGGCATAGAGCCAGTCATTGCTTTTGCGGGTCAGACCCTCAGGGCCGTTATCTATATCAAGCAGGATTACGTCGTAGTCACGGCGCTTCTCTTTCAGCGCCCGGGCAACGTCGACCTCGCGAATAGTAACCCGTTTATCCTGAAGGGGATGACCGGCCAGGTCTGCAAGGGGTTTCCGGTTCCACTCTATCACTGCCGACGCCAGTTCGGCCACCACAACACAGGCATTGGGACCGAGCCGGTTCAGGGCTGCTGCCAGGGTATACCCCATACCCAGCCCGCCGATCAAAACCTTGGGATTGGGACGGTCTGCTACCTTCGCACAGGCAAGTTCGGCCAGAGCATCCTCTGACCCATGCGCAGAACTGTTCATGAGTTCACAACCGTTCACCCTGATAGAGAACTCCCTGCCTCGCTTGTAGAGGCGAAGCTCTCCGCTGTTTCCGGGTACCTGCACGCTGTCGAGCAATTCCCACGGAATCATGGCTGCCTCATACGTTGTTCTCTATAATATTTATAGCGGCCTTAATGCCGTCCGCACCGCTGGATATTATACCCCCTGCGCAACCGCTCCCTTCTCCGACTATATAAAGATTTTCAAAGCCGGTGCAGTGACTGTCCTTTCCCCGCAGTACCTGAATGGGTGATGAAGTCTTGCTCTCAAGCCCCATTATGCTGCCTGTTTCAAATCCCTTTATTTTTCTGCTGAAATCCTTGAGCCCTTCCCTGATAGAACTGCTTACTTCAGCAGGGAGCAGATTCCATAAAGCCGCTGGTTTCAATCCCAGGGGATAACTTGATTCAACAATTTCTGCCGGCTCTTTCCTGTTTATAAAATCCTGGATACTCGAAAACGGGGCCTTAAAGCCATCCGAATATTGGTAAAAACTCTGTTCAAGGGCTCCCAGCCAGTCAAGGGCTTCCTCTGGCATTGCCTCCCTGCCAATGAGTTTGTCAGGATGAACCCCGGCTACGCAAGCCGCGTTTGCGAACTTCCCGTCCCTCATATACAGGCTCATTCCGTTTACGATATTTGTATCCTGATATGCAGCCGCAGGAACAACAGTTCCTCCGGGACACATGCAAAAAGTATACACCGGAAGATTGCCGTTTCCCGGTGATGTAAGACGGTATTCAGCAGCCTTTACTCCGGGCAGCCTTTCCCGGCCCCATTGCGCCTTGTTTATAATTTCCTGAGGGTGCTCCACCCTGCTGCCTATGGCAAAATTCTTTGTACGGAACTGAACGCCTCTACTGATCAACATCCGGTAGGTCTCATAGGCGGAATGCCCCGGGGCAATAATAAAATAATCAGCCTCGATTCCGCCTGATGTAGTGATTGCTTCAATGACTTTTCCATCTTTAATTTTCAGATCTTCCAACATGGTTTCAAATAACACGCTTCCGCCTATATTGCTGAATGCATCTCTGAGATTTCTAACAATCTTCTTGAGATTATCACTCCCGAGATGAGGATGTGCCATATATCCTATTTCTTCCGGGGCTCCCGCGCTAATATAACTGGACAATATAAACTGTCTTTCTTTTGATATATGCTTGGATCTTGAAGTGAGCTTTCCATCGGAAAAGGTCCCTGCGCCGCCCTCACCAAAGGCGTAATTGCTGACAGGATTAAAAACACCGGTTTTCTCAAACTCCCTGATTCCTTCGGCCCTTTTATGAACATCTGTGCCACGTTCGATTATCGTTGTATGGAATCCTGCCTTCTGTAGAATAAACGCTGAGAAGAATCCTGCCGGACCGCTTCCGACAACAACCGCCCTCTCTCTTCTTTTCCGATACGGAATCTCTAAAGACGGGGACAGAAGGGGAACGCCTCCCTCAACTTCACCCGATAAAACTAAAACCCTAACCAGCCAGTGGATGTTCTCTTTTTTTCTCGCATCAAGGCTTTTATTTTCTATCTGATAGGAGAATTCTTGTATCCCCAGTTCTTTCCCGATGCCTTTTCTCAGCTCGTCCTCATTGTAATCAGTAGGCAGCTTTAATGAAATTTCTCTGTATCCCATAATATTAGTTTAACTTTAAATAGCATAAAAACAGAATATGCTCCCGCCAGTTGACTGAAACCTTCAAGACAGCAATCTGCTATAATGATATAGATTGCAGCATGAATACCGACTACCGAAAAGGGATAGTCTAAAGCCACCACCCTGATTGCTATCCTATTTGCTGAGACTTCGCTTCTCAGAAGGAGACCTCAAACTTGAAGATAAGCAGCAAGAGCATTCTTGGAAACCTGTCCCTTTTGCGGGCGAGGCTCCGCGGAAACAGCCGGATGCAAAAGTTCGCTGACACCGAGCCGCCGCTGCGATCAGAACTGTTTAGCAGCGATCAGATGGAGCAGCATGGTAAGACCCTGGCGGGCTTGCAGAAGTTGGGCCCGGGACGTGCACGGGACCGGCTTCTGACGCGGCTGGCTGATAATGAAGGCGTGCTGCTTGGAGTCCGCAACCTGCTGACGGAGGCTATTAAGGCAAACCGCCGTATTACGCCGGCCGGGGAATGGCTGCTCGACAACTTCTATCTTATTGAAGGGCAGATTCGCACGGCCAGAAGACACTTGCCAAAGGGGTACAGCAAGGAACTGCCTCGACTGATGAATGGTCCATCGGCCGGTCTTCCGCGCGTGTATGACATTGCGCTGGAGACGATCTCACATGGCGATGGGCGGGTAGATCCGGAGAGCCTCAGCAGTTTCGTGGCAGCCTACCAGACAGTCACCGCCCTGAAGTTAGGCGAATTATGGGCAATCCCCATCATGCTGCGCCTAGCGCTGATCGAGAATCTCCGACGCGTTGCAGCCCGGATTGCCACTGACCGGACCGACCGGAACCTCGCCGATTATTGGGCGGACCAGATGACGGAGATTGCCGAGAAGGACCCGAAGAGCCTTATTTTGGTGATCGCGGACATGGCGCGTTCGGACCCGCCCATGGTGAGTTCGTTTGTTGCGGAACTCGCGCGGCGGTTGCAGGGGCAAGGCCCCGCTCTTGCATTGCCGCTTACATGGATTGAGCAGCGACTGTCCGAGTCTGGCCTGACGATCAAGCAGTTGGTGCAGTCGGAGAACCAGAAACAGGCCGCTGATCAGGTCTCAATGAGCAACAGCATCGGCAGCCTCCGTTTCCTGGACGCGATGGACTGGCGTGCGTTCGTGGAAACGATGAGCGCTGTCGAGCAGACCCTGCGTGAGGACACGGGCGGAGTTTACGGCAAGATGGATTTCCCAACCCGTGACCGCTACCGCCACGTCGTGGAAAAGATAGCGAAGAGCAGCCGGCTGTCCGAGAGCGAGGTGGCGCGCAAAGCAATCCATCTGGCCCACGAGAGCGCGGCCCATAAAGACGGCAATCAAGGCTGCGACGATCGCTCGGCACATGTCGGCTTTTACCTGATAGACAAGGGACTATCGCAGCTTGAGCAGCTGGCAGAAGCGCGCTTATCTTTCTCTGATACCCTTCGAAAATTGAGCTCACGGTTTCCTTTGCTGCTGTACACAGGCGCGATCGTGCTGATGACAATGATATCCAGCGGTCACTTGCTGGCAAAGGCGCATGCAGGTGGGTTACCTGTCTGGGCACTCGGGCTGATGGGTGTCCTCTCGCTCCTATGCACAAGTCAGCTGGCAATAGCGCTGGTGAACTGGCTGGCGACTTTGCTGGCGACGCCGCACCCGCTGCCTCGAATGGACTTCTCCAAGGGAATTCCGCCGGAATTGCGTACTCTGGTCGTAGTCCCGACTATGCTCATAAGCACTCAGAATATAGAGAATCTGATCGAGTCGCTTGAAGTCCGGTTCCTTGCAAATCGGGACGACAGCCTGCACTTCGGCCTGCTGACGGATTTCCGGGACGCGCAGGAGGAAACGCTTCCGGAGGACGGACCGCTGCTGAAGTTGGTCAGGAAAAAGATCGAAGAACTGAATGAAAAGTACGGGAGCGCAAACGGAGACACTTTCTTTCTTTTCCATCGCCCGCGCCGATGGAATCCCAGGGACCGTACCTGGATGGGGTACGAGCGCAAGCGAGGGAAGCTTGCGGATTTGAATTCCCTTCTGCGCAGCAAGGCACAGGGTGTCTCAGGGGCGCGCTTTTCGCTCATTGTGGGTGAAACGGGCGTCTTATCGAATGTGAAGTACGTGATCACCCTTGACACGGATACTCAACTACCCCGCGATTCGGCGTGGCAGTTTGTGGGGACCATGGCGCATCCGTTGAATCGCGCGCAGTACGACAAAGACAGGCAACGTGTGGTCGCCGGGTACGGTATCCTTCAGCCACGCGTGGCCGTGAGCCTGCCAGGCACGAACCGGTCGCGGTATGCGCGCATGTGCGGGAGTGAGCCGGGAATCGATCCATATACGCGCGTTGTTTCAGATGTTTACCAGGATCTGTTCAGTGAAGGCTCGTTCATCGGCAAGGGCATCTATGAGGTTGATGTATTCGAGCAGGCACTGGGCGGCGGGCGCTTTCCCGAGAACCGGATCCTCAGCCATGATCTTCTGGAAGGGTGTTATGCACGGGCGGGGCTGTTGAGCGATGTAATGGTGTACGAGGAATATCCATCTCGCTACAGCGCGGACGTGAGCCGCCGGCATCGTTGGATTCGCGGAGATTGGCAGATTGCGCGGTGGCTGCTGTCGGGTGTGCCTGGTTCCGATCCCGATGCGCGCCTTCAGAAGAATCTGCTCTCTGGACTGTCCCAATGGAAGATCTTCGACAACCTTCGGCGTAGTCTTGTGCCTTCGGCGTTGACACTGCTGTTGCTGCTGGGCTGGACGGTCTTGCCATCGGCATGGTTTTGGACTCTGTCGGT
>JBAQLV010000001.1:0-2677 GCA_049302185.1 Thermodesulfovibrionales bacterium | reverse complement strand
AAGTACGAGGGGGTAGTGTCTAGTTGGCGATCTGGCGTAGGATGAACGCTTGAACCGAAGCCTAAACTGGTCTACAGTATGGCGCAGAGGGGAGGGCTCCGACGGTGGAAGCGGGCCGAGGCGCCCGGATCATCTGGTTCGGTGTTTGAGTCTAGGTCTGAGCGTTTCAACTTCCAGTCGTTTCCTGAATCGGAGGCGCAACCTGATGTCTAACAAGGACTCCGGATTCACGATCTTAGAGTTGCTCGTGGTTGTCATTGTCATCGGGATCGTCGTGGCCATGGCAATCCCGCAGGCGTTGATAGCCGTCAAGGCTTACCGGCTGCACACTGACACCGCCGCAGTGGCTGCCCAGTTGAACGTCACCCGTTTTCGCGCCACTTCGCAGAATGCGCCGTTCCGGTTAAACATCGTCACTACGACGAGCCCCGCCACTTTTACGATGGAGCGGCTGTGCGGGGGCACTTCCAACACCGATGATTCAAGTTGCACGGGGTCAGCCTACTACCTGCCGCGCACCAACGGTATCGAAGGCGGGGTACAGGTGATTGCGGCAGGAAACTCGTTTACCACGACAAATCCGGGCGGGACGACCTATCCGGGGACAATCACGGGCGGCAGCGCCGCCACGGTCTCTTATTTCAACACCCGCGCGATGCCCGTGACCAGCACGGGGAACCCCCTCTCGAACGGCGGGGCGGTAATCTACCTGACCAACAATGCCGGTCTTACCGACGCGGTGGTGGTTACGGTGGGCGGGCGCATCAGCACTTATCAATGGAGGCCCCCGAGGGGGACCACACCCGGCGCCTGGACGAGTCGCTAATCGGCGGGAGTCTTGGTACTCAGGGGAGAAGGTTATGCTATTCCAAAGAGATGAGCGGGGCGTATCACTGGTGGAAACCATGATCGCCGTGTTAGTCGCTTTCATTGCCATGTCCTCGATCGGTGCCGTCATCTTCTCCGCCATGGTGGCGAACAAGAACCAGGGGGCGGAAACGACGCGCATGACCGCCCTGGCGCAGGAGAAGGTCGAGCAGTTGGTGCGCCTGGGTTATACGGACGTAACCACCAACACCACGCTCATCACCGACACCGGCTGGCCCATTGGGCTGACAGCGAATTCTCTTACCGACCTCAACCAGCTGGGCGCCTGTCCTGGCATCGGCTCGGCAAACATCGGGTACGTTGACTTTCTCAACAACAGCGGTCAACCGCTGGCTGGTACGTGCTCGGCGGCCGTTGCCTCGGGGTACGGTTACGAACGCCGGTGGAAGATTACCACCGCGATTGCGGGGCCACCGGGTCTGAAGCAGATTGTCGTGGTGGTTTACGCTCCCAACGCCGTCAATGCCGGAGGGCCGATGCCCAGGGTCGACCTGACCACTTTCAAATCTCAGTAGGTGCCGAAATGCAGAGCCAACCGAGCCGACGCCTTCGCCCCCAGACCGCACAGGAGGAAGGATTCTCCTTGCTCGAAATGCTGGTCAGCGTGGCGATTATCACCGTCCTGATGGCCATCGTTTTCCAGTTTATGAACGTCAACCAGCAGCGCTACCGCAGCCAGCAATTGATGGGGGAAGTGACACAGGGCGGCCGGAGCGCCTTTGAAGTGATGACCCAGGAGCTCAACCAAGCGGGGTACAATCCTCCTCTTTCTGCCAATAACACCGTGGTGACATGCAACCTCATCAGCGGATCCTTGAAGTACTTGGAGATGTCCGGGGGAAGCACGCCGGTGACGAAGAGGATGTTTTACGGCAGCCGGGTGGTGATTGGGAACAATTGCGCAGGGGCGAACTGCAACCAGGAGGAGGTGGTGGTCAATTTCGATCCCAGCTACGGCAACTCGCCCATTACCGCCACCAAGGTGCCCGTGGTCGTCGTCAACACCCATGCCGCCGGGGAACCCGTCTTCACTCGGACTTTCCCTTATGCGCAGGGGATCCTTTATGACAATCGGACGATGGGTACGGCGATGGCGATCGCTGATAACAAGCTCCGATTCTTCGGGGACATCATGGATACGGGTGATCTGTACTATGGGGAGTATCGATTACAGTGCCCGGGGACTACCGCGGGGACCTTCATCGATGCCTGCACGACCGGGTGCA
Source organism: Thermodesulfovibrionales bacterium (assembly GCA_049302185.1). Taxonomy (GTDB): domain Bacteria; phylum Nitrospirota; class Thermodesulfovibrionia; order Thermodesulfovibrionales; family UBA1546; genus UBA1546. Next base: position 563 of record JBAQLV010000001.1, on the reverse strand, counting down.
CCGCTGGCCCCTTCATTCTCACCCGGTTCCTGACCAAGTTGGCGGATCCGACGAATGGGTTCTTCAAGATCCCGGCCAGTAAGGCCGCCGCTTACGACGGGGCCACGGTCTCGCCGTTGGTGGCTAACATTCAGGGTACCTGCCCAACCGCCACCGGCACTGCACCCGCGGACTGGGTTGTCTTCAACGCTCCGGACGAGACTTCTCCCACCGGCAGCACGGCGGTGAAGGCCGCCGTCACTTATGGAGCCTCTACCAGCTACGTCCAGCCGGTGCTGAACCCGGACGGGACGCCGGCCATCTGGTTCAAGCTCAATACTTACGGAGCCTACGACAACTCGACTACGCCTCCGACCGCCACCTTTCAAAGCTTCGCTCTGGACGTGCGCGTGATTCTCACGGTGCAGCAGTCCCAAATGGATCCAGAGACCAAAACGTTCCGAACGCAGCGACTTCAGACGCACATTGTCCCGAAGAATATCAATAACGCGTTGACCGTTGCCAATAACGGCGGGGCGGTTTATCTGCCACCCCTCCCGGCCGATCCCAGCACGAGCAACAAG